>MWYZ01000092.1 GCA_002050365.1 Acidobacteria bacterium 28-1
GGAGCCAGGAGATTAGTTAAGGATTATGAACTGCTTACTGAAACAAGCGTAGCGATGATTCATGTAAGAATGATAAGTATTCTTCTTAAACGACTTAAGCCTACTTGAAACTTTTCGGACTAACTCTAAGTGTTTTGAGTATTCTCTTTAAGGCGAAAGAAAATACTCAAAACACTTTTTTATAACCGCGATGTATTCAATTTTCCTTTATTGATTGGCGGCGCAGCAGTCGTAAAATCTTCGCCCGGATTGATAAAAAGGTTTTTTTCAAATTGGTATTGCTTATCGTAAAGCTGACGGTAACGACCGCCGAAAGCCAGTAATTCTTCGTGCGTCCCGTTTTCGACAATTTTTCCCTGCTCGACGACCAAGATATTATCCGCGCTCCGAATCGTTGAAAGCCGATGTGCGATGACAAAAGTTGTTCTGCCCATTCGTAATTGCCGCAAGCCTTCCTGAATTAACGCTTCGCTTTCCGAATCGAGCGAAGATGTCGCTTCGTCGAGAATTAAAATTTTCGGGTCGGCGAGTAATGCCCGCGCAATCGCAATCCGCTGGCGTTGACCGCCGGAGAGTTTCACGCCGCGCTCGCCGACAATCGTTTCGTATTTATTCTCGAACTTTTCAATAAATTCATCGCAGTAAGCGATGCGGCAAACTTCCTTGATGTATGCAAAACTCGCCTGCGGATTCGAGAATCGGATGTTGTCGAGAATCGTGCCGTCGAACAAGAAGTTGTCCTGTAAAACAACGCCCAAATGCCGGCGATAATCGCGCAGTTTTATCGCTTGCAAATCTTCGCCGTCAATCAAAACTCTGCCTTTATTCGGCTGTATAAAATTCAAAACCAAACTCAAAATCGTGGATTTTCCAGAACCGGAAGAGCCGACGAGCGCGGTTGTCGTGCCGGCGGGCGCGTCAAACGAAATGCCTTGCAGAACGGGCGTTTCGGATTCGTAATCAAAAAACACATTCTCGAATGTGATGCCGCCTTCGATATTCGGCAGAGGTTTTTTCTGCTCGTCCGCGTCGTCCTCGGTTGACATATCCATCACCTCGCGGATTCTGTCGAGTCCCGCAAAAGCGTCGGTGATTTGTGTGCCGATTGACGTTAATTCAATAATCGGAAACGCCATCAAACTCGTGAAGAAAATATACATAAACAAATCACCGATAGTCATTTGATTTGCCATCATGGAATTTCCGCCGACAGTAATCATCACGACGCTGATTGCGCCGATAACAACGGATGAAAACGCGGTGACGGCGGAAACGCCCGTCAAAGATTTAGCGATGTTGCGAAAAAGTCTGTGCGCTCCGCGGGCGAAAGATAATTCTTCGCGCCTTTCCGCCGTGTATGCTTTGACGATGCGGATTCCGCCGAGCGATTCGGTCAGCCGTCCCGTGACTTCGGCATTTATCTGATTGCGTTCGCGGAAAATCGGGCGCAGTTTTTTGAACGCATACGCCAGCATTCCGCCAAAGACGGCAAGCACGATAATCGTAATGCTCGTAAGACGCCAATTGAGGTAAAACAAAACGCAGACGGAAATCGCCGCCGTCAAAAGGCTTCCCGCCAGTTGAACAAGTCCTGTGCCGACGAGATTGCGGATGCCGTCCGCGTCGTTCATAATGCGTGAAATCAATTGTCCGCTCTGCGTCGAATCGAAATATGAAATCGGCAGCCGCTCGATTTTCGCCTGCACGCGCTTTCGCATTTCGGTAATCGCACGCTGCGCCGCGACGCCCAACACTTGCGAAAGAGTGAATGTCATCACCGCTTGCACGAGCGTCGAAAGTCCGACGGCAAGCGCAATCCATTTGAGCATCTCGAAACGCTCTTTGATAATAATTTCGTCAACCAGATATTTTGACGACGCAGGCAAAACCAGTCCGGCAAGCCGACTGATAATCATCAAAACGCCGCCAAGCGCGAGCCGCCAGCGATATTTATAAACTAAATCTTTCGCCTCAAACCATGCTTTTGAAAAGCTAAAGCGTTTTTTCTTCGGTTGTTCTTCAGTCATAATTTTGATTATACCAATTCGGCGCAATTTTCAGTCGAGTGCGTTTTGGGTTCTGCCGACGCGACAAAAATGATGCTACAATTCAAATGATAATGTTTTGTTAATGAGGAAATTTATGTTACAAACCGTCGAAGCCGAAATTGATGTGAGCGGTCAAATCAGGTTACTCGAACCGTTGCGCGTTTCAAAAAAAAGCCGCGCGATTGTCACTGTTTTGGAAGAAACAAATGGCGGTGCGGAGGAAAAAGGAAACTCGAAAAGGATTTTGGAGTTTCTGCAAAATAATCGCCTTCCTGAATCCTCTCGTCCCAGCACGGAAGAAATCGAAGCCCAAATTACGGAGGCGCGAGAATCGTGGGATTAAAACCAATCTATGTTTATTTGGACTCTTGTTTGGTTATTTATCTTGTCGAAGAGCATTCGATTTTTGCGCCTCTTCTGGAAAATTATATTTTCGCACAACCTGATTTGATTTTCGTCGTTTCCGCTTTGTCGGAAATAGAATGTTTTGTGATGCCTTTTCGCAAAAATAATCAATTGTTGATTGATAAATTCTGCGACTGGTTCAAACAGGCGGAAAGCGTTCTGCTCGGTAAAGAAGTTTTCCGTCAAGCCGCGCACTTTCGCGCAGATTTTCCCAGTCTGAAAACGCCTGATGCTTTACATCTCGCCACTGCCATTCATCACAATTGCGACGAGTTTTGGACAAATGATAATCGATTGGACAAAATAAATCCAAATCCGGTGAAAAACATTCTCACAACTTAAACTATGCGTGATATTCCGGTCGGCAACGGCTCTCTGCTCGTTACCTTCGATGATAAGTATCAAATCCGCGACATCTATTTTCCGCATGTCGGACAGGAAAATCACACGGAAGGTTTTCCGTTTCGCTTCGGCGTTTGGGCGGACGGCGAATTTTCGTGGATTTTTTCCGACGATTGGACGCGGAAACTTTGTTATGTTTCGGAAACGCTCGTTACCGATGTTAAATTAACCAACGAAAGTCTCGGCATTGAAGTTGTTTGCAACGACACGATTGCCAGCCACGAAAACATCTTTTTGCGCCGCGTTCGCGTTTCAAATTTGCGCGACACAAGAAGAGAAACCCGCGTTTTTCTGCATCACGATTTTCGCATCTACGAAAACAAATTCGGCGACACGGCTTTCTATGACCCGGAAAGTTTAGCTCTCGTTCATTACAAAAAGCATCGTTATTTTTTGATAAACACCGCGCCGCATTTCGACGTTTTCTCGACGGGCAGAAAGGCTTTTCGCGACCAGGAAGGAACTTGGCGCGACGCGGAAGACGGCGAACTCAAAGGCGGCGCGATTACCGAAGGCTCGGTTGATTCGACGATTGGAATTTATCTCAATCTCGAACCGCAGGAAACGAAAGAATTTTTCTATTGGATTTGCGCGGGATTTTCGCACGATGAAATTGTTCGCCTCAATAATCACGTTCACGAACAAACGCCCGAAAAATTTTTGAATTACACGGAAAATTACTGGCGCGTTTGGGTGAATAAAAACGAACAAGATTTTATGAATTTGTCGCCCGAAGTGATTAACCTCTTTAAGCGTTCCCTGCTCATAATCCGCACACAAATTGATAACGACGGCGCAATTCTCGCCGCCAACGATTCAGACGTTACTGAACGCGCGACCGACCATTACAGTTATCTTTGGACGCGCGACGGCGCATTTGTCGTCAATGCGCTCGACCTTGCCGGCTATCCTTTTCTGACGCGCAATTTTTTCAATTTGTGCGCGAAAATCATCCACGACGACGGTTATTTTTTGCAGAAATATAATTCCGACGGCACTGTTGCATCAGGTTGGCACGCTGCGTGGGACGTTTGGGCAAAAAAGCGGCTCGTGCCGATTCAGGAAGACGAAACCGCGCTCGTGATTTGGGCTTTGTGGGAACATTACGACCGGTTTCGGGAGATTGAATTTGTCCGACAATTTTATCGCTCGCTGATTGTCAAAGCGGCGGAATTTATGTCCGCGTTTCGTGATGAAAATTCTAAATTGCCGCTTCCTTCGTGGAATCTTTGGGAAAATCAGCGCGGCATTCACACATTTACATGTGCAACAGTTGTCGGTGGATTGCGGGCAGCGGCAAATTTTGCGCGGCTGTTTGCCGAACACGAGCGCGCCGAAAAATATGAGACGGTTGCCGATGAAATTGTCGCGGCAATGCGCGAATATCTTTATAGCCAAGAATTCGGTAGATTTCTGCGCGGTTTGCAATTTTACGGCGACGCGAATTTTGAGATTGATGCAACAATTGATGCTTCCCTTTTCGGTGTATTTTATTTCGGCGCGTTTTCAGCCGGCGACGAACTTGTTAAAAATACAATGCAAGCGGTCGAAGAAAAACTTTTGATTAAAACGGAAATCGGCGGCGTTGCGCGGTTTGAAGCCGACGATTATATGCAAATCACAAAAGATGCGGGCGGCAATGCCTGGTTTATCTGCACGCTCTGGCTGGCAGATTTTTACATTGCGCAAGCCCAAACCGAAGAAGATTTGCAAAAGGCAGTTGAAATTTTGGAATGGACGACGATGCGGGCTTTGCCCTCAGGCGTCCTAGCCGAGCAAGTCAATCCGTTGACGGGCGAAGCCATTTCCGTTTCGCCGCTCACTTGGTCGCATTCGACGTTCGTGGCGACGACAATGAATTATTTGCAAAAAAAATTAGCCATAGAAAACACAGGAGAAATTTAACCACAGATGCGCACGGACATACGCAGGTTTTTTAATTTTACGCTTCTTCGTGTTGATTTACGGTTAATTTCTCTTTTGCGAACCGTGTGTTCTCTCTTAATTTTGTGGCAGAATAATAATCAATGAGAAGAGCAAAGATTTTAGCTACCCTTGGACCGGCTTCCGACACCCAAGAAATCATCGAATCGCTTTTAAACGTCGGACTAAATGCCGTGCGAATAAATATGTCGCACGGAACGCCCGAACAACACATCGAAACGATTAAACGAGCCAGAGCCGCCGCCGCAAAACTCAATAAGCCGCTGGCGGTTTTAGTTGACTTGTCGGGTCCGAAAATCCGCACGCGCGGTTTGAAAGGCGGCTCGGCGGTTTACTTGGAAACCGGCGCGAAATTTATTATTACTTCCCGCGAAACCGACGGCACGGCGGAAGAAGTGGCGACGAATTTCACGGAACTGCCGAAGCTCGTTCAGCCCGACACCAGAATTTTACTGGACGACGGCGCAATCGAACTCGTCGTCGAATTCGTTACCGAAACTGATGTCGTCACAAGAGTGGTCAGCGGCGGTCTGCTTGCCGAGCGCAAAGGAATCAATTTGCCGAACACGTCTCTGCCGATTCCGTCTTTAACCAATAAAGACCGCATTGATTTGGATTGGGCGTTGGGACAAAACGTAGATTACATCGCGCTGTCGTTTGTGCGGCGGGCGGAAGACTGCGCGGAAGTTCGCAAAATTATTAAGAAAAATCACAAGCGCAAATGGGGCAAGCCGCTTCTCGTGGCGAAAATTGAAAAAGCCGAAGCGATTGAAAATCTCGATGCGATTTTAAAGGAAACCGACGGTGTGATGGTCGCCCGCGGCGATTTGGGCGTGGAAACGAGCGTCGAACTCGTGCCGGTTTATCAAAAACAAATTATTGAAAAAGCAGTTCTCAACGATAAATTTGTAATAACCGCAACGCAGATGCTACAATCAATGATTGTCAGCCCGCGCCCGACACGCGCCGAAGCGTCGGACGTAGCAAACGCCGTTTGGGATGGAACAGATGCGGTAATGTTGTCGGCGGAAACGGCGACCGGGCAATATCCGGTCGAAGCGGTGGCGACGATGAAACGCATTATTGATTCGGCGGAGACGGTCAAAACCACAAAATTAAAACGTCCCCTCAAATTTACCGAAGAGCCGACGGGCAGAACTTCGCAGGCGATTTGCAAAGCGGCGGCGATTTGTGCGCGGGAGATTCTGACCGATAAAGTAGCGGTTTTCACCGAATCCGGCTTAATGGCGCGAAGACTTTCTAGCGTTCGTTCAGGCTTGCAAACATTCGCTTTGACTAATTCGACTGATGTGCGAAATCAGCTTGCACTAATTTGGGGCGTTAATCCGTTGTGCCACGAAAATACAAACACGACTGAATCAATGCTTGAAGAAGGCGAAAAAACTCTCCTTAAAGTCGAAGCAGTTACAAAGGGCGAAACAATTGTGATGATGGCAGGACGTTTGTCTGGACTAGGACTTTCAAGTTCTGTAATTGTCTGGACGGTCGGTGAAAATGTGCCGCGCCGTTAGCTTCCCAAATAAATTTTTGCAATGAATTCTTGCTTGCTCTTAAACAGGTGTGATAATTTTCTCGCATAGATTTATTTATAATTTTAACGAACGAAGGGAGTTTCAATGTCAAATACGTTTCAACTTTCTGCATCCGCAGATTCAAATACTGATTTCAATACTGGTTCTGTTTTTTTTGTCGGAACGGCGACGGTGATTTTGCGTTACGCCGGCTTTACAATTCTGACCGACCCGAATTTTCTGCACGCCGGTGACCACGTTCATCTTGGTTACGGGCTGACTTCGGAACGTCTGACCGAACCGGCAATCAACATCGAAGATTTGCCGCCCGTTGATTTGTGCGTTCTATCGCATTATCACGGTGACCATTTCGACCAGATTGTCGAGGAAAAACTCGATAAAAATTTGCCGATTGTAACGACTAACCATGCCGTCGGAGAACTCGAAGCGAGAGATTTTCGCGGCGGCATCGGGCTTGACACTTGGGAAACGGCGGAATTTACTAAAGGCGAGGCGCGCCTTCGAATTACCTCCTTGCCCGGCAAACACGGTCCGGCGATGGTTGACTTCGCGCTGCCGGACGTGATGGGCAGCATTCTGGATTTTGAAACCGGAACGGGCGAGCGGCTGTTGCGGCTTTACATTTCAGGCGACACACTTATTTTTGATGATTTAAAGGAGATTCCAAATCGTTTTCCTGAAATTGACCTTGCCTTAATTCACCTCGGCGGAACCAGGATTTTAGGCGTGATGCTCACAATGGATGATAAACAAGGCGTTGAGATAATCCAACTCGTTCGTCCCGAAAAAGTTATTCCGATTCACTATAACGACTACGATGTTTTCAAATCGCCGCTCGAAGATTTCAAACGCGCGGTTGAAGAAGCCGGCTTGACTGAAAAACTGATTTATCTAAGCCACGGTGAAACTTACAATTTCGAGATTCCGTCGAGTCGGCGGATGAAAACTTCCGGCTAAGAATTTTTATACAATTGATAAACGAAAGAAGCGGCAAATTTACCAATGCCGCTTTTTTATTTTCCACAAAATTTCCCCGCTTATTTTTATTTTCTTACTTCTTCTTTTTCAAAGCCGCCGGTTTGTGCGCTGCTTCTTTTCCACTTTTCTCGCTTTCAACCAGATATTTGGGATTGTCTGCGGAAGCCGCAACGTGATGACCTTTGATGTCAGTCGGTTTGGTCAGTTTCTTTTTCACCGTACCGGAAGTTTTTCCCTGTGAAGCTTCCCACTCGACTTTATCGCCTGTTTTCAATTTTTCAGCCATTGCTTTGTGCCTCCGTTTTATCATTGGCGACAATCTGCTTGCCGAGTTTGTTCGGGTTAAAATAAGCGTGAAAGCGCGTTATCTTATCACCATCGGTTTCCAAAATACTCACGCCGTCATAGTTGAATTCGTGTCCGTCGCTGTTTGTGCCGCTCGTTGTCCATTCCAGAGCGGTTACGCCGTCGGTAATTATTTCGTTGCGAAAAGTTGAATGAACTTTATCGAAAGTTTCGCGATAACTGTTCCAAAACTCCCTCGCGCCGATGTTTTTATCATCGGTTACAACATTTCCGACTTCACATTCTTCGCTGAAAAGACCGCAGATTGTTTCCAAATCGCGGTCAGATTCTAATTTATTTAGAGCATCAATAAAATTTTTCGCTGTATTTTCTGCCATCTAATTTCTACCTTCCCTGTTGTCCTTTATTTGTAAGCCTGTATGAATAGAATCGGATATGAAAAATGTTTAGTCAAGCGAACGCCGTTTTACTGATGATGTTTAGAGGGCAAATTCTCGCGTCCCCAACGTAGTGCGCGGCTCATCCAAATTAATTCGTCCAGAAAATCCGCGGTGCGTTTGTTATATGCTTCGTCAAGCAGTTTGCCGTTTTCGTCAAATTTGTCTTTTACAATTGGAAAATTCAAATCGGTGAAAGTTACGGCTAAACCTAATTCTCTAACCATCGGCACACATGCTTCGACCACGCGCGCTCCGCCCCAAGGTCCGGCGGAAACACCGACCAGACCGACGGCTTTGTGAATATATTCCTTCAAAAGCAAATCCAGAACGCTTTTCAAACTTCCCGGATAACCGTGATTATATTCGGGAACAACAACAACTAAACCATCAGCGCGAACGATTGCATCGCGCCATTCTGGAAAATCTTTGCCGATTGACGTTCCATAATCGTCCTGCGGCAAATCGAAATCGCGCACGTCAAAAAGTTTTGTTTCAACGTCTTCTCGGTCCGACATTTTTTCAGAAAGCCATTTTGCAACCTTTTCGCTTTCGCGCCCTTTGCGATTCGTTCCTAACAGAATCGGCAGAAAAACTTTTTCCTGGTTCATATATTTCTACATACTTTTGGTTTTTTTTCTGGATAAATGATACTAACCTTTAGATTGCTATCTTTCGAAAACGGAGATTAAATTCAACTCATTCTAAAACTTAAACTTATTGTCCAATTAGAATGGCGGGAAAAGCAAAATTGGAAATTGAATTTTGCAATCAATTTCCAATCTTATTTCGGACAGTATCATAAAGCTAAACACAAAAACTTTACTCGATAGTAAATACTGTCTGCTCAATGGTGGTCGCCTTCGCCGCCAAATCATTAACGATAACGCGCAGCAGATAATTTCCCGACACGCTCGTTTGCTGCCGAATCACGCAAATATAAAGAAATGCGCGACAAATCGGCGAGTCCTTTGTTAGAAAGCGGACGCATCGGCGTATTAACGATGGAGCGACCTTGTGCGTCGAAAATCTCTATTTTGGTTGCCAGATTCGTCTCGCCGCTTGGCGTTCGCGCCGCGTTGTAAATGAACGACATAAAATCGAGTTGCAGAGGACGCGCAAACTGATGGTCAACACTAAATTGAATTTGCACGTCTTCCGGTTTATCCGATTTTTATTTTGAATTATAGTTTGACAGTTTTTTTGTAAAAAACTTTTTACCACCAAGAAGCAATGAGAAATCAGGTTTCTATTCTTGATTCACATAAATATGGAAAATTATCTATCATTATTCCGCGCTTAAAATCTGCGCGACGGTTTCTTTTTTCAAACCTTTGCCCATACGGTTGTTGTAATCATTAAGGGAAATTTGCGGGTCGCGCCATGCGTCAAGATGTCCGACCTGATGAACGCACTGAATCGTGCAGGTCGGCGCACACCATTTTTCCGTAATATATTCGCGCCTCATATCTTCGTGCGTGTATTCGAGCAGCGGAATGCCGGGCGTTCCGCGCTGCTGCGAACACCAACTGACAATGCCCGCTTCGTCCACATATAAATACCTCGCGCCCGCCCGACACCGCCACTCGTATTCGCCGCCGTCAACTAATTTATCCTGAAACCAATTCCAACGCGCATAGCTTCGCGTGCCTTTCGCTTTGATTTCCTTATAAACTTCCTTTTCGCGCGTCGTCAAACCTTTTATCAAGCCGTCGCCGTCGTGAATCACGCCGACCGTTGAAGAGAATCCTAATTCCACGGCGCGATTGGCGATAACCAACGCTTCTTCGGGATTTGCCACGCCGCCGCCAACTACCGAATTGATATTAACTTTAAATTTGGCGTACTCGGCTAAGTTTTTGAGTTTGCCGTCGAGAACCTTCAAACTCTTTTTCGAGACTTCGTCCGGATTAACGTTATCAATCGAGATTTGCAAATAATCGAGTCCGACCTCGTTTAATCGCCTTACTTTTTCCGATTGAAAATAATAACCGTTGGAGATGAGTCCGGCAATCATTCCGTGACGGCGAATTCTGGCGATGATTTCGTAAATTTCCGGGTGCATCATCGGTTCACCGCCGGAAATTGTGATGACCGAACTGCCGAACTCCGCGAGTTTATCAATGCGCTTGAGCATCGTGTCAATCGCTACCGGCTCGCTCGTCTTGTCGTATTCGTTGCAATACGTACAGGCGAGATTGCATCGCCGCATCGGGACAATGTGAACCAGAACTGGATGCTTTGTCGAAGTGAACGCGCGGACGGTGTGTTTAACTCCGCGCGTGAAACGACTGAAACTGCTTGCCTTTGGCATTTCTTTTATAACTCCTCAAGAACGTCAAACGTAAAATTATAGGTTTTAAGGCAATTCTTTTCAAATTATAGAAAAGGCTTTGACCTTTTTGAGCCAAAGCCTTTTGCAAAACTGGTTTTATTATAACGTTAACCTTCAATCTTTTTCGTATCTTTCGGTAGCTTTACTTCAAAAACTGAAGCGTTAATTGTAGTGTTTTTCTGTAAACCGGAAAGCAGAATAGTTGTCGTATCGTTATTACTTTCAGTAACTTTTATCTGTATCGGCATACCGTTTCCGTCAACCCACATTTCCGCAGATTTATAAGAAGTCGGATTTTTCGGAGTCAATTCTAAATGCCACGTTTCGACTCCACCGCTGACTTTTTCTTGTCCGAGATACCTGACCGTGTAATTAGCCTTTAACTGGTCTTTCGACATATTGATGAAAGTGAATAAATTATTCGCTTTTCCGCTTCCCTTCGCATTGGAAGCGTTTCCGATTATCGCTTGCTTGCGGCGCGGCGTGTAGATGACATACTTTTTGTTAACGACTGCTAAAGTTTCCAGAATCGGCTTTGTCCAATCAATACGAATAAGTGCGTCGCGTCCTTTAGCAGGCAAATAAACAGCCGTTCCTTCGGTCGTGTCGGTTTCCTTTAATTGGCTGTTAACTTTAACCATCGTTACATTTGTCCGAAGTGAAGTTAATGTGTTGCGGTGCGTTTCCATCCGCTTCAAAATCTCATTCAAAGGACCGCCTTGCGCTTTTGTTTCGGTAACGGTAATTGCGCTAAAAAATAATGTTATGGCAACAGTCGTCAAACTCAATCTTAAAAATGATTTCATAAAATATAACTCCAATAGAGATTAAAGGTTAGTTCTTAACTGACCTCTAATCTCTATTCTCTAATCTGTTTTTTTATCGAATTTCAATCTCGTAAAAAACTTCGCCGTCGGCATTCTTCTTTTCGTGCCAATCTAAAATTTCGGCGTTTTCATTTCCGCTTAATTCCTTGACTCTTTTTTCCATCACGTTTTTTTCAAGCGAAAAATCCTGTGCTTTGACGATGAGCCGCGCCGTTTGGGTTGCAAACCTTTCCTTTTTGTCGAACCACGCTTTCGGTGTGAGAAAGATAAACGCGATGATTAAAAGACAGAAAACATCGTATTGCCACGTTCCGCGTTCGTGCTGCCACTGAACAAATTTTGTAATCGAACTAATCATTAGAAAAATAATTCACAGATTAACACAAACTGATTCAGTTGGCAGTAGGCGGTCGGCAATAAGCAGCCAAAGCTTTTGCAGATTAGCGACCTTTTGTGCTAACTGCGAAATGCTGCTTACTGCCAACTTTTTATCCGTTTTTATTGGCGATAAATTATTCTTAAACGACCAATCCGTCGCGCATCTTGATGATTCGATTACAGTTTTCAGCGGCCTCCGGGTTGTGCGTAATCATAATGATCGTCTGATTAAATTTTTTATTCAGTTCGCGGAACATTTCAAGCACAATGCGCGAGTTTTCCGAATCTAGATTGCCGGTCGGTTCGTCGGCTAAAATAATTGCCGGATTATTGATAACCGCCCGCGCTAACGCGACTCGCTGTTGTTCGCCGCCGGAGAGTTCAAGCGGTTTATTATTGATTTTGTTTTCAAGTTTCAAAAGATTAAGAACTTCACGCCGTCGCTGTGCGCTTCCGCCGCCATTGCCCGCGTGAATTCGTTCCGCGAGGCGCAGATTGCCGTCGGCGGTTAAAGTCGGGAAAAGATTAAACCGCTGAAAGACAAAACCAATTTTGCGCCGCCGAATATCAGTTCGCACGGCATCGGAAATCTTCGATAAATCTTCGCCGTCAATAATAATTTTACCGCTCGTGGGCGAAAGAAGTCCGCCCAAAAGATGAAGCAGCGTTGATTTGCCGCAGCCGGATTGTCCCATAATGGCGACGAATTCACCCGGCTCGACTGCGATTGAAACACCGCGCAAAGCGTGGGTTTCCACCTTTCCGATTTTATAGATTTTCGATAGATTTTCGGTTTGAAGAATCAGTTTCATTCAAGAACTCGGTTATTTTTTGTCGGTTGCCGACCTTTGAGTTTGGACTTGCGATTTGCGGTTGGTAATTTCCAGAAGTTTTTTGTCCAAATCAACCTCCTCCAAATTCCAGCGATTTTCCAGCACGAAAACTTCCGCGTTATAAGTTTTGCCGATGGAAACGCTTTCGGGCGATTGATAAGTCAGACTCATTTTATATTTTTCCTTCGGGCGCGTAACTTCAATTCGCAAAGGCAGATTGTTAAATTCGCCCGTATCGGTTAGGTTTCCCGCTTTGCCGTATGTAATGTCCGATTCTATTTCCCCTTTGTCGTCAAAAATTTGCTGCCGCGCTAAGCGAACCTTGCCAACGCGGTCAAACCAGAAACGACGCGAAACGCTCAAACTGCCGTCCGGGTTTTTGCCAAGTTCATCAAGCAAATAATAACCGCGTAGAACAGTTCTTAAAGGTGATTTTTTCCCGACATCAAAATTTTCTTCCTGCTGCAGAATCGTGCTTTGAGCATACATAAAATTTGCCGCGTCAACGGGACGCATCAGCATCGCGTCGGTAAAATGCTGCGGACGCAGATTGGAAAAAGCGTTAACATTTTGTTTTAGTTGCTTGACATTGCCATCAAAATCCATTTGGTTGACTTGCGCTTGTAAAGCAGAATAATCGGCGTTATTCGACCCGACGACAAACTTTTTATATTTACCGCTGCCGCCGTCTTCGAGAATTGCCACGCGAAATTTTTTGCCATCCGAAGTCATCTGTGCGACATCGGTTTTGATAATCGGAATCTGAACTTTCAGCAAAATATTTGAGGGACGCTGAACGACGACTTCGCCGTCCGCCGTTTTATATTTTTCCGCAATGCCGAGTTCGGCATAGGAATTGTCTTCAAACTTCAAATCCATCTTCGCCCGCATCGAATTAACTTTAGCGAAACGATTGATTTGTTCAAGTAATTGTGATTGCGGAGCGTCTTCCGTCTTGAGCAAAGTTACCGATTTTTCTTTAGTTTTCGGACTAAAGACACCGCAACTGCTCGAAAACGCGACGAATAAAAAAAGGAGAATTAAAGATAATTGCCAAAAGGGGGTTGGTCTGAACATTTGTTTCTGATGTTCGATATGAAATGCTTGTTGTCTTGAAAATACTCTCACAAAAACCTTAATAAATGATGCTGAATAATATCAAAACCTGAATAATAACACGCCGAGAGCGTTTGTCCTAACAATCAAAAGGGACGGAAGGTGATAAGCATCTTGCTCGCCGTTTTGAGAAATATGAAAACGCTCGAAGATTTGCTGAATTTCACTGTTTAAAATAAATTTGGGAAAATGCGGATTCAAAAAGATTTTGCTACAATTTTGCATTTATATTCAAACTTTAAAACAGAAAAAATAAATACGAAAACTATAAGATGGAACAGATAAATATCGAAATTATCGGCGGCAGCAGTTTATAATTACTTATGCCAAAGGTTGGGAAAATTGAAATGCAGACCTTTCAGGCAGGTCTGACGCGAGCATTAATTTTCCAGAATTGTGTCAGCTTTTGAACAAATTTGGTTTTAATGAACGAGTAAAAAGCAGTCATCATATTTTTACGAAAGACGGAATTGAAGAAATCATCAACATCCAACCAATCAGCTCGAAAGCGAAAGCATATCAAGTCAACCAAGTGCGAAATTTGATTTTGAAATATAAACTTGGAGCAAGGAATGAGTAAATACGAAATTATTATTTATTGGAGCGAGGAAGACAAGGCCTTTATTGCCGAAGTTCCCGAACTCGCAGGCTGTATGGCTGACGGCGAAACTTATCAGGAAGCGTTGGCAAACGCGGAAATTATTATTCAGGAATGGATTGAAACGGCGGAAGATTTAGGAAGACAAATTCCCGAACCGAAAGGCAGATTAGTTTTTGCATAAAAAATTTGTGAAATACGAGCCAATCAAAAAATACAGCAAAGTAGACATTGAAAAAGCCGTTGCTGATAATAATGCGGACGAACTATTACTTTTGGTTTTGTCCGTTGCTTTATATTCTGACGATTTTGAGTATGCCGAAAACTTTTACGTTCAATTATCAATTCATGAACACTTCAACGTGCGCGGAAATGCTATTCAAGGTTTTGGACACATCGCTCGAATTCACGGAAAATTGAACGAAAATAAAGTTAAACTAATAATTGAAAGTGCTTCGAAGGACAAAAATAAAATTGTTCGCGGTAATGCAATTGACGCAAAGGACGATACAAAACAATTTTTGAATTGGAATTTTAGCAAATAAAAATGGAACAAGTAAATATCGGAATCATCGGCGGCAGCGGCTTATACCAGATGCCTGAACTCAAAAACATCAGAGAAATCGAAGTTGGCACGCCGTTCGGCAAGCCGTCGGATGCTTTTATCGTCGGTGAATTGGAAAATGTGAAAGTCGCGTTTTTGCCCAGACACGGGCGCGGACACAAATTAACGCCGACCGAACTTCCCTTTCGCGCCAATATCTACGCGATGAAACTTTTGGGCGTGGATTATATTTTGTCGGTTTCGGCGGTCGGAAGTTTGCAGAAACAATACGCGCCGACGGATTTTTGCATTCCCGATCAGTTTTTTGACCGCACCCGCGCCCGCGCTGAAGAATCAACATTTTTTGGCAACGGAATTGTTGGACACATCACTTTTTCGCATCCGGTTTGCGCGGAACTCGGCGATATTTTGGAAGCGTCGTGCAAAACAGTTGAAAATTTGAAAGTTCATCGCGGCGGAACTTATCTTTGTATGGAAGGTCCGGCGTTTTCGACCAAAGCCGAATCAAACGTCTATCGCTCGTGGGGAATGGACATTATCGGGATGACAAATTTGCAGGAAGCAAAACTTGCCCGCGAAGCCGAAATCGCTTATGCAACTCTGGCGTTAGTTACCGATTATGATTGCTGGCACGAAGAACACGACGCGGTTTCGATTGATATGGTCGTCGAGTATCTGCACAAAAATGTGCGAAACGCGCAACTTGTTTTGAAAGAAGCCGTAAAAAGAGTTGCGACGAAAGGAACGCCGAATCCATTTGCAGGCGCAACGAGAAACGCGATTTTTACCCAGCCCGAACATTGGAGTGCAGAAACCGCCAAAAAACTTGAGGCGATTATCGGAAAATACGCGGCGAAATAGTCGGCGGGAAAACTTTTTACAGTTTCCAGACATCTTTACAAGCGTTATGAAAAGAAATTTTTTAGTTTTGGCATTTACATTTTTCAGTTTATTCGTCTTCGGCAATACGGCTTTTGCGCAAAAGCAAATCGAGCCGCAAATTCAGCGCGACCCGATTTTGGAAGCCGATGCGAGCCACAATTTAGAAGTCGCTCAACAATACTTCAAAACGAAAAAGGCTTACAAAGCCGTCTTGATGCGCTTTGAAGAAACCTTCGCCGCTTACCCGGAATTTTCAAAAATGGACGAGTTTCTTTATCTAGCGGGAATGAGCAGTTTTTACCTTTCGGAAAATAAAGGCAAGCAAAAAATTGATACGAAATCTGAAGATGAAAAGAAAAAATTTGCGCCCGAAAAATTGCGCGAAGACGCGGCGGCATATCTCGTGCAGATTGTCGAAAAATATCCGCAAAGCGCATTTAAGGCAGAAGCTGAAAAGACTTTAAAAACGCTCGAAGCGAAGAAATGAACTTAAATCAAGTTACCGTTTTTTCAAACGATGTCGCCGCGTCAGTTGAATTTTACAAAAAATTCGGACTGATGCTGATTGTTGATTCAGTTCCGCGTTATGCGCGTTTTGAGTGTCCCAACGGCGATTCGACCTTTTCCGTTCATCACACCGAAAAACCGATTGCGTCCGAAACAATCATTTATTTTGAATGTGAAAATTTGGACGCGAAGGCAGAAGAGTTAAAACAAGCAGGTTTGCAATTTGAATTCGAACCGACAGACCAAACCTGGCTGTGGCGCGAAAGCTATCTCAAAGACCCAAGCGGAAATCGCATTTGTCTTTTCTACGCGGGCGAAAATCGCCAAAATCCGCCGTGGCGTGTAAAATAGTCAAGTGTTAAGAAATTCCATAGCCAATATACTAATAGCAATATTTATTTTTGGGTTTTGCTGTCTTGTCTATTTTGGGTATAACACTTGGCAAGAATCAGAAAAAGCAGCATACGAATCTTGTATAGCTTCAATTACTGGTGAAATACAAAAGTTAGAATCTGCAAAAAATTTATTTCCGACTAATAATGATTGGAAAATTTTGAGTGAAAGCGAAATAACTCTTTTAATGCAAAATATCCGTGGCACTGATTGCGGAGGATTTAATAATCCAGCTTTGGACTTGTGGAATCACAGAATAAACATTGCTTTAAAATCATCAAATTATCCGCAAATCATTATTTGGTCGAACGGAAAAGATAATATCTCGGGAACAGATGACGATTTAATCATTCCATACGGTCAAAAAGTTCCAAAATAAAAAACAAACTTTTAGGAGAATATTTTAATAAATGTCTTTAACAGTTGTAGGTTCGGTGGCGTTCGACGCGGTGGAAACGCCGTTCGGCAAGCGCGACAAAATGCTCGGCGGCGCGGGAACGCACTTTGCGCTGTCGGCGAGTTTTTTTACAAACGTGCGCGTCATCGGCGTTGTCGGCAATGATTTTACCGACGCTGAATGGGCGGTTTTTAAGCGTCATAACATTAATACCGATGACATCGAAGTCGTCAAAGAAGGCAAAACCTTCTTTTGGAGCGGGCGTTACGATTACGATTTGAATACGGCGCACACGCTGGAGACGCAACTTAATGTGTTTGAAACTTTTCAGCCGAAACCTTCGGAAGAATCGAAAAACTCGCGTTTGCTTTTCTTGGCGAATATCTTGCCGATGCTGCAAAAAGAAGTGCGCGAGCAATGCCAAGATGCTGAATTCGTCGCAATGGATACGATGAATTTTTGGATTGATTCGATGAAAGATGCAGTTATAGAAACATTAAAGGTCGTCGATTGCGTCATCATCAACGATGCCGAAGCCAGACAATTAGCCGACGAACCGAACATTCACAAAGCCGCGAAAAAATTGATGGAAACGGGTGATTTGCGGGCGTTGGTTATCAAACGCGGCGAATACGGCGCGGCACTTTTCACGCGGGAAAATTATTTTGCGATTCCTGCCTTTCCGCTCGAATCGGTTTTTGACCCGACCGGCGCGGGCGACACCTTCGCCGGCGGCTTTATGGGTTATCTCGCCAGCCAAGTTGAAATCACCGAAGATTCGTTGAGACGAGCGATGGTTTATGGAACAGTAATGGCTTCGTTCAATGTCGAAGAATTTGGAACGGACCGAGTTGACCGCCTGACGCAAGATGAAATTAATGAGCGTTTCCGGCTGTTCAAACGAATCACGCATTTTGAGGAAATTCCGTTTGAACGCGCAACGTCGGCAAGCTGATACAAGTGAATAGTGAATAGTGAATAGTGAATAGAATTTTCGCTGGTATTAGGCTAATCTATTTACTATTCACTTTTCACTGTTCGCTATTCACTATTTAAAACTATGCTCGAAAACAAAACGGGAATGATTTTCGGCGTCGCCAATCAGCGTTCAATCGCGTGGGCGTGCGCTCAAGCCTGTCTGGAAAAAGGCGCGAAACTCGCTTTTACTTATCAAGGCGAGCGGTTGAAAGAAAACGTCGAGAAATTGACCGCCAATTTAGACGGCGCGCTTGTCGTTCCGTGCGACGTAACGAATCAAGCGGAAGTTGACGCGGCTTTTCAAACGGTCGAAAAGGAATTCGGCAAACTCGATTTTCTGATTCATTCAATTGCATTTGCGCCGAAAGAAGCGCTCGAAGGCGAATTTTTGATGACCTCGCGTGAGGCGTTTGTAACTGCAATGGAAATCAGCGCGTTTTCCCTGCCGCAACTCGCACGCGCCGCCGCGCCGTTGATGAAGGACGGCGGAAGCATCGTCACGATGACTTATTACGGCGCGGAAAAAGTCGTGCAAAATTATAATGTGATGGGCGTGGCGAAATCCGCGCTCGAAGCAAGCGTCCGGTATTTGGCGGAAGATTTGGGCAAGCAAAACATCCGCGTTAACGCCGTCAGCGCGGGACCGATTAATACTTTGTCGGCTCGCGGAGTGAAAAATATGGGCGTGATGCTCCGGCACATTGCCGAAAAATCTCCCTTAAGAAGAAACGTCGAAGCCCGCGAAGTCGGTAATACCACTCTATTTTTAGTCAGCGATTTAGCTTCGGCAATCACGGGCGAAACAATCTATGTTGACTGCGGATTTAATATTATCGGAATCTAGCGATTTTGGATTTTAGATTTTGGATTTTGGATTGAATTAGAATGTTGATAATTAGAATTGATTAAAATTTATTTCTACAACATTTTATTATCTTAAAATATTAATATCCATATATCCTCTTCTAATCCAAAATCTAAAATCTAAAATCCAAAATCGAAATGGCACAAACGAAAACGAACAAACCTAAACGTAAAACTAAGCAAATCAAACGAAACAAAAAAACCGAACAAATCAAACCGATTGAACCTGAAACGATTGCCGAAGCGAAGGAATTAGAAAAAAATTCCTATTGGCAAACTACCGAAGACGAAATTCTTCTGCGCTCGCCCGAACCGGACGACGTTTTTAAAAGCTCGGATTCGTGGCGTGTTTTTCGCATTTTGGGCGAGTTCGTCGGCGGCTTCGACAGTTTGGCGACAATCACGCACGGCGTTTCGGTGTTTGGTTCGGCGCGAACCGTCGAAAACAACGAATACTACCGGGCGGCAGTGGAAACCGGCAAATTGTTAGCCGAAGCCGGTTTTGAAATTATCACCGGCGGCGGACCCGGAATTATGGAAGCGGCAAATCGCGGCGCGTTTGAAGCGGGTAAAATTTCCGTCGGCTGCAATATCGAATTGCCGTTCGAGCAGGTTGCCAATCGCTATCAAAACAAATCTCTGACTTTCAAATACTTCTTTGTTCGCAAGACGATGTTCATCAAATACAGCAACGCATATGTGATTTTTCCCGGCGGCTTCGGCACGCTCGACGAGCTTTTCGAGGCGTTGACCTTGATCCAAACGCGCAAAATCCGCAACTTTCCCGTTGTGTTGTTTGGTTCGTCTTACTGGAAAGGTCTTCTCGCGTGGCTGACTTCGACGATGCTTAACGAAAAAAATATCAACCCGGAAGATTTAGGTTTGATACACTTGACCGATTCCCCCAAAGATACTGTTGATTTTATCGTGAAATGCTGCGGATTTGACAAGAAATAAATGTAGGGGCAGGCATAAGACCTGCCCCTACATTTATTCCGACAAATAATTTTTCATCCAAACCAAATAATTTTCCGCCACATCGCTTGCCTTTAGAGCAATTATTTCCGGCACGTCGTAACTGTGATTAGCTTGGATAAACTCCTTCAATTCTGAAAACTTTACGGACAAAGTTTTGATTAAAAGTAAATGTTCCGAATCAATCTGAACATCGTTTTCCCACCAATAAAAAGATTTCATCGGCGGCAGAACTTGAACGCAGGCGGCGAGTTTTGATTTGATGATTTTCTGCGCTAGAGTTTCGCCTTCTTTAATATTCGGAGCGGTCGTTAAAACAACGATTGCTTCAGATTTCATACTTTGTTTTTCACATTTTTCCGCGCCATATTCATCAAATCTTCCGGCATCCATTTATCAAGATTTTTCGCTTCGGCTTCGGCGATACCTTTGTGCCGGTTGCGCCATTCTTTTTCCGGCGCATCTTCGCGCATGGATTCCTTCGGAAAATTCTCGACTTGCTCAAGACTAATAATGATGCCGTGCGCGATTTCCGCCCAATCTTCGGTTTGAATTCCGCGCAGAACAATTGGAAGTCCAGCCGTCCAATCTTCCTCCGGCGCGATATTGTCGTATTCGGGAATCGTCAAAAATGCAGGTAAGGGAAACGGTTTGCCTGAAAATTCGTTGACGATTTGCGATTTTACGTCTTTGTAAGAGGCATTCGGATTGGCTTTTCTCATTTCCAAAGCGCGGCGGAAAATATCGGATACGGTTGTTTGTGCCATTATTTTTAATGAAATCTCCTGTGATTTTCTACCAATAAATTACACGGTTTATTTTTCTAACGCAAAGACGCGAAGACGCAAAGAGTATTAAGCAAAAATTTTATAAAACACTTTGCGTCCTTGCGCCTTTGCGTTAAAATTCAAATTAAATGCGAAAATTAATTTATCAACTGCATCTATGGCTCGGCTTATTCGTTTCGATTCCTGTTTTGGCGTGGGCGTTAAGCGGTTTTTTGTATGCTTTGCCGAATACGGTTGAGGGCAATAAAGTTGATACGATTGACCAATCAAGAGTAAAAATCGCTCCCGTTGACGCGATTCAAAAAGCGCACGGTTTGGCAGGTAAAACACTGCCGACGACCGCTTTGACTTTGTTGATGCGCGATGGTAAGCCGTATTATCAAGCCGTCGGCGGAATGGGAATGGATTCGATTCTGGTTGATGCGGAAACCGGCGGAGTTTTAATCACGCCCGAACCAAAACTCGCCACGCGCTTTTTCCGACAGGCGCATTTTTATTATTTCGCGGGCAGTTGGCAGATAACGCTTTTGATTATTTTTTCTTTGCTGGCGTGTCTGTCCGCGATGACGGGAATTTACCTGAACTGCGTTTATTGGTTTGGAAATAAAGCCGCAGCAAGCTGACGGGGTATTTAACCCAAAGTGAATAAAAGCATTTTCGGAATAGCTGAAAATGGATAATGGACAGCTGATAACTTTATATCGTCAACGAAGTTGTCAGTTATTCGCTACCAGCTATCCGTTATTCCGAAAGTATCTGATTGAGAATTAACTCACGCTCGTCTTCGGGCAATTTTTTCTTGTTAGATTGCATCTGAAAAGTTAGTCTTTCAAAAGTTAGTTTTTCAATAAAAGGAATAAAAATTATGAAAACACTTTTTACTTTGACAATTATGTTATTCGGTTTGACGTTTGCATCGGCGCAAACCGAGCAGGCGCCGCTTCAGGAAAAGGAAATCAAATACAAAGATTGGACATATAAATCAATCCGCGACGATAAAAACATCAATTTGCGCGAGTTTGCCCAAAACAAAAAACTCGTAATGGTCGTTTATTTCGCGCCGTGGTGTCCGAATTGGAAACACGAAGCACCGTTCGCGCAGAAACTTTACGAGAAATATAAAGCAAAGGGTTTCGACGTTATCGGCATTGGCGAATACGACACGGTTAACGCGATGAAAACCAATCTCGACGCTTTCAAAATAACTTTTCCCGTCGTTTATGAATCGGATTCGAGAGAGGCGAAACAGAAAACCTTGCACTACGATTATCGCAAAGCGGTCGGCGACACGCGCGGTTGGGGTTCGCCTTGGAACATCTTTCTTGAGCCGTCGAAATTGACAAAGCAAGGCGACGTTTTGACTGAAAAAACTTTCATCGTCAGCGGTGAATTAATTGAAGCGGAAGTCGAAAAATTCGTGCGCGAGAAATTAGGCTTACCCGCCGAAGAAACAAAGGGCGACAAAACGGCAAGCAAAACCGTCGAAGTCTGCGAGCCGGACAAGAAAGTGGCGAATTTTGTAAAACCTCAACCGTAAAGACAATGTTTTGTAAAATCTCGCTCACAATTTTATTTTTTATCTTTACCTCTATTGCTTTCGCGCAATCAGGGCGCATCAAGCCGTCTGAAACTCCGACTCCAACGCCGCGCCCGCGAATTATTTATTTGCCGACTGAAACCGTTTCCGAAACTCCAAAACCGCAAACTAGACCGACTCCAACCCCGAAGATTGACGAAGACGATAGCGACGTAATCCGCGTTGATTCCGCGCTCGTTCCGATTCCCGTTTCTGTGATTGATTCTGGCGGCAGAGCGGTTACGAATCTCAATTTAGAAGATTTTGAACTTTTGATTGACGGCAAAGCGGCGGAAATCAGCGATCTTTCGCGCTCGGAAACGCCCGTGCGCTTAGCTTTGCTTTTCGATAACAGTTCGAGCGTGACGCAAGCGCGTGAGTTTGAAAAAAAAGCCGCCGTCAGATTTTTCAAGCGCGTCATTCGACCCGAAAAAGATTTAGCCGCGATTTATTCGGTTTCGACCATTTCGCGGCTCGAACAACCTTTGACAAAAAACGTTTCGCTTTTGACTGACGCAATCGAAAATTTTCCGCAGCCGCAAGGCGCAACTGCACTGCTCGACGCGATTATCAAAGCGTCGAATCATCTCAAAGAAGTTGAAGGTCGGCGCGTCATCGTGATTGTTTCTGACGGCGACGATACGATTTCCGACTCTTCTTTTGAAGAAGCCGTCCGCGCCGCGCAAGCGGCGAATTGCCAAATTTACGTCGTTAAAACAACCGAATTCGAGAATTTTAAACGCACCGGCGTGCGCGGCGGCAACGCCAACATTCGTACACTTGCGGCAGAGCGACGAATGCAGGAGATAACGACGCAGACGGGCGGCGCGGTTTATTCGCCGATTGACGAGCGCGAACTCGACCAGGCTTTTAATCAAATCTCCGCCGAACTATCGCAAGCCTATATTTTGAATTATTATCCTGAAGAACAAAGCAAACCGAACGAGTTTCGCACGATTTCTCTTAAAATAAAAGGGCGTGAAAACTTGACGGTCAGAACCAGAAAAGGTTATTACGTTTCAAAATTTCAAAAGTAATTTTGTTTATTCTAAATTTCGAAAATAATTTTTGTGTCGAATGTTATTTATAAAATTGTAACCTTCTTGGCAATCGCTTTGGGCGTGGTGCATCTTGCCTTTACAGCGTGTCTTGATGCTTTTGATTTGAATGCTTTGTGGTTTTTCGGTTCAGGTCTAGCAATTATTTTCGCGGGTTTTCTGAATCTTGCGCTGATTAGAATCTCGCCGAAAGATTCGCTTGTTCGTGCGCTTTGCATTGTCGCTAATCTGACGGTTACAATTCTTTTCATCATTGCGTTATTGACCGTTTTGCAAGAACCGCAAGTTTTCGTCGGTATCGGAATTTTCGCTTTAGCAACCGTTTTTTCGTTTCTTCAAACGGACAAATAAAAATGCTTGAAGAATATTTAAATCAATTTCTCCAACATCTGCGCTACGAGCGTAACGTCAGCCAACACACTCTGCGGAATTATTCGAGTGATTTGGAGCAGTTTCACGACCACATCGCCGCGCCGAAACCCAATGGCACGCGCGAACAAATTCATGTTAAAGATATTGACCATTTAACAATTCGTGAATGGATGGCGAATCTGCACGGATTGAACAAAAAGAAAACTTCGATTGCCCGCAAACTCGCTTCCCTTCGCACGTTTTTTCAATTTCTCGTCCGCGAAGGCGTTCTTGACAACAATCCCGCAAAACTCGTCGCCACGCCGAAAGTCGAGCGCAAACTGCCGACTCATCTTTCGATGGAAGATGCGGTTAGATTTATCGAAACACCTGATTTGGAAACGGATTTGGGCAAGCGCGACCGTGCGATTTTAGAATTTCTTTACGCAACAGGGATGCGCGTCGGCGAACTTGTTAATCTTAATTTGAAAGATATTGACTTCCGCGAAAAATTGGTTCGCGTCACCGGCAAAAGAAAAAAGCAGCGCATCTTACCGTTCGGCGAGCCTTCTCTGCAAGCCTTGATGTTTTACCTGAACGAGGCGCGAGCCGATTTTTTGAGTAATTGTCCGCCTGCCGAAAGAGACGACCAAGCCGTTTTTCTCAACTATCAAGGCACGCGCATCACGACTCGTTCGGTCGGGCGAATGGTTGATAAATACATCAAACTCTGCACCGACATCCACCGCGACATTTCGCCGCATTCTCTGCGCCATTCTTTTGCGACCCATCTGCTCGATTCGGGAGCAGATTTGCGCGACATCCAGGAACTTCTCGGACACGCGCGGCTTTCGACCACGCAGATTTACACGCACGTTTCGATGGAGAAATTGATTGAAGTTTATGACCGCGCACACCCGAAAGCGTGATAAAATTTATGGGAGAAAAGATGGCACACAACACTTTAACAATTGAATACGGCGACGATTTACTTTTTCGTTTGGGCGTTTCCCGCGAAAGATTTTCCGATGAAGCCAAATTTCTGCTCGCGGCTAAACTCTACGAACTCGGTCGCCTATCTTCGGGCGAAGCAGCACAGTTTGCCGGTAAAAGCCGCGTCGAATTTTTGTTTGCGCTCTCGAATATCGGATTGCCGATGAGCAACTTGCGCGAAGTGGATTTATCGTCCGAACTTGATTTTGCGCTTGATGAATAAGAAAATCGTCGTCAATACCAGTCCGTTGATAGCTTGGGAGAAAATGCAGGCGTTAGACTTGGTTGGCAAACTTCCTTTCGATTTCATTTGCCCGCCGCAAGTTCAAGCGGAAATTCTCGCAGGCGCGGCAAAGGGTTATTCAGTAAGTTTTCCGTCTTGGTTAAAGGTCGTGCGATTAGCCGTGCCACTCACGCCGCTTGCGCTGGCAAATTTGGACGCGGGCGAAGCGGCGGTTATCGAATTAGCTTTGGAGCAGAACATTTCGCTTGTTTGTCTGGATGAAATAAAAGGACGACGGGCGGCTTTGGCTTCGGGTTTGCAAATCATTGGCTCGCTCGGTCTGCTCGGCAAAATAAAAACGCTCGGTCTTGTTTCCGAAATTCGTTCTTTGGTTGAAAAGGCTCAAGATTCGGGAATTTATTACGATACAAAATTAGTCGGGGAATTTTTGCATAAACTCGGCGAGTGAATTTCGCAGATTTTCACAACGCAGATTTTCACGCATGTTTCGAGGAAAAACATATTGAAGTTTATGATAGAGCGCATCCAAAAGCGTGAAATAAAAAATCTATGAAAGCCAAACTCAATTTCAAAATCTTTTTCGCGTTCTTCTGCTTAACCGTCTTCGCTTCGACAATTACTGCCCAAGAGGAAAAGCCGCGAGTGATAGAGTTCGCACAGGTCGGCGTAAAATCGAATGAAACGGAAATTGATAGATTAACTGAAACGCTCGAAAAATTTATTAGCTGTTTGGAGAAAGAACCAGCGACTACCAGAGGTTTTATAAACGTGCCGGTAAATACCGAATTGGGCAAAAAGATAAAATTATTTATGGCAAATGCCGCGATGGAAAGTCGTGTCAGTTTTTTGGGTGAAGCAAAGCACCTAAAATATTATCATTTCTCTGATATTAACTTTTTTCTTGTTCCGAAAAACGCAGAAATTCCCAGAATCTATACTCTCGAACCGTGCATTTGCCCAACTTTGAATGTTATTGCGCCTGAGATCGTAACCAATCAAAATTCCGTTTTAACTTTCGAGGCAAAAGTGGGAGACGGTGATATTGACGGACTTTCTTACCATTGGCAAGTTTCGGCAGGTAAAATCGTCGAAGGACAAGGCACAAAAGCTATTGAAGTTGATGCGAAGGGCGCGAACGAAATAACCGCTACAGTGACAATCGGCGGCTTCTGCGAAACCTGTATGAAGGTGGCTTCGTTCATCACGAAGATTAAATAAATTCAAATTCAATATAAACTTCAAAAGGCAAAAGTAAAAATTTAACTTCCCTACTTTTACCTTCATTATCTTTTTACTTTTGCCTTTATTTTATTCCATTTCCGATTCGCCAATGTCGAAGTTCGCGTAGATATTCTGCACATCGTCGTTGTCGTCAACGGCTTCGTAAAGTTTGAGCATCTTTTTCGCGTCGTCGCCTTCGAGTTTGATGTAGTTTTGCGGAATCATCGAAATTTCCGACGCTTGCGGTTCGATGCCCGCCGCTTTTATCGCTTCGTCAACGGCTTCGTAATTTTCGGGCGCGGTGTAGATTTCAAAAACGTCACCTTCGTCCTGCACGTCGTCCGCACCGGCTTCGATGGCGATTTCAAACAGTTCGTCTTCGGATTTTGCCGCTTTATCAACAATAACCAAACCTCTTTTGTCGAACATCCACGCGACCGAGCCGGCTTCGCCCAAGTTGCCGCCGTTTTTCGAGAGCAGATGGCGCAGTTCGGCAACCGTCCGATTGCGGTTGTCAGTCATCGTTTCGATTAAAATTGCTACGCCGCCGATGCCGTAGCCTTCGTATGTGATTTCCTCGTAATTAACGCCTTCGAGTTCGCCCGTGCCGCGTTTAATGGCGCGGTCAATCGTATCGTTCGGCATATTCTGTGCCTTCGCGTCGGTAACGGCTTTTCTAAGGCGCGCGTTTGCGTCAACGTCGCCGCTGCCGCCCGTCCGCGCCGCAACCGTAATTTCTTTAATCAGTTTAGTGAAAGCCTTCCCGCGTTTCGCGTCTAACGCGCCTTTTTTGTGCTTGATAGTGTGCCACTTGGAGTGTCCTGACATTTTTTAACTTCCTGTCTTTTAATTTGTTGAAAGACGCAAATATAACACGCGAAAATTTACTCGCGCAACCCGATTCTTTTACATTCTTTTCATCTTTCCGTTACATCTTCTTAATTTGTGTCTGTTTTAATCAATCACAGAAAAGGAGATTTTTTATGCAAAAAGAATTGACGATTTTTATTATCTGTATCTTGGCTTTGACTGCCGATGTGCTTTGTCTTTGGCAGATTCTGAATTTTCGGGTCAACGGAGCTTTTCTGATTGACGAAATTTACGGCGGCGCAATTATCACTTCGCTCGCCGTCATCGCGTTTTTCCTTGTATGGTTCAGCTATCTTCTGCTGCGAAAGATAATTGACCGAACGCTGGATTAAACGCCGATTAAGTTTAATAAATCAGCGTGATTTATCCCGCCTACGCGGACTTGCTTCTGCTTTGAGGTTTGCCCGCTCAATATCTCAACCGCGCTTTTCGTCACGCCAAACTTTTTCGACAAAACCTTTATTAATTCTGCGTTTGCCGCACCGTCAACCGGCGGCGATGCGATTCTAACTTTCAACGCGCCGTCCATTTCGCCGACAATTTCGCTTTTCGACGCTCGCGGAACAACGCGCACATTGAAAATTAAACCGCCCGCCTTTTCTACAAATTGAATCACTAATAAACGAAGGTTCTTAAAATTATCGTTTGCAAAAACCCCAAAAGAAGCAAAACCAGCATCGCCGAAATATCGAACATTCCAATGGTTGGAATTAAACGCCGCGCCGGAATCAGAATCGGGTCGGTTACGCGATGGACAAAACCGAGAAAAGTGTTGCGCGTAAAGACAAACCACGAGCCGATAAAGCGGATAAAAATAAATAAAATATAAACGCTGAGCAAGCCGTAAAGCACGAAACCGATTAACGCTTTGGCGTTGTTTGTCTTTATCGCTTCGGTTAAACCGTCAACGATAAAAAATGTGTTGCTGATAATTCCCAACGCAAAATAAGCCAGCACGACGGATATAAAAATCGTTACCAGCGGCGCAAGCCGCGTGTCCACGCGAAACTGCGCCAAAAGCCGCGCCGCCGGATAAACAAAACGGTCGGTTAATTTTTTGAGTTTATAAGAAAATCTGCCGACGCTGCCGAACGGATTTGGGTCTGAATAATTGAAAATCAAGCGCAAAATCAATGTAATGACAAACGCCAACATTGCGTAGATAACGACGGTTTGGATTATTGGATAAAATGTTGAGAGCATAAAATTAAATGTAAAATTGAAAACGGAAAATGCAAAATTAAAAATCAAATTCAGAAGTCAAAATTCTTTTATCTATATTTTTCCGTGTTCATCTGTGGACGAATTTTTCTCGTGCGCCGAAAATCGCCGTGCCGACTCGCACCAACGTTGCGCCTTCTTCGATGGCAATTTCAAAATCGTGGCTCATTCCCATCGAAAGTTCGCCGTTCGGTAAAAACTCATCGCGGATTTCCCGAAGTCGTCGAAAAAAGGGACGCGCCTTTTCTATATCTTCAAAAAACGGCGGAATAATCATCAAACCGTCAAATTTCAAACGCTCGCAAGTTTTCAAACGCTCAACTAAATTCGGCAATCCTTTTTCATCAATACCGTTTTTCGCTTGTTCCCCGGCTAAATCAACTTGCGCCAGAACCGACAAGCTCGTTCGATTTTCTTCAATACAAATACGTTCCAATCTTTCGGCAAGTTCAACCGAATCGAGCGTGTGAATAACATCGAAAAGTTTAACGGCACGTCTGGCTTTATTTGATTGAAGATGTCCGATGAGATGCCATTCGAGATTTTTTTTCCCGAGTTCTTTAATCTTTTCTTCGGCTTCCTGAATCTTGTTTTCGCCGAAAATCGTTGCGCCTGCCGCCATTGCGTCTCGCAAAACCTTTGTCGAGTGAGTTTTGCTGACGGCGATGAGTTTTATTTCATCGGCATTTCGCCCGCTTTTCTGCGCTGCTTTTTCTATTCTTTTTTTAACTTCCGCCAAATTCTCGCGCAAAAAGTTTTGCATCACTTAAATATAGCAAACTCGAACCACGTTCTTGAACTTTAGGTATTAAATTAGTATCATTTGCTCTACCTTTTTTCGTACGAACGTGGCGAAATCAATAGACGCGCACATCTCAGAAACTTGTGGGAACATTCCCGCGAAAACTCGATTCTTCTCTTCAAAGTCTTCAATAAATCGAAGACTTTCCAAATATTTATTGCAGCCATTGATTGTAGGTTGTATATTAATTGCGTAACTTTCAAATCCAAACAATAAAACCTTTTTCTATTCCTATTCTTAAGGAGAGCTTTCTTTATGCAGCGGTTAATAATTTTAAGTTTAACGATAATCTTGGTCGTGTCAGTTGTATTTGGTCAAAACAACACGAACACGACGGCTCAAAGCACAAATAAAAATAACACAATCAAACCCGGAGATAATCTGGTCGTTCAAGGAATTCCCGCAATTCCGGCAGAACTAGTGGAGACGGTTAAGAAATATACAGAAAGCAGTCCTGTATTTTTGAGCGACTGGCATCCGACAAAACGAGAGATGCTGGTCGGGAAACGCGCCGGAAATACATTTCAAGTTCATCTGATAAATTCGCCTGACGCAGCGCCGAAACAACTCACTTCTTTTCCAGAACCGGTTGGGGGCGGCAGTTATCAAAGAAAGAGCGGGGATTACTTTATTTTCTCAAAAGCGACTGGGGGCAATGAAGTCAGCCAGCTTTTTCGCTATGACATCAGTTCAGGTAAAGTTACCCGAATAACAATGGATGATAAAAAACGAAATGGTTCCGGTCCCTGGTCAAATTCGGGCGAGCAAATTGCTTACACGGCGGTAATGACCGGAGCGCAAAGTTCTACTGACAGTTTTAAAACCGAATTACATACGATTAATGCGTCTAACCCGCAAACAGACCGCTTGGTGATTAATTTTGACGGAGTCGGCTGGTCGCCGCTCGGCTGGTCGCCGGATGATAAAAAATTAATCATCGGGCAATATGTCTCAGCAAATGAAAGCTATCTCTGGTTATTAGATGTTGAGACAGGTGACAAAACTCTAATAACGCCTAAAATCGGCAATGAAAAGGTTTCATACGGTTATGCTCAGTTCAGCAAAGACGGTAAAGGTTTATATTTAACCACCGACAAAGATTCTGAATTTCAGAGGCTTTCTTACCTCGACCTGACAAATAAAAATCTTAAAACATTAACATCTCAGATTAACTGGGATGTAGACGGATTCGAGCTATCTCATGACGGCAAAATGCTGGCTTTCGCAACGAATGAAAACGGCATATACAAGTTGCATGTAGTAGACACGGAGACTTTCAAAGAATATCAACTACCAAAACTTCCGGTCGGGCAATTGTTTGGATATACTTGGCACAAGACTACAAATGAACTCGGTTTTAGTATTTCATCATATCAGTCAATAGCCGATGTTTATTCGCTCGACGTTAAAACTAAAAAGTTAACGCATTGGGCAAAAGCCGACCTAAACGGATATGAGACAAAAGGACTTCGTGAACCTGAATTGGTCAATTGGAAGAGTTTCGATGATAAAATAATTTCCGGTTTTCTTTATCGTCCGCCGACTAATTTTACCGGCAAACGCCCGATTATTATTGATATTCACGGCGGACCGGAAGGTCAATCTATTCCGTTACCGCTTGACCGCGAGGCTTACTATGTCAACGAACTCGGCATCGCAATTATCCAACCAAACGTTCGAGGTTCATCGGGCTACGGCAAAACATTTCTCCAGCTCGACAACGGTTATAAACGCGAGGACACAGTCAAAGACATCGGAGCATTGCTTGACTGGATAGCAACGCAGCCGTACCTTGATAAAGACAGAATAATGGTTACGGGCGGAAGCTACGGCGGTTATATGACTTTGGCGGTCGCAACTCATTACAATGACCGAATTCGAGCCAGCGTTGATATTGTCGGAATATCGAATTTCGTTACGTTTCTTCAAAACACCGAAACCTATCGCCGAGACCTTCGACGGGTTGAATATGGAGATGAAAGAGACCCGAAGATGCTTGAGTTTTTAACAAAAATTTCGCCTCTCACCAACGCCGGCAAAATCAGTAAACCCTTATTTGTCGTTCAGGGAAAAAATGACCCGCGCGTTCCATACACCGAAGCGGAACAAATCGTTGCGGCGGCAAGAAAGAACAACACTCCGGTTTGGTACTTGATGGCAAATGATGAAGGACACGGATTTAGAAAGAAGAACAATCAGGATTATCTATTTTATGCAACAGTTCTTTTTGTTAAAGAACATCTTCTAAAGTAAATTCTAAGGCATTAGGCATTTGAAAATTTACAACTGTCATATGCCAATAAATTATGAAAGCCAGCCGAAGAAATGCTTTGGTTGGCTTTTTTTGGTTTTCCACATAATTTTAAGTTGCGCTCTAATCATGCTAAAGCCAAAAAGATTGCTCAACATAAAAAAGTTCGATTCACCATTCTTGAACTTCTGCGATTAAATTCGTATCATTTGCTTTACCTTTTTTTCGCGCGGACGTGGCGGAACTGGTAGACGCGCAGGTCTCAGAAGCCTGTGGGAGCAATCTCGTGGAAGTTCGATTCTTCTCGTCCGCATTTTTCTTTTCCCTTCTTTTATCGGCTCTTTTCAAACATATAGCACTCAGCCTTTGTTGGGCTTCTTTGATTATTCATTTGATGAAAACCTAACTTTAACTTTTGAAACCGCAATGGAATACTTTTAGGAAAGATTTATCAAATCCTTACATCAATAAATGGTTTTATAAATTGAGAGATTTTTTAATTGCTTTTGAGTAATTGACTGAAAATTATGCCAAACGACCTTGAATTAAAAAGATAAATTGAGGCAAATCTTCGTTCGTTTCTTTCCGGTAACTTAAAACAAAACGCATTACGTTTTCTCGAAACACTTGGTTATGAAAGCGACAAGAAGATAGACCTTCAACCAAATACGGCGGAAGGTTTTAAAGCGTTTTTAAAGCAAAACTCCGAACAATTAACGAACGAGGGAAAAGCGCATTTGGACGAATGGGAAACGGTTGATTTTCTTTTCCAGCTTACCGATGAAGAAATCAGTCGCACCAAAAGTTTGTTTGATACGAGCAAAGTTGATGTTTCCGATAAGCGCATAGAATCTTATCTTTTCTTTGCCATTTAATTAAAAAAAGCTGAGTATCGCCGCTCCGAACTGGCGGAAATCACACGGGAGATAAACCGCATGTTTCCGATGCCTGTGATGATTCTTTTTCAGCACGGCGACACCTTAACCTTTTCCATCATTGACCGCCGACTTCATAAACGGGATACAACTAAAGACGTTCTGCAAAAAGTAACTTTAATCAAAGATATTCGTCTTGAGAATCCGCACCGGGCGCACGTTGAAATTCTCGAAGACCTTGCTTTGCATAATTACAATGTTTCAAACTTTGTCGAACTTCATAACGCTTGGCAGAAAACGCTCGATACTAAAGAGCTTAATAAAAGATTTTTTCAGGAATTGGCGAACTGGTATTTTTGGGCGGTTGAAAATGTTACGTTTCCCGCCGGTGAAGAAAAAGATGAAGATATTCGCAATGCGACAAATGTAATTCGCTTGATTACCCGTTTAATGTTTGTTTGGTTTTTGAAAGAAAAAGGTTTGGTTTCCGATAAACTTTTCAATGAAAAATACTTAAAAACGATTTTGCGTTTCAAAGACGACAGCGCATTTTACAAAGCCATTCTGCAAAATCTTTTCTTTGCCACGCTCAATTCGGAAATGGGCAAGCGCAAATTTATTGCAGAGAGCAATGGCGGCAAAAATTCGCAGCATTTCGTTCACAACGTCTTTCGTTATCAGCGTGAATTTATCAAAGCCGAAGAGACAATTAAAGAACTTTTCGAGCCGATTCCATTTTTAAACGGCGGTTTGTTTGAATGTCTGGATAAGGAAACGGAAGTTGACGGGACAAAATGCCGTGTTCGGGTTGACGGTTTTTCAGACCATCCGAAGAATGTCTTGGAAATCCCGGATGAATTATTTTTCGGAAGCGAAAGGGAGATTGAACTAAATGAAATTTACGGCACGAAGAATAAAAAATACAAAGTTCGTGGACTGATAAACATTCTCAACAGCTATAAATTCACGATTACCGAAAACACGCCGATTGAAGAAGAAATTGCGCTTGACCCGGAACTTCTTGGAAAAGTCTTTGAAAATCTTCTGGCAAATTTCAATCCCGAAACTAAAACGACGGCACGAAAGCAGACGGGCAGTTCTTATACGCCTCGTGAAATCGTCAATTATATGGTTGACGAATCGCTGCTTGCTTATCTGAAAGCGAAGTTGCAGACGGAAACACAAGGTTTTGCCGGGTTTGTCGCATTCGGCGAAAATCAGCCGACAATGTTCGGCAATGAAGCACGAATTCAGCAAAAGTTTGAAATGCCGGTCAGCAATAATCGTTGGCACGGCAAAGATGAAAGTTTGGAAACGGCTTTGAGAAACCTTTTCAGTTACACCGAAGACAAACACGACTTTAACGAAACCGAAACTGAAATTCTTATTAAAGCGATTGATAACTGCAAGATTCTCGACCCGGCTTGCGGTTCGGGAGCGTTTCCGATGGGCATTCTGCACCGGCTTGTTCATCTGCTCGGAAAGCTCGATAAGAACAATGAAAAGTGGCGTGAATGGCAGCGATTGAAGGCAATCAAAGACACGGAAGAAGCCTATAAAATCGGCGACCATAAAGAGCGTGAAGATAGACTTTTGGAAATCAACGATGTTTTTGAAAACAATGCCAGCGATTACGGGCGCAAACTGTTTTTGATTGAAAATTGTATTTACGGCGTTGATATTCAGCCGATTGCGATTCAGATTGCCAAACTTCGTTTCTTTATCTCGTTAATCGTTGACCAAAAAGCGAACACGGAAAAGGAAAATCTCGGCATTCGTCCGCTTCCGAATCTCGAAACAAAATTCGTGGCGGCAAATACGCTGATTGGACTTGAAACCAACGGCGGTTTGAAACCGAACGGCGTAACCGAATTGGAAAAGCAGTTAAAAGAAGTTCGTGCCAAACACTTTGGCGCACGCTCGCGGCGGACAAAAGAAAAATATCGCACCGAAGATAAAAAGATACGCAGCCAAATCGCCGAGCTTTTGAAACAAGGCGGCATCAACGAAACTTCCGCCGATTTAATTACGGATTGGAATCCTTACGACCAGAACGCTTCGGCGAAATGGTTTGATGCGGAATGGATGTTCGGTATTGAAAAGGGTTTTGATATAGCTATAGGTAATCCGCCGTATGTTTTCGCTAGAAATAGCGAGAGTAAGAGAATGACTGAAGCCGACAAAAAGTATTTTTACCGAAATTATAAACTTGCTGAATACCAAGTAAATTTGTATCCGCTTTTTGTAGAAAATTCGACGAACAACTTAAAAAAGAATGGTGTTTTAAGTTTAGTTACGCCAAACAATTGGCTGACGATTAACACTAATAAATTGTTGCGAAAATTCGTGCTTGAAAAATCAAATGTAACGATTGTCAACTTCTACGCTCGTGTTTTTGAAAGTGCAGATGTTGATTGTGCAATTTTGATTTTCCGAAACTCTAACGACAATCGAGAAATTGAATTGTTAGAATATGTCGAAGATTTTGTTTCAGTCAAAAAAGCAAATGCGGACTTCTTTCTCAAACAAAGGGATTTCATTATTAACATCGAAGCATTGAAAGGAAACGAAACATTAGCGTTTTTACAGAAAATAGAAAATCTTTCCGACAAACTCTCAGATGTGGCAAGCGTGAAAGTTGGTTTGAAGGCTTATCAAATTGGAAAAGGAAAACCTTTGCAAACAAAAGAAATTAAGGAAAGTAGAGTTTTTCATTCACGCACTCAAACAACAGATAATCATTTGAAATATTTAGACGGCAAAGATGTTAGCCGATATGTATTAACTTGGAATGGCGAATTTTTGAATTACGGGAAACATTTAGCGGAGCCACGAAATGACTTCAATTTGTTTTCTACGGAGCGCATTTTGATTCGTCAAATTCCTGCAAAACCGCCTTATTGCATTCACGCTTGTTTGACAAAGGAAACTATGTTGAATGACCTTAATTCAATGAACGTCATCAACATTAAAGAATCACCTGAAATGATTTTGGGCATTCTCAATTCACGTCTAATTTCATATTGGTTCGTTCATAAATTCGGCAAAATGCAGCGTGGAGTTTTTCCGCAATTCAAAGTTAATGAGTTGGCTGATTTTCCTTTACCCAAAAATAGAAAAACAAAACAAACCGAAATTGCCGCAATCGTTGACGAAATCATCGAAGCCAAGAAACAGGACGCAACCGCCAACACAAGCAAACTCGAATGCAAAATTGACGAATTGGTTTATCAGCTTTACGGCTTGACCGATGAAGAGATTCGGATTGTCGAGGGCAAGGCGTGATATAATTGCGGAAAATGAGGTGGATTTTATGCAAACGGATATTCAGGAAATTTATCAAACCGCAATTTTGCCGCTGCCGGAAAAGGAACAATTAAAACTCGCTTCTTTAATTCTCGAAAAAGTCGTGAAAAAAGACGAAAGCATAAATTCCGAAGGCAATGGCGAAACTCGCGCGATGTTCGGAATGTGGGAGGGAAAGGAATTTACATACGAAGAGTATCTGAAATTAGACCACAACGAGCGGATAGATTTTGATTTGGCAAAGGCTTATGCCGACAACCATGAGGATGAAGATTGATGTTTATTGATACTTCAGGCTTTCTTTGCCGAAATTCGGACTCTGAACCGTATCACGAACAAGCCGCCGAGTATTTTAACTCGGCGAAAAATCCTGTTACGACAAATTATGTCTTAGCCGAATATGTCGCACTAGCTTTGGTTCGCGGATTACGGCGTGAAGGTATTGCAGCTTTCAGCCAAGAGATTTTGCGCGACGAAAACGTTAAAATTATTTGGGTTGACGAAGAATTACATACAAAATCAGTCGAACTTCTCAAAGAACGTCCCGATAAAAAATACTCACTCTGCGATGCCGTCAGTTTTGTTTTGATGCGTGAACGCAAAATTTCAGAAGCTCTAACTACCGATAAACATTTTAAGCAAGAAGGCTTTATTCGCCTTCTCGAATAACTTTTTGAAAAACGAAATTGGTAAATTGAATTATCAACTTTACAGCTTGGTCGCGTGAATAGATTTGGATTGTCGAGGGCAAGGCGTGATACAAAACTACAAAATAAAAAGGCGGTCAATCAAACCGCCTTTTACCTCTTAGATTAAGAACAAAATTTAACCAATCGCATTGTTATATTTTAATTCAAACGGGTTGGTAGTCGTGCGTTTGCCAAAGCGTTTGAGTAAAGCGATAAGGTCATCTTCGGCGATGTTTTCGCTTTCGAGAACCGTTTCGACATCAGGCTGTTCCGTGCTTGGAATCCGTGAAGCGAAAAATTGCCACAGTTCATCGTTTTCATAAACTCTGTCCAAATCCGGGAATTCAACCAATGGACGCAAATTCAGTTTTCAGCTTAAATTCATCCGAATACTTAAACTGCCAGCGTCCTTCAATTACACTTAATTTTCCCACGAGCAAATTGCTGAGAAAAAGCAAAAATTCGGCTTGCTCTTCACGGTTCAAAATTTTTATTCTACGCTTCATTAATTAATTTGCTATCGCTATGATAAATTTACGTCTGGCAGTTTAGCTCTTCAATCCGACAAATAATAAATCTTTTATGGCTTCTCCACAAAATTCAACATCCGGCATTCGTGATAATCGTAATTATGGAAGTGTTGGCGATTATCTAAAAGAGTATATTCAACCGAATTCCGAACTTTCTTTTGTTTCGGCTTATTTTACGGTTTATGCTTTTAACCAACTAAAAGACCATTTGAAAGACATAGACAAATTACGATTTCTTTTTGGTGAACCGAGTTTCTTAAAACAGATTGACCCGGAAAAGACTGATAAAAAATCTTTCAAAATCGAAGACGATGGACTTGCGCTAGTGAATCGCCTTTCGCAAAAGCGTGTTGCCCGTGAATGCGCCGATTGGATTCGTGAAAAGGCGGAAGTTCGTTCAATCAAAATTCCTAATTTTCTTCACGGCAAACTTTATCATATCCAAAATGACCGAGTTGAAAACGCTATTTTAGGAAGTTCAAATTTTACCGTAAATGGCTTGGGTTTAGGCAATGCCCGCAATGTCGAACTTAATTTGGTAGTTGACAGCGACCGGGATAGAAAAGACTTGAAAAGATGGTTTGAAGACGTTTGGGAAAGTAAAGATATTGTGGAAGATGTCAAAGAAGAAGTTTTGGAGTATCTAAAACAGATTTACGCTGATTATTCGCCCGAATTTATTTATCAGAAAACGCTGTATCATCTTTTCGAGGGCGTGTTGCAGGAAAAAAATGAAGCCGAACGTCAACAAACTCAGATGTTGCTTTCGCAAACGCAAATCTGGAATGCGCTTTACGGTTTTCAAAAAGTCGCTGTCCAAAGTGCCATTGGCAAAATTCAAAAACATAACGGCTGTATTATCGCCGATAGTGTCGGACTTGGAAAAACTTTTGAAGCATTGGCGGTTATCAAGTATTTTGAAGTTCGCAACCAGAATGTTTTGGTTTTATGTCCAAAGAAATTGCGTGAAAATTGGACGGTTTTTATAGCACAAGCCGGAAATATGCTTAATCCTTTTCCGTCCGACCGTTTTTCTTACACAGTTCTTTCGCATACGGATTTAAGTAGGGATGGCGGCAAAGTCGGCGATATTAATTTGGCGAACTTTAATTGGGGAAATTATGATTTGATTGTCATAGACGAATCACATAACTTCCGTAATAACGCTAAAGGCAAACGTGATGTCGAAGGAAATGTCATTACACGAAGCCGATATGAACGATTGATGGAAGACATCATCAAATCCGGTGTCAAAACCAAAGTTCTGCTTCTATCCGCCACGCCTGTCAATAATGACCTTAAAGACCTACGCAATCAAATATATTTGCTGACTGGTGACGACGACCAATCCTTTCGGGAAACTATCGGCGTAACGAGCGTAAAAGATACTCTGGCACAAACACAGCGTCAGTTTAACGAATGGGCGGAAGATTCAAACGGAAACCGTGACCGCCGTTCTTTGCTTTCAAAACTCAACCCGGCTTTTTTCAGACTACTTGACGAATTGACCATCGCTCGTTCACGCTCACACGTCGAAAAATACTACGAAGAATCAATCGAAGCCATCGGCAATTTTCCGAAAAGAGGTCAACCAAAATCAATTTATTCCGAGATTGATACCAAAGGTCGTTTTATGACTTATGACCGTTTGAATGATGAAATTTCAAACTATAAGTTATCCGTTTTCAATCCGTCGAAATATGTTTTGCCACAGCATCGAGATAAATATCTGACAACACGGGTTGCTAACTTCTCGCAGGAAGAGCGTGAACATCATCTTATCGGAATGATGAAAATCAATTTTCTAAAACGTCTGGAAAGTTCTATTACATCATTTGCGGTAACGCTCGATAGAACAATTAGCAAAATAGAAGACCTCGAAAAACGAATTAAGCTGTTCAAAGAAAATCAGCAGATGGCACTTTTTGACTTAGAAACTTTGGAAGTTTTTAATAATGACGATGATGAAGAATTAAACGAAGCGTTTCAAATCGGTGCGAAGTTGAAATACGATTTACGACATCTCGACATTGATAAATGGATAAAGGAATTGCAGGCTGATAAACAGCAACTTGATTTGATTCTCAGCCAAGCAAAACAAATTACGGTTGACCGTGATGAAAAATTGCAAACCTTAAAAGAATTAATAAGTGAAAAGGTCAATAACCCAACTTTAACCCGAAACAACACACCAAATCGAAAAGCAATCGTTTTTACTGCTTTTGCGGATACGGCAACATACATTTATGAAAGTTTGCGTGATTGGGCAAAGAATAACTTAGGAATAAATATGGCTTTGGTTACGGGAACGGGTGCAAATCAGGCTACTTTCGGGAGAACATATTTTAATGAAATTCTAACCAACTTTTCGCCTGTTTCAAAGAATAGAGTCAAAATTCCTTCGATGCGGCAGACGGAAGAAATTGATTTGCTGATTGCCACCGATTGTATTTCCGAAGGTCAAAACTTGCAGGATTGCGATTTAGTTATCAATTACGATATTCATTGGAATCCGGTTCGCCTTATTCAGCGTTTCGGACGCATTGACCGTTTGGGTAGTATCAATGATTCGGTTCAACTGATTAATTTTTGGGCGACAGAAGATTTAAATAAATATCTCAACTTAAAAGGGCGTGTCGAAGCACGAATGGCTTTAGTGGATGTTTCAACCACGTCGAGCGACAACATTCTTTTGCCAAATGAAATTGAAAAATTAGCGAAAGACGAATTAAATTATCGTGATAAACAATTGTTGCGGTTGAAAGATGAAATACTGGATTTAGAAGATTTCAACGAATCAATTGCGCTGAATGACTTTTCACTTGACGACTTTCGAGCAGAACTTTCCGAACTATTAGAATATGACCGCGGTAGGCTTCGTGATGCGCCTTTTGGCATTTATGCAGTTACGCCGACCAAAGATGACAATCCGCCGGGCGTAATTTTCTGTTTTCAACAAGAATCCGCTATCGGACAAGCTGAGAGAGTTAATCCGCTTCAACCATTTTATTTAATTTATGTCAGAAACGACGGAATTTTATTTTATAGCTTCGTTCAGGTCAAACAATTGTTGGAAAATTTTCGCTCTCTGTGTCAGGGAAACGAAAAACCGTTTGATGAACTTTGTCGGCAATTTGATCAGGAAACAGGCGATGGCGAGAATATGACTTTTTATGATGAACTTCTTAAAAAAGGATTGTCTGAAATCAAACGTAACTTTCAGCAGAGAAATACCGGAAATCTTTTCGCCGGAAGAAGCGGCACTTTGCTTAATTTTCATGAAGATTTGTTTGAATCGTCTAACTTTAAACTTATAACTTGGCTAATAATTAAATAATGAATACGCTATTATTTAAATATCAGCCAGGTCAGATTTTGCGTGTATCGAAAGTCTTTACCAATTTATGAAACGGCTTCTAGACTATTTTCAAGCGAGACGGGCGAGCATTTTAGATTCGATTTATAAAATTGTTGAAATTGAATCGCCGTCGCGTGATTTGGCGGGAAGCCGCGCTGTTGTCGGATTTATTGAACAACAAGCACAATTAATTTCCTCCGATTTTGAAATTGAAAAAATCTTTGCCGAAGATTACGGCGAACATCTTATCATTCGCGCTTTTCCGTCAAACGAAAAACCGATTCTGCTTCTCGGACACACCGACACGGTTCATCCAATTGGCGCGAAGCTGAAAAATCCGACGCGCATTGAAGGCGTAAAGTTTTACGGCGTGGGCATTTTCGATATGAAAGCGAATTGCGTTTTGATTTTGGAAATTCTCAAAGCCTTTGCCGAATTAAATCTCAAACCAAAAAATCCAATTACGATTTTGCTTTCGTGTGATGAAGAAATCGGTTCGCCGACCGGACGAGACTTAGTTGAAAGAGAAGCAAAACTGGCAGAATTTTGTCTGGTGTGCGAACCTTCGGCAAACGGCAAAGTAAAAACCGGGCGCAAAGGCACGGCAAATTACTGGCTAAAAGCGCACGGCGTTCCCGCGCACGCCGGGCTTGAACCTGAAAAAGGCGCGTCGGCGATTTTGGAAATTGCAAGACAAATCGAACGACTTCACGCGCTCAATAATTCTGAAATAGGCACGACCGTTAATGTTTGTTTGATAAACGGCGGCACGGCTTCAAACGTTATTCCCGAAAATGCAGATTGTTCGATTGACGTGCGTTTTACTTCAATATCAGAAGCGACGCGAATCGAAAGTGGAATTAAAAATCTAAAAAGTTTTGACGTGAAAGTTTCGCTTGAAATTTTAGGCGAGATAAATCGTCCGCCGTTGGAAAGAACCGAAGCGGTTATAAATCTTTACGAAAAAGCCAGACGAATCGCTCTGCAATTCGACTATGAACTCGGCGAAACGCAAGTCGGCGGCGCGTCGGACGGAAATTTCGTCGGCGCGTTAGGCGTTCCCGTGCTTGATGGTTTGGGCATTGCGGGCGATAGCGCGCACACGCTCGAAGAATTCATTTTTGTTGACGACGTTTCGCAACGCGCCGCGCTCGTTGCTTCGCTTCTTCTGGCTGATTAAACCAAAATCTTTCTATGATTGCTCAAAACAAAAAAGAACGCGCTCCGCGCAATCGCACGATTGAGCTCAGCGAACAAGAGGTTGAAATTTATCGCCGGCGCATAATTTATTCGGAAAATAATTTGAAAGATTGCCGCAACAAAATAATCTGCGGCGATGCATTTAAATTGTTGAGAAAGTTTCCTGAAAAACAATTCGATTTGATGTTTGCCGACCCGCCGTATAATTTAACGAAAAATTTTGGAGAAAATTCATTTCGACAAACTTCGCTTGAAGATTACGAAACTTGGCTCGATTCGTGGCTCAAAGAAACGATTCGATTGTTGAAACCGACGGCTTCAATCTATATTTGCGGCGATTGGCGTTCCTCAAGCGCAATCCAACGAATCGGATTAAAGTATTTTACGCTTCGCAACCGAATTACTTGGGAACGCGAAAAAGGGCGCGGCGCATTGAAAAATTGGAAGAATGCGGCTGAAGACATATGGTTTTTTACAGTTTCGGACAATTTTGTCTTCAATCTCGAAAGCGTGAGGACAAAACGCAAAGTTCTTGCGCCTTACACGGAAAACGGGAAACCGAAAGATTGGGAAAAGTCCGACGGCGGAAATTATCGCCTTACAGCACCGTCGAATTTGTGGACGGATTTGACCGTGCCGTTTTGGTCAATGTCCGAAAACACCGCGCATCCGACACAAAAGCCGGAAAAACTGCTGGCTAAAATAATTCTGGCTTCGACCAATGAAACCGATTTTATTCTTGACCCATTTTCAGGTTCGGGAACAACTGCCGTCGTCGCTAAGAAATTAAACCGTAATTTTATCGGCATCGAAGCGGACGAGAATTATTGTCTATTGACGGAAAAACGGCTTGCTTTAGCCGAAAATGACAAAACGATTCAGGGCTTTTCGGACGGAATATTCTGGGAAAGAAATTCGTTAAAATTTGTTTCCGGCAAAGGCGCAAAGAGCGCGAAGAAAGATTAAGGCAGTACAAAATTTTAATTCAAATTTTAATTTTTATATAATTCTCTTAATTTCCTTTGCTCTCTTTGCGCCTTTGCGGGAAAATTCTTCAAGGTATGAAAATCGCAACGTGGAACGTCAATTCAATCGCCATTCGGCTCGAACAAGTTTTAAATTGGCTTGAAACGACGCAGACGGATGTTTTATGTCTTCAGGAAACAAAATGCGTGGACGAGAAATTTCCGTTTGAAGCAATTGAAAATGCCGGTTATAACGTCGCGTTTTTCGGACAAAAATCCTACAACGGCGTGGCGATTTTGTCGAAAGACGAAATCAAAGACGTGCAGAAAAGTTTTCCCGACGACGATGCCGATGCACCGAAACGCCTTATTGCCGCGACCGTCAAAAACATCCGTATCGTCAACACATATATTCCGAACGGCACGGAACTTTGGACGGATAAATTCACATTTAAATTGGATTGGCTGCAACGCTTGCGAAAGTATTTCGATGAAACTTGTCCGGCTGATTCCGACGTTTTGCTGTGTGGCGATTTCAACGTCGCGCCCGACGAACGAGATGTTTGGAGCGCGGCTTTTTGGGAAGGCAAACTGCACTTTTCAAAACCCGAACGCGCTGCCATACATCACGTTAAACAATGGGGTTTTACTGATGTCTTTCGGCAAATTAACGGTGATGAGAAACTTTTTTCGTGGTGGAATTACCGCGAAGGCGCATTTTTCAAAAATCAAGGACTTCGGATTGACCATATCTGGACTTCAAGGAATTTGGCGGAAAAATGCGTCGGATGCTGGATTGATAAAACGCCGCGCGGTTGGGAGCGTCCGTCAGACCATACGCCCGTCGCGGCTGAATTTGAAATTGGTTAATAAAAATTTAAAATGAGTCAAACTTTTCCGAAACCAAACTTAACTCCGCTTAGCTTTCAAAGAATTGAAACAGAACATCAAATCAGACGCGCCGAAGAATTTTACAACAACCTGAATCGGCGGCGCACAGTGCGCGATTTTTCCGACGAAGAAATTCCGCTTGAAATAATCGAGAAAGCGATTCTAACGGCGGGAACCGCGCCGTCAGGCGCGAATATGCAGCCGTGGCGATTCATCGTCGTTAAAGATAAAAAAACAAAACGCCGAATCCGCGAAGCCGCCGAGCGCGAAGAATATGAAAGCTATCACGGGCGAATGTCTGAGAAATGGCTTCGTCGGCTGGCGACTTTGGGAACTGACGAACACAAACCTTTCCTTGAAATCGCACCTTTTTTAATCGTTGTTTTCCGCATCAATTCAATTACTGAAGACGGCGAAACCGAGCCGACTTATTACAGTCAGGAATCGGTTGGCATCGCCGTCGGAATGTTGTTGGCGGCACTTCACAACGCCGGCTTGGCAACACTCACGCACACGCCGAGTCCGATGAAATTCTTGCAGGAAATCTTAAAGCGTCCGAAAACGGAAATTCCGTTTGTGTTAATTCCCGTCGGTTATCCGGCGACGGATGCGAAAGTTCCCGATATTAGACGAAAATCGTTGTCGGAAATTATGCAAATCGTCTGACGAAGCGCAGCATTGGTTTGGAAAGATTAAACTGAATCGCGTTGCAACAAAAAAATTATTTTATTTTAATGCAACAAATATGAAATGCGCGCGTGAATATAAAGTATGAAAGTCAAATTCATATAGGTAACTCCAAGAGCTGCTTCCGAAATTTTATATGCAATTATTTTAACTTCGGAAGATTTGCTCGTATCTCAGCCTCGATTGCATTCCCTCCGCAATCGAGGCTTTTTTTGTTTGTTAAATTTATATAGACGCACTTTTCTCAAGCATATTTTCGATTTGTCGAAGATGTCTGGCTTCGTGTCCGCCGACGAGCGTGAGCCATTCGTGCGCAGTCAATTCGCCCATAAACGGATGCGGAAACTTAAAGTCGGAACATTCCACTGATTCAAAAAGCGGACGAAGCTCTTCTAATTTCTCGCGTGTTTCGTCCATTTTTTTCAAAGATTCTTCAATTGTTTGATTGCCCGTCGGATGAACGCGGTCGGGTGCTTGAAACTTTAAAGTTTTTGCTTCGGCGGCTTTCTGCACAAAATTTTCCGACAAACGCGCCGCGCCGTCCGCCGTTTTACCCGCCGCTTGTGCTTGGGTCAAAAGTTTAGTGGAGATTTTTGCCATACCGTCTTGGACAATCGCTATATGTTCGATGATATGAGCAATTGTCCATTTTTCACTTTCGGGCAAAAATGCGGTTTGTTCATCAGTTAAATCCGCGACGAGTTGTTTCGTCTTTTCACGGATTTCATTGTTGGTTTCGTAAATATCGTTTATTGTTTGATTGTTCATAAGTTTTTATATGTGAGAAGTAAGAGCTAAAATTAGTTCTTACTTCTCACATTTCACCTCTCATTTCTGATTTATTAAGCTGGCTTGTGGACTAAAAATTAACCGATGCCACCGTAGATAACTGCGTGCGCTGTCGGTCTCGTTTTTCATTTGTTTGATATAACCGGTTTGCAGATAAAGCAATTCGTCGGCTGTCCATTCGAAATTGATTATCGGATTAAACGACACGAGCGAATTTTCGTCCGGCAATGTCGCGGTTTCCTGACCCGTATTTGCCGGCGCATTTCTATTTTCCGCGCCTTCGAGTTGACGCTGCAGATTTTCGTCAAACGCTTTTGAAGAAATTAAAAGCTGATTTCTCAAAGGAATTGCGGCTTGCGTCGGCGCGTCGCCGATTGCATCGTAAATTCGCACTTGTTTGTCGAAGGCAACGGCGATCTTCGCTGAATCGGGCGACCAAACCGGGCGAACAATCGTTAAATTATCGTCGAGACGGCGTTCGCGTCCCGTTTTTTCAACCAAGCGCGGTCTGCCGGCGGGCGTAAAAAGCTCGCTTTTGCTTTCGGCTTGATACTGCAAGAAATTCCACTCTTGATAAGTCGCCGCTAGCGCTGCTAGCGCAGAGCTGTCCGGCGACCAGACAAAATAAAAATATATCAAGCCTTCGTTTTGCGTTATCGGTTTAATTTCCGCGCCTTCGCGGTTGCAGATGTAAATCTGCTCAGTGCGAAAAGTTAAAACTACTTTCGGCGCTTCGATTGCCGGCGAAGCGGTCGGCGCAACGACGTTGCCATTGACGTTTGCGTCGGCGTTCGTATTTATGACATTTGCCTCTGTGTTCGCTTCTGAATTCGTGTTTGCCTGATTTTCCGCCGGTGTCGGCGGCAGCGGCAAAGGATTCGACTGATTCGCGCGAATCATTGCAACGAAAGCAACTGTGTTTGAATCGGGCGACCAGACAATTGTCTCGGCAAAATGAATTGCCATTCCGTCATATGTAATTCTGCGAAGCAATTTGCCGTCCGCCGAATACATATCAAGCCGAAACTCGGACGGCAAATCTCCCGTCCGATGATAAATCGCCAAAACTCTCTGTTTATCCGGCGATGTCAAAGTTTTATCGAGAGTTTCCTGCGTCCTGTTCTGGTCAAAGTCCGCTTGCACGGCGACGTTTCTCTCTTCCGTTTGCGCGGGCTGATTAACCGTCGGCGCGGGAACGTCCGTTTCAAACCGAAAATTCAGACGCAAAGCCGGCACATCGTGCAAGGTTGCCGGCGCAGCCGTCGGCGATTGAAAGTCGCTGCGCTGACAGCCGCTAGAAATCAAAAGGCTGCCGATGCAAATAAGTTTTATAAAATTATTCATTTTCACAATAAGAATTCAAACAGAATAGACAGGATGGATAGGATAAAAATTATATAAAACCTATAAATCAACGCTAAGTACAGGACAAAAGAAACGTAAGCTGTTGAAAACGTTGCTTTTGTCCTAAGTTTATTTGAATCCGGCAGAAACAGTTTCGCAATGTATCAAATCCAAGCCGGAAAATGCTTTTTTCCGCTCTGCCGTGTTTCTTTATTTTGATTGGCGTTTCGGCACTCTCGAACTCACCCGCCAG
>MWYZ01000035.1 GCA_002050365.1 Acidobacteria bacterium 28-1
ATCAATACTTCGGACACTTTTTGAGAAGACATTTTCCGTAAGTTGTTGAAAACTAAAGAATCTGCTTACTTAAATCAAAGTTAGCTCAAAGCCTAAGTTTGATTTAAATACAAAAAGGCAGTTATATCGTTTCAAAAGCCTTGATTTCAGTGGGTTTCAAAAAACAAAAAACTGTCCGAAGTATTGAACAAGAGCAATTCCAAAAATTTAACTACTAGTCGTTTTACAAGTCTGTTTGCTGAAACGGACGGCACGCTCTGGCTCGGCACGGAAGACAGTGGTTTGGCGCGTTTTCGAGGCGGGCAGTTTCAGACTTTTACGACCGCCGACGGTCTGCTGTCAAATGAAATCCGGCAAGTTCAGAGAGATTCGGACGGAAGCCTTTTAATTTCCACCAGCCACGGTTTGGTGCGTTTTCGGAACGAGCATTTTTCGGTTGAACGACGAGCCGATTTCAGAAATTTTAACATTTACGTTTCGCCTTCCGGCACTCGTTGGGAAATGGATAAAGACGGTCTGCAGGCAGTCGGCAAAGACGGGCGCGCAACGCGTTATGCTTTACCGTTTGCCGCTCAAAATATTTCTCCCGACCGGACGTATAACTATTTTTCCTTTGTGCCGATGTTCGAAGACGGCGAAGGCGCGTTGTGGTTTGCGGCGGCGGACAGTCTGTTCAAATTAAAGGACGGTGCGGTAACGACTTTCACCGCTCAAGACGGAATGCCGCGCAGCAGCGTCCGCAGTCTTGTCCAAGACCGCGCGGGCGCGATTTGGCTCGGCACGGAAAAAGACGGCGTATGTCGTTTTGGTGAAAACCGCTTTGCGTGTTTCGGCATCAGCGAAGGTCTTTCCAGTAATTATGTGATGGATTTGTTTTTTGACCGGGAAGGAACGCTCTGGGTCGGCACAAATGAGCGCGGCATCAATCGCGTTACGCCCCGCATTATTGCTTCCGTTTCCATCGCCGAAGGATTGGCGGATAAAAACGTCTATCCGATTTTGGAAGACAAAACGGGCGGCGTTTGGATTGGCTCGTTCAGCGGATTGTCTTATTACAAAAACGGGAAAATCACGAATTATACCCGGCGCAACGGACTGCTTTATGAAATTGTTCAGTCGCTGGCGGAAGACGGCGACGGGCGTTTGTGGATTGGCAGCGTCGGCGGCATCCAGTATCTGGAAAACGGAAAATTTACGGATTTTACCGAAAAATTAGGCTTGAGCATAGGCGATAACGCTTTTTTGGACATTCATCAAGACCACGCGGGCGCGATGTGGTTTGCGACGAGAAACGGTTTGATGAAATATGCGGACGGCGCGGCAAAAATTTTGACGACCGCCGAGGGTTTGCCGAGTAATGATGTCAGAACGATTTACGAAGCGCGGGACGGCGGAACGCTCTGGCTGGGAACTTCCGGCGGCTTGGGCAAATTAGAAGGGGAGAAAGGGAGAAAGGGAGAAGGGGAAATTCCGAAAATGGTTTTGACCGCTTACACCGAAAAAGATGGTTTGGCGGACAACATCCGCACGATTTACGAAGACGGCGACGGCACGTTTTGGATTGGAACTTACGACAACGGTTTGTCGCGTTTCAAAGACGGTAAATTTACGAATTATACAACCGCCAACGGGCTTTTCAGCAACGGCGTTTTTCAGATTTTGGAAGACGGACGCGGCAATTTTTGGATGTCGAGCAACCAGGGAATTTACCGCGTCAATAAACAACAGCTAAACGATTTCGCCGACGGAAAGACTTCGGCGGTAACTTCGACCGTTTTCGGCAAATCCGACGGAATGCTTAACATCGAATGTAACGGCGGACGGCAACCCGCCGGAATCAAAACATCGGACGGAAAATTTTGGTTTCCGACGCAGGACGGCGTGGCGATTATCAATCCTGAAGCCATTCCGTTTAATCCGCTTCCTCCGCCCGTCGTTATCGAATCGGCTTTTTTGGAAGGTAAAAAAGTAGAATTGACGGACAAATTGGAGATTCAGCCCGACCAGGACAATCTCGAAATCAATTACACCGGCTTGAGTTTTATCAAACCCGAACAAGTGCAGTTTAAATATAAACTCGAAGGTTTGGACGAAGATTGGACGAACGCAGCGAATAGGCGCGAGGCTTATTATCCATATCTGCCGCCCGGAAAATATACGTTTCGCGTCATCGCCGCTAACAGCGATAACGTCTGGAATAACGAAGGCGCGGCGATTGCGATTACAGTTCTGCCGCCGTTTTATCGAACTTTTTGGTTCATCGGTTTAGCGATTTTAAGTTTTGGAGTCGTCGGATTTGCGCTTTATAAACGGCGCGTTTCCGAACTCGAACGCCGGCGAACGGCGCAGGAAGAGTTTTCGCGCCGCTTGATAAATGCGCACGAAAACGAACGCCGAAGAATCGCCGCCGAACTACACGACTCTCTGGGGCAATCGCTGGCGATGATAAAAAACAGCGCGGTTTTCGGCTCGCAAACGGCGGAAGATTTACCGGCAGCGAGGGAACAGCTTGCGGAAATCTCAACGCAATCGGCGCACGCTATCGCGGAAGTGCGCGAGATTGCCTATAACTTGCGCCCTTACTTGCTCGACCGGCTTGGTTTGACAAAAGCGATTCGTTCCTTGCTGAACAAAACCGCTGACGCTTATCCGATTAAAGTAATTTCGGAAGTTGATGAAGTTGACGAGTTTTTCCCGAATGAGGCTGAAATCAGTATTTATCGAATCGTTCAGGAAAGCCTCAACAACGTCATCAAACACTCCGACGCTTCGGAAGTGAAAGTTTCGGTCGAGGAATCCGAACGCGCCGTTATTATTAAAATCGAAGACGACGGCAAAGGTTTTGACGTAAACGCCGAAAACAACGGCGACAATCGCGGCGGTTTCGGTTTGTTTGGAATGGCGGAAAGAGTGCGAATGCTGGGCGGCACGATTGCGATTGAATCCGAAACGGGCAAAGGCACGAAAATCTTAATAAAGATTTCTCCGAACTAAACACAAAGGAATATTGCAGATGACCGAGCAAATTCGCATCGTGATGGCTGACGACCATCCAATTGTCCGTCAAGGTTTGCGGCAGATGATTGAGACGGATAAAAATTTATCAATCGTCGCAGAAGCGGGCGACGGGCAAACCGCGCTCGAATTGATTGAAAAACATCAGCCCGGCGTGACCGTCTTGGATATTGATATGCCGAAAATGGACGGCTTCGCCGTCGTGCGCGAATTGCAGAAAAGACGTATTAACGTCGAAATCGTTTTTCTGACGATGCACAGCGAAGAGGAAATTTTTCAGGCGGCAATGGATTTGGGCGTGAAAGGTTATGTTTTGAAAGACAGCGCGGTGACCGACATTGTTTCGAGCATTAAATCGGTTGCCGCGCAACGCCCGTTTTTGAGTCCGGCGTTGTCCGCGCTTTTATTAAACCGTCGTCGCCGTAACGAAGAATTCGAGAAAGAACAGCCCGGCTTGCATCTGCTCACGCCGACCGAAAAACGCATCTTAAAATTCATCGCCGAAGACAAAACCAGCAAGCAAATCGGCGAAGAATTATTTATCAGTTACCGCACCGTTGAAACTCACCGCGCCAATATTTCCCGCAAACTCGATTTGCGCGGTTCGCTCGCGCTCGTCAAATTTGCTGTAACTCACAAGTCGGAACTTTAGAAAACCAAAAAAATTAACCCGGATTTTCGCGGATGACGTAGATTTTATTTCTTATCCGCGTTATCTACATTTATCTGCGGCTAATTTTTCTTAAATAAATTTATGCCGCCGTTTTCAACGGCTTGACGTAAATTTTCCGGCTTGTTCCCACAGCTTGCGCTGCGGGCTACAAATATGCGCGTCGGTTTCACCGACTTGAAAACGATTTTCTTATCCCGAACTGACATCAAAATAAGTGTTCACACTTAGTCCGAATTACGTATAAACACGGATTTTCAAGCCTCGCAAACCCGCCTAAACTTGCTTTCAATGAATTTCAATTTAACGAGAAATATGTGGATGAAAGTCTTGATTGTTGACGACAACGAACAGGCGCGGCAGATGATTAGACATTATCTGCACAAGTTGTCGGACGAGTTCCGCGAGTGCGCGGACGGCGCGGAAGCCGTTTCCGCTTACGCCGAATTTCTGCCCGATTGGGTATTGATGGATTGGGAAATGAAACAGGTTAACGGACTCATTGCGACGCGGAACATTATTGCCGACTTTCCCGACGCGAAAGTTTTAATGGTAACGAACTACGACGAGAAGGATTTGCGCCAGGCGGCAACCGAAGCGGGCGCGCGCGGATTTGTTTTGAAAGACGATTTGCTTTCGCTGCATTTGTTCTTGAAAAAATCAACTGAACATTAGCCCGAATCTTAAAGGATAAAACTATGAAGAAAAATACAACAATTAACGCCTGTTTAACGCAAACGGGCATCGTCCCAAGAACTACAACCGAAGCTGTTTGCAGCTTCAATCAAAAGGAGAAAATTATGAAAAATCTACGCAATTTTTTAGTCGGTCTGGTCAGTTTGCTGTTTGTTGTGCAACTAACGTTTGTTTCGCCCGTCGCGGCGCAAAGCTCGAAACAGCTTGAGCGCGAACGCCTTAGCCGCGTGATGGACGCGAACGCCAATGTCGAAGAGTTTCGACAAGAGTATATTAACTATCTGACGGAGATGGCGGACGCGCTGCGCCTTTTTAACGAGATTCCCGCCGTTCGCAGAAAGTTTAATCAAGCCGGACTTCAACCTGTCGCGTCGCTTGAACAGGGGAAAAATCTTGTTGCCGTAATGAAGCCGGAGGATCTTATTATAATGAGAGCGGCTTATGCTAAAGTTTCCGGCTGGAGAGATGCGCCGCAGGCTATTAACTCGCTGCTGAAACCGCAACTGCGCGAGCAGCTTGAGTTGAAACTCGCCGCTAAAAAGAATTCGGGCGGCAATATCACGCCTGACGCCATCATTACCGATGTCTGTCCTGACCCGAGCATCGTTCCGAGCAACAGCGACATTGCGGTGGCTAAAGCCGCCGAAATCGCGGCTGACTTGGTAATGGAATTGCTGCCAACCGATGTCATAACCATTGTCTTCCGCGAAGCTGCATCAATAGCGCGCGCCGCAGTCAAGAGCGGAGTTTTAGCCGCCGAAACTCTGAAAGCCATTGATGACGACTGCTCTGGACTGAAATCGTCGGACGTTCAGGATATAGTTAACAACGCCAAAAGCGAAATTATCAATAACGACAACAGCAACCGGACGGCGATTGTCAACAATGACAACTCGAACAAAGATACGATTCTCAACACTCTGAACACAAAAACCTCGACCATCACGACGGCGATTACCAATTCGCAGAACGCCGTCATCAACAACGGCGACACTAATCTAGCGACGATTACGACCGCGATTACCAACGCCAAAACCGACATTGTTAACAACGACAACAGCAACAGGACGACGATTGTCAATAATGACAACGCCAATGCAACCACACTCAACACGGCGGTTACCAACGCCCGCAACACGATTGTCAACAACGACAATACCAACACAACCAACATCGTCAACAACGACAACGCCAACAAAACCGCAATTATCAACAACGCCACCGCTAATACGACGACGCTCAACACTGCGATAACCAACGCCAAAACCGAGATTCTCAATAATGCCAACGCCAACGCCACTGCGCTGCAGGATGTGCTGTTGCGTTCGCAAATCGAAGCGGACTTGGCGGCCGAGAGTAACGGCGTAAAAGTCGCGTGGTATATGACGCCGACCGCTAACGGCGGAAAACTCGATTTGGTGCAGAGCATCGTGACGCTGACTTTGGCAAATATCACGGCGGCGGGCGGAAGCATTGGTAACGCTCAGTCATTTCTTGATAGTGCCAATGTAGATAAAGCTGCCGGACGATTTAAATCGGCGTATGACAACTATCGCAAAGCCTATAAAGCGGCAGCTAACTAAAAACCAGGCGGAACGGCAAACGCTTGAACTTTATTGACAAGCAGTTTTCTGAAATCAAAGTCAAGGCGGAGGCAATTACAACCTCCGCCTTGACTTTGATTTTTAAATAGAAAGCGAGGAACTGAATTTTTGCTTTCAATCTCACTTCCGCCATTTTCTCAATTGAGTTAATATCAATCTATGTTTCGCAGAGTTTATTTAGACAACAGCGCGACCACGCCGATTGACCGCGAAGTGGTGGACGCGATGCTGCCGTTTTTAACCGAAAAGTTCGGCAATGCTTCGAGCATTCACTTTTTCGGACAGGAAGCACGCGGCGCAGTTGATAAAGCCAGACATCAAGTCGCCGGGATTATAAATTCGCGCCCGAATGAAATCGTCTTTACGTCCGGCGGCACGGAAGCAAATAATCTGGCGATTCGCGGTTTAGTCGAGGCGAACGACAAATACGGCAAACATATTATCACTTCGGCGATTGAACATTCGGCGGTCAGGGAAGTTTGTCAAGATTTAGAAAAGCGCGGCTATGACGTAACGTATCTGCCCGTTTATGAAGACGGCATTGTGAAGATCGAAGATGTCGAAGACGCCGTCCGTGAAGATACGATTTTAATTTCGGTAATGATGGCGAACAACGAAATCGGGACGATTCAGCCGGTTGCGGAAATCGGGAAACTTATCAGAAAACTTCGTGAAGGCGGCAAAAAAATCTGGTTTCATACGGACGCGGTGCAAGCCATCAGCAAAATAACGGTTGATGTCGAAGAAATCGGCTGCGATTTATTGTCTGTTTCGGCGCATAAACTTTACGCGCCGAAAGGCGTCGGAGCACTTTATATTCGGCGCGGCGTGCGGCTTCATTCGCAGAATATAGGCGGACATCAAGAGCGCGAGCGGCGCGGCGGAACAGAATCCGTTCCACACATCGTCGCTTTTGGAAAGGCTTGCGAATTGGCGAAAATTAATTTGAACGTAGCAACCGAACATTTAACGAATCTACGCGATAAATTTGAAAACGGCGTGGCGGAAACAATCAACGATTTTGAATTTAACGGCAATCGTGAAAATCGTCTGCCGCACATCTCAAACGTTTCTTTTCGTTTTATCGAAGGCGAAGGTCTTTTGATCAATCTCGATTTACAAGGCGTGGCGGTTTCCACCGGCTCGGCGTGTTCTTCGGGTTCGCTTGAGCCGTCGCCCGTGATTCGCGCTCTCGGCAGAAATGACGAATTGGCTCGCGGCGCGATTCGTTTTAGTTTTGGCAAAGATAATACGGAAGATGAAGTTGAGTTTGTTTTGAAAGTTTTGCCGAAAGCGATTGAAAATCTGCGCCGACTATCACCTATTTACTTGAAGCAAACTGTTTGATAGACAACTGTTGCGCGGACATATTTTGATAAGCAAAAAGGATTAAGAGACTGTTTGAAATGTAATTTTATTGCCCGCTAAACATACGAATCGAACGAAAAAGTAAAACAATAAAGTGAAAAAAAGTGAAAATTAATTCTTTTTTAGTGTTTTTCGTATTTTTAGCGGGCAAAGTTGCTGTTTCGACCGACTAATTTATAACTTTTCAAACAGTCCTTAAACTTTCAAGATTGAGTTTCAAGATTGTAATTTGAGATTAGGTAAGCCGGAAAAATTAGTAAGCCAATTTTATGAAATTCATTCCGCGTTGAATAACGCGCTGGCGACGAACGACGCGCTTCGGATTTTTCTTTGGATTGAAAACGTTGAGCGGACTTGGAATCATCGCCGACAAATACGCGGCTTCTTGCGCGGTCAGATTTGAAGCGGATTTTTTGAAGTAATAACGCGAAGCGGCTTCTGCGCCGTAGATGCCGTCGCCCCATTCAATGATATTGAGATAAATTTCCATGATTCGTTTTTTGGAAAGGTCTTTTTCGAGAAAATATGTAAGGAGGGCTTCGCGTCCTTTTCGCAGAAAATTTCTGTCTTCAGAAAGGTATAGATTTTTGGCGAGTTGTTGGGAAACGGTTGACGCACCGCGTTTAAAGGAAGGCATTGGCGGAATCCAGTCGTTCGGGTCGTAATCGCCTTCGGCTTTCGCTTCCTTTTCGCCTTCACGCTGCGCCTCTTCCCAAGCACTGTTGATTGCCTCCCAATCAAAACCGTGATGTTCAAAAAATCTTGCGTCTTCGCCCGCAAGGACTGCCCGCTGCAAATGCGGCGAGATTTGTTCAATCGGCATCCAAATTTGATATTTTCTTGGTTCTCGACCGTCGGCTTGCGCTTCTGAAAGACGATATTCAATCATCGAACTGGTCGTTGGGTTTTCAGTACGAAGTTTTGAAACGTTGGGAAAAGTCACGATTTCATAAATCAACCAGACGGCAACCGCGCCGCACAAAACTGAAAACAAAATTTTTGTCCAATACCACATTTGAATTTTGGATTTTAGATTTTGGATTTTGGATTCCCGCGTAAAATTAACCCCACATCAAAATTACGTTTCGCAAATAATTATGTTCCAGTTGAACAATAATCCAAAATCCAAAATCTAAAATCCAAAATCGGAAATCATATTACCGACAATTTTTCCGGAACTTATTACGCCCGGCAAACCTGCGCCCGGATGCGTTCCTGCGCCAACAAAAAAAAGATTTTCAACGTCTTCGCTTTGGTTATGCGGACGCAAATAAGCCGATTGCATCAAAGTCGGTTCTACGCCGAACGCATTGCCGAGGTAACTATTTAAAGTATTTTGAAAATGAAGCGGGTCAATATAATGTTCCGTAACGATGTGTTTTCGCAAATCGGGCAAAAAACGCTTTTCAAGATATTGATAAATTTTTTGTTTATACGGCTCTGCTTCCTTCGTCCAATCAATATCTCCGCCGAGATGCGGCACAGGCGAGAGAACATACCACGCATCACAGCCTTCGGGCGCGAGCGATGGGTCGGTTGCCGTCGGGCGATGCAAATATAATGAAAAATCTTCGGCTAAAATCTTTTTATCGAAAATATCTTCCAATAAACCTTTGTAACGGCGGCTGATAATTATCTCGTGGTGTGCGAGGTTTTCATATTTTCGGTTTGTCCCGAAATAGATAACAAACAACGACATTGAATAAGTCATCTTCTTAATTTTCGCGTCGGTGTATTTTTTGCGAAACCTTTTCGGAATTAAATTTAAGTATGTAAATGCGACATCTGCGTTTGAGACAATCGCATCGGCTTCTAAAACTTCGCCCGATTTCATTTTTACACCGTTAGCTTTGCCGGTATTTTCATTAATTAAAATTTCTTCGACTTCAGCTTCCAAGAAAACTTCGCCGCCGGTGTCGAGAAACAAATCGCCGAACGCTTTGACTAACGCGCCCGTCCCGCCCATCGCAAACCACACGCCGAATTTTTGCTCCAATTTGTGAATCATCGCGTAAATCGAAGTCGCCGTGAACGGATTGCCGCCGATCAAAAGCGGGTGAAAGCTGAATGCCTGCTGTAGTCTTTCATCTTTGAAATACCTCTGGGCAAATTTAACGACGCTTCTGTCCGAACGCAGTTTTATCATTTCGGGAACGACTTTAACCATATCCCAAACGCTGGTGAAAGGTTTGTCAATCAGTTCAAAACCGACGCGGTAGATCTCGCCTAAATCTTTTGAGAAACGCTCGTAGCCTTCAACATCATCAGGATTGAATTTGCGGATTTGATTTAAGAGATTTTCGCGGTCGTCGTTATAATTGAAAACTGTGCCGTCATCAAAACGGATATTATAAAATGGGTCAATCTTAACGAGCTTAACGTAATCGCTTGTTTTTTTGCCCGCAAGTTCAAAAATTTCTTCAATCAACCACGGGGCGGTAATAATTGTCGGACCGCCGTCGAATTTGAATCCGTCCTGCTCATAAACATAAGCGCGTCCGCCTAGTTTGTCGCGCTTTTCGAGGATTGTTACTTGATGACCTTGGGCTTGCAAACGACACGCCGCTGACAAACCGCCGAATCCGCTTCCGATGACAATAATTCTCATTCTTTTATGATATAAAATTTTAACTCTTAAAATTCAGATTAAAGAATTAATCAGGGAATGTGCAAATGCGTTGCACGAGGGTTTATCTTACATTAAACTTCTAGATGTTTTTGCAACTGCAAAATTGATAATCTTGAATAAAATCTAATCTGAGCTTTTGATTTTAACCTTGATTGCCAACCGCAATGCAATTAAAATCAAACAGAGGTAAAAATAGTCAGCTGTCGTGCGAAGATTTAGAATCCGGCTGATAGCTTTATAATCCGCTAAAACTTTCAAAAGAAGCGTCCTAACATTAAGATGAAAGAATGCCAACTTTGTAAAAATTGCTATACCGATGATGTTAATACTTGTCCGAAGGACGGAATGCCGACGTATCATTCGATTAGCGGCGAGCCGGTTTTGGAAGGCAAATACCATCTCGAATGTCGGCTCGGACAAGGGGGAATGGGCGTGGTTTATAAATCGCGCCACGCTTATTTGAAGACTTCGCACGCGATAAAAGTTATTCTTCCCGACCTTGTCGGCAACGACCCGCAGCTGGTTACGCGCTTTCGGCAGGAAGCACTCGCGGCGGCGGCGATTCGCCATCAGAACGTCGTCGGCGTGTCCGATTACGGCGTGTCGCAAGGCACGATGCCGTTTCTCGTGATGGAATTTGTCGAGGGCGAATCGCTTCACGATTTGCTTGACCGTGAAAAGAAACTATCGCCCGAAAAAGCTTTCGATTTGATGTCGGCAATTTGCGCCGGAGTCGGTGCGGCGCATAATCAGGGCATCGTTCACCGCGATTTGAAACCGCTTAATATAATGATTTGCAAAGACAAATCAAATATGTCGGAGGCGGTCAAAATTCTCGATTTCGGTTTGGCGAAAATAAAATCGGGCGAACTTCTCGGGTCGTTTATTCAAGCGCAAACCACTGGACTGATGGGTTCGCCGTATTATATGGCTCCCGAACAATGGGCGGACGAAGAGCCGGACGCTAAGTCAGACGTTTATTCACTCGGCGTAATGCTTTATCAAATGATTGCGGGCGATGTTCCTTTCAAAGGTTCTTCAATTCCCGCAATTATGAAAAAACATCTGTCGGATGAAGTGCCGCCGTTAAATACATTTGACGTTTCCGTTTCGCCGCAAATCGAACTCGCCATTCGTCATACGCTCGCCAAGGAACCAGGCAAGCGCACCGCTACGGTTGAGCAAATAGTCGAAGAACTACGAACCGCACTCGGCATAACTTCACAAATTCCCGGAACAGTTGGCTCAATTACGAATCGCTCGCTGCCTGTCTCTACCTTGAGCATTTTGACCAATCCGCCGCAAGCAAAGATTTTCGTCGATAACGTCGCCGTCGGACAAAGCCAAACGAACGGCTGGCTTCTGCTCGAAGGTCTCCAGAGTGGCAACCATCAACTCCGAGTCAGCAGTGAAGGATTCCAAGATTGGGAAAGCAACATGATATTTGACGGCAAGCCGAAACAAGTCGTCGCGGAACTTAAAGCCGAATTCAAACCGGATACTGGCGCAATTCCCAAACCTTCTTTTCAGACTGTCCCAGGCATTCTCCCGCCGGTAAAGCAAGCTACGCCAAAACAAACTACGCCACCGCAGAGTTTTTCCGCCACGCAAGGTTCGCAGACGGCAAATAATCAAACGGCGAAGCAAACTGTTCAAGCATCACAGCAAAGCCGATTCGTCGAATCATCGCTGCTACAAAGCGTGCCAGTCAAATCGCAATCGAAAAAAACGTCGTTCTTTTCACCTTTGATTTTAACGATAATTGGAATCTGCAGCCTGTTGTTACTTGCTATTATCGGAACCGGCAGCGCATTTATGTTAGGAATAATCGGGCGCCCAAGCGGCAATACAAACGTCGCCAACAAGGATATTGTAACTGTGCCGAACAGCACCAGCAGTGGGCAAAATAATGCATCTAATGTGCAAACCGCATCGCCTAACAAAAGCGAAATGGTTAAAATTCAAGGCGGTAAATTTACGATGGGACGCAACGACGGTGGCACACTCGAACGACCTGAACACCAAGTTGAAGTAAAAAGTTTTTGGATGGACAAAACCGAAGTAACCACCGCTGAGTATTACGATTTCGTAAAAGAATCAGGTTATATGTCAACGCCGGCTAATTGGGAAGGTGGAAAACCGCTCGCGCGCGATGAAAAACTGCCGGTTCGGTTTGTCAATATTGATGACATCAAAGCATTTGTTGAGTGGCGTTCGGCACGCGATAAAGTTGCTTATCGGCTTCCAACCGAAGAAGAATGGGAATATGCCGCCAGAAATGGAAACGCTAATAATCTTTACCCGTGGGGCGACAGCTTCAAGGAAGGGTGCGCCGTAGTTGACCGAACGGATACTGCGCCGGAGCCTGTCGGTTCAAAATCTTGCGGAGCAAATAAGTGGGGCGTTCTGGATTTAATCGGAAATGTCTATGAGTGGACAAACTCGAAAGCAACGCTTTATCCGGGAAGCGTTGCCGCCGAGTTGAAAGAACCACTTAAAGATAATATCTATATATTTCGCGGCGGGTCGGCTTTTAATAAATCAACAGGCGATAAGGCGATAACTTCAACTTACCGAGGCACTATTAATATGACTAAAAGGGATGCCCAATTAGGCTTTCGGCTTGTCCGTTCAGAATAAAGCTCTTTGATAAATGTTTTAAGTCTCGCCTTTAGGTGGTTGTTAAGAAAAAATCTTGTGATAAAGCAAGAAATCAAAACACTTTCATAATTCAATCAGTGTTAACGATGGAGGTTTTACGCTGAGAAATTCAGATTTAAAAATCGCGGATGAACAAGATTTTAAATCAGATAGTTTTAATGCTAATGTTTTTATATTGGTGCTGGCAACTTTGATTGTAATGCGCCTGCAAGATATCGGTTAAAAGATTTTGAGGTTTTAATGAAAAATTTGTTTACAAATATAATTTTATTCGTCGGGTTAAGCATTGTATTTTCGGGTCTTACGGCTTGCTCAAATACGGTTAGCACACAGAAAGGTCCGGTTAGTGAAACTGCGCCTTCTGTTCAAAACAGCAATGCAGCTGAAACAAAAAATGATTTTCCGCCTGTGCCGACAGCCATTGCGCAATCTGAAATTAAAGATTTGGAAGGCAACACCTTCAAAATAGAAGACAAAAAAGGCAAAGTTGTTTTAATCAATTTATGGGCGACGTGGTGCGGTCCGTGCCGCGCCGAAATGCCGGAATTCGTGGCGTTGCAGGAAAAATATCGAGATAAAGGTTTTGAAATCGTTGGTTTGGACACCGACAATGAAAGCGTTGAAGAAATTAAAGCATTTGCCGAAAAAATGAAATTGAATTACCAACTCGGTTATGCCGACGGTAAAATTCTCAGCGAATTTATCAAGATAACCCGATTGTCAGGCATTCCTCAAACGATGATTGTGAACCGCGAAGGTAAAATGGTTCTTGTCATCGGCGGCGGCGGAATTCGCGCCGTCAATAATATAAAAGAAATGGTTGAAAAAACCGTTAACGAGGGATAATTGATAGTTGATAATTGATAGTAAAAATTTAAAGTAGGTATCAACTTTCAGTTATCAATTATCAATCATTTTCGGTTCGACCAGAATCGTCTTAAAACTCGCAAGACTAACCAATCCCGCGCTCGCGCCTTTCGGTTTATTAACAAATTTTTTCGGCGTGTAATGCACGGCAACTTTCGGTTGCTGTTTAGCGTGGCTGAAAAACGCGGCAATCTGCGCGGCTTCGACCAAAGTTTTTGGCGGAATCTCTTTTCGATTCGGATTTTTGACGACGACGTGAGAACCTGGATAATCCGCCGCGTGAAACCATAAGTCCGAAGCCTTGGCAATCCGAAACGTCAGATAATCATTATCCTTCGCGCCTTTGCCGACCAAAATTTCAAAGCCTTCGGAAGAGAAATACTGCCGTGCACCCTTAAAATTCTCAATTTGCTTCTCTCTTGATTTGGTTAATATTTTTTCAGGCTTTTCGCCGGTAAACTCCGGTAAAAAACTCTCATCCTTTTTGGCAATTGCTTCTTCAAGATTTTCTCTCTGAATCTTTAAATCTGAAATTTGAGCGTGCAAATCAATTAATCTTTTAGAAAGTTCCGTCTGTGCGTTCCGCGCTTTAGTGTAGCGTTTGAAAAACTTTTCGGCAGCTTCAGTAAGCGATGTGTTTTCGTCAACTTCAATCTCAATGATCGGGATGTTTTCATCGAAGAAATCAGTCAAAAAAACTTTATTGCCTTCACGTTTCGCCGTCGCCAAATTTGCCAGAATCAAATCGCCGAAGCGTTTCCACGTTTCAGCGTCGCCGTGATTTTCGAGGTCTTGGTTTAGTTTCCTAACTAATTTTTCGCGTTTTGAAATCTCCTGTTTTAATTTACTCTGCGCTTGGCTTGCTTTTGCCTGAAAAACCTTTTCCGCCTCTTGATTTTGATAATAAAAGTCTAACGCTTCGGATAAATCCGTATGTTCTGCTTGCGATAAAATTTCTGCATTGTTTGGTCGCGGCATTCTCGCGTTGGCTCTTTTCGGCACAGCATATTTGGAAGCGATTTCTTGTCCCGCACCGAAAGACTCGCGGCAAGCCTCGAGAATGAAATCATTTGTGTCTAATAAAAAAAGGTTCGCTGAGCGACCGGTAAGTTGAACGACCAAAGTATAATTTTCCGCTGCTCCGAAATCGTTTCTGGCTGAAAATGTAAGACGCAAAATCCGTTCGTTTTCCAACTTTTCAAATTGTTCTAAAACGGCATTTGCTAAACGCTTTCGCAAAAACATTACGAAAGAGGTTGAATTCTTTGATTGTTTTTCTAAATCACGAATACGACGTTTAATTATATAAATTCTTGGCGCGGATGGCTCAACGCTGACGAAAAAATATTTTGAATCGGTCAAGCGGAAATCAATCGCCAATTGAAAACGCGAAAGTGTAAAAATTTTGCCGAACTTTTGTCCAATTAATACGGACGCGAGTTCGGCACGGATTTTTTCAATTGTATTTTCGTTCACAATAAAAAGTTCAAGGTTCAAAATTCAAAGTTTTAAATTACGACTTTGAACTTTGAACTCTGAACTTTGAACTATTCTTTAATAATAATCGTTCCCGAAACCAAATCGTGGACGGCACGCCGGTCTTCATTAAACGGCAAAGTTAAAAATCCGATTCCGCCCAGCGCCAGCGACAAAAGATAAACGGAGGAACTAACCGCCGCCTGATGAAACGTCGGATAATCTTCGCCTTCCAAATCCACAATTTCCAATGAAAAAAGGCGCATTCCGAAGGTTTTGCCATAAAGCCCGATGGTTGTCGTCAAATAAATAAACATTACAATCGCACAGGTAACAACGAATGCGAAAAGTCCCGCCGTCGAAACCCAATCTCCACCCAAAAGCATAAACGGTGAAAGCAACAACAAACTTGAAAACGACCCAATAATCAAATCAAAAAGTCCGGCGTTGAAGCGCATCGCAAAGGTCGGACAGTCATCATATTCTTCAATTTCGATTTCTACCGTTTCGGCAATTTCCTCGGATTTTAGAAGTTTAATCTCTGATTTCGGGGCTTCTTCGATTTTTGCTTCAACCTTTTCAGAAACAATAGTGCGCGTCTCAAAACTCGTCGAAATTTGGGCGGGTTTTGGAAACGGCGGCAGTTTGTTTGTGTCGAGTTTTTCTTTATCAGTTTTGAGCGAAGAAGCAAGTTTTGGCTTCGCAAAAGAGTTAATTGAAGGATTTACTTCGGCGGGTTTGACGGTTGCATCGTCTGTTTTCCCCGCGATATAAAAAGGATAGTTTTTACTTGCTTTCGGCGCGGAAACACTCGGCACAGGCTGCGATTGTTCTTCTTCGACGAGGAATTTTTGCCGCGAATCTTTGATGCGCTGCAAGGCTCTGGCGACATCGGGATTGTCGTGAAGAATCTGTTTCGGTTTTTCAACCGTTTCTGTTTTGAGTGCATTTGCGCCGCTGGTTACAAGCCTTGCGCGGGGCGCAGCGGATAAATTTTCACCGTCATCAATTTGCGGTTTATCCAGTTCTTGACGCTGGCGAACGGCGTTTTGAAGCTGTAAACGCCATTCTGGAACGGCAGTGTTTTTACTGTGAAATTCTATTAAAGTCGGATTAGTCGGCTTGGCAGATAAATCCGAAGTTGTCGGTTTCGGAACTGTGACGACAGGTTTTGGGGGAGCGATATTTTTGACAGGTTCTGGCGTTTTGTTTGACATCGTATTAATTTTTATCTCAAAATTGAGCGATTTTTTTGCAGCAACGGAAATTTTTCCGACGAGTTCCTCGCGCACCGAATCGTTTATCATTGCTCCACAACTCGGGCAAATTGATAAAGTGACGGCGTTGTTTCGTTTGCAAACTGGACAGTTCATAAAAATTGAAAAGATTTAAGAATTCAGAAAAGAATTTCTGCAGAACTTGGGAAATTAATCGAAATAAAAAAACTGTGGCGATGTTATCAGAATTTACTTTAACTCGTCAATAGTAAAGTTAGAGAAATAAAGGAATTTTAGACTTTAAATTCTGGGTTCTGGGTAATATTTGTAATTTTCATTTATGTATAATTTGTGAAGAAATGCTAAACCAAGTCGAAAAATCCAAAATCTAAAATCCAAAATCAAATTGGTTGTCTGCCCTCAAATCCTGCTTCAACTTCGTGCCACCACTCAATTTGTTCATCTTCGCCGAGTTGCCAACAAAGAAGAACAATCCGATTGTCTCTTAGACAGGGAAAATCAATCAAGCCGCGCGAATAATCCTTGAGCTGGATGCCGAGTTCGTGAAGTTCAGTGGTTATTTTGCCGATTTCATAAAGCGATTTAACATAGTGTGTGCCGCTTTCCATCCCGCCGCCGCCCGAATCAGTCGCCGCTTTTGCCGCAGATTTTGCAGATTCACGCAAACGTGTCGTTCTCGCATATTGCGATTTGATTTTTTCGAGTTTTGGACGAATTACGAGTAATAAATCGTTCGCTTCCTGGACGGTAAAAAGTTTCATCTCTCGTCTGTAATACGCACCAAATCTTGATAATCTTCAGTTTCATCTTCAGCAAATTGCGGCTCGAAACGAATTTTATTAGCGACTTGGGAAAAGTTTTTGTCCGTCTGCCCGGGCAGAATTTCGGGCGGCAGCAATTCTTCGGGCGGCACGAAAGACGGCACATCGTATTGTCCGCTTTGTGAAGCGTCTTTGCGGACGAGTTCGGCAATATCACCCAAATCAATAAAGAAATCGGCGACATCAATCAAGCGCGGCGCGGTGTTCGAACGAAAACCCGCGACTTCAACCCGGCAGCCTTTATATGCAATCGCGTTCAAAGCATAGACAAAATCTTCGTCGCCCGAAACAAGCACGGCGGTGTCGTAGCGCCCCGCCAGCGAGAGCATATCAACTGCGATTTCCACATCGAGATTTGCCTTGCGCGTTCCGTCATAAAAAGTTTTCAATTCTTTCTGCACGACGCGAAAACCATTACGCCGCATCCACAACAAAAAACCTTGCTGACGTTCTGCACCCGCGTCAACGCCGGTGTAAAAAAAGGCGCGAAGCAGCCTGCCATCGCCGAGAAGCAGACGCAGGAGTTTGTTGTAATCAATATCTATGTTGTGAAAACGAGCGGCGTGAAAAAGATTATTTCCGTCAATAAAAACCGCGACGCGCCCGCGATGCCCAAACTGCCAAGACGAATTGGCAGACATATCAAACTGCATTGCTGAAACCTTCTTTGATAAAAATTTTATGCTAAATCGAACTGCAGTTGACCGACTAAAGGCAAACAGAAATTTGTTTAATTAATTGCTTAAAAAATAAAAATGTAGATCGAATATCAACTTATAATTTATAATCGAAATTTGATTGATCGTTAGCTTGCAAAAAAAGTATCTTACCGTTTTATAAAATTAAATTTGTTTCCGTTTTTTCTAAAAATGTAACCGCAGTCGAATAAAATAAGTATTTATAGTTTGCCTTTTTGCCTGCCTGTCGGTCAAGCGAAATTTTTAAGCGTGATATTTGTTCTTGAATGTATAATGGAAAAATTATGGAAAATGCACATTCTGATGAATATGAAGCGCTAAGGTTTCGGAAGATTTAATTTGGGAAACGTTACGACGGTTAATAATCTGTCACAATTTACAAAGTGTTCGCGTCTGCCTTGGCATCTTTTATGAAGAAAAAGTCGAGAGTCGAGAGTCGGGAGTCGAGAGTAAAAAGCAAGGAAACGGGAATCGAGCGAAGAAAATCTTCTTCCACCGATTCTCGAATCTCGACTCCCGACTCTCGACTCATTTACGGAGTGCTGCCGGTTTTGGAAGCCTTACGCGCTGAAAATCGACGCATCGAAAAAATCATCGTTGCCGAAGGCGCACACGAAAAACGGTTGGCGGAGATATTATTTTTAGCGAGAAAAAACGGCGTTCCTTTTCAAAAAACCGCGAAAGAAAATTTGTCAAAGTTGGTTGAAAACGGCGCAAATCATCAAGGCGTAACAGCATATATCGCGTCGGCAGATTATTATCCAGCCGAAAAACTTTTGGGCGAAATTTATCAAAAATTGGAAACCGACGAAAAGCCTTTAATTGTAATTTTAGACGGCGTAGAAGACCCGCGAAATTTCGGCGCAATACTTCGAGCAATCGAATGCGCCGGCGCGGACGGTGTTTTTATTCCCGAACGCCGCGCCGTCGGTTTAACCGAAACCGTCGCCAAGTCTTCGGCGGGCGCCGCCGAATATGTTAAAGTTGCGAAAGTTACAAATCTAAATCGCTTGATTGATGAATTAAAAGAGCATAACATTTGGGTTGTCGGCACAAGCGGCGAAGCGGGAACGGATTATACCGATTGGGATTGGCGCATGCCGTGCGCTTTAATTTTAGGCGGCGAAGGCAAAGGCTTGCATCGCTTGACGGCGGAAAAATGCGACGCGCTGGTAAAAATTCCGATGCGCGGACGAATAGAATCTTTGAACGTTTCGGTGGCGGCGGGCGTTATACTTTTTGAAGCGATTAGACAACGAGTTCAAAGTTTAAAGTTCAAGGTTCAAAGTTAGAACCGTACGGTTAGCCTGAATTTTAACCTTTGAGCTTAAAACGATAAAAAATATGTTTTGCCAAAAATGCGGGACAAAAAATCCCGACAACGGAAAATTTTGTAGAAGTTGCGGGACGGATTTAGCCGTCGTGTCCGAATCGAAAGGATTAAACTTGCAACCTTCTGAATACTATATTGACCGCAAGGGTAGAGTCCGCTCTAACAACCCGGATGATCTTTGGACCGCGGGTTTGAGAAATACCATAATGGGCGTTGGATTTCTTATCGTTTCAATAGTTTTGCTTTTAACCAATGTGGCGGGCGGACGCGCCTGGTGGTGGGCAATGCTATTTCCCGCATTTTCTTTATTGGCAAGCGGAATCGGAAATCTTTCCAAGGCGAAACGGCTTGAAAAGAAAAATTCGCAAAACGAGTTTCAAACCGAATCGCCCGCGTTGTTTGCTCAACCGCCGTTAAATCCAATTTTGCCGCCCTCGCAAACTGATTATATCGCGCCCGATTCACGCTATAAAACAGGCGAACTCGTGCCGCCAAGCGTAATTGAAGGCACAACGCGCCATCTGGAAATAAATTCCGAAGGCGACACGATGACTTTGCCGCAAAAGAAATAATTTTTATTTTCTAACCAAAATTCTCGCGTTCCCGACATTTCCATTTGCGTCGTAGACGCGCAAAGTAATCGTATATTCGCCCGCATTTTTCAGCGGAACTTCCAAACTGTAACGCTCCTTCTGACCGTCTGATATTCCATCATCAGAATAAACCGCTTGCCATTCGCCGCCGTTGACGCTGAATTCTGCATTCTGCAAATAACTTGACGAATCGCTCGCTTCAAACGCGATTCGCGCTCGGTCGCCGACGACTTGCGGTGTTCCGATTGCCGCAACCGTCGGCGCAGCGTTGTCAATTTCAACCGGTTCACTCAGTTTCTCACTTGAAAGAAATTGTTTCAGAGGGTTTGAAGGTGAATCATTCGCCGTGATTTTGAAAATATAAAGACCGTCGGCGAAAGCCAGACCGTCAATCGAAATAAAGTTTTCGCGCATATTTTCGCGCAATAATTTGAAATCAGTTTCGCTCGTCTCTCGAAAATATACAGCGTATTCAATTCGGTCGCCGTTGCGGTCTTCCGCCGTCCATTGCAACGCGCGCGCTCCGCGTTGGAAAATGCGGCGCGGCGGAATGTTGGCGGCAGGCGGCAGACCGAAAGCAATCGGGTCAATGCCGGAATTTTCGATATTCGGGTCGAGTTGAATCGGCGGATTTGCAACTAATCCGACGTTGGCGGGCAAAATTTGAATCGAAAGAATTTCCGGCGCGATGTTTCTGGCTAAATAAGAAACATTAACTTCATATAGCATCGGCGAGGAATTTGAAAAAATACTATTGTTAAGTCCGCTGTTAAATGAAATTTGCTGCTGCCCTGCATTTGCTGAATTTTTAAAAGTTGCCCGCCATTGTAAAAATCTCGCTTTCGGACTTTGAACTTGTGCGCCTTTCTGGTCTGTCAAAGTCGCGCTCCAATCGCTCCACGTTTCATTCGGCTTTTCGGTGTTTCCGCTTCTGGTTTGAACCGTCACATTTCCATTTGCACGCCACCAAATTCTGCCCCACGCCGCGCTTGTTTTCGCATTCAAAACCGACGATTCATAACTTCCTTCCGCAACTGATTCCGCGCCGAAACGATAAAGTTTGGCTTGATTGCTCGATGTCGCGTAAAAACTCGAACCGAAAGTTTTTATCGTGGAAATTTGTCCTTCATTCGATTGCAAAATCAGAGTTTCGCATCCGTCGTTGCCGACGCTGTAGATTCTGCCTTTGTCGGAAGTTCCGACGAAAACGCCGTTGCCCATTTGATTTACCGCGATTGAAAACGCAGTAACGTTTGGCGAATTCCAAATAACATCGCTTCCGCCGTCCGGCGAAATTCGGTAAACGACCGATTTTGCAGCGGATAAATCATAACGACTTTTCGGCGGCGGTTCGGTTACAAGCGAATTTGTCGAATCAGTTGGAGGCGGCAGCGTTTCGGTGGTGGTCGTTGTAGTGATAGATGAACTTGTCGTCTTTGAAGCGGAAGCCAAATCGCCCAATGCCAGCGCGTAAATAGAACCATCGCTGCCAACGGTTAAATCGTGAATTTCTCTCAAACTCGAATCGAGCAGCGCGAACGGTTTTCCGTCAGGCGCAAACCGTAAAACCAAACCGTTTCCGTCAGTTCCCGCGTATAGATTTCCTTGTTTGTCAGTCGCCAAAGAAATAATATGCGTTTCGCTCGTATCGAATAAAAGGGAAGTTTCGGGTTTGGCATTTACTGATTTAACCAGATAAATCTTGCCGTTTTCGCCTGTTCCAACTGCCAACGCGCCATCGCTCAAAACCGCCAAAGACCAGATATATTTTTCTTTCGGCTCGAAGAAAACAACTGCATTGCCGCTTTGCTCAACGCGATAAACTTTACCGTCAGGCGACGTTCCCGCATACAACGCGCCGTCTCGTCCGATTGCCAAAGCTGAAACATTTAACTCAGCCAAATCCGCAAGCAATTTTCCATTGCCGCTCGAATCAACGCGAAAAATTCTGCCATCGCTGCCGGTTCCCAAATAGACATTTCCCGAAGCGTCAATCGCGCTCGACCAAACGTAAGATTGTTCAGTTTTGAAAACTTCCGTTAATTTTGGCGCAAGCGTAATCGCGCCCGTGTTCGTTATCGAAACGCCTTTCGCATCGCCTTTCAAAACTTCGGCGCGGGTGTTGATTGACCAAATCTCAGGCTCGCTTGCAGAAACCGTAAAAACAAACAAAAAAATGTATGCAATAAGAATATAAAATCGCTTCATAAATCAATAATTGAAATTAACACAATTCAACGCAGACTAATGCAAATTAATCTGCGCCTTAATCAAACAACTCATTATAAATAAAATTATCAGGCAGTTATTGATGGTTCTATTTTCCTTAATTTTTTGTTGCCAACAAACCTCTGACGATAAAGAAAAGCGCAAAAACGTGAAAACCAATGCTCAATAAATCTCCAATACTTCAATTAAATACCGACAAACTTTGCGTAAAGAGAACGCGCCGTCGTTCTATCATCCGTTCCGCGAATGATAGCGCGGGCATCGCTGAAAACGGTCAACTCAAATTCGCCGACAGTTAGACGCAAAAGATATTCGTTTTGTTTCACTTCGCCTAGATTTTTTAATTTTTCCGCTAAGTTCAATAAGTTAATCTGTGTCGGTTTCGGCGGATAAATCTGTACGGCATTGCGCCCGCAGAGAACGGCGGAAAATTCAGAGTTTTCGGCTTCGAGAAACTCAAAATTCATTTGCCCGCAAGTTTTGCAATCAATGTTTGGTCTGCCTAATTTTATTTTGCGCCAATCGTTCTGCCACACGTCGAACTGCAGCAAAGACTCGTGCAACCGCTCAAAATTTCCCGCCAAAATTTTCAATGCTTCGGTGGTTTGCACGGCTGAGATTGTCGAGATAATCGGCTGAATCACGCCCGCTGTATCGCACGTCGGAGAGCTTCCCGCGCCCGGCATTTCTTCAAAAATACAGCGCAGGCACGGTGTTGCGTTCGGAATAACGGTCATCGTTACGCCGTAGCTGGAAACTGCCGCGCCGTAAATCCAAGGCTTTTTTAGTTTCACGCAAGCGTCGTTAATTAAATAGCGCGTTTGAAAATTGTCCGTGCCGTCAAGAATTAAATTGCAATCTTTTATTAAATTCTCGATGTTTGAATGATTGACATCGGCGACAAAGGCTTCGACTTCAATTTCAGAATTGATTTCCGCCAAACGTTTTTTTGCCGCGATTGCTTTCGGCAATTTTTCCTTCGCGTCTGATTCGCTAAATAAAGTTTGTCTTTGCAGATTTGAAAATTCGACAAAATCGCGGTCAACAATTCGCAAAAATCCAACGCCGGCGCGAGCAAGAGTTTCAGCGTGTGCCGCGCCGAGCGCGCCACAGCCGATTATCAGAACGCGAGATTGAAGAAGTTTTTCTTGTCCTGCTTCGCCGATTTCCGAGAATAAAATTTGGCGACTGTAACGCTCGTTCATAAAAAACTATTTTCTTTCAAAATTATAATTTGATACGATGCGGGTGAATTTAACAAGTCTATAAAAAAACTACTTCTAATAATTTTAATTATCCTTTTGAATTTGACGTTTGCTTTTGGGCAAGATTTCAAATTTCCAACCGATTCCGATTATCCGCAACTCGAAAAATACGGACAGAAAATCGAAGATTTTGTTCCGAAAAATTGGGCGACGGTTGCTAAAGCGTTTGGCGATTTGAACGGCGATAAAATTCCGGATTGCGCCTTCGTGATAAAGGGAAATGACAAGAAATTCCTCAATAAAAATGACGGCTTGGGCGTTCCTGAATTTGACACTAATCCTAGAATGCTGATTATTTTGTTTAAAAATGCGGCTGAGAAACGCTACGAAATTGCCGAACAAAACAACACATTTATAATGATTCCCGATTCGCCGACGATGTCTGAACCGTTTCAAGCGGTGAAAATAAAAAACGGCGTTCTCCAGATGAATTTTGAAATTTGGTATAGCGCGGGAAGTTGGGGAACTTCGCAATCAGTTTATAAATTCAAATATATAAACAATGAATTCGCTTTAATCGGCGCAGATAAAACCGAATCTATGAGAAATACGGGCGAAACGGAAACTCGAAGCTACAATTTCCTGACTAATAAAATGAGCGTAACAACCGGCAATTACGACGAAAAGGTAAAGAAAAAAGTTAAATGGAAAACGTATAAAATTGATAAAGTAAAAACCTTTCGCACTTTTGTAAAACCTTTCGATTGGGAAATTGAGCAGGACTATTTTTTGTAATTTCATTCAGCAGTTAGAATTCCTTATCAGTTGAAAAATTGAGTTTTAAATTTAGTCGAACAAAAAATTGATAACTTTGCGGTTGGCGAGGCTTGAATCTGAATCATAAGCATCAGTCGGCTCGTCAATTCTGCTTCGTTCAGAGGCGAGTAGGTATAAGCCATCGTTTTGAGTTTGGAAGTGCAAAACCGACAGTGAGCGGAAGCAATGGAAACAGCCGCGCCGCAATTCGGACAATTGAGTGCTTCGATTTTCATAAATTTTAAGTTTGAAGGATGGGTCAGGATTGAAGTTTGTGGAGAGCGATTTGGCTCATTTCTTTGAGCGGCGCATTTTTTCCCGTCCAAATACCAAATTGTGCCGCGCCTTGAGCGACCAGCATTGCAAGTCCGCCGACGGTCGGAATGCCGACGCTTTTCGCTTCGCGCAGAAAGCGCGTTTCAAAAGGATTATAAATTAAATCATAAACGAGGTGAACATTTTTTATTTGCTCGGCGACGGCGGGCGTTTCGTTTTCGAGTTCGCCGATTAATCCCAAAGGTGTGGCGTTGACCACAATGTCAAAATTATCATAGCTTTCGTTTTGATTCTTAACTCCTAGATTTTGAATTTTGAATTGTTCGGCTAAACTTCGCCCTTTTTCTAAATCTCTGGCGAAGACGGTTGCTTTCGCCCCTTCTTTTATCAAACCGTAAATCGCTGCCCGCGCCGCGCCGCCGCCGCCTAAAACTGCGACTTTTGCGTTTTTCAAATCGCCGTAAGCATTCGTTAAAGGTTCGATAAATCCGTGCGCGTCGGTGTTATAGCCGTGAAGTTTGCCGCCGACAATTTTTACCGTGTTGACCGCGCCGATAGCTTTGGCGGTTTCGTCAATCGAATCGAGATGTTTAATAATCGCTTGTTTATGTGGAATCGTGACGGAAAAACCTTTGAAATTTAATTCAATTTCTCTGGTTTCTTCGCTGATAAATTTCGCAATAAATTCGTTGAGATTTTTGACCTCGAACGGAATATAAACGGCGTTGAGGTTGTGAAGTTTGAAAGCCGCGTTGTGCATAAACGGTGAAACCGAATGCGAAACGGGATTGCCGACGATGCCGTAAATTTCCGTCTGCTCATCGAGTTCTTTGACGCGGTAAGTGTCGATTAAATCTCGTGCCGTGATTTGCCCGCTGGCAGTTTCGCGTCCAGCGTCAAGCGCGGCATAAGTCATAAACGCGCCGTGCGCCAAACCTAAAATCCGCGTCCATTTTCCCGCTTCGCCCATTGCGATTGGAATGATTTGTTTGTTGTCTTTTTTCGCACATTCGAGTAGTTTCCAAACGGTAATTGAATCGGTGATGTCGTTGGCTTGAACGGCGGTTTTCAAAACGTCGGCGTTGGTAATTGAAAAAACTTCGTAAGTCGCAGATAAGTTTTCGGGAACTCCTGAAAAATTGTGTGAAGAGGCGATTGTCAAAGTTTTTTGAAGATTAACGACAAAACTCATATCGAACTCAAAATCAACCCAAAAGATTTTATCTTTATTCGCCCAAAGAAGAGATTCCCAAAATTTCAGCCTTTCGCCCAAACTCAACTCACGCTTGCCACCTTGCTCTTTAGGGCGAAATGTTGCGAGATAATGTTTATCAATCTTCGGTAGATTTTCGATTGCGTTCTCAATCTCATTTGTCTGCAAACAATCAAAACGCAATTCAATCACATCAGCAAATTCCGCCGCTTGTTTAATGTTTTCGATAAATTCGATGCCGGTTTCGGCGCACACCGAAACGCAGATTTTTCCGTTATTCATTATTTGAACTTTTTATATTGACCAGAAAGGAAAGGGCGGCAATCAGCAAAACGATAACGCCGACGGCGGCAGAGGCGACAATTAAAGTTTGTCCGCTTTGTTTGACCGCGATTGCCGTCAAAGCCCACGCGATTGCCAACGGATAAAAGACGTTGACGAGTTTGAAGCGAATTACCACGCCCAAAACTGTAGCGACAAAAATCAAAAGCGCGCTCAAAATGACGGCGATTGAATTAGTTGTTTGAATGTTTAAAGAAACCAAAGCGATTGACGCGTTTAAAATTGTCGCCACCGTTATCCAACCGAAATATAAACCGAACGGAAATTTTGCCAGCCAAAATTCTTCGAGCGAATCGGTTGTTTGCAATTTGACGTTGATAAAAGCGAGCGTTCCGAGCATCAGAAAAATTATTGCCGTGCAAATTAGCATCATTTCTTGATGCCAGAAATAAAGCCACGCGCAATTTGCCGCGCAATTCAAAATATAAACCGTCCTGACGAAGCGAAATCGCGTCGCGTTTGAAGGCAAAGCCTGATAAATACTGAACGCAATTAAGCCTAAATAAATCAAACTCCAAATCGCAAAAGCATAGCCTGCGGGCGTAATGCGCGTCGGGTATTTATCGGATACTGCGCCCGTGTCAATGCCGCCGAGATAACCGCTCGCAGCAAGCCAATTAAACGCGATAACACCGGCAGTTGCGATGATTACGAGAAATTGTTTTAGATGGTCGGAGTTGTTCGGCATAATTTTCTAGGGCGGAAAACGGTTGTAATTTTATTGATAAGCGAATTATAATCCGTTTTTGCGAATGTATGCCAAATCGTATGACGATTTCGTATAAATTATGCGGAAAACGTAAAACCTCGAATTTGAATCAAAGAGATGCAGTCAGATTTTGACTTGTTTATTTGCAGAAGATGTTTATGGCATTGATTTTGCTTAAAAAACACGGGCGCACTTTCAACCTTTCCCCTCGTGCCTTAAAATAACAAGGAAAGAGGAAGAACCAAGATGAAAACCTTAAAACATTTATTATTTGCCCTTGCTGTTGTGATTTGCTTTTCAATGACGGCGTCGGCGCAGAAGGAAGGCGACAAAAAGCCGCCCCCAAAAGAGGGAAAACCGCCAGTTATTGTCGTTGAACCAAAAGATAAAAAGCCAAAGGATGAAAAGCCGAAAGACGACAAAAAAAAGCCGCAAGCGTTTATCTTTTATTTCAGAAATGAATAATTCGTTTCAGTTAATTCATTGATTTAGCTAATTCCAAAGAAAAAGACGACCTAAATGTTTAGGTCGTCTTTTTTATTTTGGTATGCCCACTAGAAGACTTGAACTTCTGACCTCCCGCGTGTGAAGCGGATGCTCTACCACTGAGCTAAGTGGGCGCGAGCAATTTTCAAATTGAAAAATCAAATGCTAATAAACCCCCGATCAACTTTTATTTATTAAATTGAAGGGTCGTCGGCTTTTGCCGGACGATTTTCGTCCGTGGATTTAGTCGTGCCGAGGTTCGAATCAAAATAGAAATGGCGCGTGCCGGTGGATTGAACTCCTTCGGAAACTTGCGGGTCGGCGTTGACTGAATAAAATGCCGGTCTGGTGGGAGAAGGCTCTTCGACGGTCATCGAGAAAACGTAACCATTGACGACAGGTCGCTCACCTTTGAATTTTTCGTCGAGTTGGACGGATTTGATGAGTTCGTCGAAATTGGCAGCAAATTTTCCTTGATGTCTGGAAGCATAGCTGGTTTGCAATGTTTTCATGGTTTGGATGGTTTGGACGGCGGTTGTTTCGTTGCCGTTGTTAATCATTGCTTTCCAAGCCGGAATCCCGACACCGATCAAGAGCGCGATAATCGCAATTACAATCATCAACTCAATCAAGTTAAATCCCCGTTGGTCTTTTAAGTTTCGGCGTAAATTTTTCATATATTTTTGTTTTTCTCCGAGATTCTATTCCGAAATTCTATCACGAAGAATACGTTTAATAGTTTCAAATATTTTGATAATTTTAGACGGCTTTAGAACGAATTTGCAACCTGACTGAATCTTTTTGAAACCTTTCGCCGCGTTTATCATCTTATAACCAACAAGTTTTACTTTTTTCGTGCAGATTGCCGGTGTAATTTTGTAGAATAGATACGGCATTTCTTTTTTGAGTAAAAATAATGAGAGATTGGATAATCAACGAAACCGAAACAATAACAAAGCCTGCAGTGATTGATTTTAAACCTGTCGAGAAAATCAATCTTCTGCAAACGGAGATTGAGCGCGTTATCAAAGGCAAATCCGAAACGGTCAAACTTGCCCTTGTCGCGTTGCTCGCCAAAGGTCATTTGTTAATTGAAGACGTTCCCGGAATCGGCAAAACAACGCTTGCCAACGCGCTGGCGCGTGCGCTCGATTTGTCGTTTCACCGCATTCAATTCACTTCTGATTTGCTGCCGTCGGATGTTATCGGGCTTTCGATTTTCAATCAACAAAACGGACATTTTGAATGGAATGCCGGACCAATTTTCTCGAATATCGTTCTCGCGGATGAAATTAATCGCGCCACGCCAAAAACGCAATCCGCGCTTTTGGAAGCGATGGCGGAAGAACAAATTACTGTCGAAGGTGTCTCACGTCCGTTGCTGCTGCCGTTTATGGTGGTTGCCACGCAAAACCCGACCGAACATCACGGAACTTATCCGCTGCCTGAATCACAGCTCGACCGTTTTATGCTTCGCCTGCACATCGGCTATCCGAATATCACGGACGAACGCGAGATTTTGCGTGACCGCCGCCGCGAAAATCCACTGCGCTACGTTGAGCCGGTGATGTCGGAAGCCGACGTTTTACAATTACAGAGAAGAGTTTCAGAAGTTCGCGTTGACGAAGTTCTAATTGATTACCTGTTAAATATCGTTGCTTTGACCAGAGAAAATGATGCGCTCGAACTCGGCATCAGTCCGCGCGGAACGCTCGCACTGTTTCGTTCCGCCCAAGCACTTGCGCTGATTGAAGGACGCGATTACTGCATCGCCGACGACATCAAACGCCTTGTGCTGCCCGTTTTCGCGCACCGCGTTATCGTCAATTCCCGCCAAACCAGCACGAAACGCCAGGCGACGCAAGCCGAACAAATTTTGCAAGAGATTTTGTTAAAAACAAAAGTTCCTGTTTAAGCTCGACTTTATCCATTTTTGATATTGATGATGCAAATAAAAGCCTTATAAAATCGTGGTTGGCTTGAGTTTTCTTAATATCCAGCCAAGCCAGGACATTTGGAAAATATAACCGCTTTATTTGCAAGACCTAATAAAATCAACAAAATCAAGAGAAACTTCTTCTCTAAAAATAGATAAAGTCGAGTTAAGTGCATCTATCATTTATCATTAAACATTTATCAATTATGTGAATCAAGAGTAGAAACAGCCTGTTTCAATAGGCTTTCCGCCAGAGACGGCTTCTAGCCACGTGATTTATCGCGTGGGCATATTCCGGCGGGCTGCAGTTTTCGGACAAGCCTCGCTTTTTTCCACTCTCTCAGTTCACTCGGCGTTCGCGCCCTTGCCAATAAGGTTCGCGGAGTTGGCGTTTAAGAATTTTGCCTGTCGGATTGCGTGGGAGCGCGTCAACAAAATCTACTGACTTGGGAGCTTTGAAACGCGCTATTCGTTCTTGTGCGAACGAAATAATCTCTGTGTCCGCCACTTCAACACCGGATTTCTTGACGACAATCGCTTTGACTGCTTCGCCCCATTCGTCGTCCGGTACGCCGATTACGGCGACATCGGCAACCGCCGGATGCCCGAAGAGCGCGCTTTCGATTTCCGCCGGATAAATGTTTTCCCCGCCTGAAATAATCATATCCTTCACACGGTCGTGGATGTAAAGATAGCCGTCGGCATCAAAATAGCCTGCGTCGCCCGTGTAGAGCCATTCGCCGCGGATTGTCTGAGCCGTCTCTTCGGGCAGATTCCAGTAACCTTTCATATTTTGAGGCGACCGCACGATGACCTCGCCGACTTCACCGACGGGCAATTCATTGTCTTGCTCATCAACCACGCGCACTTCAGCACTACTCACGATTTTGCCGCACGAGCGCAGGCGTTGCTCGTTGTCCGAGTCATGATCTTCAGGTGATAAATAGGCAAATGCCGCGCTTGATTCAGTCAGACCATAACCTTGCGCGAATCTGCATTTGAAAGTTTTTTTCGCTTTCCGCAGCAGCTCAACCGGGATTGGCGACGCGCCGTAGACGATTAATCGCAAACTTGATAAATCCGTTTCGGCGATACCGGGCGTTTGCAGCAGAAAGAGAATCAAGGCGGGAACGAAGACCGCCACGGTGATCCGCTGTTCGGCAATGAGCCGCAGAATCTCCGCCGGAACGGTGTCGCGCAGAACGACGTTTTTCCCGCCCGCATAAAATGTCGCCAGTCCGAGACCGGTGCCGACGAGATGAAACACCGGCAGAAAGACCGAACTCACGTCGCGGTCGTTGTAACCGACATATTCGCGGGCGCACGGTGCGATAAATGCAAGCAGACTGGCATTCGTTAATTGCACCCCTTTTGGGTTTCCGGTCGTCCCGCTGGTATACATTTGCAGCACCACATCGTCATCACCGCCGGCGGACGCGCCGCTCTCGTCCGCGCTCTGACCGTCCCGCCATGAAATATATGTCTCCCACTCAGAATGTTCTCCGCTAACCGCGATGATCTTTTTTACGGTTTTTAATTCATCGCGGATTCCGGCAATCAGGTCGAAAAACTCAGGTCCGACAAAGAGCAGTTCGGTCTTCGCATCATCAATCAAATAAGCGATTTCAGAAGCGAACAATCGCCAATTAAGCACCGCCAGCACCATATTCGCTTTTGCCGAGCCGAAAAGAATTTCAAAGTAGGTATCAGAGTTTTTATCGAGTATTGTAACACGCGATTGCCGCGTCGGATTTTCACCAAGCAAACCGTTGGCGACTTGGTTGGAGCGACTATCAAGCTCAGCATAGCTGGTGGTCTTACCGTTATAAAATATGGCGGTCTGAGCAGGACGCGCGCGGGCGTTGACACGAACGATGTCCGCAATAGTTTGAATGTTAGAAATGCAGCAGAAAGAGAATCAAGGCGGGAACGAAGACCGCCACGGTGATCCGCTGTTCGGCAATGAGCCGCAGAATCTCCGCCGGAACGGTGTCGCGCAGAACGACGTTTTTCCCGCCCGCATAAAATGTCGCCAGTCCGAGACCGGTGCCGACGAGATGAAACACCGGCAGAAAGACCGAACTCACGTCGCGGTCGTTGTAACCGACATATTCGCGGGCGCACGGTGCGATAAATGCAAGCAGACTGGCATTCGTTAATTGCACCCCTTTTGGGTTTCCGGTCGTCCCGCTGGTATACATTTGCAGCACCACATCGTCATCACCGCCGGCGGACGCGCCGCTCTCGTCCGCGCTCTGACCGTCCCGCCATGAAATATATGTCTCCCACTCAGAATGTTCTCCGCTAACCGCGATGATCTTTTTTACGGTTTTTAATTCATCGCGGATTCCGGCAATCAGGTCGAAAAACTCAGGTCCGACAAAGAGCAGTTCGGTCTTCGCATCATCAATCAAATAAGCGATTTCAGAAGCGAACAATCGCCAATTAAGCACCGCCAGCACCATATTCGCTTTTGCCGAGCCGAAAAGAATTTCAAAGTAGGTATCAGAGTTTTTATCGAGTATTGTAACACGCGATTGCCGCGTCGGATTTTCACCAAGCAAACCGTTGGCGACTTGGTTGGAGCGACTATCAAGCTCAGCATAGCTGGTGGTCTTACCGTTATAAAATATGGCGGTCTGAGCAGGACGCGCGCGGGCGTTGACACGAACGATGTCCGCAATAGTTTGAATGTTAGAAATATTTTTCATTTAAGTTATTCAATATTTTTTAAGATTAGTTTTCTATTCCCGCAACATACGAAAAGGAAGATTCCAGCCTTGAAAACGGTCTTTATCATCTTTGACAAATGCGTTTCTCGAAACAAAATGTTCGTCCCGCAACGCTTCTTCGGGCGTTTTTACAGGAGTCAGACAGAAATTAAAATCCTCCGCCCAATCCGTCCATTCCTTTCGGGTGCGGGTCAGAAAAAGTTCGGTTACATCCGTCTGCAGAAAAGTATTTTTTGACAGTTCCGACAGATGTTCCCGTTTCCAATCTCCACGCCCGACCGCTTCGCAAAACGCATTCCAAAACTTCAACTCCAATGCGCCCAAAGCCATAAACCTGCCGTCCCGACACCGATAAACATTGTAATTGACCAAATCACCCCATAAAAACTTTATTTTATCGGGGTTGATTCCGCCCGCTTGCATACTGTAAGCAATTGTCGAAACGGGCAAAACGCCTTCCAGCATCGAAACATCCAGCCAGCAGCCTTTTCCGCTTTTTTGACGGTTCAGCAAACCTGCCAGCACCGCCGTTACCGCCTGATAACTGCCTCCGGCAACATCCGCCATTTGAAAACCCGGGATGACCGGCGCATCGGTTTCACGGTTAAGCTGCAACGCACCCGAAAGCGCAAGGTAATTCAAATCATGCCCCGCCTTTTGCGCGTAAAGTCCTTCCTGACCGTAGCCCGTAATCGAAACGTAAATAATTTGCGGGTATGTGGCGGATAATGTTTCATAATCTAAACCCCAAGTTTTCAACAAACCCGGCTTGAATTGTTCTAAAAACACATCGGCTGTTTTTATCAACTCAAACAGCTCTTCCTTTCCTTCGGGCGAATCCCAGCCAATTTTCTTTATCTCTTTCCCGCCGTTCAACATTCGGTAAAGGACAGATTCACCATCTACAAAAGGCTGCATTTGGCTCGCGGCATCCGGTCTGGTCGGATGTTCTATCTTAATTACTTTCGCTCCGAGACCGCTTAATTGCGAACCGGCCAGCGGACCCGGAAGCAGTCGTGTCATATCAATCACGACAATATCTGATAATGCCTTCATAAACCTAAAATTATAAGTTCAGATTTATGCCTTCAGACGTGAAAGCGCGGCGGTGAAACCACGCCTGAGAGCGTAACTCCGAACGCGATTCAAAATCTCTTGATTTTAACTTTTGCCTTTTACCTTTTAACTTTTGCCTTACCGCTTATTTCCCGTATGCCGATTTATAAGACACATTATCCAGTGTTATTTTGGCGATTATCTCGCGCATAATTTCACTCGTGCCGCCGGCAATCGTGGCGGCGCGGGCATCGCGGTAGGCGGCGGAAATCGGATATTCATTCATAAATCCGTAGCCGCCGAACATTTGCAGGCATTCATCGGCTACTTTTTTCTGCAATTCCGAAGCCTTCAATTTACTCATCGTGCATTCTTTAATCGCCGTCTGATTTTGATTAAGCAGCCAACAGGTGTAGTACACCAATTGCCGACAGGCCTCGACTTCGGTAAATAAATCAGCCATCCGATGTCTTAGGGCTTGAAAACGCGAAATAGGTTTGCCGAATGATTCGCGCTCGCGCATATATTTCAGCGTAATCTCAAGAATGTAATCCATCGCGCCGACGCTCATCAAAGCTGCTGAAAGACGTTCCAGCGCAAAACTTTCCATAATGTAATAAAAGCCCTTGCCAATTTCGCCAATCAGATTTTCTTTTGGCACTTTTACGTTTTCAAAGAAAAGTTCCGCCGTGTCGGAAGAATACCAACCCATCTTTTTGAGTTTAGCGCGGTTCAAACCTTCCGCGTTACCGTCTATCACAAAAAGCGAAACTGCTTCTCCGGTTTTTACTGCCGTCGTAATAAAATCGGCGTAGTAACCGTTGGTAATAAATACTTTTGAGCCGTTCACGATATAGAAATCGCCATCCGATAAGGCTTTCGCGCTGATTTTTTGCACATCGCTGCCGGCATTGGGTTCGGAGATCGCCAGCGCGCCGATTTTTTCGCCGGACAGTCCGGGCTTCAAATATTTTTCTTGGAGAAAAGACGAACCCGCCAGCGCGATATGGTTAAGCGCCATGTAGGAATGCACGCTCACCGCCGCCGCGAAACCGCCGTTGCCCAACCGACCCAATTCTTCGATAAAAACCGCCGAATAGAAAAAATCCACACCGGCTCCACCGACGCTTTCGGGATACAATGCGCCGAGATAATCCATCGCGCCCATTTTTTGCCATATTTCCCGCGGTATCTGCTCTTTCGCTTCCCATTCAGCGAGATTTGGGACAACTTCCTGCCGGAAAAATTCACGGACGGCAGACCTAAATAATTCGTGTTCTTCAGTAAAGTATGGCGATTGCATAGCGTTAAAAAATAATTCGGACAGTTTTTGAATCGGACGGTTTTTGAAAATGTCTTTGATAAATTGCCACTAGCTTTAGCTAGTGCATTAGTTTGGTAAAGGACAGGCGGCATTAGCCAAATATCTGATTTAAATTTTTCCCTTTCGCTTTAGCGTAATTTGGCTAAAGCCTATAGGAAATTTAACTTTTGGATTTCGGCTAAAGCCTTTGTTCTGCTCATTGCTGTCCACTAGCTTTAGCTAGTGGCAATTTATAAGCACTAAAGCAAAGCTAGCGGCAATTTATCAAAAACTGTCAGAACTATTGTTTAAAAATAATTTCAATAAAACTTGCGGTTACCCTCGGCTCGTTCGCGCAGGCTGTCCGGCACTTGCCAGCGCACTCCGACTTGCTTACGAAAAGCGTCGCAATCGGCAACAAATTGGGCGATGCCGACCGTATCAATGTAGCTGAATACGCCGCCGGTATAAGGCGGAAAACCGATGCCCAATATCGAACCTAAATCGCCGTCTTTGGAGTTGTTCAAAACACCTTCGTCAAGACATCGGCAACTTTCCAACGCCATAATATGCAGCAGCCTTTTTTGAATGACATCGGCGGTTATTTTTTCGGAGTCGCCATTTGCCGGACAAAGTTTCGCCAGTCCTTGCCAGATTCTTTTCTTTTCACCGGCGGGATAATCATAAAAACCTTGACCTGCCTTTTTGCCGGGTCGCTGCAATTCCTCTGCCAAATTTTGATACAACTCTATCAATCTTTCGTGATGTTCTTGTTTATTCGGGTTTAGTTTTAGGATGCCGAGCATCAGCGTTATCGAAACCTCGTCGGAGACGGCTAAAGGTCCAACCGGCATTCCGGCGCGGCGCGCCACGTTTTCAATCAGCGCGGGCGCAACGCCTTCGGTCAGCAATAATGCTCCTTCGCCCGTGTAAGTTCCAAATACTCTTGAAGTGAAAAAACCCGGACTATCGTTGACAACAATCGGGACTTTTTTGATTTGAGTAACAAAATCTATGGTCGCCGCCAAGGTTCTGTCGCTGGTTTCCTTACCGACAATAATTTCAACCAAAGGCATTTTTTCGACCGGGGAAAAGAAATGGATACCGATAAAGTTGGCGGGGCGTTCGGAGGCTTTGGCTAGTGAAGTGATGGGAAGCGTCGAAGTATTTGAACCGAAGATTTTGTCTTTCCCTAACACCGCTTCGGTTTCCCGCGTAACTTGCGCTTTCAGTTGAGGGTTTTCAAAGACCGCTTCAATAATAAAGTCGCAGTCCTTGAGAGTTTCGACCTCTGTTACAGGGTTGATTCGTCCTAAAATATCTTGCGCTTTTTCGGGCGTAATTCTGCCTTTGGCGAGACGGTCGTTCAACTGCTTTTCCGTATGATTTTTACCCTTTTCCGCCGCTTCCCGCGTAACATCTTTGAGGACGACCTGCATCCCGGCGGCGGCAGATACATTGGCGATGCCCGCGCCCATCATACCCGCACCCAAAATTCCTAAGCGGTTGACGCGATATTCGGGAAAACCTTGAGGTTTGGACTTTCCTTTTTTGGCATCGGTCATCGCAAAGAAAAGTGTGCGAATCATATTTTTGCCGACCGGCGAGTTTAAAGTTTTGACAAAATAACGGGCTTCGACTTCCAATGCGCGATCCATCGGTAGCTGCAGACCGTTATAGATTGCGCTCAAAGCATTCTCGCCGCCGGGATAATTTCCGTGAGTTTCCTTTCGCAAAAGTCCGATGCTGCCGATAATCGTCTGCATTCCGTTTGGTGTCAAAATGCCGCCGCCGGGAATTTTATATTTTTTGTCGTCCCACGGCTGAACCGCGTTCGGATTGTTTTGGATATATCGTTTGGCGGCAGCCATCAGCTCGTCTTTATCAGCGACAACTTCCTCAATTAAATTATCTTTCAGAGCTTGTTGAGGTTTTACCTCTTTCGGCTGCAGGATAAATGCGAGGGCATTGGCGATGCCTGTCAAATACGGCAAACGCTGGGTACCGCCGCCGCCCGGAAAAATGCCGACTTGCACTTCGGGCAAGCTAAACTTGTAGTTGCCGTCCAAAGCTATCCGACGGTTGCAGGTCAGCGCGAGTTCAAAGCCGCCGCCGTAAGCGTTGCCGTTAATTGCCGCGACAAACGGCTTCGGGCTTTTTTCAATCTCTCGCAATAGCTCGTGCGTCTTTAGCAAATTCTTTAAAATTACCGCGCCCTCTGCCGGTGGATTACTGATGACTCTGAGGTCTGCGCCCGCCATAAAATCTCGCTTGGCAGAGGTTACAATAACGCCTTGAACAGCGTCGTCGGCAATCGCCCGCCGCGCCGCTTCCGCATAACTTTCGATAAATTCCCAGCTAAATAAGTTAGTCGGCTCATTTACCGCATCCATCATAATCACCGCGATTCCATCTTCGGATGTGCTGTATTGTAAATAATCGTTTTTATAATTTTCCATTCGTCTTAAACTCTCTCGATAATTGTGGCAATTCCCATCCCGCCGCCGATACACAGGGTAATGAGTCCGGTTTGCAGATTACGTCTTTCCAACTCATCTAAAACCGTGCCAAGCAACATACAGCCGGTCGCGCCTAGCGGATGTCCCATCGCAATCGCGCCGCCGTTGACATTAACCTTTTCGTGCGGAATATCCATCTGCTCCATAAAATATAGCGGAACAACCGCAAAGGCTTCGTTCACTTCATAAAGGTCAACGTCGTCTTTACTCATTCCGGCTTTCTTCAAAGCCGCCTGAGTAGCCGGAACAGGACCGAGAAGCATAATCGTCGGCTCGGTCCCGGAGACCGCCGCGCTGCGAATCCGCGCCAGCGGTTTTAATCCCAAAGCCTCGCCCGCGCTTTTGCTTCCGACCAGCGTTAAGGCGGCTCCATCAACGATGGCGGAAGAATTTCCCGGATGATGAACGTGCTGAATAAATTCCACTTCGGGATAGCGGTCAATGGCGACCGCGTCGAATCCAGCTATTGAACCAAGCTGTGCGAACGAAGGTTTCAGTTGGGCTAAACTTTCCGTTGTCGTCGTCGGGCGAATATTTTCATCCTTGTCCAAGACCACGAAATTATTGACATCCTTGACCGAAATGCGCGAGCGGTTGAAACGTCCGTTTTTCTCGGCTTCGGCAGCCCGCTGGTGGGAGGTTGCCGCAAAAGAATCCAGCGCGTCTCTGGAAAAGCCGTATTTGCTGGCAATCAAGTCCGCCGAAATCCCCTGCGGCACAAAATGTCCCGGCAAGGCAACCGACGGATCGGCTGCCATCGCGCCGCCGTCGGAAGCCATTTTTACCCGCGACATATTTTCAACGCCGCCGCCGATTGCCAAGTCCTTAAATCCGGCTTTGACATATGCCGCGACCTGATTAACCGCTTCCAGTCCCGAACCGCAAAAACGATTGACGGTTGCGCCGGATAAATGATTTCCATAACCCGACTGCTGGGCGGCAGTCTTCGCAATGTTCGCGCCCTGATCCATCACTTGAGTAACGCATCCGACAATCAAATCTTCGACCTGCGTCGTGTCCAAATTATTTCTTTCTTTGAGCGCGGTCAGACATTCGACCAATAACGCCGTCGGTGTAATACCGATGAGCGAGCCTTTGTCATTGCCCTTTCCTCTGACCGTTCGTAACGAATCGAAAATGTATGCATCCATATTTTTTTTCGTGTCAGCTGCCTGACCGCCCGCGAGAGTCTAATTCGCGTCTGCGCTAACATTTGAGCTGCCGACACTTCACGTAATCTGTAATTAAACAGGTAAGTTAAAGTTTCGATGTAAAATGAAGGAATGAAAGCACCGACAAAATTATGTCAAAATTTGTTTGAGGGAGAATATAGCAAAGTTAGTGAGAATCATCAAACGTATGAGAATTTTCGGGTTTGCAATCGGTCACACGCGATTCTACTTTCTGCACAAGGCTGTGCGATTGATGCCATTGCCAAGATTGGTCGGGTTGACCGTGATACTGTCAGTCTGTGGATTGATAATTGGGAAGAGTTTGGATTTGACGGTTTAGAGGATGATGAGCGAAGAGGTCGCGCCGCTATTGACTGCCTCGGAAGCCGAAAAAGCGATTCAAACAGCGATGCAGAATCCGCGATTTCCGCATCGTTTGGACAAATAAACCGAGAGATTGGTAAAGGAATCAGCAAATTTACGCTCAAAAGGTCGATTAAAAAAAGACTGTCTGTGGAAAAAGGCAAATGGAAGATGAAAAAAGAATTAACAGCCGCTCATCGGTTTGAAAATCTCTGGCGATAGCTTGAAAAATACCCCCGCTTTTTTCACTCTCTTTTCGTTTTACCGCTCCACAGAGACCACGCGATAAATCGCGCGGCTAGTTATCCAACGGGAAAGCCTGTTTCAACAGGCTGAAAACAAAGATAATTTTGTTTTTCTACAATTGATTCACATCAATCGGTTATTGTATGTTCAATGATAAATGTTCAATGATAGATGATAAATGAAATTTCGCAATCTTATTCAACTTTTCAGTTTCCGCGATGTCCGCAACGCGATTTTGGGATTTTCGGTGGTCATCGGTGGTTTGAGTCTGGCGGGTTTGACGCTTTACGCACACCACACGGGCGACAATCAGATGGCGGGATTTGCGGCGGCGGCATCTGTTGTTTTTATTCTGCTGATTTTGGTCTTCGTTATTCCGCCCTTAGCCCGTTCAGCAAGCGCAGAAGCCTCGCAGATGAATTTGCCGTTTGAATTTACCACCGGCGGCGCGGTTATACTAGTCTTAATTGTCATCGTAGGTTTTTCCGCTTGGGACACGGGCAACAATCTTCTATTTTTAGTTTTATCTTTTTTGGCGGCATCGCTCGTCGTCGGATTTTTTGTCGGCAATTATTGCCTGAAAAAGCTGGACGTGAAAATGCGTTTCCCCGAAACGATTTTCGCTCAAGATATAACGCCTATTCTCGTCAGCCTGCATAATCGCAAACGAATTTTTCCGACATTTTCCGTCGTCGCGCAAGTGCGCGGCAAACACCGCGAAACTTCCGTCTTGTTTGACGAAATAAAACAAATCCTGCCTGAAAAATGGGCGGAAAAAATTACTCGTCCGCCGATTATCAAACACACTTTGGATTATTTCGTCCACGTTCCGCGCCGCGCGTCGGTGGAGAATAAAGCGGAACACATTTTCCCGCATCGCGGACGTTTTATTATTAAAGACTTTGAACTCTCAACTAAATTTCCGTTCGGATTTTTTCGTCATCGCCAAAGGCTTTCCGCGCAGAAAGCGGAAATCGTAATTTTTCCAAAACTCGTTTCGATTGACGAAGAAACGACGGATTTGCCGCTCGAAATCGGCAAACTCGTCGCGCAGAAAAAAGGTCTCGGACAAGATTTGCTTGCCTTGCGCGATTATCAGCCGATGGACGATTTGCGGCGCGTTGATTGGAAAGCGACGGCGCGCGCCCAGCGTTTGATTGTCCGCGAATTTTCCGCCGAAGACGACAACCGCGTGAGCATTGTTTTTGACACACGTTTGTTTGGCGAAACGGACAAAAAGCCTTTGACGCTCCGCGAAAAAGTTGATGCCGAACAAAAAGGTAAAACACTCACGCCCGTCTCGCAACGCTTTGAGACGGGCGTGAGCAGTGCGGCTTCGCTTCTCGCCCATTTCACCGAAGAACAAGCCGAGATTCGTCTTATGATTGATGAAGAGGTCGGCGAATTCGGCATCGGTAGAGAGCATCTATACGAATCCTTAAAACGTCTGGCGCTTGTTGAGCCGAAATTTAACGAAACGGCTGAATTTTCAAGCGAAACACTCGATGAAATCTTTACGGAAAGAGAAAATAGTTATACATTTTTTGTTACCTCTGAAAATGAAGAAAATTTATCGAGTGAATTACTTCAGAGAGCGAGAATTATAAATTTTTAAGATTAGAAATTGGACTTAAGAAAAATTGTCACAAAACTCACATTTGCGGTGTTTTTAATCTGGAATCAGTTATAAGTTCTAATAAATGACCGAGAGCGCAAAAATTTTAATGGACGCGATGTCCCAAGCAGGAACAGCAGCGACGCAGGAAAAAATCGTTTTTGATGAGGCTTTTACGCTTCACCATCGAACTGTTTTTCGCGCAGCGCGGTCGGTCGTGCAGGATACGATGCTGGCGGAAGACGTTACGCAAGAGGTTTTTCTGCGGCTTTATAATAATATGGACGCGATTGCTAATGAAGAAATGCTCCGCCCGTGGCTGATTCGCGTTGCGCTGAATGTGGCGCGAAACACTGTACGCGGAAACATCAGAGCGAACACACGCGAAGATAATTACGTCAAAGAAACAGATGAAACGAGCGATTTTACGCCTTCAAAAGAATTTGAACAGAAGGAATGTGCGAGAGAAGTTCACCGCGCCTTGAGTTTGATAAAAGAGCCGCTTCGGAGTTGTCTGGTTTTGAAACAGCAAGGCTTATCTTATAAGGAAATTGCGAGCAGTCTTGATTTGAATGAAACCAGCATCGGCACGTTCGTTGCTCGCGCCAGACAAGAATTTGTGCGGCATTACGGCAAAATCGGGGGAAAAACGGTATGACGGAAAAATGTTTTGACATCGGCACAATTCAAGCCTTTTTAGACGGCGAATTATCTTCTGACAAAATGGAATCGGTTTCGCGGCACATTGCCGTGTGCGATGGTTGCGCGATTTCTATGGCGGAAGCCCAAGAGGAATCAGCGTTTGCCTTTTCCGCGCTTGAGCAGGAATTTAATACGCTCGTTCCGACCCAGCGTTTGTGGACGAAAATCAATGATTCGATTGAAAAGGAAAAGAAATCGTTCTGGAAACCAATTTTTGCATTTTTCTCGAACCCGAGCGTCGCTGCGTTTGCGAGTTTGCTGATTGTCATTGGGTTTTTCGCGGCAATGCTGGGTTTGAAAACGGACGCGCCGACGACTTTGGTAGCTGAAACCGTTCCGAGTAAAGAAAGCAGTATTGCTCCGATTTCAAAATCCTATACGCCGATTATTCAAACTCCGCTTGAAAGTAATAAACCTGAGATTGTTTCGGCAATGGATTTTAAAAATGATAAATCCAAACATCGCGCTGTTAAAGCAAAATTTATTAAGCGTGAAGTTAAACAGATTAAAAACATTACACCAAATACAGCAATCGGAACGCCAAGCCCATCTGATAACAGCGGACAAAGAACAGCAAATGAAAATGTTTTAGGCGAAGAAAGTTACGTCAAAACAATTGCGATGTTGACCGAAACCGTGAACAATGGCAAGGACGAAGTTTTAAAACCGGCGGCGCGATTTGCATTTGAGCGCGATTTGGCGGTAACCGACGATGCAATCAAAAAAATGAGTGCCGAAGTCAAGCAAAATCCGAAAAATGAAGCGGCAAAACAGATTCTTCGCGCTTCTTATCAAAACAAAATTGATTTGCTTAATTCAGTGGCTGAAAAAACCGAGTTGATGGCGAGTATCAAGTAGAAAAGTGGAAAAGGAAGAAAGAGAAAAAGTAGAGATGATTTTTATAAATACAATTACGCAAAAAATCAGTCTGATAATCTTTGCGCTGCTTCTTTTCTCGCCTTTTTCCTTTGCTTACGCTCAAACCGCAGAAGTTCAACCGAAAATTGTAGTTGCACCGGTTAAACAAAAATTCAAACGAAAGTATAAAAAGGTAAAGAGCGGAAGCGAAACGTCCGCCGAAAAATCAATCGCGGTTGATGCAAATGTAAACATTTCTCTATGCGTTTCCGAAGGAAACCTCAAAATTAACGGTTGGGAACGCAATGAAATTCGCGCTTTTGTTAACAATGGGAGCGAAGTCGGATTTAATGTTCGGGAAAAAAATAAACAGAGTAACAAAGCGGTTTGGGTGAAGGTTTTGGGATTTGACCCGACGAAAAATAGAGAAACAAACCCGGACGAATGTCTTTCCGGCGAAGAAATCGAACTCGACGTTCCGCGCGGCGCAACCGTCGACGTCACAGGTCAAGCGAGCGAAACGAGGATTGAATCGGTCGTGAAAGTTTCGGTCAACATCGTCGGCGGCGATATTTTCCTGAGCGACATTGAGCGCGGCATTTACGCGAAAACTTACGAAGGCGATGTCACAGTCGGAAAATCCGGCGGCGCGATGACGCTTCTCAGCACCACGGGAAACATCGTGGGGTTCAACGTTGCGCCGAGCGGAATCGGCGACATTTTCAAAGCCAAAACCAGCAGCGGCGCAATTACGCTGCAATCGGTCGAACATCGGCAAATGGAAATCGGCTCGAATTCGGGTTCGATGAAATTTGTCGGCGAATTTCTCAGTGGCGGGCAATACACTTTCGGAACGCAGAACGGCTCAATTTTACTGGCAATTCCGCAAAATTCTTCCTGCAAAATAAATGCTTCTTTCGGCGGCACATTTAACTCGGAACTTCCACTTTTGAACGTCGTCAAAAATGCGGCTTCTAAAACGCAGAGTCTTTCTGCTTTGATGGGAAGCGGCGACGCGACGCTCAATCTGACAACTTACAGCGGCGCAATTCGGATTAAAGAAGTGAGAGTGGAAAATAAGAAATAAAAATTAGAAAAACGGCTAATTTTATCCTTCAACACATTTCTAACTTACACTTTTGTTTCTCATCTCTCATTTCTCATTTAAGAACTCTTCCAAAAACGTCTATAATAAAAATTCTTTTTCAAACTAATTTCTATCTCAAACGTAAAAGAACGAATATGATTGGCGGAAACGTCGTCGGGCAAACGCTTGATGACAAATACAGAATAGAAAGGGAACTCGGCAAAGGCGGAATGGGAACGGTTTATCTCGCTACGCACGTCGGCACGGAGCGTCCCGTTGCCTTGAAGGTTATTGCGCCGCAATTTATGCAGCAGCTGGAATTTGTCGAAAGATTCAAGCGCGAGGCGCGGGCGGCGGGCAGATTGCGGCATCCGAATGTGGTTAATGTGACGGATTTCGGCTTCACTGACACTACCGGCGGAAATGTTGCATATCTCGTAATGGAATATCTCGACGGTTGCACGCTCGGCGAGGTTTTGGAAGAAGAAGGTAAATTGCCGCTGTCGTGGACGCTGGATATTTTGGAGCAAGTTTGTTCAGCCGTGCAGGAAGCGCACGAACAGGGAATTATTCACCGCGATTTAAAGCCGGACAACATTTGGCTTGAGCCGAATCAGCGCGGCGGTTATACGGTTAAGGTTCTTGATTTCGGAATCGCTAAACTTGAAGAACAGATACAAGATGCTGCCGCCGAGCATCTTTTAGACATTTCAATCGCTCCGAATTTTCAAACGAGACCGACTGTTGCCGACGGGCTAAATGGCGAAACGATTGCCGAGAATCAAAACTCAACCGCTATTTCCGAAGCGGCAACCATCGCACAATCTCCTAGAACCAATTTGGAAGCGGGAACGCTGATTCAATCGAACGAAATTGATCTGGAATCGGGAACGGCGATTTTTCCAGCCAATCAGACACGAGCGGAAAACGACGGCACAAGACTCGGTTCCAAACAAATTGCGACGGATAATCCTTTGTTAAAGACCGCCTCGACCAAAGAGTTGACGCGCGTCGGCGCGGTTCTCGGAACGCCGCTTTATATGTCGCCCGAACAATGTCGGGGCGAGAAACTGACCGCTCAATCGGATATTTACAGCTTGGGTGTCATCGCTTATCAAATGCTTTCAGGAAAAACGCCTTTCGGCGGCGATTATCTCGACGTGATGCAAGCGCACAAAGAAACCGCGCCGCCGCCGCTCGAAGTCAAAAAAGTTCGGAAAAAGGTCAAACGAGTTATTAATTCGGCGTTGGCAAAATCAGTCGAAGATCGACCGCCGACCGCCCAGGCGTATGCTGCCGAACTTCGCGCCGAATCTGAAGGAATAGCAACACTCTTTCGCCGCGCGTTGGTGATATACAGCGAGCATCTGCCGAAGTTTTTGGGCTTGGCTATTTTGCTTTACTCGCCCGTAGCGATTCTGACAATTTTGCAGCTCGTCATCGGAACTCTCGCTCTGAGCGATGCTATTAGCGATTTAACCAAAAATGTTTTGAACGGTTGCATCACTTTATTTTCCACTTTTTTCGGAATTTTTTGCGGCTATTTGGTTTTCGGAACAACGACTTGGCTGGTAACTCAAATTCTCGCCGTGCCGCTTCGCCCCGTCAGTTTGCGTCCCGCGCTTGAAGCGACCAGAAAAAGATGGAAAACTTTTGCCGGCACAGGAATGCTTTCGGCGATTTTCACCGTTTTAGGTTATGTTCTTTGTTTTTTTCCAGGACTGATTTTTTCGGTCATCTGGGCGTTGGTTGCGCCGGTCGTGATGATGGAGAACTTGCGCGGTTTTGCCGCTTTAAAACGCTCGAAACAATTGGTGACGCGCTCGCTTCGCACGACAATGGCGGCTGTTTTTATAATGTTTTTCGTGCCGTTATTGGCTTCCGGTGTGATTGCTTTTTTCGCTAATGCGGCAGCCAAATCTTTTGCTTCCGACGCTGATAAGGTTGCCGCTATCCGTCAAGAAGTAGCAGAAAATATGAAAAATGGAGAGGACGGAAATCCAGAGCTCCGCGTCACCAAAGATAAAGGATTGAAAATAAATATTGACGGCAAACAAGTGAAAGTTTCCGATGCGGAGGAGCCCCAGGATATGGGCGGGCGCATCCGCGCAACCGTCCGCGAAGCTTTGACGCAAATTCTTCTTTTTCCGATGTCGGTTTTAATCGGTTCGTTTTCGTCGATCGTCGTCGCTTTACTTTACATGAAAACTCGGCAAGTCGGCGGCGAATCAATGCAGGATTTGCTGGCGCAGTTTGAAGAAGCCGACCAGCCACGCACTAATTGGCAGCGGCGCGTTCACAAGCGTTTGGAACAATCAGGCAGAATAACGAGTAAATCTTGAATTTGAAATCTTAATGCTCGAACTGATGCTCATTAACTAAATTCAAAATTTTTCATCTAAAAATAACTATGAAGTCATATAGTTTTTTTCTGGTAATTTTCTTTGCTTTTACCATTCACG
>MWYZ01000049.1 GCA_002050365.1 Acidobacteria bacterium 28-1
ACAGACATTGAAACTCTTCATCAGTCAAACCGGTGGCGGCAAGAAACTCTTTCGGCTTTTCTTTTAACTCCGCATATTTTAACATTTACATAGATTAACCGATTTTACTTATTTCCAATAATGTCTATTATTTTAGTTGTCACGGCATAGATTGTTATTTATCCGATGAAAACAACTTTAGCTCCTCGTCATTCGGAGGCATTCTAATCAGACGCTCGAATTTGAAATTAATCTTTTCAAGCAATCTGCCCGAACTTTCGTTATCCTTTGATATAATGGCAAGAACGCGCCCCAAACCTAAAATATCTCTGCCGTATTTCATTACAGCGTCGGAAGATTCAAAGGCGTAACCTTTTCTCTCATACTGCGGCAGAAAAGCGAAACCGATGTCTGCGTCGGGCAGAGAATCGCGTTTGACGAAACCGCAAATTCCAATCGGCGCACTTGTTTCTTTCAATTCAACCGCATACATTCCGAAGCCAAATTGTTTGTAACTTTTGGTGAAACGGCTCTCGATATAATCACGCGCTTCGGCAATTGTCCGCACATTCCGGTCGCCAATAAATTTGATAAACGACGGTTGATTTAACAAATCGAGAACAAATTCGGCATCATCTCTTGTGACTTCACGAAGAATTGTGCGTTCGGTTTCGAGAATCTTCATTAGCTAATTTTATTTTAATGAACACCTCAAAAGTCTTTTAATCCCTTAATAACTTTTTGAAGAATTTTCCGCCATTCGTCTTTGCTAAAGGATGCGCCAAATTTGTTAAACTCCAACAAGTCAAAGTTTCCGTCAAGGATGATTTGAAGATTTGAAGACCAAAAATCTTGCTCTTGTGTATAACCGCATTGCTTATTTCTAATTAGGCGAAGAAGGTTATTTGCTGCATCTTCGGGCAGTTCACAGAAAATGCAAGGATAACCGATATAGGAGGCTATTTGGTCATAATTGACAGAAAGATTTTTACTTAAACTGCTCATTATTTCCCAACCGAAACAACATTAGCCTCACCGCTTTCAGTTTGCTGCCGTGCGTGATAACTACTTCTGGTTAAAGGTGAAGATTCGACGTGCTTGAAACCCATTTCCAGACCGATACGTTTCCATTCGGCAAATTCTTCGGGCGTAACGTAGCGTTCGACAGGCAGACGGCGTTCATACGGCTGGAGATATTGTCCGATGGTCATAATGTCGCAGGAAACCGAGCGCAAATCTTTCATAAGTTCGACGACTTCTTCAAACGTCTCGCCCAAGCCAGCCATAATGCCGCTTTTCGTTTTCATACGCGAAAACTGCGTATCGCGGTAATGCGCGGCGCGTTCGAGAAGCGTTAAAGTTTGCTGATAATTTGCGTCGGGACGAACGCGGCGGTAAAGACGCGCGATGGTTTCCGTGTTGTGATTCAAAACTTCGGGACGCGCCGCCAGAACCGTATTGAGCGCGTTTTCGTTGCCTTGAAAATCAGGAATCAAAACTTCGACGCGGCACGTCGGATTCATTTGGTGAACCGTGCGAATCGTTTTCGCCCAATGCATTGCTCCGCCGTCCGGCAAATCGTCGCGGTTGACCGACGTAATGACGGCGTGTTCAAGTCCTAAATGCCCGACGGCTTCGGCGACGTGACGCGGTTCTTCCGGGTCTAAATCCATCGGCACGCCTTTGTTGACGGCGCAAAAACCACAGTGCCGGGTGCAGGTGTCGCCGCCGAGCATAAACGTCGCCGTTTTGTCCGTCCAGCATTCAAAAATGTTCGGGCAACGCGCTTCCTGACAAACCGTGTGCAGATTCAGACCGTCAATCAATTTCAAAACTGCGTTCTGATTCGTCGGGTCGCCGACACGGATTTTCAGCCAGTCGGGTTTTTTCAGCCGCTCGCGTTTCTTTTTAGCGACGAAATTTTGGATTAAAACTTTTTCTTCAATCATAAAAAATATAATTTAGAACTCTATGAAAGCATTTTAACATTTTGCCGAAAGTCGAGCGACTTAATCTCAAAAAATACGGCTTTTGTAAAATTAGATACAACGTTTTCGGACTTTCTGATTGTCCTTTTAACTCAAACGAGCGACGACTTTGCCTTTGATATATTCTCTTGTAACCGCTCCGAAATGGCGGCTGTCATTGCTGTCTTCCAAGTTATCACCGACTAAAAAATAATGTCCGTGTTCATTGATTCGCTCTATTCTTTTGACGACTTCGCAATTTTGTTCGATTGGGTGTTTGGCAACCACGATGTCGCCGATTTCGATTTTCACTTCTCTATCAACCAAAACCACTTCGCCGTCTTTTAGAGTCGGATTCATTGAATTGCCTTCGCAAATATATTTATAGCGCGAGCCTAAGAAAACCAAGGCAATTTCATAAAGGCTGGCTTCGGGTAAGTCTTTCACTCGTTCTCGGATTAACACCTTTCCTACAACTGTTTAATTATGAAATTATTTAACGCCTCTCACGGCAAATTTGTGTTCGGCGAATGTTAGCCGAAAATTCATTTGACAAAACATTTTCAATTTTCTAGATTCAGAATATAGACTTTGTTGTAAAGATTCAAAAATGCACGATTCTCGGCACGTTAATGAGGTTTGTTGGTGTCAACGCGGATGGGCGGCGCGGGCGACTGAGATTGTGTATAGCGATAAAACGAGAAGTTAAAAGTGGGTCGCTAAATTAACATATTCAGTCGGTCGTGAAACTTCATCGAAGAAGTTCATGACCGATTTTTTTAACGAAAAAGAAAAATGAAAACGGCAGTTTTAGAAGCAAAAGTACAATCAAATAATCAGGCAAGGGACATTTCAAAAGTGTTTTTGGAAGCGGCGATCGGCAATACGCCTTTGTTTCGCCTTCGCCGCGTAATCGGTGATTTGCCCGAAGAAATTGAGATTTATGCGAAAGCGGAGCACTTAAATCCGGGCGGTTCGGTTAAAGACCGCGCGGCGTTGTGGATGATTTTAGCGGGCGAACGCGACGGGAAACTTACAAAGGGCAAAACGATTCTGGATGCGACGAGCGGCAACACGGGAATTGCTTACGCGATGATTGGCGCAACTCGCGGTTACAAAGTCGTGCTAGCTTTGCCGAAAAATGCGAGCATCGAACGCAAGCGAATTTTGCGTTTTTACGGAGCGGAAATTATCGAGACCGATGCGATGCAGGGAACGGACGGAGCGCAGATTCTCGCCAAAGAACTTGCCGCCGAACATCCTGAAAAATATTTTTACCCCGACCAATACAACAACGATGCCAACTGGCAAGCGCATTGTGAAACGACCGCGCCGGAAATCTGGCGGCAAACCGCAGGAAGAATAACGCATTTCATTGCGGGGTTGGGAACGACCGGAACTTTCATCGGAACTTCGCGCCGTTTGAAAGAATTCAACCCGGAAATTCAGACGATTTCGATGCAGCCCGATTCGCCGCTGCACGGACTCGAAGGAATGAAGCATCTTGAAACTGCAATCGTTCCCGGCATTTACGATGCGAATGTCGCCGATGAAACAGTGCAAGTGGCAACCGAAGACGCGCAGGAAATGGCGCGCCGTCTGGCACGCGAAGAAGGTTTGTTTGTCGGTGTCAGCGCGGGCGCGAATGTTTATGCGGCGATACGCTTGGCTGAAATGGTTAAAAGCAATGCGGTTATCGTAACAATTTTATGCGACGGCGGAGCAAAGTATCTGAGCGAAAATTTCTGGGACGAAAGCTAAAATCAAACTGGGAATTTACAAGATGATTTTGTTAAACGAACGGGAAATTTCAGAAATAAAGACACACGGCGAGCGCACTTATCCGAACGAATGCTGCGGTTTGCTCATCGGGCGTTTTGACGAAAGTGGCAGAAAAACGGTCGTCGAAATTTTTTCGATTGAAAACGCCCGCGAAGAAGCGGCGCGGCACAATCGTTCTTTAATCACGCCGCAGGATTTAATGCGCGGCGAACATTATGCGCGTGAGAGGAAACTCGATGTCGTCGGCAATTATCATTCGCATCCCGATTGTCCAGCCGTTCCGTCGCAGTTTGATTTAGACCACGCTCTGCCGGTTTGGACATACTTAATTGTTTCGGTATTAAAAGGAAAAGCCGCAGATGTGCGAGCGTGGGAAATGGAAAACGACCGCTCGAAATTTAACGAGGAGAAAACTGAGGGAAACGGAACGCCGTCATCTTGACGGCAATGGGCGCAAAGCGTCCGAATAAGTTTTAAGTGGTAAACACATATTGCCAGCAAGATGCTGGCGTTCCATTGATAAGGAGAAATATATGGCAGTAACAATTGTAATTCCGACACCTTTACGGCAATTTGCCGACGGAAAGTCGGAAATTGAAGTCGAAGCGGCGACGGCGGGCGAAGCGTTAAAGGTATTGACGACGCAGTTTGCAGATTTACGCAAGCATCTTTACAACGACCAGGACGCTTTGCGAAATTTTGTCAATGTTTATGTCGGCGATGAAGATATTCGACATCTGGACGGCGAAAATACATTGATCAAAGATGGCGAAACGCTAATGATTGTGCCTTCGATTGCAGGCGGAAATGTTGCCGTCGAAGCAAAATCAGAAAGCGAATTACCGTCGCTTTCAAATGAAGAATATGCGAGATACAGTCGTCATTTAATTTTGCCTGAAGTCGGACTCGAAGGACAAAGAAAACTCAAAGCTGCGAAAGTTTTGATGATTGGCACCGGCGGACTCGGCTCGCCTTTGGGTTTGTATCTGGCGGCGGCTGGAGTCGGCAGAATCGGCATTGTTGATTTCGATATCGTGGACGAATCGAATCTGCAACGTCAAATTATTCACGGCACAAAAGACATCGGGCGACCGAAAATCGCATCGGCGAAAGACCGTCTGGAAGACATCAATCCGAACACGAAAATTGACGCTTATGAAATACATCTGACGAGCGAAAACGCGCTTGAACTTTTTCGTGAATACGATGTGGTTGTTGACGGAACTGATAATTTTCCGACGCGCTATCTTGTCAATGACGCTTGCATTTTAACGGGCAAACCGAATGTCTACGGCTCGATTTTTCGTTTTGAAGGACAAGCGAGCGTTTTCTGGGCGGAACGAGGCGCGTGTTATCGCTGTCTTTACCCTGAACCGCCGCCGCCCGGACTCGTTCCGTCGTGCGCGGAAGGCGGAGTTTTGGGCGTTTTACCCGGCATCGTCGGGACAATTCAGGCGAACGAAGTTATCAAAGTAATCTTAGGCGCGGAAGGAATTTTGCTCAATCGTCTTTTGCTCTTCGACGCTTGGACGATGAAATTCCGCGAATTGAAACTTCGCAAAGACCCGAACTGTCCGATTTGCGGGACAAATCAGACGATTAAAGAATTGATTGATTACGAAGAATTTTGCGGTTTGCGTCAGTCCATCGCTCAAGAAAACGACGCGCCGATTTTAGAAGAAATCACCGCCACCGAATTAAAAAATCGTCTGGACGCGGGCGAAGACATTCAGTTGATTGACGTGCGCGAACCGCACGAACACGAAATCGCCAGCATTCGAGAGGCGAAATTAATTCCGCTCGGACAAATCACCGCTCGCGTCGCTGAAATTGACGAATCGCGCACAACGGTCGTGCATTGCAAAGGCGGCGTGCGGAGCGCAAAAGCAATTGCCGATTTGATAGAAAAAGGTTTTGCGGGAAAACTTATTAATTTAAAAGGCGGAATCGCGGCGTGGTCAGACGAAGTTGATTCAACCATGCCGAAATATTAAATAAATTTTTGTCGTGAGATGTAACTATTTAGAAAATATACAGTTAATAATTTGTGTTTAAAATAGTTATTTTTGGTATAAGATAAGTATTATGAGCTGGATAATTAAAGTAATTTTAACAAACTTATTGATGTCAATTGTTTTAGTCGGCAGTTGTTTCGCTCAAGAGGATTTGTTAAGCCGTGTTCCACAATTACAAGAAAACGCCCGCGAATCTGCCCTTGGTCCTCCTATCTGCGGCATAAGAGTAATTGAGTTAGATACAAGTCGTGGAAAAATTAGAGTTACTATTCAACTTTCCCAACCTCCAGTTTTTGAAAACAAAATCTCGGTTACAGATTTATTGACTTTGCTCAAAGCGCGCATTGAATCAAACCGCACAGGCAAGGAAAATCAAATGTCGGGCGAAGTTGGCGACCTTATGCAAATAATTTTCTCAGTGCTTCGGAAATCGAAAGACCCTGATGTAATCCCTGTTATTGGACAGTTGCTTGATGACAGAAGCGAACGGATAGTTTTTCTCTCTTCTGGCGCATTGCAGGTAATAGCTAAATCCAGCAAAGAATTACAATTTGAAGTTGAGAAGGTTATTTTCCCGAAAACAGCAATCGAACTTTACAAAAAAAGAGCTATAGAATTGCCAGAGTGGGCGAAAATAAAAGAGGACAGCTAACAAATCAAAAGGCTCAATGCGATTTAATATTAGCTAATTGAGCCTTTCTTTAGATTTGTTAAATGTTTTTACTGAACAGCTTCAAATCGTTCGCTGACTTTATCCCAATCAACGACGTTCCACCACGCTTTGAGATATTCGGGGCGGCGGTTGCGATACGTTACATAATAAGCGTGTTCCCAAACGTCGTTGCCTAAAATAGGCGTAACTTTTTGCATCAGCGGCGTGTCTTGATTCGGCATTGATTTGATTTCCAATTTTCCGTTGTTGGCAATTAGAAAAACCCAGCCCGAACCGAATTGCTTCACGCCCGCGTCGTTAAATTTCGTCTTGAAATCTTCAAACGAACCGAAATCGCGGTCAATCGCTTCCGCCAATGCGCCGCTCGGTTTGCCGTTTTCGTTTTTCTTCATAATCGTCCAAAACATCGAATGATTGGCGTGTCCGCCGCCGTTATTGCAAATGGCAGATTTGATTGCGTCAGGCAGCGAATCTACTTTCGCCAGCAATTCTTCAATCGTCAGATTTTGCAAATCTTCCTGGTCTTTGAGCGCGTCGTTCAATTTATCAACATATGCTTGATGATGTTTGTCGTGATGCAATTCCATCGTTTCCGCGTCAATAAATGGCGCGAGCGCGTCGAACGCGTAGCCGAGCGGCGGCAGTTCAAACGGATATGTCGCCGATTGGTTTTTGTTAGTAGTTGCAGTTTTCGTTTCCATAAATAATTTTCTCCTTTATTGGTTGCCGCCGAAGCTAGCAAGTAAAATTCACTGTTTTCAATTATTAAAATACTTTGGGTTAGTCCTTCATTGTAACAAAATTAATTGGCAATTATCATTTTCGTTCGTGAATCGTGAATCGTTTTTCTTTTCTCGATTCACGATTTACGACTTTAATTTGACCGCCGACTGCTTTGTGCCAACTGCCAACTGTCCTACTCCGTCGGTCGTCCGCCCGCATCAATGCCTTCGACGCTCGCCTGGCGAATGACTTGAACGTGCAAATCGTCAATTAGGCGAACTTGACACGAAAGGCGCGTTCGTTCGCCTAAATCGGTTTTGGTGGCGAGAATTGCTCGTTCAGGCTCGCCGATCTCCCCGGGATCGCCCGCTAAAACTTCGACGCGGCAAGTCGTGCATTTAGCGTTTCCGCCGCAGCGGTGCAAAATGTCAACACCGTTATCTTCTAAGGCTAAAACGAGTCTTCTGCCTTCTTCGGCTTCAAAAACAAGGCTGCCTTTTGCCGCTTCCGCAGTAATTTTAAATGTCTTTTTGATAGCTTCCATCCTGTAATTTCTCCTGTAATTTCTCTTGCGTTTTTGCTCTAACTTTGGCACAAATTATAGTAGATTTCTGGTTTGATTATAAAATCGGAAACGCGGATTTATTTTCCTTCGGCGCTCCGTCGCCTTGATATAAAACCTTCTCCAAAAACAAGCCCGACGGCGGCGCGGTAAATTTGGCGGGAGCATTTGAATAATAATTTACGAGCCGCTCGAAACCTTCGATCGAAAGATTTCTGCACCCGACTTGCGCCAACATTCCGACGATTCTTCGCACCATTTTCCACAAAAAATGATTTGCGCCGATGCGGAAACAAATCAAATCGCCGTCGGTGAAAATTTCGGCGCGTTCGACTTTCACCAAAGTTGATTGCTTCGCTTCGTCGAGTTCGCAGAAGGAACGAAAATCTTTTTTGCCGACGAGCAGTTCCGCCGCTTCCTGCATTGGTTTGACATCGAGATTGTCTTTTACCCACCACACGAAATTTTTCGCAAAAGCCGTGCGTCTGGTTGAGATTTGATATAGATAAAAGCGCGAAATGGCATCGTGGCGGGCGTGGAAATTCTCGGCGGCATTCTTCACTTTAACGATGTTGATGTCGTGCGGCAGCAAATCATTGAAGCCGTCCTGAATCTGGCGCGGAGTGATGTTCGTCTGCAAATCGGAAACGCGAAGATGCGCGATTTGGGAGAGAGCGTGAACGCCCGCGTCGGTTCTGCCTGCGCCGCCGATTTCAACTCTGCCCGAAAATAGTTGATAAGCCGCCTTTTGCAGTTCGCCCTGCACAGTATTAGCGTTGTGCTGGATTTGCCAGCCGCGATAGCGCGTGCCTTCGTATTCGATTTCAAGTTTCCAAGTGGGCATTTCTTCAAAGGATAAAGGAGAAAGGCGAAAGGATAAAGGACAAACAAGGACTATTATATTTTCTTATTCATCTTTTCGCCTTTCTCCTTTATCCTTCAGCCTTTAGAAAGGCTCTCGACTTTTTGCTTGCAAAAAAGTTACAATAATTTATCTTGCCAAAAAATTTCAGCTTGTAAAATTTGTGAAAGAGAAATGAAGTTTACCGGAACACAAAAAGTAAGACTGTCTGAAAAAATATCTTCCGCCGCCCGTTCCGACACGCCGCTCCGTGATTTGGCGAGTAATTTTTCCCTTGTTGCTCGTTATGCTTTGGCGGAAGCGAATACCTTAACGACTGAAAAAATTAATATCACTTTAAAACGTCTGCCGAAAAATCTCGATGGTTTTCGGATTGTTCATCTGTCGGACATTCATCACAGCCCTTTCACAAGCCTCGAACATATTACTCGCGCCGTCGAAATTGCCAACTCTTTAGAGCCTGATATGTTTGTTTTAACGGGCGATTTTGTGTCGCACGAGAGCAAGTATATCGCGCCGATGGCGAAAGTGATGGGGACTCTAAAATCGGAGTTCGGAACTTTTGCGTGTTTGGGAAATCATGACCATTGGACGGACGCGAAACTCGTGACGAACTATTTGCGCGGCGAAAACATCACGGTTTTAATCAACGAAGGTTTTCGATTCGTGGAGCGTGGCGCATCGTTTTGGTTGTGCGGCGTGGACGATTATATGGTCGGGCAAACCGATTTGCGCTCTGCTCTGCGCGGCTCGTTTCCCGATGAGATGAAAATACTTCTGGCGCATAATCCGAAAATTCTCTATCGCGCCGCCCGCGCTTCGGTTGATTTAATGCTCAGCGGACACACGCACGGCGGACAAGTGAAAATTCGTAACGAAGAAAAAAGAATTCTGCCGCGCCGAAAATTTGCGAGCGGTTTGTACCGGCGCAAAGGCACGCAAGTCTACATCACGCGCGGCATCGGCACAGTCGTTTTGCCCGTGCGCTTCGGCTGTCCGCCAGAAGTATCATTGATTGAATTGCATTCAATTTGATTTTGGATTTTAGATTTTGGATTTTGGATTTTGCATAGTAGAAGAAAAACGAACGCTGGTTAATGAAATTAGTTAGATTTGATAAAAATTATCAAATTTCTCAATCTTCTTAAAAGCTAATATATTTTTTCAATCCAAAATCCAAAATCTAAAATCCAAAATCGAAATGTCTTCAAACGTCATCACTGTTCCAAATCTGCTCACATTGCTGCGAATGGCTCTCATTCCCGTTTTCGCCATCCTGCTTTTTTATAATCAATTTAGCTGGGCTTTATTCGTTTTCTTTTTCGCTGGTGTTTCCGACGGAGTTGACGGATTCGTCGCCCGTCGTTTCAATCAACAATCCGAACTCGGCACAATTCTCGACCCGATTGCCGATAAACTCTTAATGACGACGGCTTTTATAATTTTAACTCTGCCGGGCATTTTCCCGACCGAACCGCACTTGCGCCATTTGCCCGTGCCGTTCTGGGTAACAGCCGCCGTTATCGGGCGCGATATTTTAATTATCGTCGTCGCGGGCGCAATTTTTGTCATTACCAATTTTCGCGGTTTTCAACCGTCGTGGCTCGGAAAAGCAAGTACCGTCATTCAAATCTTCGCCGTCGGACTCGTTCTCGTCGCCGCGATTTTTCCCGCCCTCGGTGGTTTTTATTTACCCACCGTTTATACAACCGTTTTTGCCTTCGCCCTTTTTTCAGGTGTGCATTATATATATTACGTCGCAAAGTTAATGAAAGAAGAAGATTAAAATATAGATTTGAGGTAATAAGATACATCTTATCTTTGCTTACTCATTAAACTTGACAAAGATACACTCAAGTCTCATAATTAGTTTTGGCTCAAGCAAGCCGAAAGTTTTTCTTTTTACAAGTTAAAGCGTAAGAATTATTTTATTGGAGATTTAAGATGAGCAAAATTATAGGAATAGATTTAGGAACGACAAATTCAGTAGTCGCCGTTATGGAAGGCGGCGAGCCGATTGTAATAACAAATTCGGAAGGCGGACGCACGACTCCTTCGGTAGTTGCATTCACAAAAGATGGAAATCGCTTAGTCGGGCAGGTTGCCAAACGTCAAGCGGTAACAAATCCCGAAAACACACTTTATTCGATTAAACGATTTATGGGTCGCCGCTTTGAAGAAGTTGGTGGCGAAATCAAGCAAGTTCCGTATAAAGTGGAGAAAGCCGGTAATGGCGACGTACGGATTAACGCTGACGGCAAGCATTTCAGCCCGCCGGAAATCGCGGCAATGGTTCTGCAAAAATTGAAGCAGTCCGCCGAAGATTATCTTGGACAAAAAGTAACCCAAGCGGTTATCACCGTTCCGGCGTATTTTAACGACGCGCAACGCCAAGCGACGAAAGATGCGGGCAAAATCGCCGGTCTCGAAGTGATGCGAATCGTCAATGAACCGACAGCGGCGGCGCTAGCTTACGGCTTGGATAAAAAGAAGGAAGAAACGATTGCCGTTTTTGACTTCGGCGGCGGGACTTTTGATATCTCCGTTCTTGAAGTCGGCGAAGGTGTCGTTGAAGTAAAATCTACGAACGGCGATACGCATCTCGGCGGCGACGACGTAGATGAAGAATTGATTAAGTGGATCGTTGACGAATTCAAAAAAGACCAAGGCATTGATTTGACCAACGACAAAATGGCTTTGCAGCGTCTGAAAGAATCGGCGGAAAAAGCGAAAGTCGAATTGTCGAGCGCGATGGAAACCGAAATCAACTTGCCGTTTATTACGGCAGACGCTTCTGGTCCGAAACATTTGGTAATGAAATTGACACGCTCGAAATTTGAGCAGTTAGTTGAACCAATTTTGAAAAAGTTGATGCCGCCCGTTGAGAAAGCCATCAAAGACGCCGGACTTGAGCCTAAAAACATTGATGAAATCGTGCTGGTCGGCGGTTCGACGCGCATTCCGAAAGTTCAGGAAATGGTCAAAGAATTCTTTGGCAAGGAGCCAAATAAATCGGTCAATCCGGACGAAGTCGTGGCAATCGGAGCAGCTGTCCAAGCGAGCGTTTTGTCGGGCGAAAAAACCGATATTCTCCTTCTCGACGTTACGCCTCTAACTTTGGGAATCGAAACTTTGGGCGGCGTGATGACGCAGATGATTCAGCGCAATACGACAATTCCGACACGCAAATCGGAAATATTTTCGACCGCTTCCGACAATCAAACGTCGGTTGAAGTTCACGTTATGCAGGGCGAACGTCCGATGGCGGGCGACAATAAAACGCTCGGCAAGTTCCATCTCGTTGGCATTCCGCCAGCGCCGCGCGGCGTTCCGCAGGTTGAAGTTACATTCGATATTGATGCAAACGGTATCGTCAACGTTTCGGCAAAAGATGTCGGCACGGGACGCGAGCAGAAAATCACGATTACGGCTTCGTCGGGATTGTCGAAAGAAGAAATTGATAAGATGATGAAGGATGCTGAATCGCACGCGGGCGAAGATGAAAAGAAGAAAGCCGAAATCGAAGCAAGAAACCGTCTCGACGGGCTTGTTTATTCGGTTGAAAAAACTTTTAACGAAAACAAAGACAAACTTGATTCAACTGCTTCGAGCGAACTCGAAACCGCTATTTCTGAAGCGAAAACCGCTTTGAACGGCGCGGACGCGGACGCAATGAACAGCGCATTTGAACGTCTGCAAACTGCTTCGCATAAACTCGCGGAAGTTCTTTACAGTCAAGCGGGCGCAGATGACAGCAGCGCCACGACGGAAGAACAAGCGTCTTCGGCGAGCGCGGGAAGCGACACTACAGCTTCGACGACGAGCGGTGACGACAACGTTATTGATGCCGAGTACGTTGATGTTGACGACGATAAGAAGTAGTCGGACTATAAATGATGAGCGGTGAATAAAATCGCCGCTCATTTCAAAATTATGCAAGTTGTTCAAATCGAAATTGATGAAAAAACTTTAGCGGAAGTTGATGAAGCAATAGAAATTTTGCGGGAAAATCGTCAGGATGTTTTCCGCGAAGCGTTTCGTGAATTGGCAAAAAGAAAAAAAAAAGAAGCTGAAGTAGCGCGTCAGTATGCTGAAGCCTATCGCAAAAATCCCGTTCAACCCGGTGAATTTGAGATTGAGGAAGAACAACTAATTGAAGTTTGGAAAGATTGATGAATCGCGGCGATATTTATCGGCACAAGTTCAAAGAACCTGACAAGACTCGTCCCGTCTTGATTTTGACTCGCAACGAAGCAATTCCCGAACTAAATGCAGTAACTGTTATCCCGACTACAACAACGATTCGGGATGTTTTATCGCAAGTTATTTTAACCGAAGACGACGGAGTGGAAGAGAATTGTGTCTTAAATTTGGACTGGATTCAAACCGTTCCGAAAAACAAATTAGGTTCATATGTTACGCATCTTTCTGACGAAAGAATGCAGGAAGTTTTTGAAGCGATTAAGTTCGCCTTTGGATTTGATAAGTAAACTTCAAGAATGGCAAAAAAAGATTATTACCAAATTCTCGGCGTAAAAAAAGATGCGAAAGCGGACGATATAAAAAAATCGTATCGCAAATTAGCGCGAAAGCATCACCCGGACGTAAATCCGAACGATAAAGCCGCCGAAGATAAATTCAAAGAAATTCAAGAAGCCTACGACATTCTTTCAGACGAGAAAAAGCGTAAGGTTTTTGATCGTTTCGGCTATTATGCCGATAACCTCGACGTAAATTCACCGTATGGTGCGGGCGCAAGCGCTACGGGCGGCGGCGCGTCGAATTTCGATTTCTCAGGTTTTAATTTCGAGCCGGGCGGAAGCGGCAGCTCTTCATCGAGTTTTCGAGATATTTTTTCAGACCTTTTCGGCGGAAGCGGCGGCGGTAGCAGAACAGCCCGCGAACCTGAGCCGCCACGCGCGATGCCGAAAAAAGGAAAAGATATAGAAATTCCGCTAGCTTTGAGCTTTGAAGAATCGGTAACGGGTTTGACAACTAATATCACCGTCAATCGGAGTGAACAATGCTCGCGCTGTCAAGGTGCGGGCGATACGGGCGGCGCAATCGTAACCTGCCCGACTTGCAAAGGCACGGGACAAGTCCAGCGCCAAGGTGGACGCTTGCAATTTGCCCAAACCTGCCCGGATTGTGAAGGCACTGGTCGCCGCCGCGAACCGTGTTCCGTGTGTCACGGCAAAGGCGTTACGCCGAAAACCGAGCAAGTCAAGGTGCGTATTCCGGCAGGCGTTGACACGGGTTCGCGCGTGCGTATTCCGAAAAAAGGCGGCGGCGGACGACTCGGCGCAGAACCGGGCGATTTGTTTATTATTACCAATGTCGGCAAGCATAAATTTTTTACGCGCAAAGGCGATAATATTTATGTAACCGTACCGATTACTGTGCCGGAAGCCGCGTTGGGAGCGAAAATTGAAGTGCCGACCGTCGAAGGTAAAGCGCAATTGAAAATTCCGGCGGGAACTGAATCGGGACAGAAATTTCGCCTCCGTGAACGCGGTTTTCCTTCTTTAAGAAATCCGAGTTTGCGCGGCGACCAATTTATCGAAGTGCAGATAGCTCTGCCGCGGGTTATCAGCGAAGAGACAAAAGATATTTTACGTTCGTTTGAAAAAGCAAACGCAGAAAATCCGCGGCGTGCGATGGGATTAGAATAGTTGTCGGTGGTCAGTAGTCGGTTGTCAGAAAGATTTCTTCAACTGACCACTGACCACTGACCACTGACCACTGACTTATGAAACGCAAGATAAAAACTTACACAATCAGCGCGGTGGCGGAACTTTTCGAGATTCATCCGCAAACTCTGCGGCTTTATGAACGTGAGGGCTTGCTTAAACCTTCGCGCTCGGACGGCAACACGCGCCTATATGAAGATTCTGACATTGAACGGCTTGAGATAATTTTGTCTTTGACGCGTGATTTAGGTGTTAATTTGGCGGGCGTGGAAATTATTCTCAATATGCGCGAGAAAATGAATCAGATGCAAAGCGAATTTGAACGCTTTGTCGAATACTTACGCACGCACGCCGACGAGTTTGCCAATCAAAGCGATTTGCTTTCAAATTCGGAAGCTTTAATTCCGATTTCGCGCCTGACCGTTACAAAAACAACCGTCCAATATAAAGAAGAATAAAGAAGAATAAATTTGTCTCGAGGTGAAAGCCGCCGCCATTTGCCGTCGGCAATTTCAGTTATCAACTTGAAGAGCGAACGGTTCGCCCTCCGCAACAAAAAATTGTTCGTTGACGAGTTCGGCGATTTTGAACTGCCCATTTTTATTAATTTCAAAATTATGTAACCTCAGATTCGACGTTCTCTCTTTACATAAAATCTTTTTTACGACAAAATAAGCCTTTCAAAATATCTCATTCAAAAAATTATTTTCAGGAGAAGTATGACTAAAAGTATTTTCGGCAGGTTTGCGCCTTTATTGATTTTTGTTTTTGTGTTGTTTTCGGCAAGTTTTGCCCAAGACCTCGACGAGGTAACGATTAGCGGTCGGATTCTTGACTCGAACAACGCGCCGGTTGTCGGCGCAACAGTTACGGCAACGCTCATCACGACGAACGTCGAGCGCACAGTCGTTACCGACGACGAAGGTCGTTACCGCATCGTTGAACTCCAGCCCGGAATCTACAAAGTCCGCGCTGCACAAACCGGTTTTGGGACGAAGGAAAAAGTTGACATCGAAACGCTCGCCGGACAAAACGTCCAACTCGATTTCTCGCTCGCGCCCGCTGATGTCCGCGCCGAGCAAACCGTTACCATCGAAGCCGATACATCGGTCGTAGACACAACGCGCACCGTCGTCGGCGGAACGGTGACGGAACGCGAAATCGAGGAAATTCCGAACAATACGCGCAATCCGCTCGATTTGGTTTTGACGCTCGGCGGCGTGTCGGAAGAAGCACTTTCGACGAGAGATTTGGCTGAAGACAGAAATGCCAATCCGCGCAGCACGCCAACCGAACAGGGCAACTTTTCGCTTTCCGGCGGAGCATCTTATTCAAACAACATCACGATTGACGGACTTGACAATAACGATGACCGTTCGGCACGCGACCGATTTCAGCCGTCTCTCGAATCAATCGCCGAAGTTCAAGTTATCACCAATCAATTTTCCGCCGAATACGGACGCGCTTCGGGTGGACGCATTAACTTACGAACGAAATCAGGAAGTAATAATCTTCGCGGACGCGCGTTTATGTTTTTCCGTGACGATAATTTAAATGCGAATACTTATTACAACAACAGCCGCAGCATTCCGCGACTTCCGTTTACCGAATACAATCCGGGCTTTACGCTTAGCGGTCCCGTTGTTCTTCCGTTTATTTATAACGGTAAAAACCGAACTTTCTTTTCCGTCGCTTACGAATACAACAAACTCGAAGACACCACATTGATTGATACTTTTGTTCCGGTGGGTTCAAACCCGCGTTTTAATTTGCCGACTACAACCGGCGGAACACAGGTTTGTGATAACAGCAATCAGGCGGCTTGCACGACAAACCCGCCGACGGCGGCGTTTGTCGCTCCGTATGTGGTTACGCTCGACACGCCGAACTCCAACCACGTTGTGACCGCCAGAATAGATCATCAGCTTTTTCAAGGCAACGACATTACGTTCGGTTATCAATTCGGAAGAAGACAAAATCGTCGTCAGACGGGTGCGTCAACCACCAGAATCGAAGACGCATTGCAAAGCAGAAACAACAATACGGATGCTTTCAACATTACCGACAATCAGATTTTCGGTGCTAATGTCGTCAATCAATTCCGCTTTCAATATTCCGTTTTCAAGCCGAGTTTTCAAACTGACGACCCGTTCGCTCCGGTCGTTTTAATTGGCTACCGAAATCCGGTAACGAATAGCGTGCAAACTTTAATCGCTGGTAATTCGACCGGCAGCAGTCTGCAAAATTTTGCCGACACGCGCAAAGAAACCAGACTTCAATTTCAAGACTCGGTTACTTTTATCGTCAATTCGCACACATTCAAAACCGGCTTTGACGTGCAAAGCGTGGACTCGAAAGCCACCTCTTTAGGAGATGCGACGGGAACTTTTAACTTCAACAGCGTTTTGAATTATCAAAATAACGCGCTGTCCCGCTATCGCCAGAATTTCGGCACGGCAACCGACGTTAAGAATACTTATTGGGGAGCATTTTTTAATGATGAGTGGCGAGCTTTTTCGAATGTTACGGTGAGCTACGGCTTGCGTTACGAAAGAGAAACGGCGGTTACGGACAATAATAATTTTGGACCGCGCGTCGGGATTGCTTACGACCCGTTCAAAAAAGGAAAAGGCGTAATTCGTTTCGGCGCAGGACTTTTTTACAATCGCGCGCTTCTTCGTACGGTCGGCGATTTTATTCAAAATTCTTCGGGTAATTTGTTTCAATTTGATACGAACTTCATCGGAACTTCCGGTGCCGACGCAAGACGGGTTGCCGTTCTCGCCAGAATCTCGCAGCAGTTTCCGAACGGCTACTCCTCCGTTTCAGATTTAAGAAATGCCTTAACTTCTTTAGGCTTCAGTCAAAATTTGGGTTTTGCGACGAACACGGCAAATACCAGTAATCCGCTGCGGTCGGTTGACCCGAATTTGAAAATTCCCGAAAGCTATCAATTCAACGTTGGATTTGAACGCGAGCTGACAAAAGGTATCGTTTTTGAAGCCAATTACACGGTGAACAAAACCGCTCGTTTGTGGCGCGAATTCAATCCGAACGTGCCGGTTGTTCCGGCTGGTTTTAATGATTTTACGGCTTACCTGCTGGCAAATCCTTTCAGGTTCACGAACGCCAACGGAACGGTTAGAACGTATAATTTCGTTCTCGGTCCGACTAATGACGGAAGCGGCGTTGCTACGGCAGCCGGCGGAACTTGCTCGCCGACGGCGACGGTAACTTGCATCGTCAACTTGAACAGCGTCAACAGCTCAATTACCTCTCCATCAACCGCCACCATTGACACTTTCAACTCTATCGGCTCGCCGATTGGAATTGCATTAGCGGCAGTGTCTCGGTTCAGACCCGACCCGACCATCGGGGAAACAGAAAGAGTTTCTTCAATCGGAAATTCGTTTTATCACGGTCTGGTTTTAGAAATGCGGAGCCGTTTTCGCAAACTAGGTTACGGTTTCGGTTCGTCTTTCAGAGCGGCTTACACGCTTTCCAGTCTTCGCGATGACGGTTTAAACAACACGACGAACGCCGAAATAAACGGTGATTTCAGCCGCGAATGGGCGAGAAGTTTGCAAGACCGTCGACATCGTTTCGCTTTGTCTGGCGTATTCGACACGCCTTGGTGGTTAGGCAAAATAAGATTTTCACCGCTTTTCCGTTTCGGCAGTTCCGCGCCTTTCAGTTTGGGCTACGGTGTTGACCGCAATCTTAACGATGTCAGCACCGACCGCCCGAATTTTAACGGCAACATCGAAGATATTCGATTCAGAGAACCTAACTCACCGTTTCCGACCGCGCTCGCAGCGCAGTTTTCGCTTCCGCCAATTGGCGCAAGAAGCGGAAATCTGCCCAGAAACGCCGGACGCGGACCGAAGCAATATATCTTTGATTTAACATTAACCAGAGAATGGAAATTCGGCGAAAGATATAAGCTGCGCCCGACCGTCGAATTCGGAAACATTCTTAATATGTCGGTGTTCAGTTTCGGTTCGGAGTTTATAGATTTCACCGCTTTGAGCGCGACTCCGAGCGCAACGCAACTGGCAAACTATCAAAGTTTTCTCATTCCGACAAGAACTTATCGTCAACGAACGATTCGTTTCGGTTTGAGATTTGATTTTTAATACGACGCGGGACAAATCGCCGCAAAAAATCCGCACTGATGTAACTTTTGCGGGCAATCTGGCTTATGTGAGTATTTTCGATGCCGTGCAGACGATTGAAAATTCGAGGATGACGGGTTTGCTAATTGTTAGATCAAAATTACATTTGGCGAGCGTTTCGTTTAACGAAGGCACAATCGTTGACGCCGAAGCCAACTCTCATAACGGTATTAAGGCGTTTCGTGAAATTATCGAAGTCAACAGCGGAACATTTAAATTTACGAATTCGGAAACCGAATTTGCTGTCGTTATCAGCATAACGAGCAACATGAATTTTCTGTTTGACGTTTTGACTGAACTCGACAACGAACGAGCCAAGAAACAAGGTTTGCGAAACTTGAAAGACGAAGACTTTTAAATCAATTACGAATTTCAAATTACGAGTTACGAAATTGGAAGTCTCACCATTCGTAATTTGAAATTCGTAATTCGTAATTGGATCAGATTTGACTTAAATCCAACAAATGAACAAAATATAGTGCTGATTCTCTCCAAAAAGCACTATACGATGTTCAAACTCCAACGTCTCGAAATTACAGGTTTTAAATCTTTCGCCGATTACACCGAAATTGTCTTTACAGGCAACGGAATAACGGCGGTTGTCGGTCCGAACGGCTGCGGGAAAAGTAACGTTTCCGATTCGATTGCGTGGGTTTTAGGCGAGCAAAAAGCGAAATCTTTGCGCGGAGAGGAAATGAAAGATGTCGTTTTTCAAGGCACGAGCAAGCGTAAAGCGTCGGGAATGGCGGAAGTCGTTCTTCATCTTGTCCGCGACGAATCATTTATTGACACGCACGAGAGTGAACTCGAAAACATTGATGAAAGTCTCAGCAGCTTAGATGAAAAGGCGATTGATTTAGTAGAGATTGAAGTAGAGCAATCAACAGTCGGCGACGAATTTAACGGGTTTCATTCGGAAGAATACGAAGTTGAAAAAGTTCAAGCCGCGCAAGTCGGCTCGATTCAAGCCGTCCAGACGAAAATAAAAACCAAACGGCATTGGAAACCGCGCACGTTCGCGCTCGAATTTGCGCCCGGCGAAGCCGTTTCCGTGACGCGCCGCCTGTATCTTTCCGGCGAGAGCGAATATCTTTTGAACGGAAAAACTTGCCGTCTGCGCGACATCCAAGATTTGTTTGCCGGAACGGGTTTGAGCGGCGCACATTACGCGCTGATTGAGCAGGGAAAAATCGGACAAATTCTATCTTCAAAGCCTTCCGATCGCCGAAATTTAATCGAAGAAGCGGCGGGAATTTCCAAATTTCGCACGCGCCAACGCGCTGCCGAAGCGCGTCTGGAATCAGCGAAAATAAACTTGAGCCGAATTTCCGACATCGTTTCGGAAATCGAAAAGCAAGCCAATATACTTCGCCGCCAAGCCGCGAAAACTCGCCGTTATAAAATTTTGCGCGAAGAGTTTCGCCGCGTTTTGAGACAAACCTTTGCCGCCGAAGGCAAACATCTTTCAGAATTGGTTGACGATTTAGAAGCAAAGCTCGAAGCGGCGCAAAAAATCGAACGCGTGGCGTTTTGGGAGGTTGCCGAAAAAGACGACACATTCCGCGAAGCGACACGAAAGGCGCGGGAAGCGGAAGAAAATTTGGCACAGCTGCGCGCACAGCATTCGGAAAATGCGCTTGAAAGAGACCGAAACGAGCGCGAAAAACAATACAAAACCGAGCAAATCACCAGCCTCAAACAACGTTCCGCCGCGCTCAGAGGTGAAATCGAAGCCGTCGAAAAGAGATTCAAACTTCTCAAAATCGAAATCGAAAGATTAAAAAAAGACGAACAAGCGGAACGCTCGCGTGCTGAAAAATCGGAACTCGATTTGCGCGATGCCGAAAGCAAATATCAATTAAAACTTGAAGAATTAAACAAAATCGAAAAAACTCTCGAATCTGAAAGAGTAGAAATTTTGCGGCACACAGCGGCATCGGAGCGTTTAACGGAAATTGAACGGCAGCTTGAAAACGCGGGCGAACGATTGAAGGAACGTCTCGAAGGTTTGCGCCGCGAAGGTGAACGCGCTGAAGAGACTTTTGCCGAACATCAAAAGGAAGCCGGAAAACTCGGAAAAACTTTAGAAAAAGAGCGTCGAAAGTTAGAAAATCTGCACGCAGAAAAACAAGAAATTCTTGAAGAATCAGGCGGCGCGCGGAATGTTTTGCAATCGAACGAAAAGGTTTTGAGAGATTTGCGCGAAGAATTTTCCCGCAAAACGCATCGGCTTGAAACTTTGCAGGAACTTGAAGAAAGAAAAACAATCTACGCGCCGACGGTGCAGAAACTTTTCGCCGAACAAAAGCAAATCGGCGTGAAATTTCTTGGAACTTTGGCGGATAAATTGAATGTTGACGAACGGGCGGAAAAGGCAGTTGAGAATTTGTTTGGAAGTTATTTGCAGACAGTTCTTGTTGAATCGGAAGAAGCAGCGCGTAAAACGATTCGATATTTGAATGAAAATAATCTTGGTCGCATTGCGGTTTTAGTTCAAAGTTCAAAGTTCAAAGTTCAAAGTTCAAAGCCGAAGACGGAGAATCGCAAATCGCAAATCGCAAATTTCCTTGGCACAAACGCTGATTTTATTGAGCTTCTGGCAAAAACTTTTCCGCGTGAAATGGCAGCACGATTAGTTGAAGATTTAGAAAAATTAAACGCGAAATATGATGAAACATTTGTTAGTTTCGACGGCGATTTAAATTTCGGCGGAAAACTTTTTGTCGGCGGAAAGGCAAACGCTAACGAGAAAAACGCTTCGCTTCTGGCTTTCAAGCGTGAATTGCGCGAACTCGGAAACGCGACCGAAAAGTTAAGCGAAGAAGTTGCAAAAGCCGAAAAGGACGCGTCAAAGACGCGTGAAATTTTAGTCGAAAAAGAAAATAAGCTGGTTGATTTGCAGTCGTTTATAGTCAAGGTCGAGCGCGAACTTCTTTCAATCGAAATCGGGGCGAAATCGCTCGTGCAGGAAACCGAACGTGCCGAACGACATAAACGAGTGGTTGGCGAAGAAGCAAAACAAATCAAGGCGGAACTGCTTGAAACCGAAGGTAAACGAACGGAAGCAAAAGTTAATGCCGGAAAAGCGGAACGAGCGAGAAACGCAGCATCTGAAAACTTGGCGAAAATTTCACAAAGATTGAACGAAACACGAAATGAATTAAACGCGGAAAACGTCGTTTTAAATGAAAAGAAAACTTTTGCCGCCACATCGACGGAGCGTCGGCGTTCAGCTTTAAATACTTTAAGGCGCGTTGAAGCCGAAGAAAAAGAACTCGAATCGCGTCTTGCGCATCAGAGTTTGGAAATTTTAGAAACCGATGAGAAAGCTAAGGGTTTGGAAAATTCTATTGCCGAAATCAAGGAAAAAATCGTCGTTTTCGCCGCCGAGCAAAAAGGCGAGCAGGACGAACTTTCCGAAAACATCGCGCATCTAAAACTTGCGCGGGAAACGGCAGATGCGATGTCGGCAGGACTCGCCGAATTGAATAAAAAATCCTCCGAGGCTCGCAACGAACGTGCCGCACTGGAAATCAGGCAGACCGAAGCCGTTACGCGCTTGAAAAATTTGAACGAAAAAAGCGCGTCGGAACTGAATTTGTCGTTGCTTGAATTGGTTGAAAGCGAAACGGTCGAAAGCGATTTTGATTTAGATGCGGTGCGGCAGACAGTTGAAGATTTGCGCGAAAAAATTGAAAACTTCGGCGCAATTAATATGCTTGCGCTCGAAGAATTAGGAGAAATTGAAGAACGGCTAACGTTTCTGACCGTGCAACGGCAAGACATAATTGACGGCATCGCGGCGGCGGAAGCAGCACTTCGGGAAATAAAACAGCGTTCGCGCGACCGGTTCCGCGCAGCTTTTGAAGCAATAAACTGCAACTTCGCCGAATTTTTCCAAGAGCTTTTCGGCGGAGGGAAAGGCGAGATGACTTTGCTTGAAGCCGAAGACGTCTTGGAAGCTGGCATCGAAATCGTCGCGCAGCCGCCGGGAAAACGGCTGCAAAATATCTTGCTGCTTTCGGGCGGCGAAAAGGCGATGACGGCGATTGCGCTGGTGATGGCAATTTTTCAATATCGTCCGGCACCGTTTTGTTTATTGGATGAAGTTGACGCGCCGCTCGACGATGCAAACGTCGGAAGATTTGTCAATAAAATCGCCGAAATGTCTGAGAAAACGCAGTTTATCGTCATCACGCACAATAAACGCACAATGGAAGCGGCGAAGGCTTTGTATGGTGTAACGATGCAGGAAGCCGGCGTTTCAAAAGTTGTTTCCGTCAGGTTTGAATAAATATGCTTCAAATAAAATTTTCAAAAACCATCATTTGTCTTTTATTTTTGACTTTGGCGTTTTCTGCGTCCGCCCAGACAAAACGCAAGGCAGCCAAAAAGAAAACTGCGAAGGAAACGACATTGACGAAAACGCAGCCCGTCGCCGAAAACGATTCGATACCCGTTGTCAAAAAAAATGCGCGTCCCGAATCTGAAAGTCGAACGCCCCCAACCGAACAAACGGACGATAAAGTAAAGAGTGACGCGCATCCGGCGGCAACCGACGATAAGTCGGTTTATTTCTACGAATTTTCAAAGTCGGACTTTTTCATTTCAAAAATTTACATCGAACACGACGACAACGGAAAAGGTAAAATCACATTTCAGAAAAAAGATTTTGCCGAGCCGGTAACCGACCCTATTCAGCTTTCCGCCGAGGCTCTGGAACGAATAAAGACAACCTGGCAGGCGTTGAATTTTCTCGATTCGACGGAAAATTATCAATATGAAAAAGATTTCTCGAATCTCGGCACGATGAAATTCACGATGAAGAAGGACGGGCGGATGCGGGAAGCGAAATTTAATTGGACTGACAACAAAGACGCGAAAACTTTGGCGGATGAGTACCGTCGAATCGGACTGCAATTTATATGGATTTTCGATATTACCGTGGCGCGTGAAAATCAACCGCTCGAATCACCAAAACTGCTTGATTCGCTTGATTCAATGGTTAGGCGCAACGAAATTTCCGACGCAGTGCAGATGATTCCACTTTTAAATGAACTCAGCAACGACGAACGCATTCCGCTGATTGCAAGAAACCACGCGACGAAGTTGATTAAGCAAATCGAAAAGAAAGCAGAGAAAAAATAAAATTTCATTCTTTTTCTTTTATTTTTCTCCTTTTGGTCTAATGATTTTGTGATTGGCGGGCGTTCTAAATTTCAAAACGCCCGCGTTTTACTGTTTCGGATTCCGCGATTTTAAGGGGGACACGCGCCGAATTGCACTTGCATTTAATTTTGTCCATCTACTTAGCGGCGGTCTTTTATCAAATGAAATTAAATCCGAAGGTTTATTGGTCGCCTGCTGCTCCGAAGGTCACGGCGCGTCCCTGTTGATTGGAGGTTTGGTAGATATACCAAACGTATTGACCGCTGATGGTGCGTCGCGCCACGATGTCGGTTTTGCCGTCGCCGTCGTAATCACCGTAAAATGGCGTATCGGAAGTAAAGCCCCATTGCAAAGCAACCACCTGGTTGTCGGAGCTTCGCAAAATGTAAAAAACGCGATTACCTCCGATATTACGATTAACCGCTATATCCTGTGCGCCGTCGCCGTCAAAATCGAACGGGCGAAAAAAGAAAAAGCCGTCGGTTGACAAGCCGAAAGGAACTGCCCGCATTTGTCCGTTTGAGCTATTCTGGATATACCAAATTAACTGACCGCTTTCGACGCGAATCACGCCCAAATCGGTTTTGCCGTCTTTGTCGTAATCGCCGACTGCCGGAAAATCACCGACCGCGCCGAAGTTCGGAACGGCACGTCCGGTATTAGTTGAACTTTCGAGAATATACCAAACGCCCGTGCCGATGCGGAAAACAGCGATGTCTTGTTTGCCGTCGCCGTCGTAATCTCCATATACGAGTCTTTCGTTGTTCGCCGTCAGAAAGTTACCCCACTGAGCAGTGCGAATTGAGTTACTGCCCGTTTGCAGAATGCTGTGGTATGCGTCGCCGCTCGTTTGGATGATTTTAACAAGAACCGGATCGCATCTGCCGTCGCCGTCAAAATCGTTGGTTGACAGAAAAAGGTCGCCTGTTCCAGACCCGAATGAATTGGCTGTGATGTTGTTGGTTATATCATCTAGCGTAAAGATTGTGTTGGCACTCTGCCGGAAAACAGCGATGTTTGTGCGCCCATCACCGTCAAGGTCAAGTTGAGTATTTGCCACTTTGACTTGCCCGCGAATCTCGCCGCCGATGAACATCGAGGTCTGGATATTGACATACCATCGCTTCGCCCGTAAATTGGCGACTTGGGCGGGTGTCACGGCGAACGTCAACGGTCCGATGGTGCCGTTCGTCGCGCCGGTGAAATTGAAATTGAAACGAATCGGACCGTTGACACCGACCGGACCGGCATCGTGAATATGCGCGGCAACAACCGCCGAAGTTAATCCGCCATACGTGCAATTAACGGTAAATTGGGTTTCGGTCGAGCTGAGCGTGACCAGACAAGAACCTTGTCCATTGGTTGCTCGCGCCGGAACTTCCTGCACGCCGTTCAAACTCACGGAAAATTTTTGCTGCGCTGTAGCCGTTGTCGAAAATATCATCGCTGACAAGCATATTGTCAGCATTAGAAAAACTTTTTTTCGCATTTCGTTATCACTCCTTAGAATATTTAATAATGTTAGAGCTAGTCTGAAAAGTCGGGTTTGGCGGCTGAAAGCCACGCGCTTTAATAGCGGCAGACTTCAGTGACTTTTCAGACACGCTCTAAAAACTTTTGTGATTGGCGGGCTTCTAAAATTTCAAAATGCCCGCGTTTTACTGCTTCGAATTCCGCAATTTACCTCTATAAACCGGCGACAATGCGCGTGGCGTGTCCGTTGGTTATATCAAGAGGCATACAGTTATTCACCATTGTGTCGCAAGTTACCACCGTCGCCTCACTGCTCCACGTATCGTTCCTCGGGGAATAAGTAATAACGCTTGTAACTTTCAACGTTCCGGCAGCGGCTCCTTCCGGTGTGAACAAAAATTTAATGAAGGTGAACGGAAAGCGATTCCGTCCGGCGTATCTCCAGGTTCCGTGTCCGGGACCGGCTGCCAGTCCGATTTGGAAAAAGGCGAAATTATTGCTTTCGACGATTCCGCCGCCAGTGCTGAAAGTCATCAACTCGTCAAGCGGCAGCGCATTTTGAGTGATTCTGACTCTCCAGGTTCCAAGCAGAGCGTCTCCGCGTGGAGCGTTGTTGCAGCCGTCTTGAATTTGCGCGTTGACCGGGATTAGAAATGCCGTCAATAACGCGGCGACTAAACAAGTGAACATAATTTTTTTGTTTTTCATTTTTTTCTCCTTTTGATGTGTTTGACAGGATACGTAGCCGAGAGCGTTACCTATCGCCGCATCCGTTAAGCGACAGCACTCTATTTATTTGCTCGCCAAAAATTATTTTTCCAGCGAAGCGGCGCAGATGAGCAAATGCCCGTTGTCGGTTTCGGCAAAATGCAGGCTGCCTTGTTCGACGCGCCTGACCATTGCTCTTGTGGCGCAGTCCAAATTGGTGAACGGATTTCTCGTCGGAGCGGATTCATGCGGAAACGTCAAAGTTTGGTTTTGTCCCTTGCTGTCAATCCAATTACGAACAACCATCCGATTTTTTTTGGTGTGGTGTTTTGATTTTCATTTTTCGCCTCTTCGTTATTCAAAACATTTTTTGGTAAAAGTCACCGTCGGTTTGATTTTGATAATGTCGTGTTCGGTTTCGTTCGAGATTCGCAATTTCCACGCGCCGGTTTGTTCAGCTTCCGCCAGAGTAATGTGGTGGCTAAAATCGAGGCGCGGTCTGCCGCTTGAGTTCAGCGCGTAGCCGACAAGCGTTTTAGCGATGCTTTCGTCCGGTCTGATGAGTTCAAACTTGAGCGGCAAAACCAAATCGATAAGGCTATGCAGCCAACTCGCCCGAAATGTAATCACGCCCGGATGATTGAAAGACCCCGCGTTGCCGACATTTATTGTCATTTGCTTGCCTTTCGCCAAATTGATTGATTTGTCTTCCACATCAATTTGAATTGCCGCCAGGTCAACAAAGCTAAAAGTTATGTAGCCGAAAATTCGCGCCGTCGGAATTTCGCCCGATTTACTGCGAACGCGAACCTGCCAAAACTTTTCGCAACCGTGAATTTTGTTTTCGGCGGCGGCGATATTAATGACCAGGCGCTTTGCCGTTTTTTCCGCAGTAACTTCCCGCGAAGTTAGTGTTTGATTAGCCTCATCTTTGATTTCCACGACAATCGCAACACCCGTTTCGCCCGTCGTGCGATAATTGACCGCGACGACGATTGCCACATTTTCCGGCGCGGCAAACCTGCGCGAATGACTGCGAAAAGTCGGGTTGTCGCCGCCCGCGCCGAAATCGAAAGTTTTGGTTGAACTTCCGCCGAAACAAGTCTCACCCGAACCGCTCAAAATCAGCAAAACGACGACGATGAATATGGCAGCACGACTGACGACGAGCTTTTTATGTCCGTTCATGCCTTACCCTCGCTGTTGTTGAATTAATGAAGAATGTTGCGAGACGACGCTTTTGCGATTTGGCTAAACGTCGTCTCAGTTAAAAATTAATGCTGCTGATTTATTGCGGAAGTATAATACATTCACCCATCTTTAGAGAGTAAGCTGCCCAGCATCCAGTTTCTCCCCAGAAATCACCTTGTTTCTGTCGCAAACATCTATCAAGTCTCTCTTGAGCTTCATCTGTACAGACTTCAAAATCCGACCGGGTATCGTAGTCAGGATCAGCTCCCGGAGGTACTTCCTGCTCCTGAAGATCTTGCACTTTAGCAGCCCCCCAGGCTCCGATTATGAGAACCACTGCTATTATCAAAGCACCTGTAATTGTAATCGGTTCAACAGCTGCGGCTCTGGATTCGGAGGTTTCGTTTGAACGTCCATAGCCGATTCGTATCATTTCTACCGGATAATAATTCATTTCACCAATTCTTTTAGGTTCTGGGGTGAATATCTGATATGAAGCCGTCGTCAAAATGAATGGACTATCACTTGTATCAAACAAGTTGATATTTTGTCCGCTGGTTTTTTTAAATTGAAGTTTGTTTTTGGCACTACTTAGATTAATTCCAAGCTTTTTGAAATCTTGTGCCAATTTATTAAGACTGCTTTTCATCTCAGATCGCACTTGACTGGCACCGGCAATACTCATTACTCGGTTGGGACTTGCATTAATTTCCTTCATAAGTCTGCCAGCACCTATTTTTTTCGCTTCGGCTTCTACTGCTTGCTTAAATGCAGTATTTTTCAGAGCAATATCAACTAAAGAATGGCGGGTATTGCGCTCAAGAACCTCGCGATTTTTGCTCAGAATATCTACGGCAGTCTCAGCATCTTGTTTTAAATTAAAAGATTTGCTTGCCAATGAGCGAATCTGGTTAGAAACATCATTGTATTGATTAGCTCGTGTTTTAAATGTCGATATTCTGGCATTAAAATTTATTTTGGATTTACTTGGGGCTTGTGCAACGGAAATCGTTGCACCGCCAATAAATAGCTGCGAACTGAGAAATGCGACGGATACAAGCAGCGTTAAAAACGACTTGTATATATTTCTAATTGTTGCGAAAAATATTTTGTTGTTCATTTGTGTTTTCTCCTCCAGAGAATTTTGTGCGAAATTAATCGCGGGTTTATTGATTGACAGACAAAGTTGCCGTAGTTAGTGTGCGGGCAAGTTATCAATTTTAGATAATTAATAGTTGCCGACTGTTTGCAAATATCTTGACTTTCATTGTTTACTGGCGAGAATTCGCAAAATGTGTCGCAAAAAATTTCAACTTTTGAAAAAAAATCTAAGAAGAATGAAATAACCGCCCAAGTTTTTAACCACTTAAGCAGTTAAAGAAATGCTTGTTTTCGCTTTTGAAAGTTTATTAAGCAGGTGAGAAGGCTCGACACGCGGCGCGGTTTGCCGCTTTTCTAAAATCGGTTTAGTCGTGGATTTTAAGTTTTGACGAACAATCGATTGCTTTTGAATTACATTCGATTCTGATGGTGTCTTGTTGCCGACCGGCAAAACACCAAACGAAGACGATTCTGACAAATCGGCGATTTGCATTTGATTTTCAATGGCGACCGGCGTTTGATTTTCAATTTTGATTTGTGCGTTTTGATTTTTTTCGGGCGAATTTATAAACCAATAATTGCCAAGCAAAATTAAAATTGCAATCGTCGCTGTACCGCCTGTCCAGGCTAAATTCGGAACACGGAAAAGATTATTAAACCATTGGTGAAGAGAAACTGACGGCGGAATCGGAATAACGGCTCTTTCGACAAAAGTTTCGGTTTGTAAAATTTGCGCCAAGCGAACTTCTTCGCGTCGCCGCTCGGAAATTAAAAAGTTACGTTCAAAATTTTGCGTCTGCCGGAAATCGAGTTTGCCGCAAACATAATCGTCAATTAAATCGTTTTCCGCCGTGTCTAAAAAACGGCTGTAATCTTCGTCCGCGAAAAAACGCTCTTCAACCGCGCTTTGCTCGTTTTCGGAAAGTTCGCCGAGAAAATATCGAACTGCCTGCTCTTCATCGGTAAAAAGTTGCTTCGTCAAAAAAATCCGTGCGAAAATTTTCATATTTCTCCTCTATTTATAACTGACACAAATTGCAAAAATGTGTCGCTAAACTGTTTGTCTTTTTAAATTTTTGACAATGAGAATTTTTAATTTGTCGCGCAGACGGACTGCACGGTTTCGCAGAGCATTTTGCGGAATGCCCAATTTTTCCGCTAATTTTTGACGGTTTTCGATTTTTTCGCGCCCGTCGCCGCGATAGTAAGTTAAAATCAACTCTCGGCTCTCGGCGGGTAAATCGTTCAAACAGCTATGCAAACATTCGAGCCACGATTCTGTTTCGTCCGTCTCGTTTGGAAAAATCTCGTTCTTCGGCAACTCGCTCAACGCTTTTTGCTGGCGTGTCTGTCTTTTATAAAATTCCAGAGCAAGCATCCTCGCCACGCCATAAGCATATTGATTGATATTTTCGATTCGTTCGTTCGCGTCGAGTTTTCGCGCCAAACGATTGCAAACTTCGTCTGCCGCTTCATCGGCTTCGGAAAATCTGCGTCCTTCAAAAAAACGCACGAGATTGCGGCGCAGAAGTAGATATTTTTCGCCGGACTTTTCGCGGTCTGTGTCCAAGCACGATAAAAGTTTATCGAAAGCCGTCGCCGTCAAACTCCATTTCGGCTGACTTTCTTTTGCGGTCGCAGGCTGATTCGTTTTTTCGAATAGCGAATCGGAGCAAATTAGCAAAGGGCTGCCCGCCGTTTCCTGAAAATGAATTTCGCCCGTTTCGAGGCGGCGCATGATTTCCAGCGCGGCAATGCCAGAGAGCGAAACCGCTTTGTCGAACGTCAACATTTCAACCTCTAGTTCGCAGTTTCGACAAAAGCCGCGCAAAACTTCTTTGTTTTTTCCGCGCACAGTAAAAATTTCGCGGCTTTCCGTCGTGATTAAAATTTTCTTTGTATTTATCATCAATTGTTTTAGAATTGGCTGTAACGAAAACAATCAGCCGCACAACCGAACACTTCCTCCAAAGCTGGCTCAACGTTTTTCGTTGGCGATTTGGATTTAATCCGAAGTTGCGAGGGAAAGTCCTGAACTTTTTCTCCATTGTTTCTCCATTATTTCTCAGAGACATTTATGGCTAATAAAATCAATTGTTTAAGAGAATTCGGCAGGTTTCGGCTGGACGCGGAAAAGCGTGTTTTGTGGTGTGAAGATAAGCCGGTCAATCTGCCTTTGAAGGAAATTGAGTTGTTATGCGTGTTGACCGAAAACGGCGGCGAGGTTATCACGAAAGACGAATTGCTAGAAAAAGTCTGGGCGGATTCGTTTGTCGAAGAAAGCAATCTTTCGCGGCATATCTACATATTGCGAAAAACTTTCAAGGATTTTGGCGAGAGCTAAGATTTAATCCAAACTGTGCCGCGACGCGGTTATCGCTTTGCGGGCGAAGTGCGAAATATTGAAAACATACACAGAAACGGCGAAATTATTATCGAACGCCACGCGGTTTCGCAAACTCTGATTGAAGAAATTTCTCCAACTGAAAACGAAGAACTGAAAACTGAGAACGAAAAGCCTGTTCTCGAAAACATAAAGATCGTCGTTAAAGAAGAAAAAACTCACAGTCCTCAGTTTTCCATTCTTAGTTCAAAAGCCTTCGCTTTGGCGGCAGGTTTGCTTCTCGTGTTGACGGGCGGTTTTGCAGTTTGGCGTTATCAAAATTCACGAACTAAAACTTCACTGTCGGAAACCAAATCAATCGCCGTCCTGCCTCTCAAATCCTTTGCCTCGAAAAATGAAGACGAGGAATTACGACTGCGAATTACCGACGCTTTGATTACGAAACTCGGCAACTTGAGCGAAATTTCCGTGCGTCCGACAAGCTCGGTTTTGCGTTTTGCCAGAGAGGAAAGCGATACGATTGAAGCCGGGAAAAAATTGGAAGTTGATGCGGTTTTAGACGGCAGAATCCAGACTGAAGGCGAGCGGCTGCGGGTTACGCTCCAACTCGTTTCCGTCCGCACCGGCGAGCAAATTTGGTCAGAACAGTTTGACGGAAAAACGAATGAGATTTTGAATTTACAAGATAAAATCTCGGTTCAATTACTGCCCCGATTAACGCCGTCGGCGACGCTCGCCAAAAACCCGACGGCTAACCCCGAAGCCTACGAAAATTATTTGAAAGGTCGTTATCTGTGGAACAAACGGCAGGCATCGGAAATGAAAAAAGCCATTCCGTATTTTGAACAAGCCATCGCGCTCGAACCGAATTTCGCTCCGGCTTACGCGGGCTTGGCTGATGCTTATTCGATGCTCACAAATCACGAAGCTTTTCCGACTTTTGAAGGCTATGCCAAAGCCAAAGAGATGGCACAGAAGGCTCTGGCGATTGACCCGAATTTTTCCGAAGGCTATTCAGCGTTGGGCTGGATTTTGTATGAACACGAATGGAATTGGGCGGAAGCCGAAAAAGCCTTTGCGCGGGCGATTGAGCTAAATCCGAACAATGTGGAAGCGCATCATTGGCGCGGTTTGAATTTTCACACTATTGGAAAAACCGAAGAATATTTCGCGGAGATGGAAAAGGCTCGCTCACTCGCGCCTCTGACCAAGCCAATCGCGCAAAATTATTACGGGGTTGTGCGGCAAAAAGAAGGCTGCGAAAAAGCGTTCGAGTATTTGGAGAAATTTATCGCCCTTTACCAGTTTTCGGAAGAAGGGCGAATAGAAGCGTCCGGTTATCACTATGCTGAATGCGGCGATTACGACAAGGCTATTGTGATGCTGGAAACAATTCCGCACGAAAAACTCGACAGCAAAGGGCAAACCGAGTTAGCCGTCGCGTATGCCAAAACGGGCAGACGGAAAGAAGCCTTAGAAATTCTCGAACGCCTCAAAAAACACGGCTCGACTATGAGGTTTTATCTGATGCCTTACATTCACGTCGCGCTCGGCGATTTCGACACGGCTTTTGCCGATTTGGAAAAAGGCATCGAAGCGCGTGACGACCGTTTCACCAGACTGAAACACGACGATTTTCTCGCGCCTCTGCGTTCGGATGCGCGGTTCAAACAGCTTCTGAAAAAGATGAACCTATCCGAATAAAAACAGTGAGAAAAGTTTAATTTCACATTCAACATCGTATTCGCAGATGCCGACAGTTTTTTCACAATCTGCACTCAGAGCCGCGCTATCAGGAAATTTTGCGGAAGATGAATCTGCAATAGTCATTTACGAATTACGAATTAAAAGAAATTGCTTCCTTCATTCGTAATTCGTAATTTGAAATTCGTAATTGGTTTTACGCGCCCGCCGGAGCAAGTTTTTCCGCGACTTCTGCCGTGCTTGCCGCCGAGATTTCGTCGGTTTCCTTAATGAGCGCATCGTTCACGATTTTTTCCTGTTCGAGATTGTGAATAGCGTAGGAGCCGGTTGCCGGAGAAGCCGACGCTGCTCTGCCGACGTAGCGCAAACTCAAGTTAGTTTTGATTTCCCGCAAGCGCGACTCGACAAACGTCCAACCGCCCATATTTTGCGGCTCTTCCTGCGTCCAGAAAATCTGAGTCGCGTTTTCGTAAGACGCAAAAATTTCTCGCAATCTTTCAGCCGGAAACGGATAAAATTGTTCGAGCCGAATAATCGCCACCTTCAAATCATGCGCCGTTTCACGCGCCGTCTGTAAATCATAAAAGACTTTTCCTGAACATAAAACAATACGCTTTATTTCAGCTCGATTAACAATCGAAACATCGTCAATAACGGGCTGAAATCCGCCGCTCGTTAATTCTTCAATTCTCGAACTCGCAGCCGGCAGACGAAGCAAACTTTTCGGTGTCATGACAATCAAAGGACGAACGATTTTCTGATTCGCTTGGCGGCGAAGCAGATGAAAAAACTGCGCCGGTGTTGTCGGGTAACAAACCTGCAAATTATTTTCCGCGCAAAGTTGCAAATATCTTTCTAATCTGGCGGAAGAATGTTCCGGTCCTTGACCTTCATAACCGTGCGGCAGAAGCATTACGAGCCGGCATTTTTGATTCCATTTCTCTTCGGATGCGGCGATGTATTGGTCAATAATTACCTGCGCTCCGTTGGAAAAATCGCCGAATTGCGCTTCCCACATCACGAGCGCGTCTGAAGCGATGACCGAGTAACCGTATTCAAAACCGAGAACGCCTTGTTCGGATAATGAGCTATCGAAAACCTCAAATTTCGCGTTGGTTTTCGCGCCGCCAAGCTCGCCGAGCGGACACCAAACCGTGCCGTTAATCGTGTCATACATCAGCGCGTGGCGGTGCGAAAAAGTTCCGCGTCCCGAATCTTGTCCGCTCAGGCGCACATTTGTTCCGTCCAATGCCAGCGAGCCGAATGCGATCGCTTCGGCAAAACCCCAATCCATCGGCACTTCGCCCGTTCCCATTTTAGCGCGGCGAGCGAGTTGTCCGACCATTTTCGGATTGACGTGAAAGCCTTCGGGAACGAGCGAGATTTTCTCTGAAATTTTCGTTAAAGTTTCCTTTGAAATCGCTGTTTCCAAAATTTTTGAACCGTCTTCGTCTTGAACCGGCGCTGGAAGTTTTTCTCGTTTCGGTTTTTCAGTGGCGATTTGTTTGGCGCGTCGCAAAATATCTTCGTATTTAGCGACGACTTTATCGGTCATTTTCGCAAGTTCGTCCTCGCTGATAATTGCTTCACGAACGAGTTTTTGCGCGTAGAGATGGCGCACGCCCGGATGCGCTTTAACCCGCGCGTACATCAGCGGCTGCGTATAGCTCGGCTCGTCGCCTTCATTGTGTCCGAGGCGCCGAAAACCGACTAAATCGAGCGCAACGTCTTTGTTAAATTCCTGCCTATAATCCAAAGCAATTTTTACGACGCGGGACGCGGCTTCCGGGTCGTCGCCGTTAATGTGAAAAATGGGAAGCTGCGTGATTTGCGCCGCGTCGGTCGAATAAATTGAACTTCGCGCCGCGTCCGGTCCGGTCGTAAAACCGATTTGATTATTGATGACAATGTGAATCGTTCCGCCGACACTATAACCTTTTAAATTAGCAAGCTGCAGCGTTTCCATTACGATGCCTTGACCGGCGAACGCCGCGTCGCCGTGCAGAAGAACTGGCAAAATCCGGTCGTGAACTGCATCACGCGCCGAAGAATCGTTGTCCTCCAGCAATTCATCTTGTCTGGCTCGCGCCATTCCTTCAACCACCGCGTCCACGAATTCGAGATGCGACGGATTACACGAAAGTTGAATTTTCACGTCATTGCCATTTTTCGTTTTGCGTTTTCCAACCGCGCCTTGATGATATTTCACATCGCCTTCGTCGGCAGGGAAAGACGGATGCGATGTGCCTTCAAAAACGGTGAAAATGCGCTCCGCCATATCGCCTTTTTCCGCGTCGCCGATGATGTTCGACAAAACATTTAAACGCCCGCGATGCGCCATTCCCATAAAAATTTCTTCCACGCCTTTTCCCGAAGCGTTTTCAACCAATTGGTCGAGAAGCGGAATAACGGTTTCCGTGCCTTCGAGCGAAAAACGTTTTTGTCCAAGATATTTTTTATGCAGAAACTGCTCGAACTGCTCAGCTTCGATAAGTTTTTGCAGCAATTCTTTTTGCGTTTCCGGCGCGAGCGGCACGGTGTCAACGAATTGTTGCCGAATCTGTTCGCGTATCCAGGTTTTTTCTTCTTTGCTTTGAATATGGCGATATTCGATGCCGACTTTACCGCAGTATGCGCGGCGTAAGATAGATAAAATTTCGCGCAAGGTTGCGGTGCGCGTTCCGTGAAGACCGCCCGTGATAAATTCGCGGTCTAAATCCCAAACGGTCAAATCGAAATTTTCAAGGTCGAGTTCCCAAGCGTGGTGCGCCGTCATATTCAGCGGGTCAATATCGGCGAGCAGATGCCCGCGAATGCGGTAAGCGTTTATTAATTCCAAAACCTTCGCTTGCTTTTCGGTTTGCTCGCGGAAATGGTCGCCGCCGAGCAGCGACGGATTATAATCCTGCGCCCATCGAAGCGGCGGCAGATTGATTTCCAAATCCTTGAAAACCTCGTCGTAAAAGCCGTGCTGCCCGATTAAAAGCTCGTGAATTTTCGCCAAAAACAAACCTGATTCCGCGCCCTGAATAACGCGGTGGTCGTAAGTCGAAGTCAGGGTTAAAACTTTGCTGATGCCGAGTTGCGAAAGCGCAGGCGCGGTCATCGCTTGATATTCCGCCGGATATTCAATCGCTCCCGTAGCGATAATCACGCCTTGTCCGCTCATCAGACGCGGATTAGATGCGACCGTGCCGATTGTTCCCGGATTCGTCAATGAAACGGTCGTGCCTTGAAAATCTTCGATGGTTAATTTGCCGTCTCGCGCCTTTTTAACCTGCTCGTTGTAGGCGGCGAAAAATTCGGCGAAATTCATTTGGCTCGCGCCTTTGATATTCGGCACGAGTAAATTGCGCGAGCCGTCTTTCTTCTCGATATCAATGGCGATGCCGAGATTCGCGTCGCCGGATTCAAGCCGCGAAGGTTTGCCGTCAATTAAGCCGTAACCGAAATTCATTTGCGGATACTGTTTGATTGATTTGATGATTGCCCAAGCGATTAAATGCGTGAAGGAAACTTTGCTGCGTCCCAACGACTGCATCTGCTCGTTGATAATTCGGCGATTTTCTTCCAAAACTTTGACGGGAACGCGCCGCAGAGAAGTCGCCGTCGGAACAGTCAAACTTTGCTCCATATTCTCGACGATTTTTTTCGACGCGCCCGTAATCGCTTTCACCTCCGTGTCCGCGCCGGCGGTTACCGTCGGCGGCGTTTTGGCAGGTTGCGCTGTGGTTGGAGCGGTCGTCGCCGTCGTCGGGGTCGCGCCGTTTGTTTTCGACGAATCGCTTTTCGCTTTTTCACCGGTTTCCATCGCGCTTTGCTCATTTCCGTCGTCGGTCGGCGCGTTGCCGTTTATTAAATCAGTAAAAAATGTCCGCCAAGATTCGTCCACCAAATTCGGGTCGCTTCTGAAACGATTCAATAAACCTTCGACGTAGCTGGCGTTTGCGCCAAAATTTTCGGTGATATATACGGATAAATTTGTAACTTTCTCGCTCACTTTTTATAACCTCTTTCGGATATTCACAAGACTAAAAATAATCTTAGCGCAAAAGAAGATAAAACATAAGTAAGCAGTGAGCGGTGAGCAGTGAGTAGTGAAGCAAAGTATTGAAAGAAAAGGTTGATTGTTGAATTTTCAACTCGCGAATTCTTCGCAAACTTTTTTGAACGTTTGTGCGTTCACTGCGGACGAGTCATCCGCGCTCCGACGAAATCAACGCGACGAAGCGTGAGTTTTTTCGTTTGATTCTTCTTTAATTTCGGCAGGAGTTTCGACGTGGTTTTTTTCCAAGTCATGTTTGATAGCGTCGAGGATGCCGTTAATAAATTGCGTGGCTTCAAAGGTGGAAAAGCGGCGAGCGATTTCCAATGCTTCGTTGATTATGACGGTGTGCGGCGTGTCGGTAAAAAGAAATTCGTAGACCGCCAGGCGCAGAACGTTTCGATCAACAATCGCCATTCGCTCAATGCGCCAATGTTCGGCGCGAGTGCGGATAGTTTCGTCAATTTTTTCACCTTCGCGGAGCGAGCCGACGGTTAATTGATTGGAAAATTCGCGGGTCGCCTCGTCAAGAGTCGGCTCGCCGAGTTCCATCCAGTAGTTGCCGGTCAAAACGCTCGCTTCCAGCGTTTTAGCAACATCAGCCGCAAATAACATTTGTAAGGCGCATTCCCGCGCTTTACGCCGTGTTCCCATAATACCTGAAGTTTTCAAACGACGTGCGGGAAAACTTTTTCCTTAGAGGTTTTTTCTCCGCCGTCCATTACTGCATATAAGTTAACGAGTTCGACCGCCGACATTGCAGCTTCAAATCCTTTGTTGCCGGCTTTTACGCCCGCGCGGTTGATGGCTTGTTCGAGCGTTTCGGCAGTTACGATGCCGAAAAGAACCGGTATGCCGGTTTGTATGGCAACCTGCGCGATACCCTTGGCAGCTTCGCCGGCAACGTGTTCAAAATGTGAAGTTTCACCGCGAATAACCGTCCCGATACAAATGACCGCGTCGAATCTGCCGCTCGCCGCGACTTTTTGCGCCGTCAAAGGCAATTCAAATGCGCCCGGAACTTTGAAAATCTCGATTGATTGCTCGCTCGCTCCGAGCCGTTCGAGCGCGTCGAGTGCGCCTTCGGTTAGCTTCGCGGTTAAAAAATCGTTCCAACGCGACGCGACAATCGCAAAGCGAAAGCCGTCGGCAGTGAGTATTCCTTGATGAACTTTAGGCTGCAAAACTTTTCTCCTCGAAAAACGGCAAAATTGCCATTCGCTAGTATAAACGTCGGGTAACAAGGTTACAAGTGAATAATGGATAATGGATAATGGATAATGGATAGTGTAAGAATTTAGTCATTCGCTTTTCATTATCCATTATCCATTATCAAAGGTTTCGTTATTTCCCTGAATGAAAGTTCGCGCTTGACAATTAAAATCATTCCAATCGCCGTCCAAAATAAAATTCTGCCTTTGCGAATAATCGCTAAAGTTACGCCGACACCTGCGCCTAGTGCAAGAGTTTCCGTAATAAATTGCGCTCCGGCTTCATCAATACCGACGAGGAACGGTACGAGTTTGAACACAATCGTTATTACGCGGCTCATTGATTCGAGCAGGAATGCGTTGAAAAAACTCGGAATCATTCCTGAAATGCGACTTAAAATAAACAAAACTTCTAAAATGCCGAGCGTGTGAAAAAGGACTTGGAACGAAAAAATCGGCAGAAAACGGCGCGGATATTGGCGATAGAATCCGAAAATCAGATTTTCAAAAAGCCTGACGTGCGAGCGTCCGTTCTCCAGAAATCTTCTGCCGAAATGCCGATTGTAAAGCCACTCGGACAACGAACTTAATAGATGCCACTGGCGAACGACCGCTAAAAAAGCGAAAATAATCAGCGCGAAGATTACGCCGATTAAAACGTCAATTGTGATAATCCAGCCTTCTTCAAGCTCAAAACTTCGCAGAAAAGCGAACGCGCCGAAGACGATAAAAAGTCCTGTAGCAAGCGAATAAAAAAGATTTTCCGTCGCTACGGAGGACAAACCGACAACCATCGGAATGCGGTTTCTGACCGCGACGGCTTTCGACGTGCCGCTTATTAAGACGCCTAACGGAATCAAACTGCTCAACGCTTCGCCAATGATAACGGCGGGCAGCGTGTCGGAAAAATTTAATTTATGCGGCTCATAAACCGCCAGTCGCCACGCGCTCGCGCGACAGGCAATCCGCAAAAAATAAAGCAGCAGAATAAAGGCAAAGCCGCCGAAACCGATGTGAGCGATGCCTTCTAAAATTAAATCGAGTCCGACTGAATAAACGAAAAAAACAAATAATCCGAGTCCTAAAACAGTCAACAAACCGCCGAAAATTTTCAAGCGTTTCAGATTTTTCGTTTTTGGAAAATTTTGAGTTTCGATGTTTTGAGTTTCAGGTTTTGATTCGGAATTCACTTCTCTTTGCCTTTTGTCCTAAGCGTTGCTTATGATGTTAGAACAATTATTTTTATTTACAAAATCAAAGGAAATTATTATGAACGCAGCAGCTTTAGAACGTGAATACACCCACAACGCATTAACTGTTTTGTCGGAGGAAGAAGAACTTTTCCGCCGCTCTTTTAGAGAATTTGCCGAAGGCGAAGTTCGACCGCGCGTGGAGCGAATGGAACACGCTGGCAAACTCGATGCGGATTTAATCAAACAATGTTTTGAAATCGGTTTGATGGCAATCGAAACGCCGGAAGAATACGGCGGCGCGGGTTCTTCGTTTTTCAACGCAATTCTAGCGATTGAAGAATTAGCACGGGTTGACGCGAGCGTTTCGGTTTTTGTTGACGTGCAAAACACGCTCGTGACAAATGCGATTATCCGTTGGGGAAACGACGTGCAAAAGAAAAAATATCTGCCGCAAATGGCTGAATCAAAAGTCGGCGCGTATGCGTTGAGCGAAGCAGGAAGCGGCTCGGACGCCTTCGCTCTCAAAACAAAAGCGGTTGACAAAGGCGATTTCTGGGAAATCAACGGACAAAAACTCTGGATTACAAACGGCAACGAAGCCGAAATTTTTATTGTCTTCGCAACCGTTGACCCGAGCGCCGGCTACAAAGGAATTACCGCATTCATCGTCGAGAAAAATTTTGAAGGTTTTTCGGTCGGAAAAAAAGAAGACAAACTCGGCATTTGCGCATCTTCGACAACCGAGTTGGTTTTAGATTCGTGCCGAGTTCCGAAGGAAAATGTTTTGGGCGAAGTCGGCTTTGGTTACAAAGTTTCCATCGAAACTCTGAACGAAGGCAGAATCGGCATCGGCGCGCAAATGATTGGCATCGCGCAGGGGGCATTTGAAGCGGCTTTAAATTACACGAACGAACGCGAACAATTCGGCAAAAAAATCGGCGATTTTCAAGCCGTCCAATTTCAGCTCGCGGAAATGGCGATTGATATAGAAGCCGCGCGCCTTTTAGTTTATAACGCGGCGCGGCTTAAAGACGCGGGGAAACCTTTTCTGAAAGAAGCGGCGATGGCGAAAGTTTATTCGTCGCGCGTAGCGGAACGAGTTTCGTCAAAAGCGATTGAGCTTTTCGGCGGCTATGGTTACGTGAAAGATTATCCGGTGGAAAAATTCTGGCGAGATTCTAAAATCGGCGCGATTTACGAAGGCACGTCGAATATGCAATTGCAGACGATTGCGAAATTGATAATGAGCGGAAAATAGTTTGAAACGAAATTGTACGTTGACGCGGAGAAGCGGAAATTTGGTAATTTCCGCTTCTCCGCTTTTTTTGTAGACTGAATTTTTACCGGTTGAAAATTGAAAATTGTTTCAGGTCAATAAGCGGGTTTTTATCCTCAAGTTTTACTCAACTCTGATTCGTTACTATAAAAATACGGTATAAGAGATAGTCTTTTCAAGACGGAAACGCCTGAAAATAGCCGGAGAAGCAATGGCGGCAAATTTTGGTTAATATTTGGAGGTTGAGATGAAAACGTTATTTTCCATAGTTTTTTTACTGTTAACTTTAACAATTGAACAGGCAACCGCTTTGGCTGCGCCTTCGGTTGACCGTTTGCTGCAGCAGCAAATTACCGCTGCGCCGCTCGAATCAAAACCGGTCGTTATTACCTTTGACCGCAATCCGACAAGCGCCGATTTTCTGTTTCTGAAATCGCTCGGTATTATAGGCGGTCAGGTTTTGCGCGAACTCCCGATCATCTTAACAAAAATCAACGCCAATCAATTTAATGTCTTAAAGACAAAAAGCGGTATTCGCTCGCTTTATGCCAACCACATTTTCAGGGCGTTCGACAGTCAAAGCAATAAATTTATCGGTGTCAGCAAATTGGAAACAGACAGCCAAGTGACGACTCGTAACGGTGGTCTTCCGGTTTCGGGGAAAAATATCGGCGTTGCTTACGTTGATACTGGAATTGACGCGACGCATCCCGACCTAAAACTCGGAGAAAACGTTGTTCAAAATGTTATTTTCCCGACTGCCGAAGCGCCGCTCAACCTGCCGCCCGAATTTATACCGATTCTGCCGGTTGAAAACCAGCCGATGACCGACATCGAAGGCGGTCACGGAACTTTCGGCGCGGGCGTTTTGGCGGGAACAGGCGCGGCTTCGGGCGGTTTTTATCGCGGTGTCGCGCCAAATGCGAAGTTAATCGGTTTGACCGCCGGAAACGACGCTGGGCTTTCGACTTTCGCTATCGTGCAGGCACTCGATTACGCGCTGGTCACTCAATTTCTTTATAACATTCGAGTTTGCAATAATTCCTACGGAACGACTCTTGCGGATTATCCGTATGACCCGCTCGACCCGATTAACACGGCAACCAGAATGATGCACGACCGTAACATCACGGTAGTTTTTGCCGCCGGCAACGATGGCGAAGGCACGGATAAAATCAATCCGTTTTCCGTTGCGCCGTGGGTGATTTCCGTCGCCGCCGGTGAAAAACAAGGACTCGGAACGCCCGCCGGATTTTCCTCGCGCGGCAATGATAACGGAACCGGCACGGACACGCCCGGACAGCCTGCCGACGAGCTTGCTTCACCGAATTTACGACCGGACATTATCGGTTCGGGCGTTGATATAAAAAGCACGCGCTCGAAAGGTCCGGGCGTGACGAATGTTGCCGGAACAATTCCGGTGTTTGTCGGTGCAAACGACCTTTCAACCATTCCGCCTGCCTTTTTGCCGTTTTACACGACATCGCAGGGAACCAGTTTTTCGACTCCCCAAGTATCCGGCGTAGTCGCAATGATGCTCGAAGCAAATCCGCTTCTAACGCCCGATCAGGTTGTAACAATTTTGCGACAGCAGGCGACACCGATGCCTTATGAAGAGCGAATCGTCGGGGCAGGCTACGTTGACGCGCATAACGCTGTTCGCGCGGCGTTGATATTAACGGCTGTGCCGCATCCGGCAAATTTATTTCCGTCCGATGACCCGAACGCGCCGCAAATAATAGATGCGACGGACGACCAATTGGGAACGACCGCGCAGGATATACGTCAGGGACGATTCGTTTACGATGCGGTGTCAAATCAAGTTATTTATACATTAACGCTCGCCGACCTTTCGGTAAAAACGCCGAATATGCGCTGGACGATGACTTCCAAATTTGGCGTGACCGACGTTTTTGTAACGGCTTCGGTTGAAGAACTCGCTACAACTTATAAATACGGCAAAATAACCATTCTTGCTACCGGAACACGCAATCAGCAAACAATCGGCACGGTAGATTCGGGTGTCATCCAGGGCAATCAAATAATAATTCGTCTGGGATTAGACAAAATTAATGCGGCGGTCGGAGCAAACGTGCTTGGAACAACCTCAACCGGCACGCAGGCGCAGTCACAAATATTGATTGGTTCGTCTTTGTCGGGCGGTTTATTGCTGAGCTCTGATATAGCCACCGGTTCGGACTTCGCTTTAAACGGTCAGCCAAGCCCCGAACCGACACCGACACCAACACCGACTCCGACACCAACGCCAACCGTAACTCCGACACCGACACCAACCCCGTCGCCGTCACCAACTGTTACGCCGACACCTGAACCGTCGCCATCGCCGTCGCCGACTCCCACGCCGACACCGGCGGAAACCGGCAAGTTTGAAGAGCGTTACTCCGGCACGATAAATGTCGGAGAAAACTCATCGGAAATTGCCTTTAGCGTTCGTCGTTCAAATCTTGACGCGCAAATTAACCAGAATCACGGTAACCAGGAACTCATTTTAGAATTGCTCGACGGCAATCGAAATCTCATAGCCACTGCCGTAAATAAAAAAATTGCGTTAGACGGCTTGAGAAGCGGAACATATTATTACCGTGTTCGAGGCAGTGTCAATCGGGCGGTTGATTTTACAATCAAAAGCAGTCAGGGCAGATAGTTAAATACTTGATTCTCATTCAAAAAAGCTGCTGAATTTTCGGCAGCTTTTTCATTGCAATTATATTGCAGATAAAAAACTTTGAGAGTAAAGCGCTTTCTCTCAGTGTTGGCAATAAAAATCTTAAATGATACACTGTTTCATTGATGCGATACGTTTCCAATCCGCCGAATCCTTATCATAAATACTCAGCCGAATTTCTCGGCGAGCCGCCGCAAACCAAACTTGAAATTTTTGAAGAAACGGCGACCAAGAAAATCATTACGAAAAATAACTCGCCCGATGTCGGTTTCGAGTTTTCGGTCAATTGCTATCGCGGCTGCATTCACGCCTGTACATATTGTTTTGCGCGTCCTTATCATGAATTTTTAGGTTATGGTGCGGGAACTGACTTCGAAACGAAGATTGTTGCAAAGGTAAATGCGCCAGAACTTTTGAGAGAGGAATTAAAACGCACCAGACGAACAATTGACTACCTCGCATTTTCATTTACGACCGACCCGTATTTGCCGGTTGAGGCAAGCTATGAATTAACGAGAAAATGTTTGGAAGTTTGTCGGGATTTCAAAATTCCCGTCGGCATTGTTACCAAATCGCCGCTTGTGACGCGTGACATTGACGTATTAACGAAAATGGACGCGACCGTTTATTTTTCGATTCCTTTTCTGACAACCGTACAAGCAAAGCCATTCGAGCCATTTGCGCCGATTCCCGAATCGCGTTTTCGGGCGATGAAAACTTTAGCTGAAAACGATATTTCCGTAGGCATTGCGATTGCACCGATTATCCCGACGTATAACGATTCACAAATTCCCGCGCTGCTCGAACGAGCGCGAGACGCGGGCGCGACAAAAGCATTTATGACGCTTCTTCACCTGCCGACCGAATCGCTTCGCGCTTATTTCACCGCGCGGCTTGAAGAACGTCTACCGACCAAAGCCGATAAAATTCTCAATGCTCTCAAGCGCGAACGCGACGGAAAACTGAACAACAACGATTTTGGAAATCGAATGAAAGGTAAAACCGAACAATGGCAATTAGCCGTGAAACTTTTTGATCTTCATTACAAGCGTTTGGGTTTTGAGCAAAGAAAGCCCACCCGAATAATTGAAGAAAAATCCTTGGCGATTCAACAGAACTTATTTGATTAGTCGTTAAATTATTCGCTATGCTGGCAAGATGATTTACGACCAAACCGAATACGACATCGCTTGCGAATGGAGCGTGGAAGGCGTTTCGATGCTCGCGCCGACGGCGGATGTTGTTATCGTCGTTGACGTTCTCACATTCACAACCTGTGTCGAATTTGCGACTAATCAAGGCGCGGTTATTTTCCCGTATCGTTGGAGAGACGAAACGACGTATGATTTCGCCGAGAAAGTTAATGCTGAAGTTGCCGACCGAAACAATCCGAACGGTTTCAGTTTATCTGTAACATCTCTCTAAGCACACGACACTAATTCAATAAATTGCTGTAACTGTTTCTCTTTCTTTAATTGATGCCGATTGAACAACGCATTTTGTAAGGCATCCAATCCAATGCGGAATAGACTCTTGGCATATCTTTTGTTCTTTTTTAGTTTCATCTTTATATTCTGCAAAACTTCCACTTGAATCTCTCCCATCAGCATTGCCAAAGATAATCCCAATCCTAACAACATCATCAGTTTGCTGATTTTCTCCGGTATCGTTAGATGCGTCTCCTGAAAATTAAACCCACGACTTTTCAAGCACCCAAACATTGTTTCAATCTGCCACCGCACTTTGTACTCTTCAATGGCATCTTTGTTTCGCTCTTTGCTTGCCACAATAGACATTATTGGAAATAATATATTTCTTCAAAGTTCGTTAAATCAATTGTTTGAAGTGGCTGGCGGAAGGTTACTCGCAAATTGTGTAACCCACACGCGATTTCCATCACCACATCTGAAATCTTC
>MWYZ01000053.1 GCA_002050365.1 Acidobacteria bacterium 28-1
GATGACGGCGGAGTTGGTGGTCAGAGCTTTATTGATGGCATTGCGGCGTGGACTGCTTGCCAAAAATGCAATTATCCATACCGACCGGGGTTCGCAATATGTGTCGAATAATTATCGCGCCAGTTTGCAACGCCACGGCTTACGGCAAAGTATGAGCGGCAAAGGAAACTGTTATGATAACGCGCAAGCGGAAAGTTTCTTTGCCCGATTTAAGACGGAATTGGTCGAAGACGGAGTGTTTGAATCAGTCGAACAAGCCCGTTCAGAAACCTTCAGTTACATCGAAGGCTATTACAATCGCATCAGATTGCATTCAAGTTTGGGCTACAAAAGCCCAATGGAGTTTGAAAAACAGTTGAAAATTAAACAATCAAGGAGCAGCGTGAGTTTTGTGTCCTGATTCACTTGACCATATCAAAACGCAATGGAAGGTGAGATGCGGACACATGGACGTTGTGCATGACTTTTCCAAGCCGACCACGGCGCCGCCGGCGGTTTTAACTAGCGCGGAATAAGCAACCGGACAGAATTGTTTTATAAATGCAGAAGCCCGCACCAAGTAAGGGCGCGATGACACACTTACTTCGTGCGTGTTTCCGCATTCTGATTATCAACTGAATTATGCTAACCCGCTTATGTGTCGAAAGACACCGAAGCATCGAGATAATGCCTTTTCGCTGCCGCGTGACAATTGTTTCGGGTGAACTGATTGTCGACAACACTAAATGTAGAATTTATTCGCTGTTTTTTTGCAAAAATTCCTTGCTAAATACAGCGAATAAAGGGTAAGTGATAGCCAATAGTGGCGATATTCTATCTTAATTTATCAATACAGCTATCAGTTATTCCGAAATTAAAATTTTCAATTATCCTTATTCCGGCTAATCAGACACCGTGAACATCAGCGCCCCATATGTATTTATGAAGCTGCAAATTAAGACGAACTTTCAAACCGCTTCTCGAAACTGTTTCGGCAATGCGCGCAAGATTTTCAATGCCGAAAATCGGCGAAATTAAAATCTCTCGCGTGCAATTTTGTAAATCATATTTGGCAATCGTTTCACGCGCAAATTCCCAATCATTCAAATCGGCAATCACGAATTTCACTTCGTCCACGTCGCGTCGCAAGCGTTCCAAATTCGCCCAATGATTTCTCTCCGATTCGCCCGAGGCGGGACATTTAACGTCAAGAATAATTTTTGCTCGCTCATCAACTTTGTCCGTCGAAACATAGCCGCCCGTTTCGATTAAAACTTCAAAGTCTTCATCGCAAAGAAGCGAGATAAACGGAAAAACATTTTTCTGCGCGAGCGGCTCGCCACCCGTAACTTCGACTAAATTACAGCCGAAATCTTTTAACTGCGCAAAAATATCTTCAAATGAAAGTCGTGTCCCGCCCGTGAAGGTATATTCGCTGTCGCACCACGCGCAGCGCATCGGGCAGCCGGTCAGACGCACAAACGCGCATGGTCGTCCGGCATGCGACGATTCGCCTTGAATCGAGAGAAAAATTTCGGTGATCCGTAAATTCATAAAAATTGAAATCACAGATTAACACAAATTTGTTAGTAAATAGTAAATAGTGAATCGTGAATAGTTTTGTTTCTCTATTCACGATTCACTATTTACTATTCACTATTTACTATTCACTATTTACTGTTCACTATTCGCTAAAATATGCGTTACAATTTCCCGAAAGGGAGAAAATCTATGCGACCACAATTAAAGAAATTTATCGAACAGATAGGCAAAGATGCGATTGCCATCGTTCCAGCCGCGCATGAAGTTACGCGCAGTTACGACATCGAGTTTAAGTTTCATCAAGACCCGGATTTTTATTATTTGACGGGCTTTCCCGAACCCGATGCGATTGCCGTCATCGCGCCGTCGAACAAGAAAAACCCATATCAGCTTTTTGTCCGCCCGCGCGACCCGAAAATGGAAACGTGGTATGGCAGGCGCGAAGGCACGGACGGCGCGATGAAAAACTACGGCGCGGACAAGGCTCTGTCGATTGAAAAATTCCCGTCAGAGCTAGCGAAAATGATCAATGGACACGAGAAACTTTATTACCGTTTCGGCGTGGATAACAAACTCGACGGGCAGATTTTGCAGTATCTTTCGGCGCAAAGATTCCGGCGATTGAAAACCGCTTATCCGCCGCATACGATTATTGATCCGATAACTTTGATTCACGAGATGCGCCTGCATAAAACGCCGGAAGAAATTAAGCTGATGCAAAAGTCGGCGGACATCGCGGCGGACGCGCACATTTTGGCGATGAAAAAAACTCGCCCCGGAATGAACGAATCGCAAATCGAATCGCTGATGGAAGCCTATATGCGCGACCGGGGCGCGACGGGCGTCGCTTATAATTCAATCATCGGCGGCGGCGCAAACGCTTGTATTCTGCACTACGTGGAAAACAACGCTCCGCTTAAAGACGGCGATTTGCTGCTGATTGACGCGGGCGCGCAATACAAAGGCTACGCTTCGGACATCACGCGCACATTTCCCGTCGGCGGCAGATTTACAAAGGCGCAGCGCGAAGTCTACGACATAGTTTTAGACGCGGAAATCAAATGTCTCGAAGCCACACGCGCGGGAACGACGATTAAAGAACGGCAAAAACTTTCCATCGAACTGCTGACCGAAGGAATGAAAGAACTCGGATTATTAAAAGGAAAAACAAAAGATTTAATCAGAAAAAAGGCTTACGAAAAATACTATATGCACGGTGTCGGACATTATCTCGGTCTGGACGTTCACGACGCGGGACGCTATTTCAGCGACCAAGCGGCAAAAGATTCGCGCCCGTTTGCGGCGGGAATGGTTTTAACCGTCGAACCCGGAATCTATGTTCCGCCCGACGCGAAAGACGCGCCCGCCAAATATCGCGGCATCGGCGTTCGCATCGAAGATGATGTTTTGGTAACTGAAAGCGGCAACGTGAATTTAACCGCGAAAGTTCCGAAACACGCGGAAGAGATTGAAGAATTGATGAATGCAGGGAAGGCTAAAAGCACATAGAAATAATCGGTTTCTTTTACATAAACGAATGGAATTTGAAGAACTAGGCAAAAATCTTCCCTCGCTTTTCAGCGCATTGCTGGTGAGCATACTTTTTATACAATCGGGACTCGATAAAGTGTTCGATTGGAAGGGCAATCTCGAATGGCTGACCGGACATTTTTCCAAGACGTTTCTGCGCGGAATGGTCGCGCCGATGCTCGCAACGATTACCTTAATGGAACTGGCAACCGGATTTTTAAGCGCTGTCGGGATTATCTATTTTTTGATTACTGGTTCGACCGTTTTGATATTTTATGCTTCCGTCCTCGGCGCAGCATCAATCGTCGCACTTTTTTTCGGACAGCGCGTTGCCAAAGATTACGCGGGCGCGGCGGTTTTGATTCCGTATTTTATTCTGCTGATTATCTTGATGTATCTGACAAATCCGTTTCTGAAAGTTTAGTGAAAGACGGCGACTTAAATCCGGCGGCGAAAGTTCCGAAACACGCAGAAGAGATTGAAGAATTGATGGCGAAAGGCAGTGAAAATAGGTAAAATGAAATTATGCAGTTAAGAACTTCAAGAACAAATTTGCCTCAAGTAAACACAAGTTTTTTACAAAGTGATTTTTCTAAAATTACTCGTAGCTTAGAACAAAAAAATCACTCTGTAAGTTTGCATCCATTTATAAATTTTCGCGGACAAATACTTGTTGGAGAGTTTTTATTTCCTATTCAAAAGTTTTCTTTCAGACAGAAAGCCAATTTCGTTTTTATTGAAAATTTTCCAACAAATTCATTTCCAAAAATTGAAATCGTCTTAGAGAGAAGCGGTTCGATATTTAATGTGAAAGAATTTAAGATTCATCCATCAGACAACGGAGTTCAAGGAGAAATTTTATATACAAGATTATTTTTTGCTATTGCTGATATGAAAAAATGCTCACTTCATTTTAAAGACATAGATTTTCCACCATTTAACTTCGGGTTTTCCGAAATACCTTTGCAGGACATGAAAGTAATTCTGTATCGAGCTAAATTATTTCGCAAACTGGGATTTATAGAGAGAGTTTTTGAAAAAACAAAAATTAATGTTCCAGAAAATATTACACCCAATGAAGCTCAACAAATAGAAATTTTATTCAGAGGTTTGACTGAAGGTGAATTTACAAATCCGTCAGATAGTTTTGTAACGATTTATAATTACAAAGTAAGTAAATCTGATTTACAAAATAATTTTCTTTTTTCCAAAAGAGAATTTTCTCTCGAGTTTAACGAAAAGTTTTTTATATTAGGACAATTTTTTGAAGTAGGAAAAGTTGTCATCAGAGTAGAGAAAGCATCGGTTGCTAACCCAAGAAAAATAAGAAATGTGAAGGAAAATGAAGTTATTGATGAATTACGACTGAATGTTTTTGACTCGCAGATTCGATATACCTTTGAAAAATATAATAACGCTGAAAGGCTCTCAAAAAATAAACAAAAATTAAAACGATTCAGAGATTTATTGCAGAATGAAGAACCGAATTTTCTAGTGTCGCTACTAGATGAATCATTAGCAGAAATTGATGATAAATCTGCGATTGAAACTCTTGAAGCGTTACTACAATATTACGATTTTCCCGACCGTTTTTCTGTATTAAAGCCTAAACTGCAAAAGAATCAGTGGAAAGTGCCAATTGCTCTAACTTACCCGAAGCAAGAACCAATTTTGTTGGCAGACGCTTTTGTTGATATGAGAACGGGAAAAGTTGAAATGGAAATCTCTTTCGACGAACTCCTCAAGAAAGGAAAAAAGAAAGCGAAGGAGGTTTTTAGTATTGCCTAAACCTCCTTACTTCTCTCAAACCTATGAGTTTTCTTGTGTTCCAACCTGTCTCAAAATGGTTTTAGCCGCGTTAGATGTTGAAAAATCTGAAGCAGAATTAAGAAGTTTATGCGATTGTGATGAAACAGGCACATCTCCTTCAAAGGCAGTCAAAGCGGCGGTCGAATGTGGTCTTGATGCTTATCAAGCCGATATAATGTTTGAAGAATTAAACGACTTAGTTTTACAAGATACAAATCCAATAGTTTTCATAAGAGTTTCTGAAGATACAAATTATTCTCACGCCATTGTTGTTTATAAAATCTCAAAAGGAAAAGTATTCGCTCTTGACCCTGAAATTGGAGAACGCGAACTCAGTATGAGTTCATTTGTTGAAATCTGGTCGCGTGGGCTGATTATTATTGTCGAAAAGAAACCTCATTAAATCTTCCATTCACAATTTACGACTTCATCACCTCGTTAATCTGCTAACAGTAAAAGTTGCCGTGTAACCGTTGCGGTTAATTCGGATATTGTCTCTTGGTGTCGGCGTTAAATTTACCAAGTTGATTGCGTAGCCTTCAAACGTATCGCCTTTCGGTCCCAAATTCGTATTCATTTCAAAAGTTTTCGATTCGCCGCCGCGTTTGCTGACCGTAACTTTTATTCTCGCATTGCCCGCCTGTATGCAGTTTGTGCCTTCGGGACAACGCGCATCTTCGATGACGGAAATGAATTTGACCGTTATTTGGCTGCCAGAGATGACTTTCTGGCGATTGACGAGAAGTTTGAATTGCTGTTTTGGTTTAGCTTCCGCTTGCAAAAGAGTTCCGAACACAATGGCTAAAATTAAACTTAAAAATATCGTTTTCATAATTTCTTTATTCTCCACGAATATAATCGAACACCATTCGATTGCTTTTTGGAAGCCAAAACGAATTTCCGCGTTGTAATAATAAAAACCAGCGACCTGAGCCATTCGGTATCAATTTTATCTCGAGCTAAAGAAAAAACGAAAAAATCCGCGAAAAGGCATTTTCGTAAAAATACTTTTTGCGGAAATTTTATAAAACTGTAGAAAATTTTATTACTCTGCCAAGCGTTCTTGGGCTAAACCGTTTATTTTTTCCTGCGCGTCCTCGTCAATCTCTCCGCCTTGAAACCACAAATCTATTTCGTCAACCGGTCTGCCGAGCGCGAGCGCGAGTTTTTCGTTGCTCGATTCAAAAACCTGCGTTTTCAATCGTGTCAACACGTCTCGACTCTCCATGCTTTCATTCATATATCTTCCCTCCTCGATTTATTTCTATTAGATAATGCCGTCCTTAGCAAAACTTTTCAAGTTTGATTTTTATAAGTTTTATAAAATCGTTAGAGGTAATCTGAGAATTTCGTTTTAGCTTGCGAAAAATTTCTCGAAGTGTAATGATTTTTCTTTACAAATGCTCGCCGATTGGCATCTAAATCGGTGAAAGGAGACGGAAAAATGATAACGGTTTTGGACAAGGAAAGAGTTGGCGAAGAAGACATGCAAAATGCTTTTCTTCTTGAAGACTATCTAAAAATGTCTGATGCGGAAATCGCTGCCGGAATCGAACGGGCGCGAGAAACTTTAGGTTCGCGCGTCGTCATTCTCGGTCATCATTACCAGCGCGACGATGTTATCGCGCACGCCGATTTGACGGGCGATTCATATCAGCTTTCGGTGATGGCGGCGCAGCGCAAAGATGCGGAATTTATTGTCTTTTGCGGCGTTCATTTTATGGCGGAATCGGCTGATATCCTCGGTCAGCCACATCAAAAAGTCATTTTGCCAGATTTGGGCGCGGGCTGTTCGATGGCGGATATGGCGACGGTCGAACAAGTCGAAGACGCTTGGGAACAACTTCGAGAAATTGGTGTTTTGAAACAGAAAGTTGCGCCGATAACTTATATGAATTCGAGCGCGGCGATAAAGGCATTCTGCGGACGAAACGGCGGCGTGGTTTGCACATCGTCGAACGCCGTTCCGCTGTTTGACATTTATCTGAAAGAATACGACAAGATGTTTTTCTTTCCCGACCAGCATCTCGGACGCAACACGGGCGCGAAATTCGGTATTCCGTTAGAGAAAATGGCATTGTGGAATCCGTTTGAGGAACTCGGCGGCAACACCGAAGAAGAACTTCACGCGGCAAAACTTATTTTATGGCGCGGACACTGTTCGGTTCACGGCAGATTTAAGCCGTGGCACGTTGACCAAGTTCGCGCGGAGCAGCCCGACATAAAAGTTCTTGTTCATCCCGAATGTATGCGCGAAGTCGTGGAAATCTCGGATTTGAACGGCTCGACATCTTTTATCATCAACACGGTTACGAATGCGCCGTCAGGCTCGAAATGGGCAGTCGGCACGGAATTGAATTTAGTTCTTCGTCTGCAAAAACAGTTTCCCGACAAAGAAATTCGCCTGCTCGCGCCTGATTTGTGTATGTGCGCGACGATGTATCGCATCGCGCCGCAAAATCTGGCGTGGGCGTTGGATAATTTGGTCGCCGGACGGGTGGTTAATCAAATTAAAGTTGATGATGCGACGAAACATTACGCGCTCATCGCGCTTGAGCGAATGATAAATTTGACCGAGCAGAATCAGAGCAAGAAAAATTGAAATCGCAGATAAACACCGATAAACGCAGATACAACCAAATAAAATATCTGCGTTTATCGGTGTTTATCTGTGGTTAATTTAATATGGCTGAATTACAAGACAAGTTACCCGAAAACTCTCGCGGGATATATTACGTTGATTCGCAGTGTATTGACTGCGATGTGTGCCGCGATACTTCGCCGAAAAATTTCACGCGTTATGACGAAAACGGTTATTCGTTCGTTTATAAACAACCGGAAACGCCCGAAGAAATCGAACTTTGCGAAGAAGCATTATTAGCGTGTCCAGTCGAAGCGATTGGCGACGACGGAAATTAGAAGGAACGCCAGCATCTTGCTGGCTGACGGTTGCCAGCAAGATGCTGGCGTTCCAATTTATGATTGAAGCATTTATTTTCGACGTTGACGGAACGTTGATTGATTCAAACGATTTTCACGCCGAAGCGTGGCGAAAGGCGTTTAAAAAATACGGTAAAAAAGTTCCGTTCGACAAAATTCGCCCGCAAATCGGCAAGGGCGCGGACACGCTTTTGCCCGAATTTTTGACCGAAAATGAAATAGAAAAATTCGGCGACGATTTAGCGAAACTACGCGGCGAGATTTTTAAACGTGAATATATGTCGCGCATCAAGCCATTTCCGAAGGTGCGCGAGCTTTTTCAGAAAATCAAAGATGACGGCAAACGAATCGCGCTCGCTTCTTCGTCGAACGAAGATGAAGTTGAAGAATATAAAAAAATTGCGAACATCGAAGATTTAGTCGAAAAATCAACTTCGGCGGACGACGCGGAAGAATCGAAACCCGAACCCGATATTTTTCAAGCCGCACTCAAACTTCTCGGCAATCCCGCGCCCGAAACGGTTCTTGTCGTCGGCGATACGCCTTACGACGCGGAAGCGGCAACCAAGGCGAACCTCAAAATCATCGGTGTTTTGTGCGGCGGCTTTTCCGAAACGGATTTGCGCGAAAACGGCTGTCTCGAAATCTACGAAAATCCGATAGATTTATTAAAGAATTATAAAAAAATTGTTTCGATAAATCAGGAATAATCATAGGTTGGATTCTACGAATAAGCGCTGGCAACCTCTACCGTCATGGCAATCAGCGGCGACGGGCAAACATAAAACACCGAACAATAATAAAAAAGTGACGGCTTTTGTCTTAAGCCGTCACTTTTTTTTACTTTCGCATTCGGTTATTAAACTTTACGGTTGATTCATCGGCGGCGGCACGAAACTGTCGGGCAAAAAGCCGAGCGCAGTCGGGAAATTTGCCGCCGTCGGGCGCGTCCTGTTGACCACCCAATTATTAATGGCATTGACTGAAGTTACGAGTTGCTCGCCGGTAAAATTACAGTGTCCGTTGCCGTTTGTATAAGTTTGATAAAGCAGATTGCTGCGGTTTGCCGCCGCGACGGTTTCTGCGTATTCGCGTTCCTGCGAAACGGTTACGAGCGGGTCGTAGAGCGTGTGCAAAGTCAACACAGGGCTTTCGATTCTGCCTGTATAATCGGCGTTTCGTCTCAAATAATCGCGCGTATAAAACGGCGCGGAAATGGTGCGCCCGGCGTTGAGCGTAACGAGCCAATTTTCAATAACCGGCGCGGGAACGCCCAAAGAAACGAGATAGGCTTTTTCTTCGGCGGTCAGATTGTAATGTCGATTTAAATTTTGCACGACCGGACCGCCGGCGCGGCGTTCGAGTTCGGCGCGGGCTTCGGTTGAGAAAAACATATCGGTAAAAAGCCAGCCCGGATAAAAGGCGGGCGGCGCGGGCGGATTGATGCCGCGCCCCGGCGTTCCGACAACGAGCCGAATAAATTCAAACTTCGGAAAATTTGCCGGATTGTTGACTTCAGATAATAGCTTTGGCTGGACTTCGCTTTCAAAATCCAAATCGTCGCGCACGTCGCCGGGCGTTCCCCAACTATGCGGCATTCCGAAAAGAGCGTCATAGGCGAGAGCCAAATCGCCTGCCGAATCCCACGACTGCGAAGCGCCGGCACCGACCGCGCACGCGCACAACGCGCCGTTGTAAAGATCGCTGTATCGCTCCATACTCGCAAAACTAATCACCGTTCCCATCGAAACACCCCACAAAATTGTATTGTGGGGATTTCCGACTCTATGGCGAAAGAAAAGTGCGAGATTTTTCATATCCTCAATACCTTCATGAACCGCCCAGCCGTTATCGCGGTAAGCCGAGCCGGCAAGAGCGTAACCTTGCGCGAGCAAAACAGGTTCGAGCGCCGCGCTCGGCGCAACATCGGCGGCGCGATTTTCAATTTCGCCCGGGTGGTCGGCTTTATCGCGGTAGCCGTGAGCGTAAAGGAGCAAGGTTCCGTTCCAGTTTTGGGGAACGAGAATGCGATACGGCGCACCTTGTATATCGCCCGCCAAATCAAGCGGGTGCTGCGGCGCGGCGACTGCAAACTGCAACGTAAAGACAAGAAGAAAAAACACGACGTAGGTTGTTTTCTTTAACACAATTTAATCCTCCTAAAAATTGAATGACAGATTTTGGTTTTCATTCGGAAATCTTGGAAATTAGCGAAAAGCCGTTTTCCGATTCGAAAGACTCTGGCTGTTCCTTAATCTGAAAATACGGTTATGCCGACGTTTGTCGGCGAAATTAGAAATTTAATACTCTGAATGAAAGGTTTGTGTATTTTCTCGCGTCGCGGGGGAAAAGTCAAAGCATTTTCGATTGCGTGGTAAAATTAAATTTGAGGATAAGCAGAAATTTGGTTTTAAGAAAAATTGTTTGCGGATAAACACCAAAGACATTTTCCAAACTGACAAACTTCATATGAATGCAGCAGGCTACAAAATCTGGCGCGAAATACTCTTTCCAAAAATAAAATTGGGTTTGAAAGGTTTGCCCCGATAATCTTTCTCAAATCGAAAATTATCCTTGTCAAAACGCTTGAAGATTTGCCGAGCGCATCGGCGTTGCCGAAATAAACCATTGAACCAATTGGTCAACGCCAGTGATGGCGCCGCCAACCACAACTGCAAAAGCACCGCAGTCGAAAGCCCTGCGCACATCGTCGGGCGAACGCAGGCGACCTTCGCAAATAATCGGGGCGTCGAGCCTTTCGACAAGTTTTTCGATGAGTTCAAAATCCGGTTCGACCAGATGTTTTGTCGCGTTTGTATAACCCGAAAGCGTCGTGCCGACAAAATCAACTCCGGCTGTTTCGACAGCGTTTATTCCTTCCTCGAGCGTCGAAACGTCAGCCATTACCGGTAAATGCAGTTCTTCTTTAATCCGCCGGACGATTTCGGCTAAACTTTCGCCACCCGGTCTTTGCCGCAGAGTTGCGTCCAACGCAATCACATCGGCTCCGGCGGCGGCGATTTCTTTTGCCGCGTCAAAAGTCGGCGTAATGTAGACTTTGCTTGAAGCGGAGACGACTTTGTAGATACCCAAAATCGGCACTCTAACTACTTGTTTGACGGCAAGAATATGATCCGGCGAATCAATCCGCACGCCGACCGCGCCGTTTTGTTCGGCGGTTTCAGCCAGCGCCGCAATGATTTCAGGCTTGGCAAGCGGCGAATTTGCCGGCGCCTGGCAGGAAACAATCAACCCGTTTTGGATTTTGGATTTTAGATTTTGGATTTTGGATTTTAAGTCAGTCATTTAACCTTCGATTTTCTTAAATTTGCTAAAAGAGTTTCGCTAATTTCAATTTTTGCTTGTTTATAAGCCAGTAAAACTGCGCCGATTGCCGGATTAAAACGCGGCTCGATAAAAACTGCTTCGGGAATTTCTCTTTGCAAAAGCTCCGAGAAATACTTTCTCATTAATTCGCCTTGAAACATTCCGCCGACTCCGGCAACCGGAAAATTGTCCTGAAAACACAGGCGTCTGACGGCGCTCTGAACGCTTTCGACCAAAACGCTTGCGCCGAATTTGATTTGGTCTCGGATGACTTCATTTCCGGCAGCCGCCGCTGCGTGCGTCGCTTTTGCAAAACTCGCCAACTCATCGCGCGTTATTTTTGCACTGTAGAAATCGTTTGTGAGTTCTCGAATTTTCTCGCGCCGAAAGAAATTTAAGACTAATTGTTCCAATCCCGCCGGTTCGATTAAACCGTCCTGTTCCTTAATTGCAAGGCGAACCGTTTGCAAAGCGAGCCAGAAACCGCTGCCTTCGTCGCTGAACAAATAACCTAAGCCGCCGATTTTTGTTGTTTCGCCCCGTTTGTTTTCGCCGTAGATGACCGAACCTGTTCCGGCGACGACGACAATCCCGGGTTCGCCCGCCGTCGCGCCGAAAAGCGCGGTCGGCGCGTCGTGTCCGACAATCGAATATTCGGCGGTAACCGTTTCGTTGATAATTTCTTCTTTGTAGTCCGCGCCGCCCGTCATTCCGAAATGCGCCGCAGTAAAAATCGTTTTTTCCACCGGCGGCAAATTCGCGTTTTTCAACGCTTCGCCGACGCTATTTAAAATCGCGTTTCTAAGACGTTCGCGTCCGCCCGGATGCTCGGCGTGATTCGACGCGCCGCCGAAACCGCTTGCCAGAACGTTTCCGTTTTCGTCGGCAATAACAGCCTCCGTGTGGCTCTGCCCGCCGTCAACACCGAGGAAGATTTTGGATTTTGGATTTTGGATTTTGGATTCGTTCACAATGTTTCTTTGTTCTTTCTTTGTGTGCTTTGCACCTTTGCGGGAAACTTATTTTTCCAACAAACTTTTTGCAAAATCATCGCAAAACTTTTCCTCTTCCGCTCGGCTTAAATTCAAATCTTGCGCGAAAAAATGTCCGAGTTCGTGCGCGAGTATTTTTTCAACTTTTTCCTGCGCATTCAAATTCACACAAATCGTTTTATTTTTTCGGTCAAATTCGCCAATCGTCGTCGGAAACCATTTTTCATAAACGACTTCAACGTCAGTCTTTTCGGCAATCTCAAAAACATTATCAGTGCCGAATTTGTCTATAACTTTCTGTGCGGCGGTTTCAGCGTTCATTTTGCTTTTTACTTTTGCCTTTTTACTTTTTACTTTTTACTTTGCAAAGCGGTGCGGGTCGCCTTCTTCAAGTTTTAAATCTTTGCGCCATTCCAGTTCGACACCGCGTTTTTCCAATAAATCTTGAAAAGCCGTCAAATGTTTCTGGTCATTTCTCACCTCGCGCGTGGTTAAACCGTTCTGCAAACAAAACGCAGCTAACGCGCCCGCCGCTTCGCCGATATTCCATTCGACGGGATGCAGGCGGTAACAGCCGTTCGTGATGTGCGTTGTCCCGATATTTTTGCTAGCCGCCAGTAAATTTTCCACTCGCTGCGGAATCAGCGCGCCGAGCGGAATTTGAAACGGCAAGGCTTCGACATCCAAATAATTATCACCGCCGACAGTCGGGTGCAAATCAATCCGGTAAAATCCGATGCCGACAGAATCATTAAATTTTTCCGCGTAAATCTGGTTCAGACGACACGTGGCTGAAACGTGCTGTTCGCAAATAGTGAACTCGGCTTTGATTCTTCTCGATTCGCGGATGTAAGGCATTTTTGCCAAACCATCTTTTGTTCCGGTAATATCCGGGCGCAACTTTAAACCTTTAAAACCGGCTTCGGTTTGCAGCCAGTAAAAAAACGACAAACTCAATTGCTTTGCTTCATCAATTATTCGCTGTTTCGCTTGATAATTTGCCGCGTTTGATAAATCCTCCAAAAAATAATCAATCTGCGGATAATTAACGATCGTTATGTCACTCTCAAATTTACCTGCCGCAAAATTTTCACGGTGCAGAATGCGGCGGTAAGTCCAAAGACCGGCGAATGCTTTGTTCGGTTCTCGATGCGGCGCGAAATTATAAGTAATCGGCTGCATCGTGCGCGGATTAATGCCGCTCAAACCGAGTAATTTTCCGTTCCACGGCGGAGTCAAATTCGGAACGAAATCGCGCCAAAATTCGTAATTTTTCGGTTTTTCAATCGTATGATTTTCGCCTTCGTGATGACTCATCGCAAAACAAACCGAAAAGGCTTGCGAATTATTCGGCTCGGCGAATTCTTTTGCGCTCGGCTCATTCGTTTCGCGTTTCGATTCCGCGCCGGTTACAAATTCGGTTTTCGTTAGCGGTAAAAGCTCGCCTAATTCCGTTGCGTCAATAAAATACTTTGCCGAGATTGTAATGTCTTCGCCGGTTTTCAGATTTTTTAGCGTAACCGCGCGAACCACTTTGCCTTGCGATTCGGCGGCAATCGGAAAATGCTCGGTTAGGATTTGCAAATTTCGCTTTTCGACATATTCCGCCAAACTCGCTTTTAGAACAGTCAAAAAAACTTTCGGCTCGGCGCAAAGCGGCGAAACCCAGCCGTCGCCTGGATTCAGAAACGGATTTGCTTTCGCAGTTTCCGTCAACGGACAATTATTTTTATAATATTGACGAACTTCATTTCTAAATTTTCGGTAACTCTTTGTGCAGCCGAAATTTTCAATCCAGCCGTGTTCGTCGGGCGGCGTCACCTGCGACGTAAATTGACCGCCAATCCAATCGCTTTCTTCGGTTAAAATCACGCGCCGATACCTCGCCGCAACCAACGCCGCCGCGCAGCCTCCAACGCCGCCGCCGGTAATCAATATGTCGGTTTTCAGTTCCTTCGCCACGATTAGAAATCTTCTAAAATGATAAGCGCGGTTTGACCGCCGCCTTGCGCGACGTTGACGAGCGACTGCGAAGACAGACGCACCAGCCCGCCTTCGGCTTTTCCGAGAAACAAAAACGGGTCGAAATCAATCAACAAACTTTCCATCTTGATTGAATCGGAAAAAGCCGGAATAGTTACTTTGCCAACCGGCACGCGCTCTTGAACAACGTAAGAATGTTGCAAAGCCTCGTTCAAAGCCGTTTCCCATTCTGCCTGCGACATTTCCCAGCCGAGCTTTATTCCTTTGCCGCCGTAATCGTCGTTCGGTTTGAGCAGAAATCCCTCGCGCTCGCGCCGCAAAAATTCCGGCAAATCAATTTCCCGTCCTTCGCGTGTCGTACGGCAGTCGCGCACGCGCCGCGTCCAAGGAATGTGGCGGCGAATTACGGCAAGCTGTTCGGGCGTGAAAAGTTTTTCGTATCGCTCGTCGCTCAAAATAGCAAAACCGGCTTTTTTGTGCGCGATTTTAGTGCGAAAAGAATTTGCCATACAAACTCGCCCGTCCGCGTAGGCGCGCGACAAAGGATGAGTTTCGTCAAAATTTTCCAAAAATTCGTGGATGAGGATTCGTTTGTAAAAAATATCAATCGCAAAATCCCCGACGCGCAGCGAATCTTCGTCGTATTCAAGCTCGCGCGGGTCGGCAATCAGAGTCGGAAAACCCTGAGATTCAAAATATTCCTGCAAAACATAAAATTCAGTCATCGTTGAAACGCCGTGCCAATCAACAATGGCAATATTCGGCTTTTCCTTGTTTCCGCCGGTTTCTCGGTAAGCTGCCGCGAGCGATTCAAGAAGCCGTTTGTGCGGCGCGGGTCGCCAGTGTTTATGCTGCGCGAGAAACTCTTTGACGGGCGGAACAAGCTCAAGAACCTTCTCCATCTGCATCTGGTCGCCGACACCGGCGGGAGTTTCGGCGTTGTATTCGAGAAATTTGAAATCATCGCCGTCAAAAAAAGCGTCGAACCGGCTCGAAACGCAAAGCCGCTCGTATCGCGGGTCAAGCCGCGCCATGCGCTCTTCTTTTTCGGTCAAATCAAGTTCGGCGAAAATTTCGTCGTTTTCCAGCGCGGCAACGGCTAAAAGCTCGAACGCGCCCGCAAGAACTTCGGCAGAGTGCGCGATTGTTTCGTATTGCGCTCGAGTAACAAAATGCGGGCGCAAAAACGGACAAATCGGACGCTCGTCGTGCAAAAGTCCTAACTCGCGCTCTTTATCGAACAATCTGGCGAAAAGCTCTCTGTCAAGCCGCGTGTCTCGGCAAATCTGTTCGTCCAATTTTTGGATAAGGTCGGAAAATTCTTTTTTCATAATTCATTAAAAAATCCGTTTCTGTAAATTTGAAATCGCTCCGACTCAAACGTTTTTTGGAGCCGCCACAATGACAACTGATTCATCGGCGGACAAATTTTCAAGCTCCGTTTTCGCCAGCGCAATTGCTTGCTCCATTTCAGCCAGCCCGGAAAGATTGACGATTCTCGCGCCGACGAGAATGTGAATGTCGGGCAAATCGCGCCCTGCGTCGCCGAAATCCGTCAGCTTTGTAATCACAAATTCAAGCTCGCGGGCAATGTTTTCAACAGTCGTCGGATAAACTTCGGCGTGGCTGCGCTGCAAACGGACGACGCCGGTTTTATCAACGACTCGCACTAATTGTTTTGACGAATCGAATAAACCGAAAAAAGTTTTAGTCAAAATCTCAGCCGTAAAAACGTAAAGCCCGGAAGTTTCTGATTTGAGTTCGATGATTGATTCGTCCGTTTTCATCGAACGCGCCGCCGCTTGCCAACAGCCTTCCAAATCAGTTGCCGCCGCGCGCTCGCCTTGTTTCAGTTCGGTCGTGCCGAAAGCCGTTGCGCGAACCAAATTGCGGCGCGTGTCAACTTCGATGTTCACTTCGACCGTTTCGGGCAAAGCGCCGATTTTAATCACTGATTCGCTCGCTTCGCGCCGCACCTGCAAAATCTGTTCGGGCGATGGGTCAACGATATTGCGTTCAATCACGTCGCGCACCATTGCAAGCGCAACGCCAATCGTTGAAATAACTTCGGCTTTTCGCGCCAGACGCGCCGGAAGATTCATCAACTTTCCGGTAAATGGAACGAGCGAAGCCGCACCGCCGCCGCCGCCGACAAGTTCAACCAATCCGCGGTCGAGATTGTATTCGGTAATCAATTCTTCGATTTGTTTCTGCACTTTAGAACAGGAAATTTCCAAAACTTTTCGTGCCGCGTCTTCCGTTGAGACGCCGAGTTTTGCTGCCAAAGGTTCAAAAGCCTTTCTCGCGCTTTCGGCGTTTCCGAAGGCAAATGCCGTTTTGGGAATTATGCCCAGAACATTCGCCGCGCACGTCGGCGTTAAAGAAAAGCGTTTGCCGTTTGTGCATTCAATCGCCGTGTAATCGTCGGTATCGTGTGCGGTCGGGCGCAAATGAACGAGTTTTGCGCCATCAAAGATTTCAGGCTTTTGAAAACAAGTGTAAGCAAGTCCGGCAATATGTGCCGAACGCGCCCCGACATCAACAATCTCGCCGTTTTTCTCGCGCACCATACTTCCGCCGGCAATCGCCAGCGTTCGCACGTCAAGCGTATTCAAATAAGTGCGATGCCCACCGACTTTTGCCGCTTTCGTCTGCGGCTGCCCATCGCGGATAACGGAAATATCGGCTGAAGTTCCGCCGACTTCGATAAAAATTCCGTCCGAGACTTTTTCATACATCAACGCTCCGGCGATTCCGGCGGCTGGTCCCGAAAGCATCGTCATAATCGGTCGGCGATGCACTTCTTCAACGCTCATTACGCCGCCGTCCGAGCGCATAATCATTAGCGGCGCACGGATTCCGGCACGTCTGACACATTCGTCGGTCATCGTCGCCGTGTGAATCATTTTCGGCAAAATCGCGCCGTTTAAAACCGCCGTGCGAGTGCGCGTTCGCAAACCGTAAAGTGTTGAAACTTCGTGTCCGCTTGTCGCAAAAACGCCTTTTTCACGGGCAACTTGAGAGATTTTTTCTTCGTTTTCGGGGCGGTCAACGCCGAAGGCTTCTGAGACGGCAATCACCTCCGCGCCTTTGGCTTTCAATTCTAAAATTAATTTGTTGATGACTTCATCGAAATTTTTAGCCACAGAGGACACCGAGTTCACAGAGAGTTTTTCATTAAAGTTATTATCTCTGTCTTCTCTGTGCGTTCTGTGGCTAGGTGATTTGACAAAGCAATGTTCGGCTTTTAGGAAACGATTCGGAGCAAGCTCAATCGGCGGAATGCGCGTGTCGAATTTGGCTTTCAAGCCTTCCAGCCCGCGCCCTAAACCGATAACCCCGACTTGCGCGACATCGCCTTCAAGCAAGGCGTTCGTCGCCTGCGTAGTTGAATGTGCGATAAAAATTACATCGTCCGGCGAAATGTTGAGTTCACTCAAAGCGCGTTCGATGGCGTTGATAATTCCGAGCGCAACGCCTTCTTTTGCCGAATGAGTCGTCGGAACTTTTAGCTGCGAAACAACTTCACGCGTGTCATTGTCAACCACGACGACATCGGTGAAAGTCCCGCCAACGTCAATGCCGACTCTGACTTTTTGCGACGCATTTTGAGACGCGGGGACGCGGAGACGGAGGGACGCGGAGACGTTTTCCTCAAGTTGATTGTTTCCCTTTATCGAATTGTCCATTTTTCGGGTTCGGAAATCATTTTGACGAGTTGACCGATAATTAAATCGTAAGCCGTATCCAGTTCGTTAAAATCTTTTTCCGGCAGATAACGACAGCGAAGTGCAAATTCCAGCCAAACTCTCGTTTCTTCGGCTTCGCTTTCACAGTCGCTAAGTTTGCTGACAAAATGCGCGGAATAACGACGTTTACGCCACGCTTCGGCGAGATTCGCACAGACGGAGCGCGAAGAACGACGCATCTGGTCAACCATCGAATATTTTTCTTCAGGCGGAAAACTTTTCGTTAATTCAAAAATCTTCATCGCCGCTTCAAATGCGTTTTGATAAACCCGAAGTTCTCTATAGCCTCTGATATTCGACATAATTTTAATGCGACACTGGGAGCGAGAGACGCGGTGACGGAGCGACGCGGAGACACGGAGAAAGATTCTGCTACTTTAAAGTTTTCCTTGTCATCTCCAACATCAAAACTAAATCACCGCGTCACCGTGTCTCCGCGTCTCCGCGTCTTTCATCTAGAGATTCCCGCGCCAATTTCAAAAATACCCGGAACGCTGACCGGAAGTTTACCCGTGAACGGGACTTCGCCGAACATCGTTCTGACGGCTGCCGTTTGCGCGACTTCTTCGATTGCATAAGTTACGACATAAGTTTTAACTTCTGGAAATTGCCGAATCAAATACGGGCTGCCGAAAGCGACAACGGCAACCGGCTTTTTCAAATCAATCATTTCTCTGACAAATTTCGTTTGATTTTCAGGCAATGCAACCGTGCCTTTGAGCGCGGCACGCTTGACAAACGGTGCAAGAATAATCGAATCGAATTGTTTTGCTTGTTCCAAAACTTTTTCGTATTCGTCTTTGGTCGAGCGCAGGTCGAGCCGAATAATTTTTGCTTTTGGCGCACGTCGCATAATTTCAGGAATCAACGCAATACCTTCAATCGGGTCATCGTCCGCCGCAATCACAACAAACAAAGTTTTATTTGCTTTTTCCGCCGTCATCGGCAAAATGTTGTCGGCGTTTCTAAGAAGCGTGATTGATTTTTCCGCCGTTGCATTTGCCTCGCGGACGTTTTCGGATTTTTCGACAACTTGATTGACTTTTGCCAAATCAACCAAACGATTTTCGGTTAAGCCTAAACGATATTTTGCGCTCAAAAGCCGACGAACGGATTCGTCAATTCTCGCTTCAGTTAGTTCACCGGATTTAACTGCCGCTTCAATTGCGTCAATCGTCTTTTTCGCATCCGCCGGTAGAAGCACGATGTCCGCGCCCGCCAAAACCGCCATCACCACCGATTTTTCGTCGGAGTAATTCTTTTTAATCGCGCCCATCTCCATCGCATCGGTCGTGATAATGCCTTTAAATCCTAATTCTTTACGCAAAATATCATTTGAGATTTTCGGATTCAGAGTTGCGGGAACGTCATCGCCGGTTACTTGCGGCACGGCAAGGTGCGCGGTCATCACCGCATCTACGCCGTCGCCTATCGCGGTTTTGAAAGGCACGAGTTCGACGGCTTCAAGTTGTGTTTTATTCGCGCTGATTTTTGCCAAACCGATGTGCGAATCGGTTGCGGTATCACCGTGACCGGGAAAATGTTTGAGTGTCGCCAACGCGCCGCCGTCGCGCACGCCTTTTGCCAATGCCGCCGCAAATTCGCCGACCTTTTCAGGGTTTGCGCCAAACGAGCGAATGTTGATAACCGGATTATCCGGGTTGTTGTTGATGTCGGCAACGGGCGCGAAAAGCCAATTGACACCAATGGCACGCATTTCTTCGGCGATAATTTTGCCTTGCCGGTAAGCGGCTAGCACGTCGCCCGTCGCGCCAACGCCCATATTTGTTGTAAAAGGCGTACCGGTTCTCAACTGCATTCGCAAACCGCGCTCGTAATCTGCAGCAAAAAGTAGAGGCAATTTTGAGATTCGCTGCATTTCGTTGGTCAAAGCGGCAATCGAATTTGCTTCACCGCGAAAAACAATAAATCCGCCGAGCCGATTTTCTTCGACTTGGCGACGCGATTCGGCAAATTTTTCGCTATTCAAATTCGTGAACTCGCCGCTCATTCGCACCATCACCATTTGCCCGATTTTCTCGCGCAAGCTCAAACTTCTGAGCATGTTTTCAACCCACCTTTCCGCCTTTTTGTCAGCCTTCGACGTTTGAGCAAAAACGAATTGCTGAACAAATAATCCAAGCAACAAGAACAAAACAAATAATTTCTTCATAATAAAATTATAAAACCGCCACATGCTAAGCCAAAAAACTTTATCAAACGACTTGCTTTAATTGAAAATTTCCGTCGCTTCTTTCGCGTCTTTTTCTTTGCGTTTCGTTGCACTAAGCTGCATTCCATCACCGATTTTGAAAAAGTTCGGCAAACCGACGGGCGAGTGCCCGGTGATTGCCGTTTCGCCGAAAATTGCCCGCGCAGCAGCATTTTGCGCGACATCTTCAACCGCCCACGCCGCCAGATAAACTTTCGCTTCGGGAAATTGCTGTAATTGATACGGGCTGCCGAAAGCGACAACGGCGACCGATTTATTTTTATCAATCAATTTGCGGACAAAATCGGCTTCCGTCTCGGGCAAAGCGATTGTGCCTTTGAGCGCGGCGCGTTTGACAAACGGCGCGATGAGAATTGTTCCAGCTTTTCCGGCTTCCGTCAAAATTTGTTCGTATTCCTTTTCGGTCGTGCGTTTATCAACGCGCATCACGCGGGCGTTTTTGAGCCGCGTTTCGATTGCCGTTTGAAAAACTTTTCCCTGATCCGGGTCGTCGTCTCCGGCAACGACGATAAAAAGCGTGTTGTTTGCCTGCTTTGTGCCAAGCGGCAAGACATTGTTTTCATTGCGGAAAAGCGTCATCGAACGCTCGGCGAGCTCGTTGGCGAATTTTACATTTTCCGGTTTTTCGACGATTTTATTGACCTTCGCCAAATCAACCGATTTTTTCGTCGCCAAACCGACGCGGTATTTTGCCCGCAAAATTCGGCGCACCGAATCGTCAATTTGTTTTTTGGGAATTTCGCCGCGCAAAACGGCTTGTTCAATCGCATCAATCGTTCCTTTCGGGTCCGGCGGAAGCAGCGCGATGTCCGCGCCGGCTTTGATTGCGCGAACCGCGCCTTCCACGCCTTTATAATTTTTAACGATTGCGCCCATTCCCAAAGAATCTGTCGTAATAATACCGTCAAATTTTAGTTCTTTGCGAATCAAATCCCGATTAATTTGCGGTGAAAGCGAAGCCGGAACGTTGTCGCCCGTAATTTCGGGAAGCGCGATGTGCGCCGTCATAAACGAATCGAGTCCGGCGGCAATCGCAGCGCGAAACGGAGCAAGCTCGACCGTTTCAAAACGCTCACGGCTGATGTTAATTGTCGGCGTATTGATGTGTGAATCAATCGGTGTGTCGCCGTGTCCGGGAAAATGTTTGGCGGTCGAGAGAACGCCGCCATCGCGCAGACCGCGAACTTCCGCTTCGACAAAACGGGAAACAGTCTGCGGATTTTCGCCGTAACTGCGGACGTTGACCATCGAATTTGCCGGATTATTCAAAACATCTGAAACCGGACCGTAAAGCCAATTGATGCCGATTGCCCGCATTTCTTCGGCAATAATTTGACCTTTTTGGTAAGAATCATTCGGATTTCCAGCCGCCGCAATTCCCATATTGTGCGTAAAAGATGTCCCGCTTTTAATCTGCATCGGCAAACCGCGCTCGAAATCCGCCGCCATCAGAAGCGGAATTTTTGAAACGCGCTGCATTTCGTTGGTCATCGCGGCAAGTTCCAGCACGTCGCCGCGATAAAAGACGAAACCGCCGACTTTGTTTTCGACAATTTGTTTTTTAATATCAGCGAATTTTTCGCTCGCCACGTTTTTGTATTCGCCGAGCGCGCCGACGACAATCATTTGTCCGATTCTCTCCCGCAACGATAAAGAACGCAAAGTTTGTTCGACCCAAATTGATTCAGGCGAATTTTTTTGCACCGCGTTTTTCATATTAACCTTTCGCGGAAACTTTGCTTTTTGCGCTTGCGCGGCTAGATTACAAACATTTGCAACAACGAGCGCAGCGCAGATAAAAGCGGCAAATAACTTTTGCGTGGATTTGGCAAGTGAATTTTGTATTTTCATTTTACTTTTTTAATTTCGTCGGATTTGCCGACAAAAGTTTTTTGAGCGACGACCACACATTTCGCCGCCGAACATGCGAGGCTTCAAAAATGCTCACGCCGTTTGTTTGCTCGGCAATTATTTGTGTTCCTAACCTGAGTTTTTCGGGCGAAAGATTGTCGTCGCCGTAGTTAATTACGCCGTGAACGACGGTCGCGCCGCGAGTTACCTCTTTTGCTAATTTCGCCGCGCCTTCAACCGAACGCCAAGCGTTTGCTCCTGATTTCGCCGCTTCGCTTTCGGTGTTTTGTTGGTAATACAAGCCGACGTAAAGAACATTAACGAGTTCGGCGTAACCGGTTTTATTATAGTCAGGCGTTGCCCAAGCGTATAAAACTTTGTGTTTTTCGCTCGCCCAATTCACGCCGACATCGTTATAAATCGGATACCATGAGCCGACGTAAGATTCGAGCGAAACTTTTGGTTTTGTACTTTTCACCATCTTATTGAGACGCACGAAAAATCCTTTGATAACGCTTGCCCGCCATTCGAGCCACTGTTTGTAATATCTCCCTTCGACGATTTGTTTTTTCCCGTTTGCGTCGAACTTTATCTCGTAAATATCTTCGGGAAATTTTAAGTTTTTATTTTTGATATATTCGCCGAAACGCTTGCGTGAATACTCCGAAAAATCGCAGTTAATTCCGTTCCAACGCGCTCTGTCCATCACCACGCCGTCAACCGCGTAATTGTCCAAAACTTCTCGAATAATCGAAAGCTCATAATCCTGAACGGCGGGCAAAGCGGCGTTCACCCACAGCGGAATGCCTTGTTTGAACTCGCCAATCGGCGCAATTTTTATTTTCTTGTCGGCTTCGTCAACGTCGTAAGCAACCGATTGCCAATCTTTGCGTTTATCGAAACCGATTCCGATGCCGGGAATCAATTTATTGCCTTCGGTGAAAATATCGAAAGCGGCGTGCAGGCGCATTCCGCGCTTGTGACATTCTTTGGTAAAAGTTTTGAGCGCATCAAAATCGGTATTGTATTTTACGCCTTTGTGCTGCGTGAGACGAGGCGCGATTTTGCTCGGATAAATGACGTGACCATTTAGCTCTTTTGTGTAGAGAATCACGGTGTCGAATCCTGTTTGTTTGACTTTCTCGGCAAATTCGGCGATTGTTTTTTCGTTTTCGAGAACATCAGCCGAAGCGGTCGAAGAAACCCAAATTGTGTTGCGCGGAACAACGGGAAGTTTCTGAGCGAAGGCGGAAACGCTCGCTACGCAAAGAATGGCAACAAAGAAAATTTTGCGGCAAAAGGTCAATTTCATAAAGCGACGTTTCGATAATAAAAAATAACTCGCGCGTATCGAGCGCAACTAGAAACTGCTAACATTCTCCTTTTCAATTGCCACTAGCTTTAGCTAGTGGATAATGGATAACAAAAGAAAAGGCTTTAGCCGAATACAAATAAAAAATCAATCATCCTTTTTGCTTTAGCTCAAAATTAGGCTAAAGCCATAAGGAACTTTATCAAAAGAAATTCGGCTAAAGCCGCTTATTTTTTTACTAAACCTCTCCACTAGCTGAAGCTAGTGGCAATTTAAATAATGAAACTCCTTTCGCGCTTCACGCTCATTGCAGGCAATATGCCTGCGCTCCAATGCTATTTTTTCGGCGTTCCGAAAACATCAATTTTTTCCGCGCCTTTTGCCGCGTCCGTTACGTTCACGACGATATTTGACCCATTCGGGCAGCGCATATCGGTAAAGCGCGTTTTGTCCATCGGAATTTGTTTAGCGTCTGCGCCCGCGCCGCGCATCAAAAATGTTTGCAGCCATTCCGCGCCCGTAACTTCGGCTTTCGTGGGTTGCACGGGCTTGCCTTCATTGCCGAATTGGTCAATTGCATTGACGCGCTTGAATTGACGCGGCACATTTGGCGCAAAAGTTTTCGCATCAAATTCAACTTGAAAAACTCGTTTCGGCTGTGGTGTTGCATCGGCGATGACGAGACGGAGTTTTCCGGGTCCGGCGACGATAACCGCCATTTGCACCACATCGCCCGGATACCAGTAAAATTGTTTTTCGGCAGGCGCGTTGCTCCACGTTTCGTTGCGCCAGAAAGGTCGCCATGTATTACGCCGCTTGCTCATATTTCCCTGTTCGTCTTTAGTAAATCCCCACGTAAGTCCCGCGTCAATTTCTTTGTCGCCGGCACGTCCGCCCACATAAACCGAAAAATTATCGAGCGGCTGTTTGTCCTTTTCGCTCAAACGGCTTTCATCAACTTTCGGCGTGCCGAGTTTGACGATGCCGACAATGCCCGTCCAAGCGTCAAAGCTCGAAACGGCTTTGCGGTAATACGCACCGGCAAAACAAGGAATCAAAGATGCAGGAGCGACCTCACCGTTGGCGTTTTTAACTTCTTTAATTTCGCTTATTTTAACTTCATCGCCGACTTTGAGATTTGCCAGAATCCATTTTCGTGCCGCGCCGTTGGCACTTAATACAAAGCCGTCTTTACCGACGGAGATTGCGCCCGGGTCGGGTTTGTTTTGAATATAAACCGCACCGGCTCGATCTTGGATAACGGAAACTTTTCCGCCGACGACATAAACGTCCACGCCATTTTTGAAAGTCGGCTTCTTCCGGTAATAATCGGGCGAGTAAAGAACGATTTCTTCATCATTGCGCGTGCGGTCTTTACCGGCGACGGCGTGCCTTTGCCCGTTGGGAGCTACAATTTCCGTAGTATTTTGAGCGTTTGCCGCAAAAGCAAAAGCCAACAAAATAAAAATCAGGACGAATAGTTTGTAAATTTTAGTCAGCATTATTTTATTACCTCAAAAACAAAAATGCGCCAAGAATCAGCCCGCAAAGAGCGACAATCATCATTGGCAGCAAAGTGGCTTTGGTGATTTCTTCGACGCGAACGCCTGTAAAGTTGGCAACCCAAACGCTGTGCGTGTTGGTCGGGTCGCAAACGTTTTGCACTTGCGTAACCGACATCATTGCCGCCAATAGCGCAAGGGGCGGTAAAATGCCAAGCGCGAACATTAAGCTATAAACGCCAATACCGACACCGAATAAATTAAGCGGTCCGCGATAAAGCGCAAGCGGCGAAAGCAGACCGAAAAATAAAATGTAACCCCAGACGTTTTGAACCGGCAAAGCAATAACAATCGGTTTCAACGCGGCTTCGACCGTCGGAAGTTTAAGAGCGTTGAGCAGCATTCCTATACCCATCATCAAAATTGCAGCTGGCGCACCATCTTCGATTCCGCGAACGAGCGCGGCTGTCAAAGTTTGAATTGCGCGTCTTGGAACGGTTGTAATTAAAGCAAAGACCGCGCCGCCGAGAAAAGCCGGAACTTCTTTCCAGCCCAAACCGAGATAAAGCACGAGCGGCACAAACGGAGTTAGAAATGAAATCAGCGGCACGCGCTTTTCCGTCGGTATATTTGTTAATTCTTCTTTTGCTGCCATCGCAAACAGGCTGATTTCGCCTGCGCGTCTGGCGGCAATGATTGAATAAACAACCACCACGACTACCATTATCACCAATAAGCCGAAAGCGAATTTAGAAACTCCGGCAGGTAGTGCGCCTTCTGGAGCAATCTGCAAAATCTGTCGGTAAAGCGTCCAGAGTGCGATGTTAAAAATAAAACCCGTTGCAAAAGCCAGAACAAAAAGAACGCTGGCGAGTTTTCGCGGCAACCCCAAACTCATCATAATCGGCAGAACGAGCGTGCCGACCATTATGATTGCGCCCAAGCCTGTCAAAGTTGTGAATAAAACGGCAGTGGCAATCATTAAAATAAATGCGACAATCAGCGGTTGGTCGCCACCGAATTCTGCCGCGCGTTTGATAATTCCTTCAGCGATTCCCGTCTGCATCATAATGCGTCCGAGCATTGCGCCGGCAAAAACCGCCACGTATGCGGGCGCGAGTTTTATTACGCCGTCCGAAACGATGTCCTTTAAAATTCCGTTAAAAGGATGCCCGACAAGCGCGGCAACGACAATCGCCATCAAAGGCACGGCAAGCAACGCGGGCATTTTCCGCGTGAACATCAGCGCGGCAAAGACGGCAAAAATGGCGAGAATTAAAAAACCGAGCATTTATTAAAGGATGAAGGCGGAAGGATGAAGGATGAAAAGGAAAAAGCCTTTACTTCATCCTTCCGCCTTCATCCTTTATCCTTTAGAAAGTAAATCGTCCGACGAGTTGGATAATTCGCGGGCGGTTGCCTTGCGTCGTGATTATGCCGAAATTGCCTGCACCGACTTGGAGGCTGCCCGGCGATCCAAACACAACCATATTAAAAGCGTTTAAGAATTCGGCGCGCAGCTGTAATTTTTGTCTGCCTTCGCCGAATCCGACGTTTTTGATAACGGACAAATCCACGTTTTTATAATTATCACGGCGGATGTCGTTGTAAGTTCTGGCGGCACTGCCGAATTCAAAAAGAACGTCGCTCGGTTGAGAGAAAGCGGCTGAATTGAAGATTGATAAACCTTGACGAACCTGATCGCCGATGTTGCCGGACGTCGGGGCAACACCGGAAATCCGATTTGGACGCCGCTGCGAGTTGCCGATTGTCGTTAACGTGCTGCCGCCGCCTGGGAAAGCGGTGGCGTTTGTAATTGTCAGCGGCGCGCCTTTTTGGTAAACGGCTGTGCCGGAAATCTGCCAGCCGCCGAGAATCGCATTGGTCAAACCGTTCCAGTTTTTGCCGATCAATTTACCTTTCCCGATTGGCAATTCGTAAGTCGAACTGATGGTAAACCGATGCGGCACGTCCAAAGTCGAGTACGAGTATTCTTCGTCGAAATTAAAAATGTCTTCGGCATTTGTCGGATCCGTAAACGACGCGCCGTTTCCGACGCCGCCCGTGTCGAGCAATTTTGACCAGGTGTAATTAGCGAGAATTGATAACCCGTCGCTAAAACGTTTTTGAAGATTGACTTGCAAAGCATTGTAATCGCTCCGACCGATCAGTGGGCGCGACGATGTAACCGTTTGATATTGCGGAAAGCGCCGCAATAATTGGGCGCGCGGAATCGTTGCGCTATTGAGCAGTGTTCCCGGCACAAGTCCCGCAAACGGATTTGCTATCGCAAACGACAAGAAAGTAGCAACCGATGTACAAGCGGCGGCACCGCAAGTGTTTGGATTGCTAAAATTTGCGCGGGCATATGCCAGAGCGTCGGGCGAAATTTGATTTAAGTTAATATCACGCGACGGAAGATTTCTGCCGCGGCTGCCGACGTAAGCAATGTCCAAAACTAAATTTTTTGCAAGCTCCCGTTGAATAACGAGATTATATTGCATGTTGTAAGGATTCGGACGTTCCGGCTCGACCACGCCCGCCAAACTGTTGCCGAGCTGCGTGTTTGCGCCGCGCGTGTTTCCGGTTGCTCCCTGCAAACCATTTGGAAACGGATTGCTCAGAAACACGGTTGAAGCCGTTACTTGTGCAGTGTCCAACGGCGTTTGAGATTGGCTGTTCGTAAAGTTCACCCCAACCGCTGTGACGGCTTCGAGCGAAATCGGTAAAAAGAACATTCCGAAGCCGCCGCGAATCGTAGTTTTGTTGTTTAAGCTGTAAGCAAAGCCGACGCGCGGCGCGAAACGGTCTTTGTTAGTTTTGGTTTGAGGACCTTCCGGAAAGCTCAACAAACCGTTTAGATTTCTAATGTTCGGATTGAGCGCGGCAACAGACGGGTCGAGATTAGTCAAATTTAACCTACCTTGCAGGGGCGAAGCGGCGTCAAAGTCAAAGGTCGTGATTTGCTTTTGCGGACTCGCCGTCCCCGTTTCAAAATCCCAGCGCAAACCGAGGTTGAGCGTTAAATTGCGGAAAACTTTCCAATCGTCCTGAATGTAGCCCGCGCCATAATGGTGATAAATACTTATCGGCGCGACAACTTCCTGCGTAATTCCCGAAGGGATTCCGAGCAGAAATGAAGCGAACGACGACCCGGAGGCTTCGGCTGGCGTGGGCGCGGTCAAGGTCGGACCGCGCGTTGCAAGACGGTTGAACGAAAAGCTGCCTGTCGGAGTCAGAAATTGGAAAGGATAGAAACGATATAAACGGTATTCCGCGCCGAGCCGAAAGGTGTGCGAACCGCGCAGCCAGGTAACCGAATCCGAAGCATTATGCGTATCGCGCGCCTGGTCGTTTCCCGAACCGCCAATCTGACTACCCGTAATTTCGCCGGCTAAGGTTGAGCCTTCCGCGCCGCCACCGATAGTAAAAGTAGGAAAGACGAATACCGGCGCGTTGACGCCTAAGTAAGAAGGAAATCCTAGAGTTCCCGGGTCAAAACCGAAACTTTCAGGGCCTTGAAGCGCCGCCGCCCGCGTGAATCCGTAACGGAAATTATTAATTACATTTGAGGTCAAATTCAAGACGTGATTAAACGTCGTGTTCACAAACTTGTCCGTCACAATTGCGATTGCCGTCGCCGGAGTTCCGAAAAAATTCGGCGGCGCGGTTCTTCTTTTTTCATAACTAAAGCGGACAAAAAAGTTTTGCCGTTCGGATACGGTATGGTCAACCCGCGCCGAAAATATATCGCGGGTAAAATCAACCGTGTCCGAATAAAGAAAATTGTTGACTAAGCCGGGTTGGTTCGGCAGCGGAAGAAATTGCAAAACCGCCAGCGCAACCGGGTCTTTGCAGGCTTGCGTCCGCGGTCCCGTAGCCGGGCAAATCGGGAGATTGCTCAAATTATTTCCGGCAAACGCCTGCCTTCTGCTATTAACTAGCGTGCCATAGGGATTATAAATCTGCCCAAAAAGCGCAGTCGAGCCGTCGGCATTTGTTACGCCGGTGCGGGGTGCGCCGAGCAGCTCGCCAAAATCGCCGGTGCGCATCCTCACTGTCGGGACGGTAAGCGTTCGCGTGAAGGGATTTTTTTCGCGCCGGGCTTCGTAATTTGTGAAGAAAAATGTTTTTTCGAGCTTGTTTATTACGTCTCCGCCTTCGCCGAAACCGAGAAAATATATCGGTCCGCCGATGGCGCCGCCGAACTGATGGCGGGAAAGTTGATTAATACGCGCTTGCCGAAGCCGATTGCGCTGCCATCCGTTGGCGTTTAAATTTCCGTCTTGAAAATATTCGTAGAGCGCGCCGTGAAATTTTTGCGTTCCCGCCTTTGAGGAAATTGTGACGATGCCGCCGCCCGTGCGTCCGTAATCGGCTGGAGCAACGCCGGAGACGACTTTGAATTCGCGCACCGCATCCTGCGGCGGCGAAATTGTCACACCGTTGAAATCGCCGATGGTATTTGTTACGCCGTCGAGCAAAACGTCGTTTGTCGAAGCCCGTCCGCCGTTAACCGCAAAGTTTGAATCGAAAAAATTGCGATTCGTCGACGAGCCAATCGCGCCGTTCGGATTTCCCAAGGCAACGTTTGTATCAATCGTGCCGGGAACTAAATTGACGAACGAAAAGATATTGCGCTCGACCGAAGGCAAATCTTCAACCAACTTACTTTCGATGGTAGTTTCCAGATTTGAAGTTTCGGTTTGCAGAAGCGGCGTTTCATCGCCCGCCACCTCAACCGTTACTTGTCCAGCCGTAACGCCGAGCGTAATGTCAACACTCGCCGTTTGCGCGACTTCAAGTTTGATGTTTTCGCGCGAAACGGAGGCGAACCCAGATTTCTCAATTGTAATGTTATAGCTTCCCGGTTGTAGAAAAGCGATGGTGTATTGCCCGTCGTCATTTGTCGTCGCGGTTTTGACAAGCCCGGTTTCAATGGAAGCCGCCGTCACGGTCGCGCCCGGAACGACCGCGCCGGCTGGGTCGGTAATCGTTCCCGAAACGGTCGCTGTAATTTGTTGTGCAAAAGCTGAGCCGGCAAACAAGGCTAGGCAAAGAAACGTTTCCAACAGCACAATAGATTTTCTTTTCAAGTAATTCATAGCTTTTCCTCAAGATTAAAAATTGTATCAGTCCGTTTTATGTTGACCTACAACAAGAAATTATTTTTCGGCAACATGAAACAAGTAATTACTTCGAGTTAAAAAGGTTCGTTAAATTTCCCGTGGCAATCAACGTTTAATTGCGCTAAAAAGAATGTGAAAAATTTCGTCGTTCAAATAAAAAGATGCTTGGTCTTTTCAGACTCGTATCAAGCACATTTAGATTTGCAAATGAACTAAATTGCTAAATTTTCTGGAATATCAAATAGTGGACTAGACCACTAGCTTTTAACAAAAAAGCAACATCAATGTCAACCCAAAATCACAAATTGCGACATAAATAATTTTTGTGATTGATATATGGCAATTTATTTGACACAAATTTGAATATCGTGGTATCAATCCGCTATGGTCTAGTCCGCTTTCTTTTAAAATTGAAAAATGGCACAAACAATTTTGCGGCGTAATGACGCCACTCCGCTACACTCGCAAATATGCGAAGCGTTGCGGCTTCAAATTCAAACGACCGAGCTGAAAGCCGGCGAAAATTTTCCGTCCGAGCGCGAATTAGCTGAACTTTACGGTGTCAGCCGGATGACCGTCAGGCAGGCAGTGCAGCGTTTGCGGCAAGACGGATTAATTTATTATGAGCGCGGCGTAGGGACTTTTGTCACCAACCCGAAGATTGACGTTCACACGCGAAACCTGAGCGGTTTTTCCGAAGAAATGCTATCGCTCGGATTAATGCCAAGCTCGCGGGCCTTGAGATTGAAGCGCGAAATTGCCGACGAGCAGGTAAAACAAGATTTGCATCTGGAAACCGAAGGAGTCGAGGTTTTTCATCTCGAACGATTGCGGCTTGCCGATGACGAGCCGATGGCGTTTGAAGTAACGTTTCTGCCCGCCGAGCTTTGCCCGAAACTGGACAAAGCGGATTTGACGAAAAACTCGTTGTATCAAATTCTGGTGCAAAATTACAATCTGCAAATGCACCACGCAGCGGAAAGTTTGGAAGCGGCGGCGGCGACACCATTCGCGGCTAAACAACTCGGCATTAAAACCGACACGCCCGTTTTGGTAGTGCATCGCGTCGTGTTTTCCGAATCAAATCAACCGATTGAATCGGCGCGCACGACATACCGCGCCGACCGTTACCGCGCCACCTTTTACTTATCGAAAAACGGCAGGTGAAGCAGCAAAAGCAGCAGAAATTTTCCATTATGAAATTTATAAAAAATCTATGTTCAGCCGTCTTTCTTGGCGCGTTAGTTTTGTTTTCGGCATTGGCGGTTTTTGCGCAAAACCAGCCAAAACTTAACACGAAAATTTTGCTCGTTCCGCTGGACGACCGTCCGCCGTGTCTGCAGTTTACAGTGAAAATGGGCTTGATTGGCGATGCCGAAATTATTACGCCGCCGAGCAAGCTTTTAGGCAAATTCACCACGCCCGGACAATCCGACAAAATTGTCGAATGGCTCAAAGCGCAGGATTTGAAACGGTTCGATTCGGCAATCGTTTCGCTTGATATGACGGCTTACGGCGGACTCGTCGCAATGCGGCGATACGGTGAAACGACGGCGGCAGACGCGCTCGGACGAATCGAGGTGCTGCGCGAAATCAAACGCCGGGCGCCGAAATTAACCGTTTACGTTCAAAGCGTGATTATGCGCCTTGCGCCAACCGGCGACGGTAAAAACGAAAGTTACCGCGAGAGGCTGTCGCGCTGGGCGGAAATCTCGCCGTATGCGGAATCGAAAGCGGAAACCGCCAAACTCGAACGGGAAATTCCGTCGGAAGTTTTAACTGATTATAAAAATGCGCGGCAGCGAGATTTGGCAGTCAATCTCAAAGCGATTGATTTTGTCCGCGAAGGCACAATTGACTATTTGGTTTTGTCGCAAGACGATGCAAAACCGCGCGGTATTCACGTTGCCGACCGCGAACGATTGATTGCCGAAGTTAATAAACTAAAATTAACTGACCGAATCGCTGTTCAACCCGGCGCAGACGAAGTTTCGATGCTGTTGCTGGCACGCGCTTTGAACCGGCATTTTAATTTTTCGCCGCGAATCAAAGCCGTTTATTCGTCGGAAGAATCGGCAAATAAAGTGATGCCTTTTGAAGACCGCGCTTTGCGCGAAACCGTCAGCTTTCACGTCAAAGCCACAGGTTCGCAGGAAGTTAAAAACGAAGCGCAAGCGGATTTGCTTTTTTATGTTTACGCTTCGCGGTTTGAACCGGGCAGAGCCGAGAGTTTTGCGCGTGAAATTGAAGAAAAAATTAAAAAAGGCAACCGAATCGTCGTTGCCGACATTGACCCGAAGGGCGACGTGCAGGGTGGCGACCCGAAATTTACTGCCGAACTCGGCAGTCGAAACATTTTTCCCGAATTAAACAGCTACGCTTCGTGGAATACGGCGGGAAATACTATCGGCACGACCTTGCCGCAAGGCGTGATTTTTGCTCTGGCGCAGGCGAAATTAATGCGGTCGAAAGATGCCGCAAACCGCATCTGGGCGGCGCAAAACTGGTTCACGTTTCATCGCGTTTTGGACGATTATTATTATCACACCGAGGTCAGAGCTAAAGCTAAAGATTTTATCGCGCAAAACAAATGGAGTACGTTGCGTTTGAGCGATGAAGCTTCCGAAAAGGTTGAGGCATTCAGCCGAAAACTGATGCTCGATTCGTTCGCCGAGTTTTCTGACGTTTATTTTCGCAAAAACAAAAACGGTCTTCAAAAAAACGTGAGTTGCGAAAAGCCGTCGGATTTGAGTTTTGATTTGCCGTGGAATCGCACGTTTGAAGCGGAGATTAATTTTGACTTACAATGTCGCGTCGCGGGTAAAAACTAATCCCAAAGAAGCGTTCAAAAATTTCATTACCATTTATTATGTCGAGTAACCTACTACTGAAAAATTTTGCTTTTGTATTTTTGCTGTTAGCTTCATTCGCCACGGGTGCACAGGAACGGCAAAGCATTTTATGATTAAAGCACATTATGATTAAAGCATTTATCTTTGACATTGACGGAACATTGATTGATTCCAACGATTTTCACGCCGAGGCGTGGCAGAAGGCGTTTGCAAAATACGGCAAAAAAATTGCGTTTGAGAAAATTCGCCCGCAAATCGGCAAAGGCGCGGACACGCTTTTGCCCGAATTTTTAACCGACCAGGAAATCGAAAAATTTGGTGATGAAATTGCTGATTTGCGCGGCAAGATTTTTAAACGTGAATATATGTCGCGCGTCAAACCGTTTCCGAAAGTGCGCGAGCTTTTTCAGAAAATCAAAGATGACGGCAAAAAAGTTGCGCTCGCTTCATCATCAAACGAAGACGAAGTCGAAGAATATAAAAAAATTGCGGACATTGAAGATTTAGTCGAAAAATCAACTTCAGCGGACGACGCGGAAGAATCGAAACCCGAACCCGATATTTTTGAAGCCGCGCTCAAACTTCTTGGCAATCCCGCGCCCGAAACGGTTCTCGTCATCGGCGACACGCCTTACGACGCGGAAGCAGCAGCGAAAGCGAAACTTAAAATCATCGGTGTTTTGTGCGGCGGCTTTGCCGAAAAGAATTTGCGCGAGAAAGGCTGCGCGGCAATTTATCAAAATCCGGCAGATTTGTTGGAGAATTACGAAAAATTATTTTGAAAAAACAGAAATAGTTGTAGATATAAATTTATAAAAAATCTTAAAGATATGTTTAGTCGAAACTTGAAAGTATGGTGGCTAAAATATTATGAAGAAAGTGACCACAGGCAAAATACTCTTTTGTTTGACGGTTGCATCGTGTCCCAGCGGCATGACTTTGACTCGTCCAACTATGATTTTTTTTCCTTCGCGTTGTGGCTTGCGCTTGTTTTCGCAGATTTTCCCATTCGTTAATTCCAAATTTCAGATTTCAAATTCCAAATTTAGTTTGGCGCAAACAAATCGCAAATCGCAAATCGGCAATCGAAAATTTCCCGCTTGCTTTATTGTCTGATGTTTAACAAAATAATAGAAAACTATTTGATTAGTTTGGAGTTTTAAAATGAGTGAAGAATCGGCTTCGGCGAAATCGCGTGTGCGCTGCCGCGAGATTATGACGAGCAAAGTTTCGACGGCGAACGGCGAAATGACGCTCCGAGCAGTCGCGCAAATGTTGAAAGACGGCGACATCGGCGCGTTGCCCGTCGTGGAAAAAGACACTAATAAATTAGTCGGCATCGTTACCGACCGCGATATTGTCGTTCGCGCGGTTGCAGAAGGTAAAAATGCGGAAACAACCGTTGGCGAAGTGATGACGACGACGCTCTATACGGCAAAACCGGACGATTTCGCGTTTGAAGTGATTCGCACGATGGGTGAACGACAAGTGCGACGCGTGCCGATTGTCAATGAGGCGGGCGTTTTGCAAGGCATCGTTTCAATGGCGGATGTTGCCCTGGAAATGGAAGACGAACGCGAAATTGCCGAAACGCTTGAAGAAATTTCAAGCGGCACAGCTTTTTGGAAAAAGAATTAGCCGCAGATAAACGCGGATGACACGGGATTTTGAGAAATTAGAAAGAGACGATTTTTGATAACAGAAATCTAAAATCTAAAATCCAAAATTGAAATATGGCAAAATCAATCAATCGTTACTTTCATTTTTTGGCTTCGTCAAAAGACACCAAGCCTTCGGGCAGACTTTGGTATCCATCGGCGGATATTTACCAAACGCCTGACGGTTGGCTGGTAAAAGTTGAATTAGCGGGCGTTTCGGCGGAAGAAATCGAAATTGACATTCAAGGCAATCAACTTTACATCGCGGGCTGTCGGCGCGACAAATCGTGCGCCGTCGGGATGACTTTTCAGCAGATGGAAATCACTTACAGTCGTTTCGAGAAAACTCTGGCGTTTCCCGCTTCGATTGAAGGCGCGAGCGTCGAACATAACTTTGACAACGGCTTGCTGATAATTCGTTTGTGGAAAGGAGAAAAGACGAAACCATAAGCGACAAAAAAACATCAAATAAACACTCAAAATTTATGGCTGAAGAAAACATACAAAATCAAAGCGATAGCACAGAAACAAAAACGCCCAAACAATTTGAAATAGCCATTCTGCCTCTACAAAACACCACGCTATTTCCAGAAACGGTTGTGCCGCTTGCGGTCGGACGCGAGCGTTCCATCAGAGCTGTGGAATTTGCGCTTTCGACAGAGGAAAAACTCATCTGTTGTATTACGACAATAAATGCTGATGTAACCGGTAATGAAGCGAAATCTTCAGACCTTTACCAAGTCGGGACAATCGTTAACATCAAACGGATGATGCGAGCCGATGCGACAATGCAGCTTATCGTTCAGGGCGTTGACCGCGTGCGCGTTACTGATTGGATTCAGGAAGAGCCTTTTCTAAAGGCGAAAGTTGAAGTTTTGCCCGATTTGGTAATTGTCGATAAAGAAGAAGTCGAAGCCTTGAAACGCAACATTCAAGGGCTTGTGCAGGAAGCGTTGGCGATGCTGCCGCAAGTTCCGCCTGAAATCAGAATGGCGGTTACCTCGCAAACCAATGCGGTTCAGCTTTCATATTTTCTCGCGTCAGTGCTTGACTTGGGCGTAGAAACCGAGCAGAAAATGCTTGAAGCCAGCACGACGGATGAACTTTTGATGTTGACTCACGCGGCTCTCGCTAAAGAAGTCGAGATTATGCAGATTCGCTCGAAAATTGCCAATGTAGCGCAGACGGAAATGGATAAATCGCAGCGCGATTACATTTTGCGCCAGCAAATGAAGGCGATTCAAAAGGAACTCGGCGAAGACGATACGGGCGAAAAGGCGGAAGCTGAGCAGTTGCGTGAAAGATTGGAAACCGCCGATTTGCCTGATGAAGTGCGAAAAGAAGCCGAACGTGAATTGAAAAGAATGGAGCAGTTGCCGCAAGCCGCGCCTGATTATCACGTTATCCGAACGTATCTCGAATACGTTTTGGAATTGCCTTGGAAAAAATCCAGCGAAGAAAAATTGGATTTAGCTGAAGCGAGAAAAATACTTGATGAAGACCATTACGGCTTAGAAGATATCAAAGAAAGAATTTTGGAATCGCTGGCGGTAATTAAACTGCGACCTGATTCAAAAAGTCCGATTATTCTTTTTGTCGGACCGCCTGGAGTCGGTAAAACTTCTCTCGGACGCTCAATCGCCCGCGCTCTGGGACGCGAATTTGAAAGAATGAGTTTGGGCGGAATGCGCGACGAAGCCGAACTGCGCGGACATCGGCGGACTTATATCGGTTCGATGCCGGGCAGAATTATTCAATCGCTGCGGCGCGTCGGCGTGAATAATCCGGTGATGATGCTCGACGAAATTGACAAACTCGGCAACGATTATCGCGGCGACCCGTCGGCGGCTCTGCTTGAAATTCTCGACCCGCAGCAAAACAATTCGTTCCGCGACCATTATTTAGATTTGCCGTTCGATTTATCGAAAGTTTTCTTTATTGCGACCGCCAATCAACTTGCACCGATTCCCGCGCCGCTGCGCGATAGAATGGAAATTATCCAACTTGCGGGTTACAGCGATATGGAAAAACTCAATATCGCTAAGCAATATCTTGTTCCACGACAAATTAAGGAAAACGGTTTAAAAGAAAACCAAATCGAAATCACAGACGACGCGATAAATCTTTTAACCGGACGATATACACGCGAAGCCGGCGTTCGGCAACTCGAAAGAACAATCGGAAACTTAGCCAGAAAAGTCGCGCTCAAAGTCGCGCAAGGCGATGAAATGCACGAGACAATCACGCCGACGGAAGTTAAAAAATATCTTGGCGCACCGCGTTTCTATCCCGAAAAGGCGCGGGAAGAAAATCCGGCGGGCGTAGCGACGGGAATGGCTTGGACAGAGATGGGCGGCGAAGTTCTATTTATCGAAGCGACTGCGCTGCCGGGCGGAAGCGGTTTGACTTTAACCGGACAATTGGGCGACGTGATGAAGGAATCGGCGCAAGCGGCGCGTTCATATCTGTGGTCGCACGCGGCGGAATTTAATATTCCAACGAATGCGATAAAAGAAAACGGCGTTCATCTGCACGTTCCGGCGGGCGCGATTCCGAAGGACGGTCCAAGCGCGGGCGTAACGATGGCTTCGGCTCTCGCGTCGCTTTACACAGGCAGAAAGGTTCGTTCCGATACGGCGATGACCGGCGAAATCACGCTCTCCGGTTTAGTGTTTCCGGTCGGCGGAATCAAGGAAAAAGTTCTTGCAGCGCATCGTGCCGGAATTCGGCGGATAATTTTGCCGGACCGCAATGAAGCCGACACAGAAGAAATTCCCGAAGATGTGTTAAAGGAACTCGAAATTATTCCGGCAATGCGCGTCAGCGATGTCTTAAACGCGGCTTTGGAAACGGAAGCGACCGAGCCGATGGCGGTAAATTATAGAATTCCGGGTGCGGAAACAGTTTCCGAAAAGTCAAACGAGCCGTTGATTGCGAAAGAAAAATCCTAATGGTGAAAAAATTGTCGGTCTGTTTAGTGGCGGTCTTTGACCGCCATTTTTTTGTGAAAAAGTATCGAAATAAAATTTGAAAAAAATTTGAAAAAAGCGTGTTATAAATAGCATAATTAAATGTAGTCGTTGTATGCTTAATGGTTGAATCTGACGCAGACGGTCTTCCTAACCTAAGGCAAACGGTTTTTCCCGAAAAAACATCTTCCTTTAGGTAGAATCAATTTGAAAATTTAAGAACGGATATTTATCAAAAATGGCATTTAAGTCTTTATTTAGTTTGTTTTCGAGCGATTTGGCGATTGACCTCGGCACGGCAAACACACTCGTTTATGCGAAAGGTCGCGGAATCGTCGTTTCAGAACCTTCCATCGTTGCAATCAACAAAGTTACCAATCAAGTCGAAGCCGTCGGGCGTGACGCGAAGGAAATGTTGGGCAGAACGCCCGGCAATATCGTCGCCATTCGTCCGATGAAAGACGGCGTGATTGCGAATTTTGAAGTCACGGAAAAAATGCTTCAGCATTTTATACGCAAAGCCCACAACGGGAAATCTTGGGTGCGTCCGCGCGTCGTCATCGGAATTCCCTCAGAAATTACGCAGGTTGAACGCCGCGCCGTCGAAGATTCGGCGTATCGTGCTAAAGCGTCTGAAGTTTATCTGGTTGAAGAAGCGATGGCGGCGGCAATCGGTGCGGGACTTCCGATTACCGAACCGCACGGAAATATGGTGGTGGACATCGGCGGCGGCACAACTGACATCGCCGTTATTTCGCTCTCCGGCATCGTTTATTCACGCGCCGTGCGGATTGCCGGCAACGAGATGGACGAGGCGATAACGCAGTATATTAAACGCAAATACAATTTGTTGATTGGCGAACGGACGGCGGAAGCCATCAAAATCGCGCTTGGTTCAGGCTTTCCGCTCGAAGAACCGCTTTCGATGGAAGTTCGCGGACGGAATCTTATCGAAGGAATTCCAAAGACTATTTCAATCTCTGACGAAGAAATCCGCGAAGCACTATCGGATTCGGTGGCGACGATCATCAACGCCGTGCGGGTTGCGCTGGAGAGAACTCCGCCGGAACTTTCCGCCGACATCGTCGAGCGCGGAATCGTGTTGACGGGCGGCGGCGCATTGCTCAAAAATCTCGATAAGCGCCTTATGATTGAAACCGGACTGCCCGTCGTAATTGCCGATGACCCGCTGTCGAGCGTTGTGTTGGGAACGGGCAAAATGCTTTCGGATTTTGAACTACTCAAGCGTGTTAAATGGGATAACACAATGATGACAGGAGGCTAGAAAAGGATAAAGGCGAAAGGATAAAGGCGAAAAAGTGGGATTAAATTTATCCTTTATCCTTTCGCCTTTATCCTTTGAGAGAGATGGTTGAGCGAACTCAAAAAGAAGTTTGGAAAATAACGCCGTGGATAATGCTTCTTTTGCTTTTGAGCAATTTTGTATTGATGGCGTTTGACGCGCGTGAAGCAAATTCGGAGCAGCGCGTGATTCGCGTTTGGGCGCAGACAACCGCCGATTTTGTTCAATCGCCCGCAACCTCTCTCAGTTCAGGCATAAGCAATTATTTTCAATCAATTTCTTCCCTGCGAACTGCACAAAGCGAAAACGATATTCTCAAACAGCGCATCCAAGAACTGGAAATCGAAGTTCAAAACAGCAAAAGTTTAACTGTTGAAAACGAGCGTTTGAAATCGCTTCTCGGGTTAAAAGAACAATCCGCCTATAAAACTTTGTCCGCGCAAATCATCGGACGCGATTCGTCGGCGTGGTTTGATACTTCGATTATCAATCGCGGCAGTCTCGACGGCGTAAAACTTAATATGCCGATTGTTACAAATGGCGGTTTAGTCGGCAGAGTTACCGCCGTTAGTCCGCTGACGGCGCAAGTTGCTTTGATAACTAAAGACAAATCAGGTTTGGGAGCGGTGGTCGGCGAACTCGGCACGTCGAACGCGCTGGGTGTCGTCAGCAGTAATGGAAGAAAAGAACTTCTTGAAATGGGTTATGTGCCGGGCAGTGTTGAAGTTAAAGTTGGCGAAGGCGTTTATACAACCGGACAGGACGGCATTTACCCGGCGGGTTTGAAGATAGGCGAAGTGGTCGAAGTCCGCGCCGGTTCGGCGACTGTTGCCCAACAAATTTTTATTCAGCCGAGCGCGAAACTTTCTTCAATGCAGGAAGTTGTCGTTTTGCTCTATGAACCGCCGCCGCGTCCCGAATTCGATAAATCTCTGCCGAACGCAGCGAAAAAGAAATAAGTTCAAGGTTCAAAGTTCAGGGTTTCAAGTTGCACTTAGCTTTGAACCTTGAACCTTGAACCTTAAACTTACTTAAAATGGAACACGTAAAAATCACAGTTGCATTGATTATCGCCGTCCTGCTTCAATGGACGCTTCGAAATGTCGCCGAGCCTTTCGCTTATATTGATTTTCCTTTAATTATCGTCGTTTATGCCGCGCTTCAGGGAAGTTCAATCAGGGCATTGTTTTACGGCACGTTTGCGGGCATCGCGGTTGACGCTTTAAGCGGCGGACTGCTCGGCGCGAACGGCTTCTCTAAAACCTTAATTGCATTCGTTGTTTCGGAGCTTGTCCGGCGGGTCTATGTGGACAACCTTCTTTTGCGAATTCCCGTCTTAGCCGGTGCTTGCTTGCTGGATGATTTGGTTTATTACGGTATGCACCGTCTGCTCGGACAAGAGCCGACCGGACCATTTGTTACGACCATCGCTTACACGCTTATCGGAACGACCATCGCGGGAACAATTATTTTCTTGCTTTTCAATGTTATTTTCACGGAAAATGTCAAAAGAGCGAAACGCGAAGTTTTTACGCCCCGCCGCCAAACCCGTCGGCGTAATCCGATTCGTTTAAGCGATAGAAGATAATCTAGAAAGTTATAAATGGTTTTAGAATTACGTAAAGTTGCAGAGTTATAAGAAGTATTGAAAACTTATAAATGAAATTATACGACCAAGCGCAAAATTTAGGTATCAGAGTCGGCTCAATTCAAGTTATCGCCTTTGTTTTGCTGGCGATTCTCGGTGCGCGGCTTTATTATTTGCAGGTTGTCAAAGGCGATTATTACAGCGATAAAGCTGAAAACCAACGGATTCGTCTGATTCCAATTCCCGCGCCACGCGGAGCGATTTTTGACCGCCAAGGAAAACTCCTGGTTGATTCGCGTCCGACTTACAATATAACTTTATCGAACGAACCGATTAAGAAAATTGACATCAGCGACCGCATCGAGGATTACGCGAGAGGTTTGAACGTTGACCGCCAATATCTAATTGAACGCATCAATCTCATAAAAAAACAGCCCGGCTTTGAAACGATGGTTTTGAAGGAAAATGCGACTATCCAGGACATTACTTGGGTTGCCGCTCACGAATCTGAATATCCGGAACTTCGCATCGAGCTTCAGCCGCAACGCTTTTATCCGCTCGGTAAAACGCTCGCACATGTTCTTGGATACGTCGGCGAAATTAGCCCGAAACAACTGGAAAAACCGGAAGTGATTGAAAAAGGTTTTCGCCCCGGCGATATTGTCGGCAAAGGCGGACTCGAACAGTATTACGACGAATTTCTGCGCGGCAAACCCGGCTACCGAAAAGTTATCGTTGACAGCCGCGGGCGCGTGCAGAGTGAAATTGAAGTTGTGCAGCCGCAAGCCGGACAGGATTTAGTTTCGACCATTGATCTTGATTTACAGCTTGCGGCTGAAGAGCAGCTTGCTAATTCCTCGACCAAGCGCGGAATGATTATCTCGATGGACCCGAACAACGGCGAGATTTTGGTGATGGCTTCCGCGCCGTCGTTTGACCCGAATTCGTTTGTAACGCGCATCGCCACGCCCGAAGGACGCAAGGAAATCGCGCAGTATTACACCGACAAAGAAAGACCGCTTTTGAATCGCGCGATTCAAGGGCGTTATCCGCCCGGCTCGACTTGGAAAATTCCCGAATCGGTCGCCGCTTTGCAGCAAGGCGCAATCACTACCAAAAGCAACAGCATCGTTTGCGGCGGCGGAATTCAAGTCGGCAATCGCTTCACGCGCGATACGAGCGGCAATCACGGCACACCGAATCTGCCGTCGGCAATCACTCATTCGTGCGACGGTTACTATTACCGGCTCGCTTTAAAAATGGGCGTTCAAGGTTTGGTTAAAATGGTTGAAACGTTCGATTATGACAAGCGTTCGGGGATTGATTTACCGAACGAAAAAATTAGCCAAACGCCGAAATCTTGGATGCCGATCGTCGTCAAAAACGAAGGCAAATGGAACGACATCAGAACCGTTTTCGCGGCAATCGGACAAGACACGGTGGTTGTTACGCCGATTGCGATGATTCGCGCGGTGTCGAGCGTTGGCGTGCAGGGAAAAATGTTTGTGCCGCATCTTTTGAAGGAGTTTAAAGCCATCGGCGCAATCGGCGAAGAGGGCGAAGCGAATTATGTTCCGCCGCGCCAGAGTTTTGGATTTCAACATCCTGAACCGAAAATTATCGAGATGACGCCCGAACAAAATAAAATGGTTTTGGAAGGAATGTGGGGCGTGGTCAATAACGGCGGAACTGCCGGACGATTCAAGAATCCAAATTTTGAAATCGCCGGCAAAACCGGAACGGCGCAAGTTTCGGAAATTGGTTCGGGCGGTGCGAAAGACCATGCTTGGTTTGTCTCGTTTGCTCCGGCTTACAAACCGGAAATCGCAGTCATAGGTTTAATCGAAAACTCCGGCTTCGGCGCATCAAACGCGGCTCCGGCGGTAATCGGCGTTTATAACGCTTATCTCTTAAAAAATCATTCAGATTTACTAGGCGGACAGCAGATGGCGAAGAAATGAATTCAATTACGAATTTCAAATTACGAATTGAAAACCACATCGTAATTCGTAATTTGAAATTCGTAATTGAAAAGGATTTATGGTTGCAATTCTTGAAAAACGTAATCTAAGAGATTTCGATTGGCTGACGGCTTTGCTGGCGGTTGCCATCGTCAGTTTCGGCGTATGGCAAATATACAACGCGCAGCCGACGGAAAGTTATTGGTCGAAACAAATCACGGGTTTGTTTATCGCGCTCGTGGCGTTGACCGTTATCGCCGCGACCGATTATCGCCGCGTGATTGATGCCGCACCGATTTTCTACGGATTGAGTTTAGTTTTATTGTTGCTCGTTTTGACTCCTTTGGGCGTAAAGGTTAATGGACAACAAGCGTGGCTGAAATTGCCGATTATCGGACAATTTCAACCTTCGGAGTTTGTTAAAATTCCGACGATTTTGATGTTGGCAAAGTATTTCGGCGCGCGCAAGTTAGGCAGTTTGAAGTTGAGGGAAATACTTACGGGAGCGTTGATTTTAGCCGCGCCCGTCGGTTTGATTCTGCTCGAGCCGGACGCGGGACAGGCGATGACTTATTTTCCGCTGCTCGCCGTCGTGCTTTTTCTTTCGGCAATTAAAGTTCGTTATGTTCTTTTAACAATCGTCGCAGGCTTGATTTTTATGCCGCTCGCTTACTACGTCGGTGTTGAAACAGGAAAAATTAAGGGCTATCAACAGGAACGCATCAAAGTTATTCTCGACCCGGAAAGTGCCGACCCGCGCGGCTACGGTTATCATACCGTTCAGTCAATGATTACGGTCGGCAAAGGCGGCTTATCGGGCATCAAGGGCGACACGGAAACTTCGCAGAGCGTTTTAAAATTTCTGCCCGAACCGCATACCGATTTTATTTTTGCGGTCACAGCGGAAAACACCGGTTTTATCGGCTGCATCTCGCTTCTGCTCGCTTATGCAATGCTTCTGTCGCGGTTAATTGCCGGCGCAAGGCAAGCTCCCGACCGTGCCGGAATGCTCGTGATAATGGCAATTGTCGGCTCTCTGACGTTTCAAATTTTTATTAACGTCGGGATGGCTTTGGGCTTTTTGCCGGTCATCGGCGTTCCGCTTCCACTAATGAGTGCGGGACTTTCAGCAGTGTTATCGACATTTATCGCTATCGGATTTGTGATTAGCGTGAAAATGAGAAGGTTTGTTAATTAAAAAGGAAAAAGGAATGCAGGCAATTTTAAATGTAAAATCAACCGAAATTGACGACAAGGTGTTGAATGTCATCAAAGAATTACTTTCGAGAAATATAGAGATAGTGATTAAGAAAACCGTCGAATTGGAAGAATACGATAAAAGCATTTCCTTAGATAATGTAATGCAGGAATTTGGTGAAGTCGGATACAGCGAGGAATTTTTAAGAGATTTGAAAGCCGGATTTGAAACGTCCGAAATATATGCCAAGCGGAATGAAAACAAAGCCGTTAAAAGATGATATACATAAATATTTGAAGAAACATAAGCTTGGCAGAAAGTTTCAGAAAGCTAAAGAACTTTTCGAGCAGGATATAAATCATCCGTCTTTGAACGTGGAAATTTTAGAGCCGAAACATTTGAAAGTTTATTCATTTAGATTAACCTGAGTCCTGATTAGAAAATTATGTAATCTCCAAAAAATGAGTAGAATGATTTTGAGAAAAAACCTGCTCGAAAAGAAGGAGATTACACAATGAAAAGTATAAAAGAACAATTAGTTTTAGTCT
>MWYZ01000031.1 GCA_002050365.1 Acidobacteria bacterium 28-1
TGGCGCGAAGTCGAATACAAAGAGTTACGCCGTAAGTTTTTGCTCGCCGCCGTCTTTTCATTGCCGGTTTTGGTCATTGCGATGTCGCATGGCTCGATTGAGTTTCTGAACTTTCCGGGAGTCAATTGGCTGCAATTTGCTTTGACCGTTGTTTCTCGGCATTGACAGGTCTTTGTAACTCTCTTTCGGTGGCATCCAGACTCAAGGTTGCTCCGCCTTCTGTGGCTTGAATTGTTTGGCTTACAAGTTCTCCGTGGCGCTCGGGTTTCATTCCCAAATCGCGCAGAGTTTTCTGCAAAACAAGCAGAAGGCGATGAATCCAGTAATTGGTTTGCGGTTGGCTCAAACCGAATTGTAAGCCGTGCATTGTTTGCAACTGAAATGTTTTTTGATAAATCAGAACGAACAATAACTTATCGCTAATTTCCGTCAATTTTGCCTTTCTGCCGCCTCCCTTTGCTCGTTGTTTTTTCTTTTTAGTCGCTTTCGGTTTCGGTGTGGAAGAAAGTTGATAACACTTTTCAAAGGTTGGCAGCAAGGTTTGAAATTCTTCATCGGTCAATCCTGTTGCCGCCAAAAACTCTTTCGGCTTTCCTTTTAACTCAACATATCTTAACATTTACACAGTTTAATTGATTTTACTTATTTCCGATAATGTCTAATGTTTTTGACTTAGGCAACCCAGGCTTACGAATTAGAGGTTATTCAGGAGCCGACATACCAGTCGCGCCCGGAACCGATGCCCGCACTGTTTTGCCTGATTCGGCTATCCTTAATGTCAAGGCTAATCAGGCGAATCCGGATACTTTGGTCGAGGGTGGAGTCGCCGAATTTGAAATAGCCAATCCGACCATTGCGCTGAAAGGTTCGGACACGGCTCACGCGCCGTATATTAACGTGCTGGTAAGTACGACTGGATTTAGCAATATCAGGTTTAGAGCTAATGTGCGAGACTTAAGTACGGTGAATGATGCCGTGCAACAAGTTGCCGTGCAGTATCGTACCGACGAGACACCAGGAACACCTTTTATTGACGTTCCGGAAGCGTATATCGCAGATGCGACGCAAGGCGGGACAGCCACGCTGGTTACGGCGATTGATTTGATTCTACCGGCTGCAACCAACAATGTCGCTGATCTAGAGATAAGAGTAATGACGGTCAATGCGGTTGGAGACGATGAATGGATCGGCATTGATGATATTAGTGTAACAGGGATGACAGGGGGGCCAACTCCGACACCGACGCCGACACCGAATCCAACTCCAATTCCGACACCTACGCCAACTCCAACTCCGGTAGCTACTCCAACGCCGACTCCGACTCCAACTCCGGTAGCTACGCCGACACCTACGCCAACTTCAACTCCGACACCGACTCCGGGTGGTGGTACTTGCACGCCAAGCACGACCGTCTCTGAGGGAGATTTATTCCCGGGCGGTATTCCTTCCTTTGGAGTATCGAGCGGACCAGGCTCGGTGACGGTTGACCATGTCAATGCGGGAAGCGGTTTGCAATCACTGACGGTTGTTCCTGGTTCAGTAGTCAATGCGGTAGTCAATATACCGGCATTCGCGCCCGGCACGACCGCTCCGGTAGTGGTAACGTTCACAGCAATTAATCCGGCGCTCCCGGTAGATTTCACGTTACGGGCGGGAAGCCAGTTCCACGCCGCCTTTATACGCGTAAGATGCGGGACAGTGACGCCGACAACCAACACCTTTAGTGGACAGGCGACCGGCATCCAAGCGAACGTGACTATTCCACCAGCAGCAACGGTCACGACCGTTGTCGCCCAGACGGATCCTCTTCCACCCGGTGGCGGAGCGGGCAATAGTGGACCGGGCATGATGTTTATAAGACAGGTGGAGCAAGGCAGTGTTATATTGGGCGGAGTGGGAACACTTAATACCTTACAGACTGGAGCCATCTCTGCATTCACTGCGGGTGGACCTGCGGCAAATAGGCCGGATTCAAGTCAGTCGCGAGCCACTGTCGCTAATCTGGATGCATCGATACTTGGCAATAGCATTGGCGCCACCCTTGTACAGGCAGAGTCTGTGTGCGCGTGTAGTATACCTACGCCGATTTGTTCCCCCAGAACCATGATCGGTGGCCTTGTAATCAATGGAACAGCCATAAATTTGTCGACTACGTCTGTGGTCAACCTCAGGGTAGGAGGACTTTCAACTGGAGATATAATTGGACAAGTCTTCATTAACCAATCGACGACGACCGGCACCGGGCAAATGAGGGCTAATACAATCAACGCCCTGCGCATCAACTTTACAGCTGGCGAGTTAGCGGGGACGAATATTATTATCGCTCAGGCGTATTCGGATATTAACTGCGGATAGAGTAAGAACAGATCGTATTTCAGAATCCTTTGCCCAAGCCCGGCAACAAAAAAGAGCAGGGTTTGGCATAAAATGAAAAGGTCGGAGTCATATAAATTTATATGACTCCGACCTTTTCATTTTTACTGGCGTTTCAAGATAAAACCGGTTCACTTTCGAGATAAAGAGGTTCTGCAAGCACATTACACACCGCCAATATTCGGGTGCGATGTAGTATTATAACTAACCAGCCTGAACACGAGGGTAGGGAGCCATAGGAGCAATAGAATTACAAAATGATACACCCGCTTCGGAAGATTTAGACGGAGCGGGTAGAACTGAAGATATTGCGACAGCAAATATTTTCACTAACTAAAATAAAAGGTGGGTCGCTAAAACCACCCACCTTTTTGCTGGTCGGTTTTCCGTCCGTCCGACCACGTGTGATATTTGCTTGGTTCCGCTTCTGGGTTTTCTGCCGCGCGATTCGGTTTCGACCACGGCGCGGTTATACCAACTGCGGTCAAAGAAAACGAGTTCGCCGCGATTCGGTAATTGTTCGATATAACGCTGAAAATACCATTGTCCGGTTTCTTCCTCGGTCGGTTTCGGCAAAGCGACGACAGGCAAAGTACGCGGATTGAGATGTTCGATAAACCGCCGAATCGTGCCGTCTTTGCCCGCCGCGTCGCACCCTTCAAAGATGATGGCGATGCGCCGTTTCTTTTCTTGTACCCAACGCTGCATTTTGACGAGTTCGATTTGCAGTTTTTCGAGTTCTTCCTCATATTTCAAAAGCGCGGCAATTTTTTTCGTGTCAATATTTCTTCCCTTGAGTTTTTCAACAAAACCCGTCTGCGAACGCACCAAAAGCAAATCTTTCAATGTCAGATAAACCTCGCGCTTCTGCAATTCATCAACGTCTTTCGCCTCAACTTTCCCGTTTAGCTTTTAAAGCATTTTCCGCAAATCGTTTTCATCAAGCGTGTAAAGCTCATTACAAAAACCGCACGTCATTTTTGCCCCTTTGTCTTCTTCGAGCATCGCTTCGACTTCTTTTTTGCCGAGCGAACTGATTAGTGAAACAGCGCGTTCAAATGAACAATTGCAGGCAAATTCGATTTCCTTTTCTTCTAAAATTTCAAAATCAATTTCGCCCAAAGCAAATTTTACAAGCTCCTTTGGTGTTGCACCGTTATTTATAACGCTTGTGATATGCGGCGCGCGGCGTATTGTATCTTCAATTATCGTGATGATGTGTTCGTTTGCGCCCGGCATCATTTGAATCATCACGCCGCCGGAAGCCGTAACGAAAGGTTCTTGATTTTGCAGTAGAACTCCTAATAAAACAGCTGACGGAATTTGCTCAGATTTTGCCAGATAATAAGCGAAATCTTCGGCAATCTCGCCCGATATGATTGGCACAGAGCCGACGTAAGGTTCGCGGTGAAGTCCGATTTCATAACCCGATTCGCGGATGACATAAAACATTCCTTCGCCGATAATTCCCTTTACGTCAAATTTTCCGTCGTCATTCGGTGGCAGTTCAGCGTGCGGATTTTTCACATATCCGCGCACTCTGCCTTCGGCGTTCGCTTCGGCTACAATTCCTTTTATCGCGCCATCCGATTCAATTTTCACGGTCAAACGGTCAAAGTCTTTGAGGCTTGAACCAAGCAGGAGAGTTCCTGTTAAAACACGACCGAGAGCAGCGGAAACCGTCGGTGAAGTTTCGTGTCGGCGCACCGCTTCTTTAACTATATCTGTGGAGATTGCCGCCATTATCCGCACTGTTCCGTCGGCGGCTGTCCCGTGTACGAGTTTATCCATAAGTGATATATTCTCAAAAAATTCATTCGTAAAAGTCAAACTTCCATTCGAGCTTAAAATTAATCGCCACCGAAAAAAATTTCAAACGCGAAACTTAAGGTTTTACTTTAAGTTACACGACATTTTGGTAAAATTTTTATGACAGGCACAATATATTGTGCATTTTTTTGTTGACAACTGATTTTGAATTCGGGTATATTGCTTCTCACTTGAGAAAAAAACCAAACAAACTTTCTCTAGTTAAGTTCAAAATACGTTCTTCCAAACCCGCATTATTTAATGCAAGAAACGAGCAAAAAAATTAAAATATAAACTAGCTGTCTCTGTTAGAGGCGCGAGGAATGGTGATTAAAAATGAGTACAGTCTTTGAGCCTGTGGTGTCGGATAATGTTGTCGCTAACAACGGAAAATCAAACGGAAACGGCACGGGGACTTCCCGTGGGCGTGAGATTAAACCAATCAGTTTGAACGGTCAGAAAGTCGTCAGCAAACGCTATTCGCTGAAAGATGCGAAAGGCGACGCGCTCGAAACTTGGTCGGACATTGCGCGGCGCGTCGTCGGACACGTCTCGCGTGCCGAGCAAGACCTAGGTATGCGCGATTATTTCTACAATTCGATGTTGGAAATAATGCTCAACCGCGAATTTATCCCGAATACGCCATGCCTCGTTAACGCCGGCAAACCGAAGGGACAACTCGCCGCGTGCTTCGTTTTAAATGTTCCCGATTCGATTGAAGGCATTATGGAACACGCCCAGGCAGCGGCAATTATTCACCAAACCGGCGGCGGAACGGGAATGACTTACGAATTTCTTCGTCCGGCGGGCGCGATGGTTAATTCGACACGCGGCGTGGCTTCCGGTCCGGTTTCGTTTATGAATATCGTCAACACGATGACCGAAGTCGTCAAACAAGGCGGCGTTCGTCGCGGCGCAAATATGGGAATGATGCGCTGCCTTGCCGGAGACACGATGATTTCGACTATTGAAGGGCGCGTCGAGATAAAAGATTTAGTCGGAAAGCGTCCATATCTCTACTGCACAGACGGCAAAAAAGTGCGTGTTCGTCAGGCAGATAAAGTCTTCTCCAACGGAATCCGTGAAACAATCAGAGTTTGGTTTGACGACGACACTCATCTTGACTGCACACCCGACCACCCGATTTTATTAGCTGATTGTCAAACTTATCGTGAAGCGGGTAAATTGCAATTCGGCGATTCGGTGGCGGCATTTCATAAGCGGCTCGTCAATAGTCGTTTTTATGTCGGAATTACGGGAACGCGGTCGGGTATTGCCGAACATATCGCCGTTGCCGAAATGAAATACGGCGTTTCTCCGACGGCGGGCGGGCGCAATCGCCAGCCGGAAGATACGATTGTGCATCATATCGACCACAATCCGCTTAACAATTCGCCGGAGAATTTAGAGTTGATGACAATTCGTGAACACGGCGTTCATCACGGCTCGAACGACCCGAAGTTTATCGCTCACCGCGAGCGCATTGCCGCCGACCGTAAAGGCAAAACTTGGGATGAATACTACGGAGTTGAAAAAGCCGCGAGTTTGCGCGAGCGGAAGCGCAGGCGAATGACGGGACAAAAATCTTGGAACGCAAATTTAACGGGTGAAAATTACACGGCTCATTATCCAAACGGTTTCGGCAATCAACATCGCGCTCCGAATCATAAAGTCGTGCGCGTCGAATCGCTCGGCAAACAAGAAGTTTTTGACGTTTCAATGCCGGAGTTTCATAATTTTGTCGCCAACGGAGTTTTCGTTCATAACTGCACGCATCCAGATCTGCTTCGTTTTATCCACGCTAAAAACGACCAACATTCGCTGACTAATTTTAATATCTCGGTGAATGTTACCGATAAATTCTTGGAAGCGGTAGATAACAAAGTGTGGTTTCAGACCGAATTTGACGGCGAAGCGTGGACGCAGCCGGTTTTCGATGCGGTAACGGGAACGGATTACGTCGTCTATCGCCGACCGAATGGCGAAACTGTAACTTTTGCCGACAAACTCGCGTTTGAAAACGCCGATTTGTCCGAATGCAAAATTGAAGAGCCGCCCGCGCCCGGAATGGTTTACGCACCGGACATTTGGAATCGAATTATCGCTTCGGCGCACAAATACGCCGAACCCGGAATCGCGTTTATTGACCAGGTAAATCGCCATAATCATATGATTGCTTCGATGGGCGCGATTTACGCGAGCAACCCTTGTGTTACAGGCGAGACTTTGGTAGCAGTAGCTGACGGGCGGGGTAATGTGCCGATAAAAGAACTAGCCGATGCAGGTCAGGATGTTTCGGTTTATGCGTTAAATGAAAGCGGTCAAATTGTTATTCGCACGATGCGTAATCCGCGAATTACGGGACATAAGAAAGCAGTCTATAAGGTTACTTTGGACGATGGCTCGATTATCAAAACGACGGCTAATCACAAACTTTTGATTAGAGGCGGCGATTATAAACGAGTTGACGAATTGCAAAAAGGCGACAGCCTGCACATTATGACGCGCTTTCACGCCTCGCTCAAAGATTTGTTTCCTGCCGCCAATTCACGCTCACAGGATTATATTTGGGTAAATAGCGGCGGACAGAAAACTCATAAAGCCGAACACCGGCTCATCGCGCAATTTCATCAAAATTTGGAATATATTCCGTCAGGTCACGTCGTTCATCATAAGGATTTTAATGCTCAAAATAACAGCCCTGAAAATTTGCAAGTGATGTCCGTGCAAGCGCACGACCGTCTGCACGGAGATGCGATGAAAGGGGCGAACAATCCGATGGTTCGCGCTCAAACCGAATGGAGCGCGGAGAAATGGGCGGACTATCGCAAAAATATGTCTGTCGCCGTCAGCGGTGAAAACAACGGTAGATTCAGCGGTTTCAGCAATGAAGACTTGAAAGTCTGCGCGTTGGAATTGACAAGACAATTGGGACGCAGGTTTTCGGCAAAAGAATGGGCAACGTATGCGGGGACGCGCGGATTGCCGACTCAATTCTCAAAATGGCGCAATGACCATTTGGGCGGTTTGCTCGGTTTGGCAAAATGGGCAGCGGCGGAACTGAGTTTTGAACACGCCGACAAAGACCCGCGTTCTGTGCGGCTTTATTTGGATTTGACGGCGCAAGGTTACGATTGCGTGTTCGTTGACGGTTGTGTTCACATCAACAAAAAATGCGAAGTTTGTGGCGTTCCTTTCATAACCAAACCGTTTTGCCGAGAAAGCGGTGTTTGTTCATCGGTTTGCGCTTTGAACTCTTATCGAAACACAGTTCCGAATTGGGAAGCCGACCGACTTGCCAACTCGAAAGCCGGACACGAGAGAAGAAAAGCCAAACTCAGAGCCGAACAAGTGGAGGTATTTTTGGACTGTCAAGCCTCCGGCACAGCGAATAAGAGGGATTGGACAGAGGCGTGTAAAGCGAAAGGAATCAGTTTCGAGATTTCCAGAAAAACAAGTCCGTTTCGCACTTACGCATCCTTAAAGGAAGCCGCTTCGATGACCAATCACAAAGTCGTTTCGGTCGTTTTCGATGGCGAAGAAACCGTCTATAACGGCACGGTGGACGAGTTTCATAACTTCTTTATCGGCGGATTTGAATCGCTTACCGAACACGGAAAACCAATGTTTTCATATATTAACAACCGGCAGTGTGGTGAACAATTCCTCCACTTTTCCAATTCGTGCAATCTCGGAAGCGTTGATTTATCAAAGTTTTACAAGCAAGTCGGAAGCGGCGCAAATCCTGATGAAAGTATCGAATGGGAACGCCTTGCGCGAGTTACGCAGCTCAGCACGCAGTTTCTCGATAATGTCATTGACGCGGGCGATTTTCCGCTCGACGATATTGATGATGTCGTGAAAAGAACTCGCCCGGTCGGTTTGGGAATTATGGGTTTTGCCGATTTGTGTTTGAAATTGCAAATCACTTACGGCGAACAGGATTCGATTGATTTAATGGATAAGGTGATGGGTTTTGTCCGGCGAGAAGCTTGGAAAGCGTCTTTGAAAATAGGCGCGGAAAAAGGCGCGTTTCCCGAATTTGAAGCAAACCGCGAAGCCTACGCTAAATTTATTTACGATGAAATCGGCATCTCGCGTGATACGCCTTTGACACCGCGCAATTATGAAACAACAACCATTGCACCGACCGGAACCATTAGTTTAGTCGCCGAAACTTCATCGGGTTGCGAGCCGAATTTCTCTTGGGCGTATGTCCGCCAAGATACAATTGGAACGCGCACCTATGTTCACACATTGGCAGCGGAAGCGTTGGGAATGGAAGTTGACCAAACCGACGAAGAATCAATCAAACGCGCCGCGCAGTTTGTCGTCGAGAACGAAGATAAACTGCCGCCGTATTTTATTTCAGCATTAAATATCACATCGAAACAGCACGTTCAAGTTCTCGCGGCGGCGCAACGCAATGTTGATAACTCCGTGTCGAAAACCTGCAACGGCGCGAAAGACGACACGATTGAATCGGTTGACGAGCTTTACCGCCTAGCGAGAGATTTGGGATGCAAATGTGTTTCGTATTATCGAGACGGCTCGCGCGACGGTCAAGTTTTAACTTCAATGAAAACTGAAAAAACCGAAGAAAAGAAAGCGGAAACGGTAGAGGTTGAAGAGATCGTCGTTGATGAATGCAACGAATTGACGACGCTCCAAACCGTTCCTCAAACAAAAACAGAAATGAGGAAGGCGGAAAAAATTGACCGTCCGCGTGAACTGCAAGGCTCGACGTGGCGCATTCCTTTTGACAATGTAAATCTTTATGTAACGGTTAATCACGATGGCGAAGCAGTCTTGGAAGTTTTTGCGACCGGACCAATTTCCGAAGGTGTCGGATTGCTGGCTTCAAGAATGCTGCGCGGCGGATTCGATGTCAAAGAAGTCGCCCGCAGTTTGAATAAAGTTACGGGAACACACGCCGTTTGGTTTAACGAACGGCTCTTAACATCGCCCGAACAAGCCATCGCCGAGTGTTTGCTTTTGACCGACCGGCGCTTGAAAAATTTACCTGCTTCGGAAAGACAGATAGACAAGGCAACAAATGTATTGGAAACAGCCGTGAACAATCAAACAGAAACGAAAATGTCGAGTCTGATTGGAACCTGTCCCGAATGCAAAGGACAACTCGAACACGCTTCGGGCTGCGACTTCTGCCGCGATTGTGGTTACTCAAAATGCAAATAGATTCAAGATTCAGAATTCAAGATTCATAATTGAAAATCGCAAGGATAATCGGCAATCAATTTCTTTCTGCCTAATTTGCTGTTCGCCGACCGTCTAGATTTAGTTTCTCGATTTTTTATTGGAAGTAATATTGCAAATCAGTTACAATGACTTGCAAGTTACTTCCAATTGTTTTCAAAGGGTTAAAAGAATTATGAAATTGTTACGAAATGGATTTCTAGGCATCGGATTGGTTATTGCGTTGTTTTCAGGGCTTGCGGCGGCGAGTGAAAATTCAACGAAGCGCGAAAAAAGAGCGCAAGAGCCGTTGAGAATAACGGCTGTGCAGTGGGGACCGACGCAGCAAATGGTTGATGCGGCGAAACTGCGCGTCGAACGCAGCGCAGCCATGCAAAATGCGCTGAAAGGCACGAAATACCATCTCTTGGCGTTTGAGTATATAGAAAACGGCGGTGACAAATCACAAGCCTCAATGCCACCAACTCGTTTTCGAGTCGTTTTCTACGATTACACGAACGACCGAACGCTCATTGCCGAAAGCAATTTCGCCGGAACGGAAGCCGTTGTTGTGCGCGAAGAACACTTTCAGCCAAACGCGAGCGATGAAGAATTTAATGAAGCCGTGCGAATTTTGCAAAGCGACGCGCGGTTTAATTCATTACTAAAAGGGGAACGACTGCGGGCTTTTCAACCGATGCCGCCCATTACGGTTTTAAGCGGCACAATCGAGCGACTGGTTAATGTCGGGCTGGAATCGCAAGGAAACTCCGCGAGTAATGAAGTGGTCAGCGTCAGTCTAAAGAGCGGTCGTGTGATTCGTTATGACAGAGGCGCGCCGGAAACATCTTTAGCTGCGCCGGAAGCCTGCGGAATTCCAAACGCAGGTCAAGGAACTACTTCCAACGGAACACCCGGACAATATCAATTGGCGATTACGCAAGGCGCGAACACGCTTTGGGAAATGTTGGTGATTCGCCCGTCGGCTTCTTCCGGTAACTCGTTTGAACGCTCCGGCATTGAAGTGCGCGACGTTAAATACAAAGGTAAATCCGTTCTCAAACGCGGACACGTGCCGGTCTTAAACGTTCAATACGTCGGAAATGCCTGCGGACCGTATCGTGATTGGCAATATCAGGAAGGTTCGTTTGATGCACCTGACGCCGGCGCAACTGATCCGGCTCCCGGCATTAGAATTTTAGCCGCCGGTCAAATTGCACAAACCGCGCTTGATTCCGGCAACGACACGGGAAATTTTAACGGCGTAGCGATTTACACGCAAAATAACGAAACTGTAATGGTTTCCGAGATGAACGCCGGTTGGTATCGCTATATTATGGAATGGCGGTTTGCTAACGACGGCACGATTCGTCCACGTTACGGTTTCGGCGCAATCAACAATTCGTGCGTCTGCTTGGGGCATAATCACCACGTGTATTGGAGATTTGATTTTGATGTTGTTAATCCGAATAATAAAGTTTTCCAGGTTGAACGCGGGCGCAAATTCCTGCAGCCGATTACAAATGAAATCACACGGCTCAGAAATTATCAAACCAACCGCAGCTTTTTAATTCAAAACTCGACCGGCGACGAAGCCTATATGCTTGTTCCGAACGTTTCGGACGGCACCGCCGATACTTACGGCGGCGGCGATTTATGGTTGTTAAAATATCAGGGAACAAGTGATTCGCCCGGCGAACTTGACGACCCGAATACAAACACAGCAGCTAATTTTACGCCGTGGCTCAATAATGAATCGCTCGTCAATCAAGATGTCGTCGTTTGGTATGGAGCGCATTTCATTCACTCGGATAACGCAGATTTGCTTGAACCAAACAGAATAAATCCGTCAATTTTGAGCGGCTCGTATGTTGTCGGTCCTGATATTCGTCCGATTCGCTGGTAGAAATTTTCTCTATAGTCTAATAATAAAAGGGCAAACCTTTATTTGGTTTGTCCTTTTATTATTTAATAAACTTAATGGTTGGATTAATTTTTTGGTGAGTTCGGTGCGGTGCTTTGGCTATTAATGGGAAAAGTGAGAAAATCAGCAGGAAGATTTGAAAAGAAATCTGTAATATAAAGTGAATTCAGAAATTTTACTCGAAAAACTCTTCGCCGGCGAAGCGCGAGCAGTGGCGCGGGCAATTACCAAAATCGAAAACGGTGCGGACGGTGCGGCTGAGATAATGAAAGCGGTTTTTCCGAAAACGGGAAACGCGCTCGTCATCGGTATTACCGGCTCGCCCGGTGCGGGAAAGTCTTCGCTGGTCGATAAACTCGCGCTCTATTACAAAGAAAAAGGCGAGCGAATCGGGATTGTCTGCGTTGACCCGTCAAGTCCATTTTCCGGCGGCGCTATTCTAGGCGACCGAATCCGTATGCAGACGCTTGGACTCGATAAAAACGTTTTTATTCGCTCGATGGCAACGCGCGGCAATCTCGGCGGACTCTCACGCGCGACGGTTGATGCGGTAGCGATTCTGGACGCGGCGGGTTTTGATAAAGTGATTGTCGAAACCGTCGGTGTCGGGCAGGACGAAGTAGAAATTGTCAAAACGGCGGATGTTTCCGTTGTCGTCCTTGTTCCCGGAATGGGCGACGATATTCAGGCAATCAAAGCCGGCATTATGGAAATCGGCGATGTTTTCGTTATCAACAAAGCCGACCGCGAAGGCGTTTTGCGAACGGAAAAAGAACTCGAAGCGCTACTTAGTTTGGCGCATCGCCCGGATTTTTGGAATTCGCCAATCGTCAAAACCGTGGCGACTGAAAACAAAGGCATCGAAGATTTATCAAAAGCCATCGAAAGCTACAAGGAATTTCAAGCGCAGGGCGAAGCGAGTTTAATTAGACGACAGGCGATTGCGCGTTGGCGGCTTTTGGAACTTTTGAGAGAAAAACTTTTATCTGATTTGTTGGGCAAGAATGGAACGAGCGAAAAGTTGGAGCAATTAGCTTTGGATATAGCCGAAAAGAAAAACAATCCGTATTCGGCGGTTGAAGAGATGTTGCACGGTTAAAATTATGAAACAACCAGTAATTTCGCCCGAACAATCTTTAACTTTCTCTGATTATTTTAGGCTTCGCGCCAGCACGGAAGATATTTTGGCGTATTTCGGTTATGAAAAACAAAACGCTCGAATCGAACTGCCACGCACAAATCGAGATTTGCCTGTTTTAGAAAATCTTTATGCAACTGTCGAAGATGCTTTATTGCACATTAGCTTGGAAAATGAAATTACGCGCCGCGAGTTTTTGATTGCTCCGGTAATGGCTGAAATCAGGCGTTTGACAGAATCGAAACTACGTTCCGAGTATTGGTTTGAAGTTAATCACCAACTAAAAGGTTCTCTGGATTATTTCTTGCAGCGCGAGCGAAATCTGTTGGTGGTCGAAGCTAAAAACGCTGATATGTCGCGCGGATTTACGCAGCTTGCGGTTGAAATGGTGGCTCTCGATAAAGGCGACGAAAATGGACAGCAAACGATTTACGGTGCGGTAACAACCGGTAATATTTGGCAATTCGGCGATCTCAACCGCACGCGAAAAATAGTAACTCAAGATATTTTAAGTTACGATGTATTACAGGATTTAGAAGATTTAGTAAGAATTTTTGTTGAAATTTTGGAACGTAAATGAAAATCAATCATCTCGGCATCGCTACCAACGGAATTGACGAAGCGTTAAAGTTTTGGCAGGGCGCGCTCGGACTTGTAAACGTCCACACTGAAACGGTTGAAGACCAAAAAGTTCGCGTGGCGATGCTGCCGATTGGCGACACTAAAATCGAATTACTAGAAGCGACGAGCGAAGATTCGCCGATTGCAAAATTTTTAGAGAAACGCGGCGGCGGAATTCATCACATCGCCGTCGAAGTCGAAAACATCGAAGAATCATTAGTGAAGTTAAAAAAGGAAGGCGCGCGTTTAATAGACGAGAAACCGCGCGTCGGTGCGGAAGGTTGTCTGATTGCATTCGTGCATCCATCGTCCAGCAACGGAGTTTTATTGGAATTAATTCAGAAACAGTAGTCAGGAGTCAGTGGTCAGGGGTCAGTATTGTTATAAATTATACAAATCACTGACCCCTGACCACCGACTCCTGGCCCCTAAATATAAAAAGTGAGGTTTAATAAATTGAGTAATATTACAAAAGGATTAGCAGTCATCGCCGTCGTATTGGCAATCGGTGTCGGCTTAGTAGTTTGGAAAACAAAAGTCGGCGGACACGGCAACGAATCGCTTAACCGCATTACCAAAGAAGATATGGCATTGATATTAAAGGATGCCAACCCGATGCAACTTAAACAACTGGCGGCAAGCCCGGAAGCGAAAGGGAAAATCGCCGAAAACGTTCGGCAGCTTTTGGCAATTGCCAGCCAAGCCAGAAAAGAAGGTTTAGCGGAAGACCCGAATGTTCGGCATGAACTCGAAAGCACCCGTTCAATCGTTACCGCCAGCCTTTACGATAAAAAAATTAACGAAGGAAGAGGTGAAATGCCGCCGTTTAGTTTTATCACGGAAGAGCAAGTCAAGGCGTTCTGGGGCGAAGAACAAACCGAGCCGAGCGGTTTGCAGTCAACATTAGATAAAGTTGGTTTGGGCGCGCTTGCCGGCAATGCCGATGCGCGTCGTCACCAAATCGAATTTCAACAATTTCTGGATTCTAAAATCGTGCTTGCCAAAGAAGGCGGAAAGTTTCCCAAAGATAAAGAACTGACCGAGGACGAAATTAAACAGGCGAAAGAGGATTTCGCAAAAATCAAAATTTATGAAGAGGAAGCCGCCGCTAAGAAAAATGAATTAGGCGAAGAGTTTAATCGTAACTTGGAACTGCAAGTCAAATTGCAGCAAGCGCAGTTTTTAGCCAGCCGCTACGCGCAGAAAATCTTGGTTGAAAAGGTAAAAGCTACTGACGAAGATGTCAAAAAGTATACCGAAACGCATCCGGAATTCAGCACGCAAGACAAGAAGGATAAAGCCGAACAGATTTTAAGCCGCGCCAAAGCAGGCGAAGATTTCGCTAAATTAGCCGACGAATTTAGTCAAGATCCGGGTAATAAAGATGCAAAGGGCGAATTGCAGGGCGGACTTTACAAAGATGTGACGAAAGGCAAAATGATGCCGGCGTTTGAACAAGCGGCACTCGCGCTCGAGCCGGGTCAGGTTGCCGAAAATTTAGTCGAAACGCCTTATGGTTATCACATTCTCAAACTCGAAAAAAAGGGCGAAGGTAAAGACCAAGCCGGTCAGCCGTCTGAAGTTTATGATGTTCGTCATATCTTGATTACGACGACGATGAAAGACCCGACCAATCCGATGGGACGCGAAATGCCGATTTCCGAAACGGTCAAAGCGACGCTTGAACAAGAAAAGCAAAAGCAGATTTTAGACGAGATTGTGGCGAACAATCCGGTCGAAGTCGCGGAAGATTTCGACATTCCCGTGCCTTCTGATGAAGAACTTGAAAAAATACAGCAGCAAATGATGCAGCAGCAGCAAATGATGCAGCAGCAACGAATGCCGCAAGGAATGTCGCCGGAAAATATGGAGATGGCACCGCCGTCTGCACCGAAAGGTAAAGCTCCGGCAAAACCCGCACAGAAAAACTAAGCAGCGAGCAATCGGCGGTTGGCAGTAAAAATATTTGCGAATCGCCGACTAACTTCTGCCTTCGGCTAACCGCCAACTGCCTACTATGAAGATAGGCGATTACCGAATCGAAACGATTCCCGACGCTGAATTCAAACTTGACGGCGGGGCAATGTTCGGCGTTGTCCCGCGTGTTTTGTGGGAGCGGGTTTGTCCGCCTGACAAACTCAATCGCATTCGTCTAAACACAAACTGTTTATTCGTTGAAACGCCGACGGAGAAAATTCTCATCGAAACCGGTATCGGCGAAAAATGGACTGAAAAAGAAATTCAAATTTACGGTATTTTTCGCACGAAACCCTTTGCCGAAACGCTTTTCGAGAAAACGGGTTATCGAACCGAAGACATTTCAATCGTCGTCAACACGCATCTGCATTTTGACCACGCAGGCGGAAATACAAAGTCAGAAACGCCGGCAGCAGACGGCAGCTTAAAGAAAATAGCTCCTCAATTCCCGAACGCTAGATATTTCGTTTCAAAATCCGAATTTGAAAACGCCGAAAATCCGACGGAACGTGACCGCGCGAGTTACCTCTCTGAAAATTGGCGACCTCTGCAAGCGAGCGGTCAACTCGAATTAAAGCCCGACAATTACGAAGTCGTCAAAGGTTTGACGATGAAAACCGTGCGCGGACATAACCAGGCGATGCAGACTTTTCGTCTTGAAAGCGGCGGCGCGGTTGTTTTCGGTTTTGCAGATTTGATTCCGACGCGGGCGCATCTGCCGCCGGCTTGGATTATGAGTTACGATTTGTTTCCGACTGAAACTTTGGAAGCAAAAAAAAGATTGATTTTGCAAGCGTTAGTCGAAAATTGGATTTGTCATTTCTATCACGATTTTGAATTGCCGCTGTGCCAGTTGATAAAAAAAGAGGGAAAAGTTCTCGCGCGAGAACTTTTCCCAAAATGAAACACAATTTTTCCGGCTTATCCCGTGAAAACTCCAGCCGAGCGCGTCAAATAATCCTGCATCGTAAAGGCGAACATAATCGCCAGCCAGAAAAATCCGGCAATCGCCGTCAGCCAAATCAACCGCGAACTCCAGCGAACGTGCATAAAGATAAGCACGACGCAGGTCATTTTAAAAAAAGCAATTAATAACGCTATTAAAGTATTTGCTCCCGGAAAAAGTCTGCCGTCTAAATCAACCGTAGCGACGAAATAGGTTATTATCGTCCCAAAGACCAGAACCGCGAAAACCCCAAAATAATAAATGAGCGGAACGATATGAGGTTCCGCGTGTTGATGCTCGGCATCGCCGGCTGTTTTGTATCCTTCTGCCATAATAATTTTACTCAATCCAAAATTCAAAATCTGAAATTCAAAATTTGTTAATGTCCGCCGCCGTGCAAAAAATGTCTGCCTAAAAGGTAAAGCAACGGGAAAAGAAAAATCCATACAATATCAACAAAGTGCCAGTAAAGCCCGGAAATTTCTACCGGCGAATAATACAGGGCGGAAAAAGTTCCGAGCCACGCTTTCCACAAAAGCCACGTCATAATGCCTAAACCGACAATCATATGAAGCGCGTGCAGACCGGTCATCACGAAATAAATGAAAAAGAAAATGCGAACTTTGTCTTGAAATTTAGCCTGGCTGATTTCGCCGTTGGAAAAGTAAGCAATTTTTTCGTCGCTCGTCAGATAATTTCCCTGTTGCGCCTGCACGACTAAAGAAGTATCCTTCCACAAAAAATCACCGCGCGTATTGACATATTTTTCACCGTGGCTATCGTGGTCGCCGAGTGCGGTGTTTAATGATTCGTTCGGGTCTTGCCTGCCAACCGGCGCTTGCGGCGATCCCGCGCTTTCATCGCTTTCTCTAATTTCTTTATCGGTCTTCAGATTTAAGCCTGAAACCGGCACAATGCCTTCGTGATATTTTGCGCTGTATTCAATAGCCTTGACACCTAAAAATACGGCACCGAAAATCATCGTCAGAATAATAAATACAACTTGCAAATTTCGCTTGCCGAGTTGGGCAGAACGAACTGCCATTGCCATCGTCAAACTGCTGACGATGAGAACCAGCGTGTTAAGTCCGCCCCAAAACGCGTCTAAGTGATTACTGCCCGCCGCAAACGCCATCGGATATTTCGAGCGAAATACGAGATAAACCGTGAACAGCCCGCCGAAGAACATAATTTCCTGGACGAGAAACATCCACATTCCAATCGAAGCGGATTCCTGCTGTTGTCCCATATCTTCAAATTGATGTTGAAGTCCGGGCGGATGATAATGATGTTCGTCGTGTATATCTGCTACGTGTGCCATTTTTATTTTGGATTTTGGATTTTAGATTTTGGATTTGCAATTTCGGTTGATTGTTTATTTATTAGCAACAATATAATGCTTCACAAACAAGCAATCCAAAATCCAAAATCTAAAATCCAAAATCCCTAAACTGTTACCTTATATTTGTTCCTCGCGTCTTCTAAATCTAAACCGCTTTCTTCCGTAAAATCGTAGGCTTCCCAATAGACAATCGGCGTTTCTTCAAAGTTTTCGGTCGGCGGCGGACTTGAAGTTCGCCATTCGAGTCCAGGAAGAAGCCACGGATTCGCCGATGCTTTTTCACCGAAAAAGATTGAATAAGTCAAATATATAAGCGGAATTATCAAGCCGATGGCGAGTATTGATGCGCCTGCCGTCGAAAAAATATTCAAAACTTGAAACTCCGGCGGATAAGAAGCATAGCGGCGCGGCATTCCCATATAGCCCAGAATAAACTGCGGGAAAAACGTCAGATTGAATCCGACGAAAATGATTATCGCGGCGATTTTGCTCCAAAATTCCGAATACATTTTACCTGTAATTTTCGGCCACCAATAATGCAGCCCGCCGAGATAAGCCAAAACTTGTCCGCCGACCATTACATAATGGAAATGCGCGACGATGAAATATGTGTCGGTCAGGTGGACGGTCAAACCGATTGAGCCGAGAAAAAGTCCGGTTAAGCCGCCGATTAAAAATAAACCGATAAAGAATAATGCGTAAAGCATCGGCGTATCGTAAGAAATCTGACCTTTATAGAGCGTCGCCGACCAATTGAAAACTTTAATCGCCGACGGCACGGAAACGACCATCGTTAAAAACGAAAAGACGAGCCCGGCGTAGACCGATTGACCGCTGACGAACATATGATGTCCCCAGACGAGAAAACCGAAAACGGCAATGGCAATCGAAGAGAACGCGATAAATTCGTAACCGAAAATCTTTTTGCGCGAGAAGTTGGAAATCAACTCCGAGATAACGCCCATTCCCGGCAGAATCATAATATAAACCGCCGGATGCGAATAAAACCAGAACAGATGTTGAAACAAAATCGGGTCGCCGCCGATTGCCGGGTCGAAAATTCCGATTCTCGCTAAACGCTCTAATGCCAGCAATAAAACTGTGATGGCAATGACGGGCGTTCCCAAAAGCATTACCAGGCTCGTCGCGTAATGCGCCCACACAAACAGCGGCATACGAAACCACGTCATTCCCGGCGCGCGCATCGTATGAATAGTTACAATAAAGTTCAAACCCGTCAAAATTGAAGAAAAGCCGTTGATGAAAATCCCTAAACCGACCGCCATCACATAGCTGTTGGAAAAAGTCGTTGAATACGGCGTGTAGAAAGTCCAACCCGTATCAACGCCGCCTTGCAGCAGTGCGTAAAGCGTCAAACTCCCGCCAATTATATAAAAATACCAGCTCAGCAGATTGATTTTCGGAAACGCCAAATCCTTCGCGCCGATCATAATCGGTATCAGAAAGTTTCCCAGAATTGCCGGGATTGACGGAATCAAAAAGAAGAACACCATAATGATTCCGTGTTGCGTAAAGACGCGGTTATATGTTCCCGATTGGAGAAGGTCGCTTGCCGGTGTCAGCAGTTCCAGACGAATCAGCGAAGCATATGTGCCGCCGAGCGCGAAAAAGGCGGAAACCGTGATGAGATACAGAATCGCAATCCGCTTATGGTCTTTGGTCAACAGCCAAGACTTTACCGTAAAACCGTTGGTTAAATAATTGACCTTCGGCTCTTCCTTAATTTTTTCGAAATTGATTGGATTTACGTTTTGCATAACTATTTATTTCTTTTTTCTGTTTATAAAATACTTTATCGTTCCCTGTTCGTCGGCTCAGACTGAGTTTTCGGCGCGTTCGGATTACTTCCCTGACTGTTTGAATCACCTCGGTCGGCTCGCGGCGCAACCAAATTAGTTGAGTTTGTGCCGCCGTTATTCATCGTTTCTCTGCCGGATGAAGTTGAATTCATTGTGCTTCCCGAATTCGTCGAAGACGAACTCGTACTGCCGCTCAAAGATTTAATGTATGCAACCAGCGATATGAGTTGCTCTTCAGTAACTTGACCTTTGAATGTCGGCATAATCGGCTGAAAACCTTCAACGATTTGCCCCGAAGGATTTAAAATTGAATTCCGAATATATTCGTCATCGGCTTTAACGGCTTGTCCGTTAGTTAGTTTAATGTCCTTGCCGTAGATGCCTTCGAGCTTTGCTCCGCGCTGGCTCGCGCCGCCCGCGTGACACGAAGCGCAGCCAAGTTTGTTTTGAAACAAATCTTGTCCGGCTTGGACGGGCGTTTGTCCCGAAACATTGCCTGACAGCCAATTGTCAAAATCTCTCTGCTCCATTACATAAATCCAGCCGCCCATTCCCGAATGGTTCAAGCCGCAGTATTCGGCGCAGAAGAGATGATATTTGCCCGGTTTGATTGCGTTAAACCAAAGCGTCGTGTAGCGTCCGGGAATTACGTCCATTTTAGTGCGAAAAGCCGGAATGTAAACGTCGTGCAGAACATCTTCGGTTGTCATCGTTAGCTTGATGTTGCGCCCCACCGGAACGTGCAGTTCATTAATTTCGCGCTGCCCGCTGCTGTGTTGGAACTTCCACATCCATTGCTTCCCGACGACGTAAATTTCCGTCGTATCCACAGGCGGGCGAGTTTGATTGTAAAAAACATACGCGCCGCCGACAAAAACCGTCATCGCAAAGATAAACGGAATAATTGACCAAGTGGTTTCTAGTCCAATCGAGCCGTGAATTTCCGCGCCCGTTGCATATTTTTCTTTTTCACGATATTTGATAAAGAAAAATATGATTGCCGCGACGATGCCGATGCCGACAACCGTGCTGACGGCGAGCATATAAAAATAGAGCGTGTCCACCTGCCACGCAAAGGTGGAAGCCTGTTCGGGAAATAATGGAACCCAAGAATTCTCTTGCATAATCTCTTGAAATTTATGTCAAATTCCTTTTCTTATTAGAACGCCAAAAAACAAAAAACATCCCGACGATGCCGACGATGGTAGCAATTGCCATTAGCCGCATAACGCTCAAAATCTGTAGACCGTATTTTCCCGTCGCCGGATCATAATGAAAGCAATACAGATAAAGCTGTTCAGCCGGATTTCCGATATTACCTTCCGCTGAATCCATCAAAGCGAATTTCAAATCCTTCGGCGCGTAGTCAATGCCGTAAAGATAACGCGAAATTTTGCCTTCGGGCGTAATTATCATTACGCCGCCCGCGTGTGCAAATTGATTAGATGCTTCGTCAAATTGGTAGTTAAATCCGACGGCTTGTGTAACCCGGTCAATTTCGCTTTGCGTTCCGGTCAGGAAATGCCAGCCGTTCTCCGCGCCGGGTCTCCCGTATCTGTTCAAATAACTCGCCCTTTTATTCTTGGCTAAATCCGGTTTGTCGTTCTCACGCACGTCGAAGCTAATCGCTACGACTTCAAATTCCTTTCCCGCGTCAAACGAAATACCTTTTAAGCTGCCGGTCAAACCGTTCAAAACTTCGTTGCAAAGCATCGGACATTCGTAATAGACGAGTGCCAAAATTACGGGTTTTTCTTTGCCGAAGTAATCGCCGAGTTTGACGACGTTTCCGTCTTCATCTTTAAATTCGGCGGACAGCGGCAACTGCTCGTTTAATTTTTGTTCGATACCGACGCCTTTTAGAATCGGCGGCAATCCGCTGCTCACTCCCGCTTGACTAGGGTCGTAAGTTTTCGGAGCGTAAAGCGGTGAATTATAATGCTCGGACTTCTGCGCCGAGACGTTCGTCGCCAATAATAAAATGCTCAAACTTAATAAAAGTTTCAGCTTCAAAACTGCTGAAATGGCTGAACTTTTTTTCATAAAATTTTATTTAATTTACAGGGATTAAGGGGATGAACAGGGATCTATTTTTATTTATCCCTGCCAATCCTGGTTATCCCTGTAAATTTTCTTCTGCCCTGTCGCTCAAAAATCACCTTCGTTTATCGGTCGCCGTGCGTCCCGCGCTCGAATACGATACAATCGAACGCGATTCGTCCATCGACTTTTCAGATTGTTCGCCGCTCGGTGTTTTCATATTTTCCTCTAAAAATTTTCGTTTCGCTTCGTCAATCGGCAAAGTAACGACTGTGCCGGTCTTCGCGTCTTTTTGTCCCTCCGCCCAAAGTTTTTCCCACTGTCTTTCCATTTCCCGGTATTCTGACTGCGGAGCTTTGAGTTCCATATTGACGCGCCCCTGTTCGCTGTCCATACCGAAACCAGGCGCAGCTTGAAGGCGCGGTTCGGGCGGCAAATTTTCCCGCTCGCTCATCATCATCGGACTTTTTACATCCTTAGTTTCCGACGCTTGGTCTTCCATCACATTTTGCAAAACCAACATCAAACCGAAAGTTATCACAATCAACAGAAACAAACCGACGGCGAAATAAACGATTCCGCGCAGCCCGACGACGTTCGTCTCATAAGTTCTGTCGTAATCGACGAATGATTTTTCGTGTTTTGTGTTCATACGTTTAATTATGAATTACAAATTAAAATTTACGAGTCCGCACGATATTAAATCTCGTAATTTGAAATCGATAATTATCTAATGTCCTTTTCCGTGTTCAATCGCACCTTCTAAATACGGGTCATTAATCGGCACGAGCGGACGTTTCAAAAGCTCACCGAAAAACCACCACAGCCAAATTCCGCCAACAGCAAACGGCGCGACTATATCCATCCAGCTAAAACTATTAATAAAGTCAACTTCTTGTCCGTTCATTCCGATTCGCGGGCTCGGACCAATTAAATAATACATATCAACCAGCCGCAAAACTAAAATAAAGATTGCCATTATAGCAAGCCATTTGGCCTTGCGCTTGAGGTCGCGGTTAAGCAGAACGAGAAACGGAAATGCGAAGTGAAAGAAAATCAACAATATCCCGATTACCTTCCAAGTGCCTTCCCACCGCGTCAGATACCATTTCGTTTCTTCGGGCAAGTTTCCCGACCAGATAATTAGAAATTGCGAGAAATTGAAATATGCCCATACCATGACAAGCGCGAGCATTAATTTTCCGATGTCATGAAAATGACGGCTTCCCAAAATGCGGTTCATCGGTGCTTTATCGGAAAGTGCCGCCAAAATTGCCACCGCAAAGCAAAAGAAACTCAACGCCCAGCCAGCCGCGAATAATAAACCCCAAATTGTTGAATACCAATGCGGGTCAAGCGTCATCACCCAATCAATCGCGGCGAAGCTGACGACTAAAACGTAAAAAACCATCGTCGGACCCGAAAACTTCGACGCATCATTTGTTAATTTCAAAGCAGTATCGGCATCGTTTGTTTGGTCTTGCGCGGCTGACCAGCGATTAAGCAAATAAGCCATTACGCCCCACAAAATGAAATATAGAACGGCTCGGATAATCCACCACTGAACGCTCAGATAAGGCTGTTTCAACTGAACAATCGGGTCGTTCGGCAAATGCGTCCATTCGTAAATGTAAGTAATGCCAAACATCACTGGCAAAAACAGAACGAAAATAATCGGTAGAGTGCGCGACGCGGCTTCGGCGACGCGGCGAATGACTATGCCCCACGCACCGCCCGTCAAATACTGCAAAATCAAAACGCCGAGACCGCCGATGCCGATACCGCCCCAAAATATAAAACCTAACAACCATGAGCGCAACGCTTGTTCGCGCTGTTCGGGGAAAAGCAAAGCAACGATTAAAATAACAATCGAAAGAATTCCGCCGATGCCGAGTGCCAATGTGCGCCAACGATTAATTTGCTCAGCAGGCGCGTCGAAATTTGTATTTCTAATCACTTACCGCACACCTCCTACCGTGTTAGCGTCAGTCGCTACCGCCGTGTTTGAGCCGTTTGATCGATTATCTGAAGTCATCGTTTGTGTGTTTGAATTCGTCGCGCGATTTGTCGAAGTCATTTGCGCGCTTCCGTTCGGATTCTGACTGATTTGCAAAGTTCGAATGTATGCGACGATTGCCCAACGGTCGGCGGGCGGAACTTGCGAAGCATAACTATTCATTTTGCCTTGTCCATTTGTTATCACATCGTAAAAATGTCCGACGGGCGCGTTTCGCAGACGGTCGTCGTTGTAAGTCGGCGGTTTGGAAAATCCGCGCTTGACAATCATTCCGTCGCCATTGCCGACCGGACCGTGACAGACGATACAGAAAACTTTATATCGCTGCTCGCCGCGGTCAACTAATTCTTCGGTTACGGGAACGGGAAATTCGCTGATTAATCCCGAAAAGTCGGTAACTAAAGTATTGCCGGCAGCGTCCGTCGCCGGTGTTGCTGCCGGGTTAGGGGCAGCGTTGTTTTGTCCGGCATCGGTTTTACCGGTATAAAAAGCCTTGTCTTCGCGCAGAAAACCGCGCGGCACGGTTCCTTCAGGCAATTCTCTCATTGCCTTTCCGTCCCTAAAAAAATCGCTTTTCTTGTGTGCCTTATAACGCGGTTGGTCTTGCATATCGTAACGACAACCGACTGACAGAAGGCAGAAGGCAGTAAGCAGCAAGCAGTAAATCGCCGATTTGCTGAGTTCTGTCCACTGTCCACTATCCACTATCCACTGTCCACTATTCCTCGACATCAAAAACCTCCTGCGGATTCAGGCTTTGCATAAAGCTTTTCGTTTCCTCGTAATCGAATTTCTCGTCTCTGCGCTCAATTAATAAAAAGAATTTTTCTCGCGTTGCCAGCGCGAAACGCGGCACGTTGAAAACCGGATGATACGGCTGCGGCAAACCGTTGAGCAGAATCATTCCGAAGACGGCGGTGAACGCAGCAAACAAAATCGTCAATTCAAAGCTCGGCGGAATAAATGACGGCAGGCTGAAAAAAGGGCGACCGCCGACAATAATCGGATAATCGTAAACGTGAACAAAATATGTTAATCCCAAACCCGTTAATAAACCAATGACGCCGCCGGCTAAAACCAGAAACGGCAAAATCGAACGCTTGATGCCGAGTGCTTCGTCAATTTCGTGAAGCGGAAACGGCGAAAAAGCGTCGGTTTTTTTATAACCGGCTTCACGAATTTTATTTGCCGCCTCAACCATTTCGGTCGGCGTATCAAATTCCGCTAATAACCCGTAAATGTTTTCCTTCATATTTTTCGCTTCGCAATCAACCGCGCCTGCTGGCAGACGGTTTGACACGGGTGAGTTGCCCTTTGTTCCAACTGCGGACGAGCGCGATTGACTGCAAATTAATTCTACAAAAATTCTACGTCTTTTCCGTATCCTGAACGTCAATCACGTTTTCCTCAAAATCTTCCGAATGCCCATGAACATTAGCCTGTGGCAAAAGCGTTCTGATCTCGAAAATCGAAATGACGGGCAAGAACCGGACAAACAGGAAAACCAATGTTAAAAACAATCCGAGTGTGCCGACAAACATTGATACATCCCACATTGTCGGCGAATACATCCCCCACGATGACGGCAGAAAATCGCGGTGCAAACTCGTAATAATAATCACGAAACGCTCCAGCCACATACCGACACTGACAATCAAAGAAATAATAAATAACCAAAACGCGCTTTCACGAAAACGTTTGAACCATAAAAATTGAATCGAAACGCCATTGCACAAAATCAAAAGCCAGTAAAACCACCAATACGGACCGCCCCAAACACGATTGTAAATCATAAATCTTTCGTATTCGGTAGCACTATACCAGCCGAAAAACAACTCCATCGCGTAGCCATAGACGACAATTAACCCGGTCGCCAGCATCACTTTGCCCATATAGATAAGGTGCGCGTCGGTGATAAAGTCTTTCAGGTTGTACCAAACCCGCAACGGGATACACAAAATCAACACCATCGCAAAGCCCGCGAAAATTGCGCCTGCCACAAAATAAGGCGGGAAAATCGTTGCGTGCCAGCCGGGAACCTGCGAAACCGAGAAGTCCAAACTGACTATAGAGTGAACCGAAAGCACGAGCGGCGTGGAAAGTCCGGCGAGCAGCAAATATGCGATTTCGTAACGATGCCAATGCCGCGCCGAACCGCGCCAGCCCATCGAAAGCAAGCCATAAGCAATCTTGAAATATTTGTTCTTCGCACGGTCGCGCAAAGTCGCAATATCGGGAATCAAACCGACATACCAAAATAAAAGCGAAACCGTCGCATAAGTGGAAACCGCGAAAACGTCCCAAATCAAAGGACTGCGAAATTGAGGCCACATACCCATCGTGCTCGGATACGGAAACATCCAGTAAGCCAGCCACGGACGTCCCGTATGCAGCAGCGGAAACAATCCGGCGCAGGCGACGGCGAACAGCGTCATTGCTTCGGCAAAACGGTTGATTGACGTGCGCCACTTTTGATTTAAGAGCAGTAAAATCGCCGAAATCAAAGTTCCCGCGTGACCGATTCCGATCCACCACACAAAGTTGATAATCGGCACTGCCCAACCAACCGGTTGATTATTCCCGAAAACGCCGACTCCGGTAAAAAGCAGATAAGTTATCGTGGACATCAAAACTTGGACGATAAGAAATCCGATTCCGAACCCGATGAACCAGCCGAACGGCGTTCTTCTCTTGAGAGTTATACCGCCAATTCTGTCCGAAACAGTTCCGAACGTATGTTCGCCTTCAATCATCTTCGGTCGAAGTCTTCTCTCAGTTGTTTTTAGCTTTTGTGCGTCTTGCATTTTATTTTCCGATTAGTTGTCCAAAAACTTTAATGACTGATGTCGCCTGTTTTTTGCTCGCCCGTTTTGTGTTCGCTATCTTTGACTTCCGGCGTTCTGTAATCGGGCATTTCTTTATTTTGATTTTTCAAACCCGCTAAATACGTGGTGCGCGGCTGCGTGTTCAAATCGTTCAATACATTATAGTTTCGATGATCTTTTTTGAGTTTGGCAACCTGACTGTTCGGGTCGTTCAGATCGCCGAAAACAATTGCGTCCGCCGGACAAACCGACTGACACGCCGTAACGATTTCGCCGTCGCGCATGCGCCGCCCGTCTTTTTCGGCTTCGATTCTGGCTGATGCAATGCGCTGCGTACAATACGTGCATTTTTCCATCACGCCGCGACTTCTAATGGTAACTTCCGGGTTTCGCATCAGTTTATACTGCGGCGTTTCCCAATCCTGATAAAGAAGAAAATTAAAACGTCGAACTTTATACGGACAGTTATTCGAGCAGTAACGCGTTCCGATGCAGCGGTTGTAAACCATATCGTTCAAACCTTCCGCGCTATGAACCGTCGCGTGAACCGGACACACCGTTTCACACGGCGCGAGTTCGCATTGCTGACACAACATCGGTTGAAAATACGGTCCGTCCGGGTTTTCAACCTCACCGCTGTAATAAGCGTCAATTCTCATCCAGTGCATCTCGCGGCTGCGCTCGACTTGTTCTCTGCCGACGACCGGAATATTATTTTCCGATTGGCACGCAATCACGCAGGCGTTGCAGCCGACGCACGAATTAAGGTCAACGGTCATTCCCCATTTGTTGCCGGTGTATTCGTAACGCGGATACATCGAATCGGGGTAATGATCGTGTTGATGTCCGAGGTCGGGAGTATTATTGAAATGCTCCAAATCCCATACGCGCAGAATATCGCGTCCTTCCATATTGAAGTGGATTTGCGTTGAAGCAATCGCGGTTTGCCCGCCGGTTTTCGCCACTTCGCCCGCGCCGCTCCACATTGCGTCCGAGCGTTGGACGTTGTATGCGTTGTAACCGATTCCCGTACCGATTCGTCCGGCGCGCGTTCGTCCGTAACCGAGATAAATCGTGATTACATCGTCGGGTTGTCCGGGCGCGATCCACATCGGGACGGATTTTCCGACTTCTGCGCCGTTCATTTTCAGAGTTACCAAGTCAGAAAATAGATTTCCGCCTTTCGTATTAATGAAGGTCGAACCTTGCGAGCCGCCGACATACTCGTTTTCGTCAACCGCTTGATTGACTTCCAATCGTTTCGCCGTATTCGGGCTGACCAAAGCGACGTTTTCCCAAGTTATCTTTGTCAGCGGATTCGGCAATTCCTGAAGCCAGCCGTTGTTAGCAAAACGTCCGTCGTAGATGCTCGGGTCGGGCAAAATTGAAATTTCCAAATTGCCGCTCACCATCGGTGTTGACGGCTGACTCATAAATCCTGAATTGATTGCAACCGATTTCGCCGTTGCCGCCGTATTCGGAACAAATCCGTCGTGAACGACTTTGCGCCAAGCGTCGTCAAAACTTTTCCCGGTCGGACTGACACTGCCGCCCGTCGGATTAGCCGCCGGATTTTGCGTCGAAGCGGCGGTTGTCGCGGTATCTTGATTTTGCCTCAAAGTTCCGGTTTGAGTTTGCGCCGTGTTCGATGTCGCTGTCGTTTGATTACCGGTTCGCGTTTGATTGTTGGCGGTCGCCGCCGCCGCTCGCGGCGCACCGGCGAAACCTTGCCGCTGCCAATACTCTTTTACGATGTCAAAATCTTTTTTGTCATAATTTTCCCGAAAGAAAACCTGCACGACTTCGTGTGCGCTCTTGCCGTCGTAAAGCGGCTGAATTAACGGCTGGACAATCGAAACTGTGCCGTCAAAGGCGCGGGTATCGCTCCACATTTCGAGATAATGTTTTTCGGAAATGTGCCATTGGCACAGCTCGCCTGTTTCATCAAAATAATGTCCGAGATGAACGCGGAGCGGTATTTTATTCATTCGCTCGGCATTTAATTTCAAATCGGACGGCGTGTTATAAACCGGATTGCCGCCCAGGATGACGAGCATTTTCACCGCGCCGCCGTCAATCTCGGTAATCAACTGACGCAATTGGTCAATTTGCAAAACGTCGGCGAACGGCTGAAACGGCTCGACGTAAGTGACGGTCGTGCCGACATTGCCGAGCGCGGCATTCATCGCGTTAGCAAGCGCGTGGATCATCGGCGGTTGATTGTCGCCCGCGACGACAATTGATTTTCCGCGATTCGCTTGTAAATCACGCGCCATCGCCTGTATCCACTGCGCGTTTTCCGTGTAAGTCGAAGTCGCACCCGACACGCCCAACGCCGCCGCAATCGCTTTGGCAATTTCCGGCATCTGACTCGGTTTGACCGCCAGCCGATGGTCGGCTTTCGCGCCCGTCAAAGTCATCGTCGTCTCAATTGCGTAAAGCCGATTGATGTCCGTTTTCTCGTGATTATATAAACGGCTCTTGTTAAAGTCTTTGGTGTATCGAACGTTAAAATCCGAAAAAATATCTTTGTCGAGCGACAAAATTCTGGTCGCTTGGTCAAATTTATAAATCGCTTTCGCGGGAGATCCGAAACTCATTTTCGCGCCTGCCGTTGCGTTATCGCAATTGACCGGCTCGTATTGATACCAACGCGCATTCGGAAGTTCGGTCAAAATTTGCCGCATCTGGGCAATCATCGTCGGCGAAGTTACCGTTTCCGTCAAGAATCTCACGCCCGCGCCGCCGTCAACCCGATTTTCGTCAATTCCTGCACGAATTTGCGACATAAAATTTTGCCACGTCGTCGAATTGCCGCGATATGTAATCTCCTGCGAACGATCCGGATCATACATATTGAGAAGCGAGGCTTGCGCCAAAACATCGGTCGCGCCGAGACTTTGCGGATGTTCGGGATTGCCTTCGATTTTCGTTGGACGACCTTCGTTCGATTTCGCCAAAAGACCGGTCGCTTCGCCGCGAATGGTCATCGCCGTTGCGTAAAAAAGCGGTTTACCGGGAATGATTTCTTCGGGCTGCGAAACATACGGCACGATTTTCTCCGCCGGTTGAATAACGCAGCCGGAGAGACCAGCAAGCGCGAGCGACGCGCCCATTACTTTGATAAAATTGCGGCGGCTTAAACCGTCTTCCCACTCTTCGGCTTGTTGTGGATATTCGGCACGGGCGAATTCTTCAAACTCCGGAGCGTCGGCGAATTCCTCGACGCTCCGCCAATAATCTTTTCCGCTTTTTTGGAGAATTTTATCTCGCAGTAATGCAAAGTTAGTTTTGCTGTCTTTGCTCGGCATTTTATTTTCGATTCCTCGGTTTGAAATTCAATATTCACAATTTAATTTTTGAATCTGAATATTGAATTTTGAATTTCTACCTGTGACAAGTTGAACAACTCGTCAACATTTCCTTACTTCTAATTTTGTAATCGGCTTTCAAATTTAATCTTTCCTGCGCCGTCAAATCCGCGTCCTGCCAATTCATATTGTAAATTTCCGATTTCGGACGAATATATTTTTCCGGCTCGCGGTGACAGGCTAAACACCATTCCATTTGTAGAGTGTTTTCTTGATAAACAGCCGGCATATTGTCAATCTGCCCGTGACAGGTCGAGCAGCCGACACCTTTTGCAATGTGAATACTGTGATTGAAATAGGCAAATTCGGGAAGGTCGTGGACGCGTTCCCATTCAATCGGTTTATTCTCTCGATAGCTCGCCCGCACCGGCTCTAAATAAGGACTGTCCGACCAAATTTGACTGTGGCAGTTCATACAAGTCTGCGTCGGCGGAATGCCGGCGGAGTAGGACGTTTCAACCGCCGTATGACAATAACGACAATCAATGCCGTCGTCGCCGACGTGATGTTTGTGGCTAAACTGCACGGGTTGCTGCTTTTCCAGATAACGTCCGGTTAAATATGATGAACGTGCAACCTGCGTATAAACATAACCTGCCACGCCTGCTAAAATGATCGCAACCACAATACTTATCTTGGCAACATTATTTGCCGCGCGATGAAAAACTTGTGCCATTTTTATCCCTTAAATTCCGAGTTTATAGTTCTCCGATTCCTAAATTCAATAGAATTTAAGTTCGATAGGTGAACTCAATTTTTGTTTGTTAAGACCCGAATGCAAAATCTAGTAAAGATTTTACAGAATCTTACAAAATCCGCAAATTCTACAACAAAAATAATTTGTTTTCGGACTTTGTGCAAGTTTTCACTAAATAAGTTTAGCTGATTAGCTTGATTAAACTTTCCAATTTTTTGCTTTTGACCCGAATTGCTGATTACGAAAATTAAAAACGAAATGTTGATTCGTTAGGATTGCCTAAGAAGCGTTAAAATAAAATTGTGAAAAATAATTCAATCCTAATAAATTTTAACTTTAGTCGCGGGTTGAAATTTCTCTGTTCCTACGGAACAACAATTTATTTTCAACCCGCGACTGGAGTCAATTATTAAATAATCAGTGTTCATTCTCTGTCGATAAAAGCGCCACGCCGACGGCGGCGGCATTCGCTCCGATTTCACCGCCGACAATGCGAGTCGCTTCAAACGAAGGCGCAAAAGAAAGCTCTTTCGCACGTTTAATTATTGCGTCCAAAACCAGATGCTCGGCTTGCATAATCACGCCGCCGACGACAATTGTTTCGATATTCAATAAATTTATCACGCCGGCAATCGCCGTTCCAACGTAAGTTCCGGTTCTCTCCAACATCAAGCGGGCGAAATCGTCATCGTTCTGCGCCGCCCGCACGACATCTTTCAATCTTATTTCTTCTTCATCGAATTTGTTGAGCGAAGACGTGCTGTCCTGGTGAAAACGATTACGCGTGCGCCGTACGATATTGGCGGAAGAGGCGACGTCTTCGAGTTTCATTCCGTCGGAGTTGATGGCGACCTGTCCGAATTCGCCGGCGAAACCCGATGCTCCGCGCCAGATTTTGCCGTCGAAAATCAACGCGCCGCCGATGCCCGTGCCGAGTGTTACATAAAACAAATCGCGGCTTCCGCGTCCCGCGCCCAAAACAAATTCACCATAAGCGGCGGCGTTCGCGTCGTTTTCAACCGTAATTTTCAAATTGGTTGCCGCTTCCATTTTGCCCAAAAAATCAATCGTTTCGTGTTCGGGAATATAAGTTGAATAGGCAATCCGCTTTGTTTCCTGATGAACAAGTCCCGGCACGGCAACGCCGATTCGCTCAAACGCGCCAAACCGATTCTTCGTGTCGTTGATAAAATTTACAAGCTGAGTAAACGTTTCTTGTCCGTCGGCGGCGATTGTATATTCATCCGTCAACCGTTCGCCCGCTTCCAGGCAGACGGCTTTGAACCACTTTCTAGAAACTTCAACGCCGACAAGTTTTTCCGATTCATTGCTCGTATCGTTCATCGCTTTATTTGTTTTTCTTAATGTTTAGGTTTGGAAACTAACGAGATTTTAGATGCTTGCCCGAAAAGAGTCAAACACCTTCGATTGAGAATCGAGAACCGACCGCGAGAATTTAATTTCAAGCGTGTTTATGATTCGAGAATAAAGCTGATTTTCAGTTGGATTTAATTCGGCAAGAGTTGTTCTTTGCCGTAAGTGAAAACGGCGTGTTTCAGAGCAAAGAGATAAGGATAAATAGAAAGCATGATTTTTTATTTATCCTTCATCCTTTAATCGTTGCCTGCCTCTAAAGCAAAAAGTCATACTAATTCATAATTCTATCCGGGTTCATAATCCTACCCGTGCAAGGATGTCTTATAATTGAATCCGGCGCGTTCTCATAAGGAATTATAATATCATCGAAATTTATAAATGTAAGAGTCGGTTCGGATAAATCTTCAATTTTTCCTTGCGTTTGAAATTCATTCCTTTGTAACCTTTTTAATTCATCCGCGCTTATATTTTCCGTTTTATCAAATGAAAATATGCTTGAGACTTTAGGGTTCTGCGATAACGCAATTTGGTTAAACGATATAATCAAAACTTGAACGACAAACAATAAGCATAGGTTTTTCTTCATTGTCTTGGTAAAGATTGAGAACAAAACTTACAGTCCTTGGCTGGAGAATAATGCAAAAAGCAAATCTTACTGACTTTGCCGAATTAGAAACACGATAACTGCCCGAGGCTCGAATAATGTCAAGAAGTTTTTTCGATCTTTAACTTTAATTTAAAGTTCATATTTATTTTGCGTTCATTAAAGTAAAGCGATTGCGTTTCCCTTTGACTGAAAGGCTGTTTGAAAGTTAATCTTTGAAAGCGACATTGAACCGATAATCTTTCACAATGGAACACATCAACGAAATCCTTGAAACATTCGGCATCTTTGCGGTTTTCGCGCTCTGCACCGTTGAGGGCGATATTACGCTGCTGTTGTCGGGCGTGATGGCGCACAGCAATTTTTTCGGTCCGTATAGTTTTTGGAAAGTCGTTCTGGCGGGAACGCTCGGCGGCATCGTCGGCGACAATGTGGGTTATTGGATTGGGCGATTGTTTCGGACAACCATTAAAGATTACGGATTTTATAAAGTGGCGCGTCCGCGCATCGAACGCCTTATTGATAAATTCGGCGGCTTCGCTATTATTATTTCAAAATATATCTACGGCATTCGCGCGGCGATGTGTTTATTTTACGGCATTGGCAGAATGCCTTATCTGCGATTTTTGTTTCTCGATGTCATCAGTGCTTTTATTTGGGCGTTATTGCTCGCCAGTGTCGGTTATTTTTTCAGCGGCGCGATAACCAGCATTATCGGTGATTTCAAACAAATCGGTATCGCGCTTTTCTTTATCGTTCTCGTCGGCATAATTATTTTTTACGTCGTCGAGCGTTATTATCTGTCGGAAAAAGTTGAAGAAGCGAATCCTAATCCGGAAACGATTCAGAAATTCGAGGAAAAACTGCACGACATCGAAGAAGCGGCGCAAGAAAAACTGCACGACATCGGCGAACGCCTGCATTTAACGAGTTCACCCGACCGCGAAGAAAAAGCGAAAGAAAAGACTGAACTAAAAACACGAAAAAAAACTATTGACAGTTAATTAGAAAAACCACTGACGACCGACAACTAACAACTGGAAATTTATGATAATTGAATCATCTGCTCCGACGAGAGTTGATTTAGCGGGCGGCACAATTGATATTCCGCCGCTTTTTCTCTTTCACGAAGGCGCGGCGACCGTCAATTTTGCCGTTAATCTGATGGCGCGCGTACGGATTGAAACGCGCCCGGACGATAAAATTATTCTCGAATCCGTTGACCGCGACGTAAAGTTTGAAACTTCGCTTGATAAAATCGGCGAGCTTTACGACGAACCGCGCCTCGAACTGCTCTCAAAACTCGTCTATTTTTTCAAACCCGAAACCGGTTTTCAGATGACGACCGAATCGGAAGCGCCGGCGGGCGCAGGACTTGCCGGTTCTTCGACGCTAAATATCGCGTGCATCGGCGCGTTAAATAAATTAGTCGGGAATCGTTACGCGCCCGAAACATTTATTCCGATTGCGGCAAACATCGAATGCCAGGTTATTAAAGTTCCGACCGGTTTTCAGGATTATTACTCGGCTCAATACGGCGGCACGGCGGCAATTCATTTTCGTCCCGACGGAATGACGCGCGAAGCGTTAAACATTGATACAAAATCGCTCGAAGAACGTATCGTGATTTGCTACACGGGCGAGCCGCGCAATTCGGGAACGAACAATTGGGAAATCACCAAACGCCACATTGACGGCGATGCCGAAACTTTCGCAATTTTTGAAGGCATCCGCGATTCGTCCAGAGATTTGCGCGAAGCATTATTGGCAAACGATTGGATACAAACAGGCGAGATTTTAAAAGCCGCATATCCGCGACGTAAAAACCTTTCGCCGAATATAACCACTCCGCAGATGGATTTGCTGATTGACCGAGCATTAACAAACGGCGCGATTGCCGCGAAAGTCTGCGGCGCGGGCGGCGGCGGCTGTATTGCTTTCTTTTGCGAAGAAAATCGAAAGACGGATGTCGAAAAGGCTTTAGCTGAAGAAAAAGACGCGGAAGTTTTGCGTTGGAATCTGTGCCAGCGCGGTTTGACGGTTAGAGAGATTTAAGTTCAAAGTTCAGGCTTTAATTACGAATTTCAAATTACGGATTACGAATTTTTAAGATATTTCTTATATCAATACTTCGGACAGTTTTTTGTTTTTTGAAACCCAATGAAATCAAGGCTTTTGAAACGATAAAACTGCCTTTTTTTATTTAAATCAAACTTAGGCGTTGAGCTAACTTTGATTTAAATAAGTAGGTTCTTTAGTTTTCAACAACTTCCGGGAAATGTCTTTTCAAAAAGTGTCCGAAGTATTGTTATATTCGTAATCCGTAATTTGAAATTCGTAATTTTATTTACCCTCCATTCTTTCAACCGCTTTGGTCAGAGAGCGAAAAATATCGCGTCCGTCGTTTGAGCCAAGTAGTTCTTCGCAGGCGCGTTCCGGATGCGGCATCATTCCCAAGACGTTTCCTTCCGCGTTACAAATTCCCGCAATGTTCGAGCGCGAACCGTTCGGATTAGCTTCGTTGGACGGTTCGCCGTTTTCATCGCAGTAGCGAAAAATTATTCGATTGTTATCTTCGAGTTCCGCCAAAGTTAGGTCGTCGCAAACGTAATTTCCTTCGGCATGAGCAATCGGGATTGAAAGAACTTCGCCCGCGTCGAGCTCGCTCGTGAACGGCGTTTTTTCGTTTTCGACGCGGATGTTAATGTGCTGACAAACAAAATGCAAACCGCTGTTTCGCATTAACGCGCCCGGCAGCAAGCCTGATTCGCAAAGAATCTGAAAACCGTTGCACACACCGAAAACAAACTTGCCCGCTGCGGCGAAATCTTTAATTGCTTTCATCACGGGCGAAAACCGCGCCAACGCGCCGGCGCGCAGGTAATCGCCGTAAGAAAATCCGCCCGGCACGATTAAAGCGTCATAGCCGCTTAAATCCGTTTGTTTATGCCAAATAAAATCAACCGGCTGACCGACGTGTTTTGAAACAACGTGGTATGCATCGTGGTCACAATTTGAACCGGGAAAAACTACTACTCCAAATTTCATAATCAGTCGTTAGTCGTCGGTTATCGGTTGTCAGTTGTCAGGAAATTCTGCTTCGACTGACTACCGACAACTGACTACCGACAACTAAGCAGGTGGACAAAAATTTCGAGGTATTTAGAAAATTGAAAGTCTGATGTTTTAAGGCTCAAACAGTTTCTTTATACCGCAAAATAATTGGTCTGGTGCTTACCTATCAATTTCCACCCGATAATCTTCAATGACCGGATTGGCTAAAACATCTTTTGCAATGCGTTCGGCAGTTTGCCGGGCGATGTTTTCAGACAAATCCGCGTCGAGCGCGATTTCAAAATACTTACCTTGCCGAATATCCGCGATTTGTTCAAATCCCAAAAGCTCGACCGAATGCTGAATTGCTTTTCCCTGCGGGTCAAGCACGCTCGGCTTGAGGGTTACATAAACTTTTGCTTTCATTTCTGTTTCTCCTTAAAAACTGGAAAGCGAAAAAGTGAAAAGGTGAAAAAATTTGCTTGTCTCTCGTTAAATTTTTTGAATTATCGTTGAGCAAAAACTTTTCAGTAGACTTCTCTTTTTCACTTTTCTACTTTTTCACTTTTTCACTTTTAAAATCTTGACGCAAAATCTTGTTTTAAGCAACGGCTTTGTGTTAGATTCTCTATGACTTAATTTTCAACTTCCAAATTCATTTATAATTTTAATAAGGAGATTCTAAAAAAATTATGCAAAATATGAACGGTAAAACCGCGCTCGGTCTTGATAACAATGTCGGCGCATTGGTTTGCTACTTGAATATATGTCTTCCAATCGGGTTGATTTACAGCATTATTGTTTTGGTGACCGATAAAACCAATAAACTGCCGCGTTTTCACGCTTTTCAATCGCTTTTACTAACCGGAGCGTTGCTGATTATCGGCATAGTTTTCGGAATTGTTATGGGTATTTTTACGGTAGCTACCAAATCGCCCATATTGGGTTTCGGATTTAACGGTATATTTTCCTTAGTCGTTATAGGGCTTAGCATTTTTATGGCAATCAAGGCTTATCAAGGCGATTTATTTAAGTTGCCGGTGATTGGTGATATGGCTGATAAATGGTCAAACTAACTTGTTTTTATATCAGAGAAAAGCGAGAGTTTCGGCTCTCGCTTTTTTTGTAACAGAAGCCTACAGAAAACGGAAGCCCGCGCGTGAGCAAGGGCGGAAAAACTTATGAACGAATATCCCGAAAGTAATTATCCGATTGCTTATCTGATAACGATTCGGAGTTATGGAACTTGGCTCCACGGCAACGAAAAAGGCTCGGTTGACCGGCACGGTTTTAATATCTTTGGAACTCCACGAATGTTTCAGAGTCAAATTCTGAGTGACTTTATGAAACAAGAAATGAAAGAAGAACCGGTTTTATTTGATAAAGCCGAAAGAGTTTGTGTTTTGGCGGCTGTCAAAGAAGTATGCGATTTTCGCGGTTACGAACTTCTTGCGGTTAGTATCAGAAGCAATCACTTGCACGCCGTCGTTTCCGCTAATACGAAACCCGATAAAATCACCAATGAATTCCAGGCTTATGCTACACGAAGTTTAAGGCAATCAGGATTGATTGAAAAAGATAAAACTGTTTGGGCGCGTGGTAAAAGCAGATGTTATCTTTGGAAACCACGCCACGTAGAAATTGCGATTGATTACGTCCTTTACGGGCAAGGCGATGAAATCCCGAAATTCGATTAAAGCAGAAACCCGGCCGTGAGGGCGGGTGGAAAGCCTTTTGCTCCACATACAAACTTTAGCATTTGAGAATTTTCCGCCCTTGCTTACGCGCGGGCTTCTGCCCTCTCTATTGGAAAACCCGCGTAAATACTTTGCCGACATTTCGCAAATAATGTTCAAAAGAAAAAACCTGTTCTATTTCTTCGACGGATAATTTGTCCGCAATATCTTTGTCCGCTAAAACCAATTCCTTAAAATCTGCCGCTTCGTCCCAGACTTTCATCGCATTTCTTTGTGCGAAAACGTAAGCGTCTTCGCGCGAAACGCCTTTTTGCGTCAACGCAAGAAGCAACTGTCCGCTGAAAACAAGCCCGCGCGTTGCGTTCAGATTTTTCAACATATTTTCGGGATAAACGACTAACCCGCCAAGCAAGGACTCAGTTTTCGCCAAAATATAATCTAAAGCCGCAGACGAATCGGGCAGAACAATCCTCTCAGCCGATGAATGCGAGATATCACGTTCGTGCCAGAGCGCGACATTTTCCAAACCGACGATTGAATTAGCGCGAATCGTCCGCGCCATTCCGCAAATTCTCTCTGATAAAATCGGGTTGCGTTTGTGCGGCATAGCCGACGAACCTTTTTGTCCGGCTTTAAATTTTTCCTGCGCTTCTCGGACTTCCGTGCGCTGCCAATGCCGAACTTGGAGCGCGAATTTTTCCAGACTTGAAGCGATAATCGCCAGCGTGCAGAGATATTCGGCGTAACGGTCGCGCTGAATAACCTGCGTTGAAATCGGCGCAAATTTCAATCCGAGTTTCTCGCAAACGCGCATTTCAACTTCCGGGTCGAGATGCGCAAACGCGCCGACCGCGCCCGAAATTTTACCGACGGAAATTATATCCCTCGCTCGTTCCAAACGCTCTTTGTTTCTCCGCATTTCCGCAAACCAGAGCGCGAACGTCATCCCAAAACTCGTCGGCTCAGCGTGAATGCCGTGCGTTCTCCCGATTTGCGGCGTGTCTTTGAATTCAAATGCGCGTTTTCGCAAAACTTCCAAAAGCGCGTCAATCTTCTTTAATAAAATCTCGCAGGATTCTTTCAAAAGAAGCGCGTTCGCCGTGTCCACAACATCGCTCGAAGTCAAACCGTAATGGACAAAACGCGCCGCTTCGCCAATGTTTTCCGCCAGATTCGTTGTAAAAGCGATAACGTCGTGGTCGGTTGTTTTCTCGATTTCGCCGATTCGTTCAACTGTGAACGCAGCTTTTGATTTAATTTCTTCAAGCGCGTTTTTTGGAATAACGCCGTCCTCCGCGTGAACTTCGCAGACGGCAATTTCCACGTCGAGCCATTTCTGAAACTTGTTTTCCAGCGACCAAATCGCATCCATTTCGGGTAATGTGTAACGTGCAATCATAATTTAATTTTGCCGCAAAGTTCACCGAGACAATTTTTTAGCCGCAAGCGAACACAAAAAAACACGAAAAATTTGTGCTTATCTGTGTTCATTCGTAGTTAAATTTTCCTCCTCTTGCTCTATGTTTTCTGCGGCTAGGCCCTTCTCATCGCTCTGATGTGGCGCATCTTCTGGTAGGTTATCGGCTTTGTCTCCTAAGACATCTTGAATATAAAGCGTTTGCACCAGAACCATCACGACCGCCAAAATCGGCGTGGCGAGAATCAAGCCGACCGCGCCGACGAGCAGGGCTAAAGCCAGTTGCGAAACAATCGTCAGCACGGGCGGCAATTCGACCGTTTGCCGTTCAATCATCGGCGTAACCAAATTCGATTCGATGAGTTGTACAAAAATAAACAAACCCAAGACATACAAAGCACTCGTCGGGCTGTCAATAAACGCTAGCAGAAGCGCGGGAACGGCGGACAAAATCGGACCGAAATTCGGAATGAACGATAAAAGCCCGGCAATAAGTCCAAGCGTTAAAGCGAGCGGAACGCCAATAATGGAAAGCCCAATCCACGTCAGCACGCCGATAAAAAGCATTGACGCGCCCTTACCGATGAGCCACCACGAAAGCGTTTCGCCGATTTCGTATAAAATCTCGCTGACCCGCCCGCGCCGCTCCTGCGGGAAAAGTTTGGTGAAACCTCTTATATAAGTTTTCGGTTCGCTCGCCAGATAAAGCGACAAAAGGAGCATCAGCGCGATGTTGGTAATCACGCCGAGCGTGGTCGAGAAATAACCGCCGACGCGCGACAAAAAGCTCGAATTATTTACCTTTTCAATTATCTCGGAGTTGCTCGGCAGTTGTTCGATAATCACTCTGCCCCAACTATAATTGAGCAGATACGCGCTGACTTTATCTGCCGATTGCGGCAATTCGTCGCGCAGCAGTCTGATTTGCTCTGCAACGCTCGGCGCGAGTAGCCAGACGCTCAACGCTAAAATGGTAACCAACAACACCGACACCAGCAAAACCGACAAACCTTCTGACAAATGCAAATAGCGGCGCACGATATTTGCCAAGCCGTGCAGAAAAATCGCTAGAAGAATCGCGCCGAAAAGAAGCAAAATCACGTCGAGGACGTAAAACAAAATCAAGACCAACAGCACGACGAGCAGCACGAGGCTAATGTTAATCAATACTCGTTTGGCGAAAGACATTTGGGAATTTTCAATCGGACTCATATCTTAAAAGTAAAAAGTAAAAAGTAAAAAGGCAAAAGTAGAAAACGTCTTTGCTAAATACTTTGGTTTATCGCGGACGGCTTTTTTACTTTTGCCTTTTTACTTTTTACTTTAAAAAACCTTTATCAATTAACAATTCCGCGTTCAAAACTGCCGCGCCAGCCGCGCCGCGCACAGTGTTGTGGCTTAGAGAAACAAAGCGGTAATCGAAGATATTGTCGGGAAAAAGTCTGCCGACGGTGATTGTCATACCTTTCCCAGTGTCGCGGTCGAGTCGCGGCTGCGGACGCGAAGGCTCATCGCAAACGTCTATAAAATGTTTGGGCGACGAATAAAGATTGAGTGACGGAAAACTTTTCATTGCTTCAAAAACATTTTCGAGCGTTGAGGTTCGCCTCAATTTTACCCGAACCGAAGCCGTATGTCCGTCAATAACGTGAACGCGAAAGCATTGTGCGCTAACGGTAAAATTTGCTTTATCAATCGTTTCGCCGTTAAATCTGCCGAGAATTTTCTGCGATTCGATTTCCACTTTCGGCTCTTCGCCCGCGATATACGGCAGAACATTATCGGTAATATCGAAGGAAGATACGCCCGGATAACCCGCACCGGAAATCGCTTGTAGAGTAGTTACGAAAACTGACTCGACACCGAATTTTCTATCAAGGGCGGCAAGCGGCGGAGCAAAGCTAACCACCGCGCAATTCGGATTCGTAATAATAAAACCTTTACCAAATCCGCGTTTGCGTTGTTGAATTTCGATTAAACCAAGATGCTGGGAGTTGATTTCGGGAATCAGAAGCGGCACATCTTCATCCATTCGATACGATGAAGAATTACTGATAACTGCGTAGCCTGCCCGCGCAAACGCTTCCTCAGTTTCACGCGCCACACCCGACGGCAAGCTCGAAAAAACAAGCTCGCAATCGAGCGGCGGTTCAATCGGCTGAACGACGATCTCCTTCACATAATCGGGCATTGCGCCCGCCAGTTTCCACGCGCAGGCTTGCGAAAACGGCTTTCCCGCCGAACGGTCTGAGGCGGCAAGTGCGGTTACTTCAAATTGCGGATGGTTTTCTAAAAGCTGGACGAATCTTTGCCCGACCGTTCCAGTCGCGCCCAAAATTCCTACACGATATTTTTTCATAAAAACTTAGATGGTAGATAGCAGACAGAATGCAGAAGACAGTAATCAGCGTAAAGCAGATTTTTACCGTCTACTGTCTTCTGCCTACTTATTTAACGCTTCCTTCATTCTTCTCACGCCTTCCGCCATCCGCTCTTCGATATTGCAAAACGAAATTCTCATAAATCCTTTCGCTTCCGTGCCGAAGGCAATGCCAGGAACAGTGATAACACGGTTTTGCAGAAACTTTTCGGCAAGTTCCAAACCATCGCCAAGGTTGCGAACGTCGAGCATTGTGTAAAACGCGCCTTCCGGTGAAGTTCCGCGCAAACCCAGTTCTTTTTCAAATAAATCAATCAAAAATTCACCGCGTTTTTTATAAATTTTTCTGGCTTCGGCTTTGGCTCGTTCAGCTTCATCCGTCCAACCGAGAAGTGATGCTTTTTGTGAAATTGTTGAAGTGCAAACCGCTAAGAATCCGTGCAAAGTGAGCGCGGCTCGAACGACATCCGTCTGCGAACTCGCCAGCCAGCCAACCCGCCAACCGGTCATACTTAAAGATTTTGACAAACCGCTAACGATAATCGTTCGGTCATAAAATTCCGAAGCCGAACGCGGTTTTTCATCGGTAAAATAAAGATCGCTGTAAATCTCGTCGGAAATCAAATAAATTCCCGTGTCTCGTAAAGCGTCGGCAATCTGCCGCAAATCATTCTCCGTGAAAATTTTCCCCGTCGGATTTGACGGTGAAATGACCACCGCCGCTTTTGTTTTCGGGGTAATTTTCGATTTGAATTCTTTGATGTCAAACGCGAAATCCCGTTCCGCCGGCAGACGATAAAAAACCGGAACGCCGCCGGAAATTTTAACGCAGTTTTCATAAGCGGGAAACGACGGATTCGAAATCAAAACCTCGTCGCCTTCGTCCACGATTGCCAAAAACGCGGCGGACATCGCTTCCTGCGAACCGACCGTCACGCAAATTTGATTCGGCTGAAGATTTAGGTGCGGATAACTTGCCGCAATTTTTTCTCTCAACGGAAGAAGTCCAGCGTGATTTGTATAACCATTTTGTTCTTCCAAAGTTACTCGCGCCGCTTCTTCCCGAAGAAATTGCGGAGTCGGCAAATCCGGTTCGCCCAAACCGAAATTGATGCTGTCGGGCAAAGCGCGTTCAAAAATCCGTCGAATCAAAGTCGGCTGAACGCCTTGCAGACGGCGCGGTAATTTGAAATTTTCATTTTGCTGCATTGCTTTCATAGTTAGAAATTTATCATACAAATAATAAAGCAAATTAATTGTCGCAACGCACCCAACCATTTGCGGTCTGCTCAAATCTTTCGCTTTTGACTGGCGCAAATTGCGTTTGTTCAGTTTGCCATTCAAGACGTTCGACAAGCAAACGCGCCTTTTCGATGCGAATCACATTAAACGAATTTGCTTCGCCGCGCCCGCGTGTCGAAGTCGCCGTTCCCGCTTGAATTACCAGCGCGGAATGTCCGCTGATTTTGTAGCGATGCGCCGTATTTCCTATATGACTGACGTGCAGATGTCCCGCCAGAAAGACATCCGCGCCGCATTCGGCAAGCGTTTTCATCGCCAGTTTTGCGCGTCCGACAATTTCTCTATCGTCAAAACCTTCGGGCAAATCGAACGGGTGATGAGAAACGATAATTTTTACGATGTCGTTCGGTAAAGAACATATTTTCCTGCGTATTTCGGCAATCTGCATTTCGTTGATGCGACCGTCTTTGACGGTCAGCGAACGCGCCGTGTTCACGCCCACAACAGCAATTTCTTCGTCCACGTAAAACGGCTGTAAATCGTCGGTAATATATTTTTTATATTTTTCGAGCGGAATAGCAAAACGCGCGAAAACATTATGCATCGGAATGTCGTGATTGCCGGGAACGATGATTTGCGGCTGCGGTAATTTATCTAAAAAAGCGCGTGCTTCGATAAATTGAGCCGAACGCGCACGCTGCGTCAAATCGCCCGAAAGCACAACCAAATTCGGCGCGATTTCATTGATTATTTTGATGAGTCCGTCAACTATCGCATAATCTACGCGCCCAAAATGCACGTCAGATAAATGGACAAGTGTTCGCATAGTTTTTAACAGTGAATAACTAAGAAGGCTGTTTGAAAACTCTTGAGTTCCGTCAGGAAAGGCATGTTTATAGTTTGAAATTTGTAAATAAGCACCTGAACAAAAATAATGAGGTAAAATAGTTTCTCAAATGAGAACACCGACAAAATTCGTTCAAGAGTTAACTGACGAACAGCAAAGTCAGTTAAAAGCTATTATGAAATCGAATGCTCCGCAAAGCAAACGAAGACGGGCGCACACGATTTTACTCAGTTTCAGAGGCTATTCGATTGACCAAATCGCCGCCATTTATGAAGTTGACCGTGACCGTGTGAGCCGCTGGTTTCAATGGTGGGCGGAGTTTGGATTAGCGGGACTCGGCGATGATGAGCGTCCGGGTCGTCCGCCGAAACTCACCGCCTCAGAGCAGCAACAA
>MWYZ01000059.1 GCA_002050365.1 Acidobacteria bacterium 28-1
ACAGACATTGAAACTCTTCATCAGTCAAACCGGTGGCGGCAAGAAACTCTTTCGGCTTTTCTTTTAACTCCGCATATTTTAACATTTACATAGATTAACCGATTTTACTTATTTCCAATAATGTCTAATTTACCTTCCATTTTCAAGATAATACATACTTTATAAACTGCTTTCAATCGCAAATCGCAAATTGAAAATTCGCTTCACTCTCCAAAATAATTTTCAAATCTCGTGAACTCTTTCAAAAACGCGAGTTTGACCGTTCCCGTCGGACCGTTTCTTTGTTTGGCGATTAATAGTTCGGCGATTCCAGCATTTTCTTCTGACGGTTTATAATAATCTTCTCGATAAATAAAGGTTACTACGTCAGCGTCTTGCTCAATCGAGCCGGATTCTCTTAAATCCGACATCATCGGTCTCGGTGGATTTCTCGCCTCAGGCGCACGCGAAAGCTGCGAGAGCGCAACAATCGGAACTTGTAACTCTTTTGCTAAACCTTTAAGTTCGCGCGAGATTTGCGAAACTTCCTGCTGACGCGATTCGGAGCGTTTCCCGCCGGACATCAATTGCAGATAGTCTACGACCACTAAATCAAGTTGCTTTTGTTCCGCCACTAATCTTCTCGTTTTCGCCCGCATTTCCAAAATCGAAATTCCAGCTGTATCGTCAATAAAAATCCGCGCATTCGACAAAGTTCCGATTGCTTCGGCAAGTCTGCCCCATTCATCGCGCGTCAGATAGCCGGTGCGAAAACGATGTGCGTCAACTCTCGCTTCTGAACTGAGCATTCGCATCACAAGTTGCTCTTTCGACATTTCGAGCGAGAAAATCGCAACTACCGCTTTTTCGATAATCGCAGCATTTTGCGCCAAGGTCAGACACAAAGCTGTATTGTGGACGCAAATGTCATTAGCAACAAAATTATGCGTTTCGGGAATCGTTAAATCGTAAACTTGTTTTTCACCTGCGTATTGAATCGAAACAATTTCGTCCCAATAAACTTCGCTCTTTGCTAAATTCTGTAAAGTTTCATTTTCCAAAGCCGTCGCCAAATTCACTAATCGCCGACGCGAAGGCGCACGTTTTCCGACGTGAATGTTCGTGTGTCCTTTGAGTTCGGCGCATCGCGCTAAAGATACCCAAGATTCCGCGCCTTTCGATTCACTGATGCTTTCCCAAATTTCAATTGGAATCAAATCGCCGTTGGTTTGATAATTTTGGTTTTCGAGTTTTTCTAAGGCGAGTTTCAACACTGCTTCTTTTCCAAAAATGCCAATCTCGCGGATAAAAGTTTTGATGGAAAGCGCGTCGGTAATATCAATCTGCCAAGCCGTTTTTCTTCCCTCTTTATATTTGATTGCGCGTTTTTTTAATTTGGCAATCACGCCGAAACGCAAAAGAAGATGCTGAACCTGGCGAATCATTTTTTCGCTCACCGAAGCGTAACCGAGTTGGACTTGTCCGCTTGCCAAAACACTTGCCCAGCCGTCAGTCGAGAAGAGACGATTCAAGACAATTGCAACGAGCTCTTTTTTTAATGTGAAAACTTCTTTCGGGATAAATTTTGTGTGGCTGTTGCAACCATTTACGCCAAGATTTTTAAGCCAAATTGTAAGAGGATTTCTGTAATTTTTGTTCTCTGGCATCTTGCGTACCCCTAAATATAGTGTTCGATTTGCGCTCGCTTGAACGACAGTTTCAATGCCGCCAAATTCACTGATAGCTTCTTCAAAGTCAGCTTGCAAAGCCTTTTTGCCGACAATAAAAGTTGTTTGAGTTCTGGTAAGGCAACCGTCACCAAGCAGATAACCTAAAATTTTAACTTCACATTCGCGCCATTCGTCCTGTCCGAAAACATTCAAAATTCGCGGAACGGCAATTTTATTTCCGACTTTCAACTCTTCGAGTTTTTGCCAACCGTTGATTGTTAAATACGGATGTGTAATTGTTGTTTCAATTTGTCGTCCGAGTCTGGTTGTTACCCGAAAAACAGGTTTGATTCCGTCGTTAATAAAATTGCTCGCTTCGGTTTGTTTAAATTTATAATCTTCTTTGAGCGTTAAAAGTTTTGCCGATTTTCGCTGGTAAATTTCTTCAATAGTTGTTACACTTCCATCCTCTAAAACCACTAAACTCTTCGCCATCAAGCACTTGCCCATTGATGGACGAGCCGCCACGATAATTAAATCCGTGCGTTGCAAGCCGGAAGTTTTCTCATCTAAATCTCGAAAGCCGGTTGAAAGTCCCGTGAGCGCGTGCGATTCGCGTTTGGCATATTCCTGAACTTTTGCCAAAACGCTTTCGGCAATCGGTTGAACGTGGGCGAAGCCTTGTTTGGTTTTTTCGTCTGCGAGGGCGAAAATCATCTGCTCGGCGTGGTCGAGAATTACATCTGCATCGTCTTCTTCGGCAAGAGCTTCGCTTGTAATTTGATTGCAGACTTTAATGAGATTTCGGCTGATGGCTTTGTCTTTAACGACTTTCGTATAATCAAAAATATCGGAGAAATGCGGCAAGCCGTAAGTTAAATTAGTAATCGTAGCGACGCCGCCGATTGAATCAATCGAGCCGTCTTTTTTTAATTCTTCACCAATCAGAATCGGGTCAATCCGTTCGCCGCGTTCAAAGAGCGCGAGCATCGCTTTGAAAACTCGGCGATTGTTCGGCGAATAAAAATCTTCGGAGCTGATTTGTTCAATGGCTTGCGTGATAAGTTCGTTATCAAGCAGAATCGCGCCCAAAATCACGCGCTCACTGTCGGGGCTGGAAGGAAGTGGTCGTTCGAGAAATTGCTCGCGGGTTGGTGTCATTATCGCTATTCGGTGGTCAGTTGTCGGTTTGTTGCTTGACCGCCAATTCTGAAAACTATTTAATTTTTTTGCTGGAATAAATGAAAAAAGACCGCAAGCCAAAACTTGCAGTCCTTAATGATAATACAAACAAAGCGAACAAACAAAGATTCTTTGCTTGTTCGCTTGCCCGATTTTATTAGGTTTCAACTTCGTCGTCGTTATTTTCCACAGAATTTTCCACAACTTTTTCTTCCGAATCAGCCGTTTCTGTTTCCGTATTTTCGGATTTTGCAGATTTTCTCGCGTCAACATTCGACGCGCCGCCTTCCGCCGTCACGGTTACGGGAATCTCCAGCGTAACTTCACGGTGTAGTTTGACGTTGGCTGTAAAATCGCCCGTTTCTTTAATCGTATCTTTCAAATTGATTTTTCGGCGATCAATTTCATAACCTTTTGCTTTTAAAGCGTCAGCGATATCCATTGTTGTAACTGAACCGAACAACGTTCCGCCTTCGCCCGCTTTGCGTTCAAAGGTCAGATTAATATCTTTCATTTGTTCGGCTTGCGCTTCGGCGGTGGATTTTTCGGTGGCGGATTTTTTCAAAAGCGCGGAACGTTCGAGTTCAATCTGCTTGACATTTCCTTTGGACGCTAACGTCGCAATGCCTTGCGGAAGCAGAAAATTTCTGGCGTAACCGGCTTTAACTTTAACAATTTCGCCGCGTCCGCCTAAATTGTCAATATCTTCGCGTAAAAGAATTTTTGTAGTTCCCATAATTATAAAACACTCCTTTTTTAGTCTGTTACGAACGGGATTAAAGCCATCGCGCGCGCGCGTTTAATCGCCGTCGCCACGCGGCGTTGGTCTTTGGCGGAAACCTGCGAAATGCGGCGCGGCAAAATTTTACCGCGTTCGGGAATAAAGCGTTTCAGAAAATCCACGTCTTTCCAATCAATATAATCGGGAACAAATTGGCTTTGCCGACGGCGTTGATAACGACGCGGCGGCATTCGTTCGTTTTTTAATTCAGCGACTTTGCTCAAATCAATATTATTTAATACATCAATATCTTCAATGTCGTTTGTTTTATCTTCCATATATTTTTGCTCCTATTGATTATCTTGGACTTCCTCCCTTGCGGATGCTTCTGTTTGATTGAATTTCGATGAACCGCTTCTTTGACGATTTTGACGGTTTTCACGTTTAGCGGTTAATTTCGCCGCCGTTTTGCGTTCCTCGTCAACTCGAACGGTTAGGTAACGTATAATCGCATCATTAACGCGCATTCGTCGTTCGAGTTCGGCAATCTCTTGACCTGAACCTTCAATTTCAAACAACGTGTAATAACCTTCAGTTTTCTTGTTTATCGGATAAGCAAGTTTACGCCGTCCCATAACGTCGGTTTTGACGATGCTTCCGCCGCCGTTTTCAATAATTTGCTGTAACGATTCGTTTAATTTTGTAACGTCTTCGTCAGCCGTTTCCGGCGCGGCGATATACATTATTTCGTAAGTTCTTTTTTCTGCCAATTTCTTGTCCTCCTTTTGGCTATTCAAGCCTCACTCTTTTTGAATGAAGCAAGAAGGGTGTTATTAGTGAATAGTGAAAAGTGAATAACTAAAAATTAAATTATTCACTTTTCACTATTCGTTTTTAGTTAAACTTTGCCATTGCTCGTTCAACTCCGTCAGACAAGACGGCGCGAACGGCTTCGGCACTTTGCTGTAAAACTTTCTCGATAATTTCTGAATCTGTCTTGGAAAAGTTTTCCAAGACAAAATCTTTCTGTTCTTTTAAAGGATGCTCAGGCTGAATTCCGATTCGCAAACGGATAAATTCCTCGGTTCGCAGGCACGCGATAATTGATTTTAATCCGTTGTGTCCGCCTGCTGAACCTTTTGGTCGAAGCCGAATTGTTCCAAGCGGTAAAGCTAAATCGTCTGATACGACAATCAACTTCTCAGCCGTTCGATTTTCTTTTTTCAACAAACAGCTGACCGCCTCGCCGCTCAAATTCATGAAAGTTTGCGGTTTGACGAGCTCAGCCGTTTGATTTTCAATAATGGCGCGTCCGATTAAAGAGCGGCATTCTTCGCGTTTAACTTGGGTTTGAAATTCATGCGCAAACCAATCAATCAGCATAAAGCCTAGATTATGGCGCGTTTTTTCGTATCGCAAACCAGGATTTCCCAACCCGACAATCAGCCAATTCGTTTCAGACGACGAATCCATATTTTAAAAAATAAAAATAAATCGTAATCTGAAACGGACGATTTAGCTTTCGGATTCTTCCGAGTCTTTTTCGTCTTTGCCGACAATTTCAGGCTCGGCGGGAGTTTCGAGTTGCGGTTCGAGTTCTTCTTCTTTAACTACGACGATTGATGCCACAACCGTTTCCGGCAATTCGTGAAGCTCAACATCTTCTGCAACTTGCAAATCGGAAACGTGAACTGATTCGTTCACTTCGAGATTCGCCACGTCAATTTCCAAAAATTCGGGAATTTTGCTCGGTTCGCACAAAACTTTGATTTCGCGCATTGCTTGATTCATCACCGCGCCTTCTTCTTTCAATCCGACAGCTTCGCCGACGAGGTGAATCGGAACGGTAACTTCGATTTTTTCGCCCTTTGCCAGACGGCGCAAATCGGCGTGAACCAAACGACCTTTGAGCGCGTCAATTTGACGGTCGTGGAAAATCACATCGCCCGAGCCTTCGCCGGTCATATCAAGTGAAAAAATAGTGTTTTGTCCGGTATCGGAACGCAAAATCGCCGCCAAATCTTTCAATTCGACGACTGCCGCAACCGTTTCACCGCCGCCGCCGTAAACGCTGATTGGAAGTTTTCCTGCGCTTCGCAACCGACGTGCGTCATTCTTGCCGCGTCCTTCTCTTTTTTCCGCTTTTACTACAACTTTCTCTGCCATATTTTTAAATTTAAGATTCAATATTTAAGATTCAAGATTCATATTAATCCTAAATTTTGAATCTTGAATTTTTAATTATATAAACAATGACGAAACGCTGGTTTCATCGTGAATGGATTTGATGCCCGAAGCGAGCAGTTTTGCCACGCTTAACACTTCAATTCGTCCGTCTTGCTTGAGCGTCTGTCCTTTTTCGCACAATGGAATCGTATTAGATACAATAATTTTTTTCAGATGCGAATTGCTCAAATTTTCAATTGCTCTACCCGACAAAACAGCGTGCGTAAAGCAAGCGTAAATATTGTTCGCTCCGTTATCGTAAAGCGCGTCGGCGACTTTGCAAATCGTTCCGCCCGTATCGCACATATCATCAATTATCAAACAATTTTTACCTTTGACATCGCCGACGATGTTCATTACTTCCGCGACATTCGCCCGTTCACGCCGTTTATCGCAAAGAGCTAAACCCGTATTCAGACGCTTGGCATAAGCCCGTGCGCGTTCCGCACCGCCGGTATCGGGCGCGACGACAATCATATTTTCAATCGGGTTTTCCTGAAAATAATTGACAATTACCGGCGCGGCGTAAAGATGGTCAACCGGAATATCAAAAAAACCTTGAATCTGCGAAGCGTGCAAATCAACGGTCAAAACTCTCTGTGCGCCTGCCGTGGCAATCAAATTTGCCACCAATTTAGCGGCTATCGGAACACGCGGACGGTCTTTTTTGTCCGAACGCCCATAACCGAAATATGGAATAACCGCCGTCACTCTCTCCGCCGATGCCCGCCCGAAAGCGTCGAGCATAATCAGCAATTCCATCAAATTTTGGTCGGTCGGCGGACAAGTCGGCTGAATTATAAAAACATCCGCGCCGCGAGCGTTTTCTTCAATCTGAAAATTAAATTCACCATCGGAAAATCTATCAGTGCTTGATTTTCCTAAATCACAACTTAGATGATGGCAAATTTCTTCCGCCAATTTTGGATGCGCGTTACCCGAAAAGATTTTTATATTGCCCGTTACGCTCATTCGCTCTGCAAATATAAATAAATGACGAGCAACTTTTCAAACGTTAAGTTGCTCGTCGTTTTTTCTTCTTTCTATATTTCTATAAAAAATGGCTGGGGCGGAAGGATTCGAACCTGCGAATGCCGGATCCAAAACCCGGTGCCTTACCACTTGGCGACGCCCCACTAAAGTTAAAAATCTTTATCAAGCAAAATTTTATCAAATTTAAGAAAATTTCGATAATTGAGACGCGAAATTGTTTCGACCGAAAATACGCGCCAACTTCGCTCCGTTTGCAGCGAATTAAACGCTCTTAGCTGTTTCAAATCATTGTCAAAGATTCCGAAAACACTCGCTCCGCTGCCGGACATTAATGCGTGTTTAGCTCCGTAATCAAAAAGTTTTTCCTTCGCGCGAGCCGTCTCCGGCTCTAATTCAAAAATCGTCTTTTCAAAATCGTTTTTCAATTTTGATTGCCGTAAATACAATGAATTTGCTTCATCGCGGCAAATTTGAAGAATACTTTTTGAGGTTTTATTTGTCAAGTCTGGCGCCTTCAGTTCGGCGAAAGCCTTTTTTGTCGAAATGTCCACATTCGGCTTAACGATTATCATATATTTTGCCGTAAAATCAGTAATCGGAAAAATTTCCGTTCCGCTCCCTATTCCAACCGCAGTTCCGCCGAAGAAAAAAAACGGCACGTCGCAACCGAGCTTTTCACCTAACTCACACAAATCTTCCATTTTGACTTTAATGTTCCAAAGCTGCACAAGTCCAACTAAAGCGGTCGCCGCATTTGAAGAACCGCCGCCGAGTCCGCCAGGAGCGGGAATGTTTTTTTCAAGATGAATTTTCGCGCCCTTTTTGATGCCAAATTTACCCCGCAAAATTTCAGCGGCTTTAACAATCAAATTCCTCGCATCGGTTGGAATTTTTTTATCATCGCAAGTTAGAGTTAATTTTTTGTGTTCTGAAAAGATAAGACTATCGTGAAGCGAAACAGTTTGAAAAACCGTACAAATTTCGTGGTAACCATCATTGCGCTTGCCTAAAATTCGCAGTAATAAGTTTACTTTGGCGAACGAAGGCAATGTAAAATAGTTTTCCGACATCTCTCTAGGTAAAACAGAATTTCGACGAATGAATTTGAGATTATTTTGAAGCGTTGTTCGTTAGTTTTGCCTTAATTCGATTGATTTCATCTGTGTCCGAAGCAAATTCTAAGGCTTTCTGCCACGCAGATTTGGCAAGGTCAAGTTTGCCTTGTTTTTGGTAGATATCGCCGAGATGCTCGTGAATAGTTGACGAAGAATTATCAAATCGCAAAGCGTTCTTTAAATATTTTTCTGCTTCAACGAGTTTGCCGAGTTTGAAATAAGCCCAGCCCAAACTGTCTAAATACGAAGGATTTGTCGGGTTACTTTGGACGGCTTGCTCAATCAAATTTAATGCTTCCTCTAATTTCTCGCCGCGCTCTGCCAGAAAATAGCCGAGATTATTGAGTGCAATCGGATTTTGCGGCGATTGCTTTAATATTTCTCGAAGAGTCGTTTCCGCGCCTTGCAAATCGCCCGCCGTTTGTTGTGCGGTTGCCAGCATGAGTTTGGCGATTTCTTTACGGTCGCTGCTTTGCGTTGACGAATACGCTTGATTAATCGCTTCAATGGCTTCCTTGTTGCGTTTCGCTTGGGTGTAAAGGCTGGAGATAAAAATGTAATTTGAAAAGTCGGCTGCCATCGGCGAAGCGAGCGTAACGATTCCGTCACCATTTTGCCCGTTGGCAGCCGAATCAGTTGCGACTGAAGGTTTTTTTCCAATCAAGGGTTTGATTAAAGCGACCGCTTCTTCGATTTTTCCAATGTCAGTCAAAATCGTTGCCTCTAACCGCAAAAGCGCGTAATCGTCTGCGTTACGCGTGCGAAGAGCGCGAACCGTTTGCAAGGCTTCCGCCTTTTTTCCGGTTTCAAGATAAAAGGAAATCAGTTTTTTATCCGCAAACAAATCACTTTTACCCAAAACCAGGCGGGCGCGTTCAATGACTGCCTTTGTATCATTCGGACGATTGGCTTTTTTGTAAGTTTCAATCATCTTATCGAAAACGCGAATGGCAAAATCGCGTGCGTCGTCCGTTACGGCTTCCGACTGGATGATACCGCGAACGGTGAAAGCATTTTGATAAGTTTTGGCGGCATTTTCAAATTGATTTTTTTCAAAAAATAAATCGCCAAGGGCGACTTGTAAATCGGCGGCGGAATTTTTATCCTTCGCCGCAACTTTCGCAGATGTATCGAGCAAAACTTTTGCTGCTTGGTCAATTTTTCCCGCACCGACATAAACTTGCGCTAAAAGTATTACCAACGATGTATTTTCCGGATTTACATTAATTGCCTGCTGCAGAGTTTCGACTGCAATAGTCGCTGATTCGACATCCGCCGATTCAACCGCTTGCTGAAGCAGTTCGATGGCTTCTTCGTTTTCAGGCTCGGCTGCTATTAAACGACTCAAGATTTCAATTGCTTCCCGCGTTTGCTTCATCTTCAGCAAAGCCTCAGCGAGTTTGAGCGACGCATTTTCCGGCGAAAGATTTTCGCCTTTAAAAACTCGACCGTAAAATCCGTTGCCGCTCGGCGTTGCGGCGGATACCCAATTTCTTAATGCGATTACGCGTTCTTCCGGTTTATTCGTGCGAGCGTAAAACTCACTTAAAAAGGCATACGCTTCGGCGTTTCGCGGGTCGAACCGGGCAATTTCATTCCATTCGGCGATTGCCTTCTGCGCGAAATTAGCGTCTAAAACACCTCTGTTTATTTCGCTTTTTTTAGTGTAAAGTTGCGCTAAAATAAAATGACCGCCGTAATTGTTATTATCAATTTTAACGGCAGTGCCGGCGAGCAATATCGCTTCATCAATATCGTAAGGCGACGTAAGTTCCGCCAACGCCGTATACCCTTCGGCAAGTGTCGGGTCGAGTTCGACCGCTTTCTGCAAAGATTGTTTTGCCAATCGAACTGTGTTTGCCAAACCTGTTTGCGAACGTGAACGGTAGATATTCCAGATGTAGCGCTGCCCTTCCAATAACTTCGCATAAGCCTGCTCACGCCGTTCGCGCGGAACGGGTGTTTTATTCGTTGCCTGCTCTAAATTTTTCGCAACCGTTTCAGAAATTTTAGGAGTCGGCGAAGGCTGCGTTGGAGTTTGTGCGAAAACCGTCTGTAATCCGCCGCCGATAAAGGTTATCGCCAGAATATATTTTATAATTTTCATTAAATCCTCTTGAGCGTCCTGTAAATTTTCTAAGATATTTTCAGACGGAATTTTGCGGGAAATTTATCTTCTTAATTTAACAATATCTTTTCGGAAAATTTGTTTCAACGGTTTTAAAATGTTTTGAGTTCCGCTTTTAGGTGACTTTGTCTCTAAGACAGTCGCCGAAAGGCGGACATCAAAGCGAAATTCAAAATAATTTTATTTTTGCTGTTGCGGCACCTGCGTTTCAGTTTGCGATTTTTTCTGAGAAATTATCGTCGTCAGAGATTTCGGAATTTGCGAAGCGTTAATGTCGCCCTGATTTTCGATAACTTGGTCAATCAATTCAAATTTCTTTTCATCAAAATCATCCGTCATCAACACGCCGTCTTTATCAATTGTCAACGGATACAATCCAAATAATTCGTTTTTGAAATTGGCAATAAACGACTTCTTTTCCGGCGGCAAAACCTTCATTCTTTCCGGATTCGGTTCGGGAACGCTCGCGCCGATAAGCTGCAGTTGTTCCTTAGATTTTTCGACGTAATCGCTGTTCGGATAATCGCGCACGAGTTGTTGAAAATATCTGGCGGCTTGGTCGGTTTCCTCTTCAACTTGATAAGTTACGGCGAGTTTGAAAAGGGCTTCGTCCAGAAAGCTGAAATACGGATATTTGTCCAAAATTTCACGATAACGCGATTGCGCTCCCTTGAGTCCGCCTTTTTTTTGGTCAATCGAAAGTTTGTAATAATAGTTGGCGATGTAAAGATTATGCAATCCGAGATTGTCCTGTACTTGTTCAAGCCGATTTTTTGCATCTTTTAACAAAATCGTGTTCGGATACTGTTGAAGCAATGCCCGAAGACGCTGTTCGGCGCGTTTGGCGCGAGTCGAATCGCGGTCGGGCAGACCAATTTGGCGCATTTCTGATTCGGCAATTTTCAATAAAACCCGGTCGGCTAACGGATGCGTCGGAAAAAATGTCAGCCAATCCTGATATGACGCTGCCGCCTGAATCAATGCGCTGGTCGTGCCTTCCAAATAAAATGAATCGGCAACCGCGAGCTTCGCCATTGGTAAATACGCCGAATCAGGGTAAGTCGTGATAATCGTCTGAAACAAAAGTCGTCCGACATCATAATTATTTTTTCGCACTTCGCGTGTGGCAACGATGAAAAGTTCTCGGTCGCGCCCCGGCGTTACGTTGCCGATTAATTCTTCGTATTCATCACTGCCGCCGCCGAAAATTCCTAAAAACTTTTTCTTCTTCTTGATTTCTCGCGGCGTTCCTTCCGCCGAAACGGGATTTGCACGAACGCTGGCAGTTTCCGTCAATGCGTTGTCAGTTCTGGTTTGAAGTTCATTAACCGAAGTTTCGAGTTGGTCAACATCCGACGCTTCATATTTTTCTGCTCGGTCAACTTTGCCGCGCAGAGTGTTAACCTCTGATTGCAAATTCGAGGTTTCCTTTTCCAAACTTTTCAAGCGTCCAAGCGGCGTTTCAAGCGTCGATTTATCGTCCTTTTTCGATTTGTCAGATTTATTTTCATCCTTCAAAACCGAAGCCGCACTATTTAACGAACGGCGCATCGTTTCCAATTTCTGCCGCATAACTTCGAGACGTTGTGAAGTCGTGCCTTGCCCTTCGTTTTTCTGCGCCAGACTAGGCACGACGAAGCCGAGTAAAATAAACAAACTTAAAATTACTGCTTTATATTTATGTAAAATCATATTACCTCATTTCAATTTTGGATTTTAGATCTTGGATTTTGGATTGGAATTACTTTTTGAACTTGAATTATCTCTATCTGAAACTAAAATTTTTATTAGAAACAAATCCAAAATCCAAAGTCCAAAATCGCTATGCCCAAACTGTTCCCGCGTCTATCAATTCCTTCACGCCTTCAGCTCCGTTACCCTTGCCGAAAACGCCCGTTCCTGAAACGATAATTTCCGCGCCGGCTTCGACAATTTTCTCGATATTCGTCGCATCAATTCCGCCGTCAATCTCAATTTTTGTGTTCAGACCGCGCTCGTCAATGGTTCGGCGCAAACGGCGCAATTTGTCTAAAGCGGTCGTAATAAATTTTTGTCCGCCAAATCCGGGATTAACTGACATCAGAAGAACAAAATCGGCGAACGGCAAGGCTTCTTCTAAACTTACCAAAGGAGTTGCCGGATTAATGGCAATCCCCGCTTGACCGCCGGCTTCTCGAATCGCTGTCAGAGTTCTCTGCAAATGCGGGTCAATTTCAACATGAACCGAAACCATATTCGCGCCGGCTTTGACAAATTCGGTGGCGTAACGACTCGGCTCGACAATCATCAAATGCGTGTCAATCGTCAAATCCGTAAATTTGCGGATTGATTTAACAACCGGCAAACCAATCGTGATATTCGGAACAAATCTTCCGTCCATCACGTCAACGTGCAAAATTTTTGCGCCGCCCGCTTCGACGGCGCGAATTTCTTCAGCAAGGCGTGTAAAATCCGCCGATAAAATTGAAGGAGCAATCTCAAACATTATTGTCTAAATTTTTCTGCCTACTTGGTTGCAAAAACAAATCTTACCGTTGCTCGCGCCTTATGGTTGCGGCGTTCGGCGCGGACGCAAATCAACGCCCGTCGTAGGTTTATTAGAATTGGTTTTAACAGAATTTGAATTAGTTTTATTCGCATTCGAATTCGCCTTATTAGAATTTGCCGTATTCTTATCTGATTTATCGCCCGAATCGGAATTTTTATTATCAGAATTACTGTTGTTTGAAGAATTTGAATTTTCGTTTGAATTATTACTTAAAACGTCGCGGGTAGTGGAACTTTTCTTCTTGTTTGAATTGGTATTCGAGTTATTTTTATTCGCCCGTTTCGGCTTGTCGGAAATCAATTCTTCAATTTTTTCGCTGTCGTCTAAATCATCCACATTCTTTTTGAGAGTTACAGGTTTTTCTTCGCCTTCAGGATTAGTTTTGCTTGTTACGACAAGAATCATTTGTCCGGTTTTGACCGTATCGCCGGCTTTCGGCAACTGTTCTAAAATCGTGTTCGGTTTTTCAGTGCTGTAACGGTCGGCTCTTTTTTTAATTTTTAAACCCAAACTTGCCAGCTCTCTCTCGCTTTCAACAAGGTCTTTTCCGACAATTTCGGGGACTTTCAACGCTTGACCTTGCAGCGACATATAAACTACGCCGACAAGTCCGACAATAAATGTCGCGGCAAGCGCGATAACAATAAATAATTTTCCGAACGCCGCCGCGCCTTTTTTTATAAATCCCATTTTATATTTTTACTCTTACGGTTTGCGGAAATAACACAAAATTCTAACATTTTTGATTATCATCACAAAGGCTGAAACTAATTGAGGAGTGATAAGAACTGAAAACTGAGAATTAACTATCTTTTACTTCTCACTTCATCTTTTAATCATTTCAGCAATAAAAAACCCGTCCGTTTTATCTCTCGGCGGAAAAGTTCTAGCAAAATCTTTGTCAGTTAGGAATAGATTGGAAAGTTTTGGTAAAACCTTAGTGAATTCTCTATTTTCCTCTAAAAATTCTTCGATTACTGCTTCGTTTTCCTCATTTTCTAATGAACAAGTCGAATAAACGAGCCTGCCGGTTTTCTTCAACACTTTTGATGCGGTTTGTAAGATTTTAAGTTGTTTTGCGGATAATTCCGCAAAGTCTTTTTCCGACAAAAAATATCTAATCTCCGGATTGTGACGTATCGTTCCGGTTCCCGAACACGGCGCGTCAACTAACACGACATCGAAACTCTCATCGGCAAAAGGCAGCGCATTTTCGGCATCGTAACGCACAATATTTATATAATCTGCCGCTTGTTTTCGACAATTCGCCTGCAAAATTCTGATACGGTGTTCAAAATAATCTCCCGCAACCAATAAATCCTGAACCTTGATTCCTGAACCCTGAATCCTGAATCCTGAATCCTGAATTTGGGTTACTTTACTGCCGGGCGCGGCACAAACATCTAAAAAACTTTCGCCCGGCTTTAATTCAACCGCTTGCGCGACGAGTTGCGAGGCTTCGTCTTGAAAATAAATTTTTCCCTCGTCGGCGTAAAGGCGTAAAATCTCGTTTGACCCGAATACCTTCCAAGCACTGGCAACAATTTCGGATTCATTAATTTCCAACCCGATTTTTGCTAAAGTTTCAACTGTTTTTGCGTCAGATTTTGCAGTCAGTCTAAAAACTAAATTCGGAGTTTCATTATCGGCAAAAGCGAGTTTTTTCGCCGCTTCAAAGCCGAATTCCCGAATCCATTTTTCAAACAACCATCGCGGATGCGATGTTTCGACGGCGATTTTTTCCGTTTCGTCGGCAAATTCGAGTTCAATTTTTTCACGCGTCGCGCGGCGCAAAACTGCATTAACCAAATTCTTTGCCGAAGTTTTTTTAGTCTTTTGCACAAGATTGACCGATTCATTGATTGCCGCGTGCGCGGGAATTTTGTCGAGAAAAAGCAATTGATAAAGACCGATTCTAAGCGCAAGCAGTACTGCCAAGTCGAATTTGTTCGTTTTTTTAGCGGTTAATTTTTCAATCGTTCGGTCGAGATAAATCTGATTTCTCAAAACGCCGAGCGTCAGATTGTGGCAAAGCGCGCGGTCTTTCGGCTGGAGTTTTTCTTCATAAATCGGCAGCAAAGCGGAAGAAAATGCTTTATCCATCTCGATTTTTTGTAGAATTTCAAAGGCGGCGAGGCGGGCAGGAGAAACTTTCCGATTTTGGATTTTGGATTTTGGATTTTGGATTGATGAATTTGATTTAACCAAGTCTCTCTCCCGCCTGAACTCTTACGCCATTGAGAAAATCTCGCGTCGGCATTCGCCGTTTCCCTTCAAGTTGAATTTCTACTAATTTCAAAACCGTTCCTTCTCCGCAGGCGACAATTAAATCATCGCCTTTCGCTTCTAAAATCTGACCATTTTCCATTTTCCATTTTCCATTTTCCATTATTTCTGCCTTCCAAATCGTGAGTTTCTTATCTTGATATTTTGTAAAAGAAGTCGGAAACGGTTGAAAGCCGCGAACGCGGTTCGAGATTTCTTCCGCCGCCCGATTCCAATCAATCAATCCGTCTTCCTTTTTCATCATCGGCGCAAAAGTCGCTTCCAAATCGGCTTGCGGCTGCGGCACTAATTCGCCATACATCGCCAAAGTTTCCGACAACAAATCCGCTCCCAAAAAAGAAAGTCTTTCCATTAACTTGATTGCGTTCTCATCCGCGCCAATTTCCGTTTCTCTCTGCAATAAAATTCCGCCTGTGTCGAGTCCCGCATCCATCTGCATCGTGGTTACACCTGTTTTAATTTCGCCGCTCGCAATTGCCCAATTAACCGGAGCCGCGCCGCGATATTTCGGAAGCAGCGAAAAATGCACGTTGATTGCGCCGCGCGGGAATGCCTGCAAAAATGTTTCCGGCAAGACGCGCCCGTAAGCGACGACCACCGCGACATCGGCGTTATGCAATTGATAAAGCTCTAAACTTTCGGCGGTTTTAATTTTTGTCGGCTGATAAATCGGCAAATCATTTTGCACGGCAAATTCTTTGACCGGCGAAGCGGTTAATTTATTTCCGCGTCCGGCAGGCTTGTCAGGCTGCGTCCAAACGGCGACGATTTCGTGTCCGTCCTGCAAAATTCTTTCAGATGTCGCAACCGCCGCGTTTGGCGTTCCCATAAAAACTATTTTCATAACCGTCCAAACTTTTTAAACGAGATTTTATCTGCCGAAGCGCAACGCATCTTTCATCGCATAAAATATCCAATTCTGCTCCATCACGCCCTTTATCAAATCGCTTCCCGCGCCATTGGCAAATATAGCGACATCTTCGCCGCCGTGCGTTTCATCGCCTAAAGGAACTGTCGCTTCCTGTTTGTAATTGGGATTTACAACCGATTCCTGCGTCAGATTCGGGCGCGTTCCGCCGACGTAACCTTTGCCGTTAGCGTAACCGAGCGTCGTAAATGTTTGTTTATTTTTGTCGCCCTTCGGTTTTTCTTCAAGCAAGCCGGCGTTATTGACTTCACGCACCAGACCCAAAATGTTATTGCCGCGAATCGGGTAACCAGCCATTGTAAAAGTGTGACTGTGGTCGGCGGTAACGATTACAAGCGTGTCATTCAGATTCACTTTTGAGAGAGCCGCGCGGACGGCGTTTGATAATTCTATCGTATCGGTCAGAGCGCGAAAAGCGTTACCGTTATGATGCGCGTGGTCAATCCTGCCGGCTTCGACCATCAGAAAATAACCTTTTTTGTTTTGCGATACGATGTCAATCGCCTTCGTCGTCATCTCGCTCAAAGACGGCTCGCCTGCTTTGTCTTTCGGGCGGTCATAAGCATATTGCAAATGCGAAGTTTCAAAAAGTCCGAGCAGATGTTTGGTTTTCTTCGAGTCAATTGCATCGAATTGCTGTTTGTTCCAAACGAATTCGGAGTTTTTATATTTGCTCGTCCATTCCTTCGGCAAATCGCGTCCGTCTAATCTTTCGCCTTTTCGGTCGGCATATTCCGGGTCGCTCATTTGGTTGGAAATAAACTTTGTGCGTCCGCCGCCGAGCGCGACTTCTAAACCGTCGCCGAGCGGAAATTCAACGAGCTGACGGGCGATGTCGGGAAAATTATTTTGTCTCGCATCTTGCGTAAGGTCTGCGTCTGTTTCCCAATCACGATTGGCAGTGTGCGCGTAACACGCGCCGGGCGTGGCGTGCGTTAATCTAGCTGTTGTTACAACGCCGGTCGAAAGTCCGCGCTGTTCCGCCATCTCTAACAAAGACATCGTTTCATTTCCTTTGACGGTTCGGTAATCGTCGTGGACGACCGTTTGATTAACCGACAAAACTCCTTCGTCGGTTTTAACGCCCGTGATAATCGCGCTCATCGTCGGCGCGGAATCCGAAGTTTGTTGATTGACGCTGTAAGTTTTCGACAGCGCGACGGACGGAAACTGTTCAAAGCTCAATTGATTTTCCTCGCCGCTTTCGCCGCGCATCTGACCTTCGAGAATGCGCGAAGCCGTCAAAGTCGTAATTCCCATTCCGTCGCCGACAAATAAAATTACATTTTTGGCGCGTTTGTTAAATTTTTTTAGATTCTTAGCGCGTTCGATAGCGGCTTCGCCGTCGCGCCGCCAAGTTTCGGCTGATTCCTGTCGTTTCGTCGGAAACGGCTGTGAATTGTCTCTGCCGGTTTGCAGATGTGCCGTCGGCAAAAAATAAAGTGAATTAATCAAAGTGCCGAAAACTAAAAACAAAAAATAACGTCCGCAGACAAAAAATTGCTTTTTCATATTTTTATATTCATTCTCAACAAAAAAGCGGAAACACGATTATTTTAATAAAGGTTCGTATGTAAAATGTCTGATTTACAAATACAAACCTTTTGACGCTCGTGTTTCCGCTTCTTAAAAGTCCCGTAAAATCAACTCGCTGCTTTTTTTTCTTCAAAAAGCGGGAGATATTCGCCGTAACCTTCTTCTTCTAATTTGCCTACGGGAATAAATCGCATCGAAGCCGAATTCATACAATAACGCAGCCCGCCGAGTTCGCGCGGTCCGTCGTTGAAAACGTGACCGAGATGCGAATCGGCGTTTTTCGATCGAACCTCAACGCGCCTCATTCCAAACTTTCGGTCTTCTTTTTCGACAAAATTTTCCGCTTCGAGTGGTTTAGAGAAACTCGCCCAACCGCAACTCGAATCAAATTTTTCAAACGAACTAAAAAGCGGCTCGCCCGAAACAATATCAACGTATAAACCTTTTTCCTGATTGTCCCAATATTCGTTCCGGTGCGGCGGCTCGGTGCCGCCGCTTTGGGTAACTTCGTATTGCATCGGCGTTAGTTTCTGCCGCAGTTCTTCATCCGATGGTTTAGTGTAATTTTTCATTTTTACTCCTTGTTCTTTAATTTTCCCTCGATTTTTTCATAAGTTTAATACGCGCAATGATAATTATAACTTTCAAACACTCTCGTCCATTTTCCGTCCTGACGGCTATAGACGTGAAAATTATTTCCTTCAAAAGCCTTATTGATGGTAAATACCTCGGCGGTCGTATCACTGTTATATTCCAACGCGTCCAATAGTAATTCACTGCCGATTCCGGTATCTAAATCTTTCAAATCGCCGCTCATTACTTCTTCAGGCGTAACCTTGCTATATTCGCTAAAACCGAATTTATATTTGCCGCCGCTGTCTTTGTCGGCGATAAAAAACAGCAAGTTTCTTTCTTTGATTGAACTCTCAACCCAGAATGAACCGACCATTTCGGCTTCGTTGTCATCGTTCACGTCAAGCGCGGTCAGATTATAATACTGTAGTTTTTTCACCGCGTTCGCTGACACATTTTGTTTAGCGAATTCGGCGCGAACCAACGATTCAATTTCGCGCCTTTCGGCGGCGGTCGGCAAACGACGCAAGCCTTCTGCGGATTTGAGTGTTGTTTCATTCGTCGCCAAACCCATCACCATTCCTTTTAGTTTCGCTTTCGCCGATTGCGTCGTAACCGTCGCCAAATTTTTACCGCAATCGGAATCTGGACTGGAACTTTTAATCGTTACTTTTCCGTTCATCACGCCGCCGAAAATCAAATTATAAGTCGTTTGCGGTTTGTAATAAGTGTTGACAAAACTCTTCAGCGGTTTCGGTTCGCCGCCGCCGCCGACCAATGCAACCAATTTGCCTTTGTCAATCGCGGCAATTGGTTCGAGCGTTTGACCGTCATTTAAAACGGCAAAAATTATCGGTTTTGGTTTCGGCTTGGCGGGCGGACGTTTTCGCTGAGCATCCACCGAAAAAACCAAAGACACAATGAATATACCGAATAGAATCGAAGTATTTATTTTTTTCATTAATTTGATATTTGGAAAAACATCTGTCAATAGCCCAAGCGGAGCGTGGGCTATTGACACACCAACTCAATTAAAAAGCCTTCGCGCTCGTGTCGCCCGCGTTCAGGACTTCCTTGCTTTCGCTTTTCGCCACAGCGCCGATTTTTTCGGAAACCAACTTTCCTTGCATAAATTGCAAAAGATATTCGCGTCCGCCCGCTTTTGAATCAGTGCCGCTCATATTAAATCCGCCGAACGGATGCGCTCCGACGAGTGCGCCCGTGCATTTGCGATTGAAATAAAGATTGCCGACTTGAAACTCATTTCTGGCTTTTTCTAATTTTTCTTCATTCGCCGAGTAAACCGCGCCCGTCAAACCGTATTGCGTGTCATTGGCAATTTCGAGCGCGTGGTCGAAATCTTTCGCTTTAATCACTGCTAAAACTGGCGCGAAAATTTCTTCCTGCTCGATGGTTGATTTCGCCGCAACTTCATCAATAATAGTCGGTTCGATATAAAATCCTTTTGAACTGTCGCCAATTCCGCCGACGATTAACTTGCCGCCTTCTTCCTGTCCTTTTGTTATCGCTTTAATCGCATTATCAAAAGACTTTTGATTAATAACGGCGGTCATATTCGTTTCGGCTTCGGTCGGCGAGCCGATTTTCAATTCTTTGGTCAACGCGACGACTTTTTCCATAAGCGCCTCGTGAACCGATTCGTCCACAATCAGACGCGAACACGCCGAACATTTTTGACCTTGAAAGCCGAATGCGGCTTGAACAACGCCCGTCGCCGCCGAATCCAAATCGGCTTCCGCGTCAACAATAATCGCATCTTTGCCGCCCATTTCCGCCACGACCCGTTTCATCCAACGCTGACCTTCACGCGTTTTTGCCGCTTCCTCGTAAATATGCAAGCCGACGGCTTTTGAACCCGTAAACGAAATAAAACGAATTTTCGGACTCTGTACGAGCAATTCGCCAACTTTCGTTCCGCTGCCCGCGACGAAATTGACCACGCCTTTCGGCAAGCCGACTTCTTCCAGAACTTCCATAAATTTATAAGCAATCGTCGGCGCGTCGGGCGAAGGTTTCAAGACGGTCGTGTTTCCGCAAACGACGGCGGCAAGCGTCATTCCCGCCATAATCGCCAGCGGAAAATTCCACGGCGGAATAATTGCGCCCACGCCGAGCGGAACGTATTCGAGCCGATTGTCTTCGCCTTCGATTTTTGTTATCGGCTGCCGCTGCGCGTAACGAATCATCTCGCGCCCGTAAAATTCTAAAAAATCAATCGCTTCCGCCGTTTCGCCATCGGCTTCCGCCCAAGTTTTGCCCACTTCAAAAGCCAGCCACGCCGAAAAAAAATGTTTTCGCTCGCGGATAATTTGCGCGGCTTTGAAAAGATATTCAGCGCGTTCTTCGGCTTTCACGTTGCGCCAAGTCTTAAACGCTTCGGTCGCCGCCTCAATTGCTTTTTCTACTAAATTTTCAGCATCCGCGTCCGCGTCTGCAAATCTGCCGACAATCTGTGATTTCTCCGACGGATTAAAACTCTCAAATTTTTTATCAAGCGCAATCTGCTCACCGTTAATAATAATCGGATAATCTCTTCCGAGTTCGCTTCTAACCTGTTCGATTGCTTCCCGTATCGCATCGGCGTTTTCAGGCTTAGAGTAATCGGTGAACGGCTCGTTCTTAAATTCGTCTAATGTTCTTTGTGTTTGCATAATCTTCACCTTATAAAAATTTAATAATTCCACTTCGGATCGTTCCAAGCGTCTAAGAATTCTCCGACCTTACAATTTTCAACTTCAAAACAACTTTCAAGCCAAATTCTGATCCTCTCTTTATCGCTACTTGTTGGCGACGCGAATTTCCTTTCTGAAGTTACAAATACTTGCCAACCATTATAATCTCCGCCTCCGCCGCACACTAATCCGTTCTTCTCGATTTCACCAATAAAGGCGTTCCAGAATTTATCAAATTGAATTTCACCATTTCCTTTTTTGAAATTCACCGAAACATCAAATCCAAACTCTTGAAACTCGCCTAAGTGAAATTTTTTTCTCAATCTTCTCTTGAGCTTCGATTTTACCATTCCCATTTCCCTGTTTTTGCAGTCGTTTGATTTTTCGCTTCGCCATTTCGATGACTTCCCTTTCCGCCGCGATTGGTAAATCCGTTACGTTCAAGTTCGGCAATCAATTCTCTAATCTTCGGCGGCATAAATTTTAACGATTCATTTGCCTGTTAATTTCGTTCAATTCCCATTCATCAAGTATTTCGGGATAAACAGGTTCGCCGTCTTTTTGCCACGCAACAATAAAACGCGGCTGCTGACTGTCGGAAGAATGTCGAACATAACTTAAAATTAGCTTCCAGCCTTCCCCCAAGTATTTATTAAGTTCACGGCTTGAGCCGACTTCGGCAGTTACTTTTGTTTCTTCGATGCTCATAAATTATTCCCATTGCCCCGTTTTTTGCAATTTTTTGATTTTACGTTTTGCCATTTCCCTTTTCAGCTTCGTCATTCTGTTCAAGAAAACAATGCCATCGCAATGGTCGGTTTCGTGCAGAACGCACCGTGCCGCCAAGTTTTCGCCGTCGAGTTCAAACCAATTGCCCGCCGCATCCTGCGCCCGCAAAATTGCTCGTTGATTACGCTGTATCGGAACGTATATTGACGGAAATGACAAACAACCTTCGTCGCCGATTTGTTCGCCTTCAACATAAATTATTTCTGGATTGACGGCGATGATTTTATTCGATTTGCCTTCTTCGTCCGGAACATCCATTACGAATAATCTTTGCGACACATTGACTTGCGGCGCGGCAAGCCCAACGCCTTTCGCGTCATACATCGTTTCAAACATATCGGCGACGAGTTTTTTTAATTCATCGTCGAAACGTTCAACGGGTTTGCCGACAGCGTGCAAGACAGGTTCGGGATATTTAACAATTTCGAGCAATGCCATAAAAGAATTTTAACCGAAGACGGTAAAGACGCAAAGGCGAATGTTTTATACTGGGAGCGCAGGCATCCTGCCTGCAAAAGTTGCCGCCAGGCAATCTAAAAGTTTTCGTTAAATTTAGTTTTTTGTTTCCGACACATTATTTTCGCACTTTGCGCCTATTGCAGGTAGGATGCCTGCGTTCCCAGTAATTTACCAAATAAATCGCCGAGCAAATTTTCCGATTCTTAACCAAACCGCGAAGGTCTTTTTCTGCTTAAACTCTTTTTGCGCCCTTACGCCTTTGCGGAAAATCTCCTTTATATCATAATCAAAAACCTTAAATATAAAATTCTTGTCGCAGTTGTTAAATTTCAGTTTCGCTATCTCGTATTTCGCCAAATCTTTTTTCCAATTCTTTTCTTTGCTCTGCAAAAATTCGGCAAACTGAATTGCGTCTTCAAGATGTTTTTTGACGGTCGCGGGCAGAAATTGATTGGCGAATTCGTGAAAATAAATTTCAAATTCTTCGGCTAAAACCTGCTTGGTGAGAGGCAAGAGTTTTTCGACTTCGCGCAGACGTTTCCAACGGAGCGAATCAGCGAAAAGATTTAATTCAGCGGATAAAATTTCGGTGAGTTCGGCGATTTCTTTTTCGTTTAAATTATTAACTTTTCCGATTTTCTCCGGTGCGGATGAAAACTCGCGGCGCAGACTTTCATCCGTATAAAGACGCGCTAAAAAGTTTTGCACATCGAGCAGACTCATTAAAGTTTTTGCGTTTTGTTTTTGGCGTAAAGCAGTTCGGTTGAATTTTCGACGACGCTCGGCACCGGCTCGAACGGTTTGTCTTCGAGTAGTTTGCCCGTATTCTTCGCTTCGTTTAATTCGCCTCCCAGCATCGGATTGGCTTTCTTTTCTTTTAGCGATTCGTTGAGAATCACGAAAACGAGCGACAAAATTGCAAACACGAAAAAGGAAATCAATAAAATGGCGGCAAATAAATTCGTTCCCGTCAACAGCACTTTCGTTACCAAAAACCACGATAATGTGGCGATGCCGACAATGCCGACTACGCCCAAACCGCCAAGCGCGAAATTGCCGAATCGTTCAATCGCTTTTTCACGACGCAGGGGTCAACCGCCGCAAAAGTTGCTGACGGAATGCTTGTTTGAACGGAAGTTTCGTTGTGGTTCGACGGCTTGATTCTGTCGAAAGCCATCTGCAATCGTTCAAGATACGTTTTACTGAGTTTGGTTAAACGCGGCATTTTCGCCGCCAAACCGAGAACGAGCATTCCGATAATAGTAATAATCACGATGCCGAGAAAGTTTGTGTAACCGTTATACAGCGCGGCGATAAATTTATATGCTCCCAAACCACCGAAAATCAAAAATGCCTGCAGCGTCAAACGATTGTTGCGCCGTTTCATTTCTTCATCAGGAAAGAAGTGCTGCATTTCGAGTTTCGCTTGAAATGTTTCGTAATAGGGTTTGAGCATTTGTGCTAAACCGTTTGTTTGAAAAAGTTCTTTCGCCTCGCGATTTGTGCTGAACCATTCAAGCGCGGTTAATTCGATAGGCTTCAAACTTTGTTTTTCAAATTTGACGTTAGTTGGACAAATCCGCGAAATTTTTTCTTCGTTGAGAATTTTCAGCAGATTTTTTTGGACGAGCGAAAAGACAATTGCTCTGGCAAGTTCGTTCGCGCCGCCTCTCAAAAAGGCAATTTCAAATGGGTCTGGATTGTGCGGTATCGGCGGTACAGCGAAATGCGCCGTTTTGTCGAGTCGGCTTCTCAAAAAGCGATAACCGATGACGGTTGAAATGATAAATAAGGTGTAGAAAACCAAAAAATATGGTCCATACATATTGGCGAGCGGATTATCAAACAGGAAGTCCATAAAAATTCCTCCAAATGTATTCTATCCGTCATTGATAACGAATTTCCATACTTTTTTGTTTGATTTGTAACAAGAAGTTAAGGCAGAAAACTTTTACGGCAGTTCTTCAATTTTCGCTTTTTCCGTTTCCGCCCAATCACAGAGAATTTTTTTATCTTCTTGCGATAAAACCGCGTCTCGGTGAATCCAAAGATATTGATTGTGCGGCATCTCACCGCTTGTAATTTGTTCGCAAACTTCGTCTAATTTGCGCCGTTTCTTTTTCGCCGAATAAGTCGTCCAAACCGAAAAGTTCAATTCGCGGCGACCTTCTTCAATGTGTTCGGCAAGCAGCCACGAAAAAGGTGAAATGTTTGAATACCACGGATAGACGGTTTCGTTTGAATGACAATCGTTACACGAGCGTTTCAAGATGGCGTGGATCGTTTCGGGAACTTCGGTTGTTGCTTCTAAAGTTTCGGCGGCGACAACCGGCGGATTTATTTTGCTCGGACGGTAAAATTGAATGGCGACGAAACCGACGCATAAAATGATTGCGATTATTTTCAAGATTTTTTTCATTTTGTTTCTGTTTTGTTGACTCGTGTTTATTGAATCGCGCGAATCCGAAATCAAGTATGCACAAACGCACCGTTTCATCTTCGTGGCGCGTGACGAAAATGTTGTCGGGCTTCAAATCGCGGTGGATAATTCCCGCTTTGTGCGCCGCGTCCACACCGTCAAGCACTTGACCGAACCACGCGACAACGGTTTCCACATCCAACTTTCCTTTGCGATTTAACACTTCGGACAAAGCCTCTCCCGCAACGAGTTCCATTACTAAAAACGCGCCTTCGGTTGATAGAACGCCGTAATCGAAAACCGTCACGATGTTGCGATGATTTAATTTTCCGGCGGTTTGCGCTTCGCGTTCAAAACGGCGCAGAGCCTCACGGTTACACAAACGAAAACAATTGGCAAGAGGTTTTAAAAATTAGGGCTACTTTAAAACTTTGTGTTTTTTATGTCTTTATGCTTTTGTGGTGAACTTCCTATTTTTGATAACTGACGCGCCAGATTTTCTTCGCGCCGTCGTCGGCTATCAGAAGCGAGCCATCAGAATTTACCAACAATCCGACCGGTCTGCCCCAAACTTCCCGCGAATTTTCATTCGGCAGCCAGCCCGAAACAAAGTCTTCATAACCGTTATTTACCAATTTCCCATTTTCAAAATTGACGCGGATGATTTTATAACCCGTTAATCGTTCACGATTCCAAGAGCCGTGAAGCGCGACAAAGGCATCGCCGTTATATTCGCTTGGAAACATTTTTCCGTCGTAAAAAACTATTCCAAGTGCGGCGGAATGCGACGTAACCAAAACGTCAGGGACAATCGCTTTTTTGACGAGTTCGGGATTTTCACCTTTTCGGCGCGGCTCTTCGTTTTGACCGATATAGGAATACGGAAAACCGTAAAAGCCGCCGTCTTTGACCGACGTTACATAATCGGGAACGAGGTCGTCGCCGAGTCCGTCGCGTTCGTTAACGGCTGACCAGAGTTCTCGGTTAATCGGATTCCAAGCTAAACCGATTGGATTTCGCAAGCCCGAAGCAAAAAGTCTGTAACCAGTTCCGTCCGGATTATACTCGGAAATTCCCGCGCGGCGTTCGTCTTTTTCCACGTCCACGTTCCCCGACGAGCCGATTGAAACATAGAGTTTTTTGCCGTCGGGCGAGAAAATAATGTTGCGCGTCCAGTGCTGATTATAGCCGCCTTCGGTTAGATTAATAATTTTTTCGGGCGCAGTTTCGGCTTTCGTCTGTCCTGCTTTGTATCTAAAACGAACGACCGAATCGGTGTTCGCCACATAAAACCAATCGCCGTTAAAAGCCATTCCAAACGGCTGGCTCAGATTGTCGGCAAACGTAAATCTCTCTTCCGCCGCGCCGTCTTTGTTTTTATCGCGCAAAATGATGATTGAGTTGGCGCGTGAATCAGCAACGAAAACATCGCCGTTCGGCGCAAGCGTCATCCAGCGCGGATATGTGAAACCGCCTTCGGCAAAGACGCTGATTTTAAATCCTTTCGGCATCAAAAGTTTCGCGCCCGTCGGCTGCGGAACGATGCTCGAATTTCGTCTGGCACTTTCGGTCGCAAAAGGTTTTGGCAAATCTTTTGGATTTATCTGATAAGTTGCCGGCTTCTCGACGTTAATCGTTTGCGGCAAATCGCTGGTGTTCGATTTTACTTCACTCATTGTTTGCCGCGTTTGGCAAACAGAAGTCAACGCCATCATTTGCAGAATTAAGACGCTTGCAAAAAATTTATTGATTTTTATTAATTTCATTCGTATTATCCCCTTGAAAATGTCGGAAATTTTGTCGCTTTACAATCAGGATAAACATTCGTTCCAGTCAAATACAAGCCGCATCGGTCAACTTGGCGAAGAACTTGCCGTGCGGTTTTTGATAAAAAACGGATTTCGTCTTGTATTGTCAAACTTCAAAGTTCCGGTCGGCAGAAATCGGCTCGGCGTGTCAGTCAGCGGCGAGATTGATTTAATCGCCTTTGAAGAAGATGTTTTATGTTTCGTCGAAGTTAAAACTCGTTCATCGGAATTCTTTGCCGCACCGATTGCGGCGGTTGATTTACGCAAACAACGTCAAATCACGCGCACGGCGCGAATGTATCGTAAAATATTTCGGCTCGATTGGGTAAAATTTCGATACGATGTTGTAAGCATAGTATTGAATGAAAATGCCAAGCCGAAGATTGAGATTTTCAAAAATTTTTGGAATGAAAATAAGTTTCGCAAACGATATTGGATGGATGAATTTTGAAACAATTTTTATCTTCAATCCGTAACTTCTTTCAAATTCCAACGATTAAAATTAAGGAGAAAATTATGTTCAAACGCATTCTAATTTTTACGGTTCTAGTTGTATCGGTTTTAACTTTTAATATGAAAACCGCGGCGCAGATGCCGCCGCTGATTGACCGCGAATTGCTGTTCGGCAACCCGGAAATCGCCGGAGCGCAAATCTCGCCCGACGGCAAATACATCGCCTTTATGAAGCCATACAAAGACACGCGCAACATCTGGGTGAAACGAACGGACGAGCCGTTCGACAAAGCAAAATTAATTACAAATCGCACCGACCGACCGATTCCGGGATTTTTCTGGTCGCGCGACGGCAAATTCATTTTGTTCACGCAGGACAAAGGCGGCGACGAAAATTACAACGTTTATGCCGTCAATCCGAATGACGCTCCGGCATCGGGCGCGGATGTTCCGGCAGCGAGAAATTTAACCGACGCGCAGAAAGTTCGCGCTCAGATTTTCGCTGTTCCAAAATCCGAACCCGACGCGATTTACGTCGGCTTGAACGACCGTGACCCGGCTTGGCACGACCTTTACAAATTCAAAATCTCGACCGGCGAGCGCACACTGCTGCAAAAAAACACCGATCGTTTTGGCGGCTGGGTTTTTGACAACAATGATAAACTTCGCCTCGCTGTTCGCACATCCGAGAGCGGCGACACAGAAATTATGCGCGTGGACGCGGGCAATAAATTTACGAAAATTTATACGTGCAACATCTTTGAATCGTGCGGTCCCGTTCGCTTCAACAAAGACAATACGCGCGTTTATATGCAGACGAACAAAGGCAACCCGGATTTGATGCAGTTGACTTTGTTCAATCCCGAAACGCTGAAAGAAGAATTGGTCGAAAGCGACCCGAAGAATCGAGTTGATTTCGGCGACGCGATATTTTCCGATTTGACCGACGAGCTTATCGCCACCGCATATGAAGACGAGCGGACGAGAATTTATTGGAAGGACAAAAATTACGAAGCCGACTACAAATTTTTGCAGGGTAAATATCCGAACAAAGAAATTAATTTCGGCTCGTCAACCGCCGACGAACAGCTTTGGCTCGTCTCGATGAACAGCGACACCGAACCGGGCGAAACGTTTTTGTTCAACCGCAAGACGCGCCAAATCACGCCGCAGTATAAAATCCGCGAGAAGATAAACCGCACCGCCCTTGCGCCGATGAAATCAGTAACTTACAAATCGTCAGACGGCTTGGAAATTCCCGCTTTCGTAACTTTGCCGAAAGGTGTTGAAGCGAAAAATCTGCCCGTGATAATTTTCCCGCACGGCGGACCTTGGGCGCGTGATGGATGGGGCTATAATTCGTTCGCGCAATTTTGGGCGAATCGCGGCTACGCCGTTCTCGAACCGAATTTTCGTTCGTCCACAGGCTACGGAAAGAAATTTTTGAACGCCGGAAACAACCAATGGGGCGATAAGATGCAGGACGATTTAACGTGGGGCGTTAAATACCTAATCGCTGAGGGAATCGGCGACCCGAAACGCATCGGGATTATGGGCGGAAGCTATGGCGGCTATGCGACGCTCGCCGGAGTTACGTTCACGCCGGACTTGTATGCAGCGGCGGTCGCGTATGTCGCGCCGTCTAACTTGATGACACTGCTTGAAACAATTCCGCCGTATTGGGAAGCGGGTCGAATCGTTTTTTACAAACGAATGGGCGACCCGAATACACCGGAAGGAAAAGCGCAATTGCTGCGGCAATCGCCTCTTAATTCGGCGGACAAAATCAAAACTCCCCTGATGGTTGTGCAAGGCGCGAACGACCCGCGCGTCAACATCCGCGAAGCAAATCAAATCGTCGTGGCTTTGCGCGATAGAAACTATCCGGTCGAATATATAGTCGCGCCCGACGAAGGACACGGCTTTGCGCGTCCGGTCAACAATATGGCGATGCTCGCCGCCGCTGAAAAGTTTTTTGCCAAGCATCTCGGCGGGCGTTATCAGGAGTCAATGACACCGGAAGTTACGACGCGACTCAAAGAAATCACGGTTGACCCGAAGGATGTAAAGCTGGCGCAAAAGATGGACGCTTCAAAATTTCCAGCGCCGAAACCGACGATGGATTTGAAGGCGGAAAAGAGCGAATACAAATCATCAATCAACCTCGGCGGTCAAAACGTTCCGCTTTCCAGCGTTTATGAAATCAAAGACGAGGGCGGCGCGTGGACGATTACCGAAGACGTAACGACTCCGCAAGGCGTAATCAAGGAAATGACGGTCGTCGAAAAAGGAACTTTGATGACGAAAAAACGCTCGTTCGACCAGATGGGACAGATGAAAGCCGAGATGGAATACAAGGACGGCAAAGCTACGGGAACGATGACGATGGGCGGGCAATCGAAGCCGATAAGCGCGGATTTAGGCGGCGCGATGTTTGCCGACGGCACGGGCGCGTTTTCAGTCATCGCCACGCTGCCGCTTGCCGACGCTTACGCGACGACGTTTCGCAACTACGACGTGGAAAAGAACAAAGTCAAAACGATGATGCTTAAAGTTGTCGGAATGGAAAAAGTAATCGTTCCGGCGGGCAGCTTTGACGCTTACAAAATCACTTTAACATCGGAAGACGGCTCGGATAATCAAACCGTTTGGATTGATAAGACAAGCCGCAAAGTCGTGAAAGTTACGGCTGTGCTGGCGCAACTCGGCGGCGCGGTTTTGACGAGCGAGTTGGCGAAATAATTCTTCGTTTAGAATAAAAATAGGACACTGATAGATTTTGATTTATTTAAGATGAGTTAAGATTAAATCCTTTTATAATCTTAACTCATCTTAAAATTAGTGTCCTATTTTTACTTTTCAGGAATTGGCGAAAAAACATCCAAAACAATCTGCCACTTGCCATCGAACAATTTCCAAACCTGCATAACAATACCCTTCTTGATTTTCTTGTCGCCGTCTTTCATTTCATACGTCGTAACCGAATAACCCAAATCGCCCGCGCTTTGAATCGTTACGCTTTTACCGAAAGTTATTTTCGAATTTTCAATTCCCGCCGACGCGTTTGCTTTCCCAATAATCGGAAATTTTCCATCGCGCAGAAATCGCGCGTCTTCCGCCGCGAACATTTTATACGCTTTCCCTAAACCCTTCGTCGTCGCCGTGTCGAAAAACGAATTGATAAACTTTGCGGCAAGCAATTTATTTTCTTCCGAAACTTTTGCAGAAGTTTTCGGCGATTCCCAATTCGTGTCGAAACTTAAAGGCTTGTTGTGCGAGACTCCGATGTCGAGAGCGACTTTATAATTTCCGTCTGCTTGCTTGCGCCAAATGGTCGCGTATTCGCTGTAATAAACGGTCGTATCAGATTTGCCTTTCGGACGAAACTCGCCGGGTCCGGTCGTATAACCCAACACACCGTTGGAAGAAACATCAGCGAAAACCGGATACCGTGAAAGCGATGCGGACGATTCGGGACGCGCCCGCCAAAACTCTTTTCCGTTTATCGCCATCGGGTGAAAGACGATTCCGTCGTCGGCGAGAAATTCGAGAAACGCCGTTTTCACACCTTTTTCGTCGGCTGTTCGGGCGAAAGATTTTCCGTTTCGACTACTATTTGCAAATCTGTTTTCGTTTGCGACCAAACATTCGCCCCGAATAAAATCACTAAAAGTAAACTGAAAATTTTCACGATAAAATTTTCTCCTTATCTATCTGAGTGAAAAACTGCCGATATTGTCTAAAACTTTTTCTTGCACACCGCCGAAAACCGGTATTTTGAAAAGCGCGAAATTCGGATTCGCATCGTCGAGTATCGAGAAATATACGTAACTGCTGTCGGGCGAAAAAGCTAAACCGCTATAACGAGCTTCGGCGGATGGGCGAAGCTGAATGTCATTGCCGCCTTCGATGTAACCGAGCCATAAACTTCTTTGTCCCAAATCACTAACCACGTATGCGAAAAGTTTTCCGTCGGACGAAAGCGCGGCAACGGAAACTTTTCCGTTGGCGGTCAATTGACGAATTTGCATTTGTGCAAAGGAAACGGTGTGCAGAAGATTCGATTGCCTCTGTTTTTGCCAGACATAACTGCCGACGATTACGGCAAGTATGAGAAACGCGCCGAGCAAAGTTGCCATCATCGGATTGAGTTCCAGCCATTCAATCCAGGTCTTTTGTCTTTCCGAGATTTCGACGTTTGCAATCGCTTTCGGCATATGACCGTCTGACGAGGCAAACAATTTTTCATTTTCCGCCGTTTCTTCTTCGATAACGATGCGCGAGCGTGTAAAAAATTTACACGCCAACTTTTTTTGAGAATATCGCTCTCCGAACGTTTATTTCTTCACCTCGACCGGGCCTTTGTGCCGCGATGGTCCCTGCGGTCCGCTCGAATGTTTAGTTTCGCCAATCTCACCCCAATGAAGTCCTTTGGTGTTATTTTTCGGATACCAGGGCTGGCTGGTCACCTCCTTTAGATTTCGTCCGGTATCGAAAAAGACCGCGCCGTCTTTGCGATTGATTTTGCCGTCTCGGTTGCGGTCAGTGATTGTCTGATCTTTAGCACCGAACTTGAGCGCGTATGTTCCGGGTTTAGCATAATTGGCGTGCGAGCCGCCCGCGGCATAGACAAAGCGGCGACCGGTTTTCGAATCTTTCTGCAAATCGTTGTAACTAACTCTCGTGCCGCCGTTATGCGCGCTCAAAAGCACATCCTTCGGCTTCAAAGTTTTCGGATCGAGTTCGTAAGTAACGCGCTCCCAATCGCCTTCGTGATTGAGGTCAACACGCGGATTAATCCCCGGAGCAACTCGAATCGGTCCGGATTTCGGCGCGTCGTTATACGGATAAAAAACGTGATAAGTCAATGTTGGCGGTTTGCCGTTTTTGCCTTCTTTGAATTCATAGAAAATCGGCGCGTCCTTGCTTCCAAGCCGCCCGCGCATATCGTTGTTCAAATCGAGAAACTCTCGTTCATTTTTGCTGTTCCCGACTCTGGTCGCATTAAAATCATCGCTCTTATCACCATTCGTGTTATCGCCGATTTGCTTATCCTTACCCGGACGGGGAAAAGGAAACAGTTTGGCAGGCACGTCTTCCCGAAGACGCGAATTTTCAATATATTTTTGCGGGTCGGCGGGCAGATTATACTGTCCTTTCGGCAGCACCAGAATCGGCGCATATTTTTCCGCGATTTTTTCGATTCGTTCCGCGCTCGGTTTAGTAACCGCCGCAGTCTTGGAGGTTACTCCGAATTTTGACAGATGCAGCGTCTTTGCCAAATTTAAGTCAAGTCCGGTGCGTTCGGCAAAATTTCTGTTGAAGCTGCGCGGTTCGCGGTCGCGTTCCGTAGGCTCCGGCATTACCATTTCGCGTTTGGCGCATTCGGTTTTAGTTTGCTGTGTTCGATGCGCAATGTGTTGGTTCGGTTGATTATCTACTCTAAATCTCGTCATTTTTATTTTTCTCCTCCTAATAATTCCCGCTGCTATTTTAATTTCGTATTTTTTGATCGCAAATTCGCAGACAGTAATAGGGTATTTATATATGTTATCGGCAAATTTGCCGAAAAGTTTCCTAAAAAATACTCCGACAGAGAAAAAATTTTTATTTTGTTGTCTTTTCCAAAAAGTTGTGCCAATGTTTGATGACAAATCAAACTGCAAAAAAATTTTCAAAAACTTTGGAGTCAGAATAATGAATCATATCGAATTTTACAGGGGCGCAGTTAATCCGTCGGATTGTATTAGTAACGGCTGGAATTTAGTCAAACAAAATTACGGACTATTTTTCGGCATTTCTATCGTTGCGCTGCTGATGGTAACTTGTATTCCCTGCCTAAATATTTTTATCGCCGGTCCTGTAATGGGCGGAGTTTATTATTGTTTTTTGAAGGAAATGCGCCGCGAGCCGGTTTCTTTCGGCGAGATGTTCAAGGGTTTTGAAACCTTTGTGCCGGCAATGGTCGTCGGTTTGATTGCAGCAATTCCCGAAATTATAGGGACGATACTACAGTGGACTATTAATTTGGCTGATTTGGGATTGAGAAGCGGCAGTCGTGAAAATTATTTTCAAAGCAACGACACACAGATTGCGCTCGCGGGCGGACTGCTTGCTTTTGCCATTATCGGCGGTCTCGTGTTGTTCTTTCTGTCTGTCGCGCTTCACATCTCGCTTTTCTTTGCCCTGCCGCTCATTGTCGAATACAAGCTCGGCGCGGTTGACGCGATGAAACTCAGCGCACAAGCTGCTTGGGCTAATGTCGGCGGTTTGATTCTTCTCTTCTTACTTGAAATTGTCGTCGCATTAATCGGAGTTTTAGCGTTATGTATCGGCATCTTGTTTGTCATACCGATTATTTACGCCGCCAATGCTTTTGCTTATCGACAAGTTTTCCCGAATCTCGGACAAAACTTTCAAACCGCCCCGCCGCCGCCGAATGCATACGGTGGAACTTACGGTGTTGGACAATAATTTTTTGACGAGAAACGTATAAAATATTTTACGACGGAACTCTATAAAACCTCCGTTTTATTTTTATTTTGACAAAGACTCAACCAGCACGAGGTTATTTTCGTTCCGCCAAAAATTACGGAAATCGGTGCAGCTCAGGACAACGCGATTTCGGCTTTCACGATATGGTAATTGTCTCTTTAGATATGAAAAAGGCGGCTCGAATTCGAGTCGCCTTTGAGCGTTTGAGTTATCGGGTTTAAGTTATTTTATCGTTACTCGACTCTCACAAAATCCGTTCCCGTGCGTCCGAAGGTTTCGGGATGATACATTTCTTCAGCCTTTGTGGGTGGCACGACGAATTGTCCGGGCGTGGTCGCTCTCGTTACATAAGTATATTTGTAAACGCCTTCCCAAAGTAACGCACTGAATGCTTCGGCGCGTTCGTCGCGGAAATTCTGATGTTCGAACCACGTCCAACGCCAATTGTAATAACCGCGTCCGTAACTTTGCGAACCGTATTCGACGACGGAAGTATTTCCGCCGTTGTCACTGGGAATTGATTCGGTGACGGCAAGTTCGGGATTGAGAATTTCCAAACCGGCGGGCAGCGGATCAACCAGCGCGACATGATAACGACGCGCCTGGGCAACCATTGTCAGACGAACGCGCACGCGCGAACCGGCTTTTATCGTCCACGAATTATCGGCGTTTTGTTTCACATCTTCGGCGTTATCAATCGCTTCGTAGGAGCGCAAAACCGTAAAGCCGTAATCGGCGGGGGCGAGATCCAGATTCTTCGGCGCGTATTTCATTCCGATTCGATAATAAAGCCGTCCCGCGCCTCGCTTATCCATAATCAGATTTGCTGCACCGTTTTGCTCCATTAAATATGACATTGGGATATTCAAAAGATTTGAATCAATCGAACGACCTTTGAACGGTTCTTCGCCCGCGTATGTGTTGCCGAGCCAGATGCGCGTAACAAAATCGGGCGTAACTTTTTCAAAAGCGTTGAAGTATTTATCCAAAGCCAGCAGAATGAAAACATTTTCTTGCGTATTTGACCAAGCGCCCTTTATTCGATGGTCAAGAAGCCCGCGCACAAGTTTCGGAATCAAATCGTTGTTCGGGTCGGATTTAATTAACGCTTCGAGCAGCACGCCGTCGGCGCGGCGATTGGAATACATAATCAACCATTGCGCGTCGCCATAATCGGTAACAAAATTGGCGGTCGCCGCCGTTTCCGTTGTGCGATTCATCAAAAAACGTTTGATGGTTTCGACTTCGACGGTTGAATTTTTATCATCCGCAAGCACTGATAAAATCCAGCCTAACGCTTCGAACGGCATTTTTTGAATCGTCGCTTCCGCCAATAAACGCTTGGCTTTCGCCGCGTCTTTGTCGCCCATCATATCGCGGATGTAAAGCGCGTAAGCGGAAATTGTCCAGCGAACCTCTGGCGATTTTCTGTGCCATTCGTCAAATTTGATTTCGACGTTTTTCAAGAAAGGCTTCGTTTTATTCAGCATTTCGTCAGGCACTTTGTAACCTTTCGCTTTCGCCAATGCCAAAGCGTGAGCGACATGAACAGTCAAAAACGGATATTCGTAACGCTCGCGGTCGCGCTTCCAAAGTCCGAAACTTCCGTCGTCGCGCTGGCGCGATTGCAGAATTTTGATGTCTTTTTCAAAACTCGCTTTGATTTCCGCTTCGGTCGGCATATCTTTCGATTTGAACGCCGTCAAAACGTCGCGCAGTGCGGCAATCGAAATCATTCTTGACGCAACTTGTTCCGAACATTCATACGGATAGCGATAAAGATAAATGAATGCGTCGGTCAATTCCTGCAACTGCGTCGAACTCGTCGTGATTTCCAAACCGCCGAATTGCGGGAAAACGTCTTTCGGTGCTTCGATTGGCTGGTCGATTGCGCCGTTCTGGTCGGTCGTGCCGTAAGTCGCAAACGCTTCGGTCGTCGCCGGTGTCCAAACGGGCAGAGAGATTTCCGCCGCGTCGGTGAATTTGCCGGAGGTTGCCGCGATTTGAAAACGTGCCGTGCCAGCCTTTTCAGCCGAAACCGGGAAGCGTATTTCGGCGCGGTCGTTCGGTGCAATCGTAACTTTTCGTCCGCCGCCAGCCGTTAAAGTCGCGTTCGTAGCACGAACAGCAACGTCAACCGAAATTTCCTTGTCGGTTTGATTTTGAACGACGACGGACAATTCGATTTTATCGCCGAAGTTCATAAAGCGCGGCGCGGACGGGCGCACCATCAACGGCTGTTTCGCCGTAATATTCGATTCGCCTTTGCCGAAACGCTTGCCCGCGTCAACCGAAACCGCCATCACGCGGTAACGAGTCAGATTGTCGGGCAATTTGACGGGAACAACCGCTTTGCCGTTTCCGTCAGTTTTCACCGATGGCGCAAAAACGACGAGCGCGTTGAAGTTTTGGCGGAGATTGATTTGGCTTTCTTCCCCAATTTGTTGACGACCTTTTTCACTAATAGAAAATTCATTTTCCGATTCAGCCGCTATATCCGCTCTCGATTCGGATTTTGCTTTTCTCGCGTTCATCGGCAGATTTTGAACGGACTTGTTACTTATAGCTCCAACAGAAGTTACTGGCGGTGATGGTTTTGATGGCGGCGGCGCTTTCACATCTTCGGGATTTCCCAACAAAATATCTTTCCGCAAATGATAATCGGTTACGCCCGCGGCGCGTGCAGTGTAAAAAATATCCATCGGATTGGCGAGCGTGTAACCGGTCAAAGCCAACACCGATTCGTCAACCACGACGACCGCGACTTCCGAATTGGCAACCGGCTCGCCGTTTTTATCCGCTACCGCGACGTTGATTTTCGTCTCGCCTGCCGGTTCGAGCGTTTTCGCTTCGGGTTCGGCGGAAACATTTAATTTTCTTGAATCAGTTGAAATCGGCAGATTTATTGAGCCGCTTGCAAATGCGGGACGATTCGATAATTTCGCGTCAACTTCGCCTTTGTCGTTCGTGCGCTGCGTCGCACCAACCAAATCAACTTGCGCCGTGATATTCGGCAGATATTTTTCTTCTAAAGGAATTCGCAAAACAATCGAAGAATCTTTCATCGAAAAACGCTCGGTTTTGACCAAACCTTCGCGCCGCAAAGTTAGCACGCCTTCGGCAGGCGTGAAAGGTGCAAGCACGAGAATTTCCGCGACATCTTTCGCCGCGTATTCTTTTTTGTTCGGAATTATCTGCGCTTCTTCCTGTTCAACATTGCGCTTCGGGACGACTCGTCCGCCCGCGACCCAAACAGTAATTTCGCTTTCGTTAAATCGCTCGCGGTCGTCCATCACGCTCGCCGAAATCGTATATCGTCCGCCCGCTTTGGCGACGAATTTACAAATTACGCCTTTGTCGGTGGATTTGACGTTACAAGTTTGCTCGTCAATCGTTTCCTCTTTCCACGCGCCTTTGTCAAAAGTCCAATCTTTCAAAACGGCTTTGATTTCAACCGCGCGGTTGGCAATCAATTTTCCGTCAATGTCGGAGACGATTGATTCGATTTCAATGTTTTCGCCTTTCTGCACGAAAGTTCGCGGCGATTTGATCCCGACGTATAACTCCGACGGATGAACGAGCAAACTTGTCGAACTCGCAAAAGTTTGCCGATTGACATCCTGCACGGAAACCGACGCGGAAATGTTATACGGACGCGGCGGCTTCACCGATTCAAAATCAATTTTCAAAAGATGTTTGCCGCTCGCGTCGGTTACGCCTTTGAAAGATTGCGAACTGCTTTGTCCGCCTGGACGATAACCGCCGCCCGAATCGTATTCGTAATCGTAAGTTCTCCACCACGGAATCCAAGTTCCGAAAGTGTAATCGCCCAGATTCGGCGGCGTGTAATTTGTCGGCGAAGCCGTTACCGTCCAATTCGCGTCGGCATTCGCAAGTCCGCCGCCCGCGTAGTATTTCGCTTCGACGGAAACATTGGCAGAACTGCCGACAAAATGCGGCGCTTGGGTTTGCACTTTCGCCGAAACTTCAAATTCGGGACGACGAAATTCCTGCACTTGGAAGTAATGAACGGTTGAACTTCTCGCGCCTGAAATCTCGACGCTCGATTGTCCGAGATTCATATTGTCTGGTAGGGTGAATTTGAAATCGAACGCGCCAAAAGCGTTCAGATTAGTCGTGCCTTTGACGACTTCGTTGTTTCGGGAATCTTTAACCGAAAAAGTAACCGCGCCGCCGACATCGCCGAGCGGTTCGACATCACCGAATTTGCCCGCCGTGATTTTTCTGATGTAACCTTTGACCGCAACTTCCTCTTTCGGGCGATACATTTTGCGGTCGTCAAACGTAAACCAGCGAAAACCGTCTAAAAGCGGTCTTTTAAACCAACTTCCTGATTCCTGCCAATAGTAATCTGTATTTTCGGGAAGAAACGCAATGTCTTTTCCGCGTTTTGCGATTAAAAGATTTTGCTCGTTGGCTTGTTTGTCCGGCAACAGAAGGCGCAAAATTCCGTTCGCGGTCGTTTGATTTGTCTGCGCTTCTCCGACAAGTTCGGTTTCCGAAACTTCTCCGTTTCCGTCAACCGTTTGCGTTTCCTTTATCGAATCTTCCGACGTTCCCCAACTCGTCAGCCATTCCCACCAAGACTGTTCTTGACTGCCTTCTGCCAACTGCCGACTGCCGACTGTTTTGCCATTCGGATAAATCGAAAGTTCCACTCCTGAAATTGGTTTGCCTGTTTTTAATTCCGTCGCAAAGCCGACTAATTCTTGATTGTCAACAAACGCGTCAAGCCCGATTTGCGTCGCCTGCGTCCAAGTGAAAATTCTCGTGCGGTCATATTTGTCTCGCTTGACGGTTGGCTCGATGTCTACGATTAAATGCCCGAAACCGCCGTCTAAAAATTCGCTTAATTCAATTCGGGTTTCAATCAATTCGTCAGGCGTGTTTTTGATTGAAACAATTTTATCGGAAACAAGTCGTCCCGGAATCGTCGGCTTTTTCGTATCGTCGTCGTAATTGATGCGACGCACATAATTTTGAAATTGCTGCCAATTCGCCGGCTGAACTGAATAAATCCGCACTTTGACTGCGCTGTGATTCGTCGAATAAATCGAATACGCAGGCTTGGCGGTCGGGTCGAGCAAAATCATCGTGCCGCCTTGCGAATATAAACTTTGTTCGGCAGAGCCGACTTTGAAAGTCGCAGTCGCGGGCGCGTTCAACGTTTGCCCAAATGTGTCCTTTAAAGAGCCGTCAACCGTCGCTTTATAAGTGGTGCGACCTTTTTTGTAGCCGGTAAAATAGATGTAATTGCCGGACGGATAAATGTTCAATCCTTCAACCGCCGGCTCGACCTTAACCATTTCCTTGGTGAACGCGCCCGCGTCAATCGGATTTGAAAACTGCATATACCACATGCTGAACGGCGAGCAGTTTTTACTGCCTTCATATTCGCAATAACTTTTAACGAATTTCATCGCGCCGTAAGTTTGGAAACTGAAACTTTGCGCTTGTGTCGTCGTCAGCGGACCTTCCGCCGAAGGAGTTCCCTTTTCAACCGTTACTGTAATTGCAGAAGCGGCGGGCAGAGCATTTTCCGTCAAATTTTCATTTGTAACAGCGCGAAAAGCCAGCCAGCGTTTCGGCTGCGCTTGTTTCGCGTAATATGAAACGCTTGCGTCTTTTTCGATTTCTTCCTGCGTCGCAAGTCGAATCGGCAAAACCTTTCCGCCGCCCGAAACTTTAATTGTTTTTAATACCGCTTCCGCATTGATTTCTTGGTCGAAAGAAATAAACATCAACGCATCGCGTTTGGTTGTCTGGCGGTTCGGGATTTTGGTTTCAATCTTCGGCGGCGGCGTGGTAAAAGTCCAAGTTACATCCTTTTGCAAAACTTGTCCGCCCGCGGATTTTGTTCCCGAGGGAACTCGCGCGGTGAACTTAGTCGCCATCGGTAAGCGTTTCGTCGCGTCGAACATCAGAGTTTTCGTTCCCAACCAACGCCATTTTCCTTCTACTTTCGGAGAAAGTTCGACGGGCGTAATTTGCGCGGCTTGTTCCTGCGAAGTAACGGCTACCATCGGCTGCGAGAATGTTACGTTTAAATCAGGCGCGAGATTTACTTCGCCTTCGGGCGAAAAGCGAATGACTTCCAGAGTGTTTCCCGTATTTAACTTCGGCGTTCCGCGCTCGTCATTGGTGGGAAATTTAACCGGAATCATTTTTCCCGTTTTCGGCGCGGGCAAGCTGCCGACGCGCTTGGCAAAATCCGTTTTGTCGTCGGTTTGTTCCTTAATCGGCGGGAGGCGTTTCAAAAGATTAGACGTTTGATTTTCCGACAGCGGGTCGGTTTTTGCGGGCAGTTGTTTCTCGCGCGTTTCCGCGCCCGCTTCGCCTTCGCTCAAGCGAAACTTTAATCCGTTCGGTAAATCATTCATATTCACAGTCCGCTTTTTTATGTTTATTCTTTGGGCGTTTGCTTCCAAAATAAAATGGTTGCCGATGGGCGCAATCAAGCCTATATAAACCGAAAAAATCAGTATTAAGCAAATCACTTGTTTCATATTATTAAAAGTTTCACGCGTCAAAATCGTTTGAGCGCACGAGCGGGCAAAAGGTTGTGTTGCGCTCACATCATAATCTAAATTTCATTTTCAAACTAGCTTTTGTTTTTTCTACCAAAAGCCTTGACAGTTTTTGGAACGCCACCCAAAATCAAATCTTGCAAGTTTTTACAAATAAGAATTGTTACAAGCGTAAAGATACCGAGAAGAAATTATAAACAGACTGCTCCTTAGAGAAATTGCGGATGGCGGTGCGATTGTTACGAAATAAACGCCGAAGGCAGCCAAGATTTAGTATTAATTTCGGCAAAGATATAAGCGATAAAGTCGGCGTAATGTTGGAAGCGTAGAAACCGACCAACAAAGCTGATATGATTTCGGCGGACAATCCGAACCGAAAACGAATTGCCCGACTCCAAGCTCTTTGGCTAGTTCCAGCAAATCAATTGATACTGCCGGAAAGTTCTTTTTTCAACACCGCAAAATAATTTTAATTTGCGAGGTAAGAAAGGTTTATCCGATAACGATCAGCGACATCGCCTAACGGTGAGCGGAACTTTGAATACACCGAAAACGATTGAAAACAAATTTGCACGAAATGTTTTCGGCGGTTTTCAGTTGAGTTATATTTTCACCTACGCTTCGCGTTTGGCATTCAATGTTCTGGCAGGCAGCGATCTCAACGGTGACTCAAATAACAATGACCGTCCATTTGGACTAGGGCGTAATACCGGACGAGGTTCTCTTTATTAGTCTTTTGACATCTTGAATAGTGGTGTTGACGGTAATTTTTGGAACAAATCGCAGAAGACATAAGAGCATGAGAAATCATCCGAGACCGAGCATTTAGAGGATGGGCAAAATTTACATTATTCAGATTTTGGGAAGATAATTTTGTGAAAATTTGTCTGGTTTATGTTACTTTTTGAACGCTAAATAATGTCTCAAAAAGGGACGCTTTTGAAACAATTATATGATGCTTTAGAATTTGGCACGCAAAAGGAGCACAAAGCAAAAAAGATAAACACTTTGACTTGTCTTTTATATTCTTTAGATTACTGATTCTATTGGAATAAATTGAATACACCCGGCATGATTCGAACATGCGACCCCTTGATTCGTAGTGTTAAATGACTCATTTTGTTAAGTTTAGTTAAGTTTGTTTGAGCCTTTATTTGTTTAGCCTTTTCGCTCTATAATGTCACTTAAGTTTATTTGAGTTTGTCCAAGTTTGGCACACTTGGCACACATTTGGCACACAAAATATTTACTTTGAATAAACCGGAAAAGATAATAACTCGGATAACCGCATTAAAAGTTACTTTTTCTTGGTTTTCTCGTTTTCATTCAGGCTCGCCGCTTTTGCTTTGTACGCTGCTTTTTTGGGAACAATCATCTGCCGCTTTTTCAGGTCGAATTTATAACGGTTAGGCAGCACGTGAATTTTCACGTCAGCTAGCGCGATGCTCTGACCTTTTTCGACATACGGCACGTCCGTATAAGTCATCGCGCCGCCGTCAATCACCGTTACCGAGCCTTCGCCAATGACTTCAAATTGATTTTTGCTGATGACCATCGCCGTATTTTCGTCAACGCCGAAACCGATGTCCTGCGGAAAATGTGATACTGCCGCGAGCAGTCTGCCGTGTCGCCCGCGCTGCGAAAAATGCGTGTCAATGATGCAGCCGACGATTAAATCCGTTCCCGGCGCCATTTCAACGCTGCCGACGCGTGGATTCTCATCCGATTTGCCCGTGACAATCATCGAATTTCCCATCATCGCCGCACCCGCACTCGTTCCGGCGACGATAACGCCGCTTTCGCAAGCCTCCATAATCGCGTTTTGCAAATCTGTTCCGCCCATTAAGCTCGTAATGTGAAGCTGGTCGCCGCCGGTAAAAAATATGCCCGTCGCTTTTTTCACCTTTTCGACGCTTTCCGGTTTCATCGCGTCGGTGCGCTGAGCAACGTCTATCGCCTCGATGTGTTTCACGCCCAAACGCTCGAAAACTTCCGTGTATTTGGCTGCCGCTTCTTCAGGGCTGTCGGTCGCCGTCGTCATCACCACAATCCGCGCTTTTTCATCCCCGGCGAGCCGCACGAATTCCTTGAGAATAAGGCAATCTTTTTCTTTGTCTTCGCCGCCGCCGATTGCCATCAGCCGCCCCTGCGCTTTAATCAATTCCACTAAAAATATCTCCCCACTCAATTTCGTTCAATAATTTAATTTTTGATTATCTCAAAATTTTTCAACCAGCTCCATCAGGATATTTCCCGTTTAAATTAGGAAAATTCCTTATTCGCTTCTCCTTCGGATTATTGGGGAATTTTCTGTTTCTGGCGAACGAAAATGCGTCAAGTTGAATCCGCTGAACTTCCC
>MWYZ01000075.1 GCA_002050365.1 Acidobacteria bacterium 28-1
GAAAGTTTTTTCTCGCGCTTCAAGGCAGAACTGGTAGAAAATGGCATCTTTGAGTCGGTCGAGCAAGCACGCTCGGAAGTTTTTAGCTATATCGAAGGCTATTACAATCGAATCAGACTGCACTCGGATTTAGGCTACAAAAGTCCAATGGAGTTTGAGAAACAGTTAGAAATTAAAAATATAAGGAGCAGAGAGAGTTTTGTGTCCTGAAAAACTTGACCACCTCACAGAAATCGAGGAGGATAACTCTAGGTTAGATCTAACGCTGGATGACCTAACAAAGGAGGTAGAAGCGATGCAGCATAGCTTTGAGGGAAACACAGCTAAAACCGATCCATTTTTTATCGAAGAGCTATTACCGAAAGTTAATAAAATGAAAGATGTGATAGAAAACACCTCCAAAGTTATATCATCCTCAATGACTATGTTAGAGGACATGTCAGAGAGACGAATTAAACAATCAAGTTCACACACTGACGTTGCAACCTAACAACTCCTTCAACCGGACTCACCATCAGCGTGCTTCTTATTCTTTGAGTTGATAGCTCGCCAATTAATTCCAGCGTTAATCAAAGCAATTTTCGGGAACATTCTCCAGCGTATTTTTAATCAGCATATCCACTACGGGCAAAAAATCATCGCCTGATTCGGCATAGACTTTTAATTGTTCGTCCGCAGAAGTTCCGCGGGCGAGGATTGTGTGAATATGCTCGATTTCCTTGCGCGAGTCTAATTCGTCAACTACGTCATCAACAAAATCAAGCAGTTCATAAATCAAATCTTTGACGGGAACTTCTTTTTGCTTGCCTAAATCTAATAATTTGCCTTCCAATCCGTAACGAATCGCCCGCCATTTGTTCTCTTGAATCAGACGGCGATTATAGAGCCGAAAGCCCCAATTTTTATCCAGCATTTGATTTAGTTTGGCGATAATCGCCTGAAAAAGCGCGGCGACGGCAATCGTGTCGTCAACGCGCGTCGGAATATCGCAGACGCGAAACTCCAAAGTCGGGAAAAACGGATGCGGGCGAATATCCCAATAAATCTTTTTGGCGTTGTCAATGCAGTTCATCTTTATCAGCAAATCAACGTAACTCTGATATGAAGCGTGCGAATCAAAATGGTCTGGGATATCGGTGCGCGGAAATTTTTTGAAAACTTCAGAGCGATAAGATTTTAAACCCGTGTTGTGTCCGAGCCAAAATGGGCTTGATGTGGTCATCGCCAAAACGTGTGGCAGAAAATATCTGGCTGCGTTCATTAAGTGAATTTGTCGGTCTTTGTCGGCGATGCCGACGTGAACGTGCAGACCGAAAATCAGCAGCGAGCGCGCCACCATTTGAAGTTCTTCGACGAGAAATTCATAACGCTCGTCATCGAAAATCTTTTGGTCAGACCATTTGGAAAAAGGGTGAGTCGAAGCGGCAACGATTTCCATATCCTTCTTGCGGGCAAGCATCGAAATTACGCAGCGTAATTTTATGATGTCCTCACGCGCTTCCTGGATGTTTGCGCAAACGCCCGTGCCGACTTCAATCATTGATTGAATCATTTCCGGCTTGATTTTTTCGCCGAGAAGCATTTTGCCTTCTTCCAAGATTTCCGAAACATGTGATTTCAACTCGCGCGTCTGCGGGTCAACAATCTGGAATTCTTCTTCGATTCCGAGCGTAAATTGTTCAAACATAGTTTTTAATGGTAAATGGTAAATGGTAAATGGTAAATGGACAGCTTTAATTTACCATTTACCATTTACCATTATTCAAGATGTAATTCTCGTTTAAGAATTTCCTCATTTTTTTCCGACATTGCTTGGAAATGAATGCCGACTCCGTGTCCGGGGTCGGTGTAAGTTACCACACCGTCCAAACCAATTTCTTCGCCGCCGATGGTCATTCGCAGAAAAAGCGGCGTTCCCGATTCAAGTTCGGCGTTTGTTATCATATACAAACCGCCGATGCCAATGTCACGCGTGTTGGCGATGCCCGTGCCCTCGCCGCCTTCAAAATCTACATTTACAATTAGCTTTTTACGGTCTGACTGCCGCCTTTCAGAAGGCGCGAGTGCTTCATCCGATTCTTTTGGTAGCATTTTTTCCTCTTTGAATTTTGATTTGGAAAAACTTCTCTACCATTTTATCCATTTTTTAATAATATGGAAGAGCTATTTTCAAAATAAAATAATTTAGCCGATTTTTTTGGTGATTTTTTTGACATTACAAAACATTATTAATGGAAAATCAATTTGATTTCACAGAATGAAGCCGATGAAAGCGAAAATTGTTTATATATTTTTAGTCTGATGTTAAATTTTTCCAAATTTGACTGTTTGCAATTTTCCGTTTCGCAAGTTACCATAAATTTTCCTAAAACTTAGGTTTTCATTGAATCATTTTCCCAAAACAGCTTAATTTTATTTTTGCTCTCAACGCTTTTCTATGGGTTTTTCAACTATTGCAATTCACGCGGGAAACGAACCTGACAGCGCGACCGGCGCGGTCTCCGTGCCGATTTATCAAACTTCAACTTACGCCCAAGAAAGTTTAGGCAACCACAAAGGCTTTGAATATGCCAGAACCCAAAATCCAACTCGTTCCGCACTGGAGAAAAACATCGCCGCGCTCGAAGGCGCAAAATTCGGTTTCGCATTTGCTTCGGGAATGTCAGCGACCGACGCGGTTTTGAAACTAGTCAAAGCCGGCGACCATGTAATCGTCGGCGACAATACTTACGGCGGAACTTTTCGTTTGTTTAACAAAGTTTTGTCCAATTACGGAATCGAGTTTGATTTTGTTGATACGTCGGACATTACAAATGTCGAAAGAGCATTTAAACCGAATACGAAAATGGTGTTCGTCGAAACGCCGACCAATCCGATAATGACCGTTACGGATTTGCAAGCGGTTTCCGATGTCGCACACGCGCATGGTGCACGAGTCGTTTGCGACAACACTTTTATGTCGCCGTATTTGCAGCAGCCGATGAATTTTGGAGTGGATATTGTCGTTCATTCGACGACTAAATACTTAAACGGACACTCAGACAGCATCGGCGGATTTGCCGCTTTAAATAATGAAGAAGATGCCGAGTGGATAAAATTTATTCAAAACAGCATCGGCGCAATTTTGTCGCCTTTCGATTCCTTTCTTGTTTTGCGCGGAACAAAAACTCTCGCCGTCAGAATGGAAGCGCACGATAAAAACGGACGCGCCGTTGCCACTTTCTTAGCTGAACATCCGAAGGTCAAAAAAGTTTATTATCCGGGTTTGCTATCGCACCCGCAACATGAACTCGCCAGCCGTCAACAAAAAGGTTTCGGCGGAATGGTGGCGTTTGAAACAGGTTCCCTCGAGTCGGCGAAAAAGGTTTTGGAAAACGTCAAACTCTGCACATTGGCGGAAAGTTTAGGCGGCGTTGAAAGTTTAATTTCACATCCGGCGACAATGACACATGCCTCCGTTCCGGCGGATAAACGCGAATCGTTAGGAATTACCGACGGTTTAGTTCGCGTTTCGGTTGGAATTGAAGATGTCGAAGATATTATAGAAGATTTAGACCAAGCGTTAAATTAGTGGATAGTGAACAGTGAATGGTGAAGAATAAAAGAGAATTTTTCACTATTCACTGTTTACTATCCATTATTCACTCAAAAATATGTTGACTGTTGAAATACATGCTACTTCGCATATTGGCCGTGTCCGCAAAGGCAATGAAGATAATTATCTTTTGCTAAATATCACGGATGCAAAAACTTGGATGAGTTCGCAAGACCCGGGCGAATTTGTTATCGAATCACAGAAATTCGGGATTGACGACAACGGCGTTATTCTCGCCGTATCGGACGGAATGGGCGGCGCATTAGCGGGCGAAGTGGCGAGCAAAATGGCGGTGGAAACCATTTGTCAAAAATTTCTAGATGATGAGCCGGAAAAGACTATTGCACCGGAAGAGTTAAACCAATCTTTAATCTCTAAACTTTATGATGCAACCGTTTATGCCAATCACTTAATCCATCATCAAGGACGCACCGACGCGCAATTTCAAGGAATGGGCGCGACTTTTACCGGCATCGGTATTACGCCTGAAGCAATTGATTTAATCCAAGTCGGCGACAGCCGCGCTTATCTGGTTCGCAATTCCCAAATTTATCAAGTTACCAAAGACCAATCGCTCGTCCAACAATTAATTGATGCCGGACAGATTCAACCGGAAGAAGCTGAAACGCACACACTTAAAAATGTAATTCTGCAAGCGCTCGGCGCACAAAATGAGATTTTTCCCGTATCGGCACGTCTGCTTCCGCAGCGCAATGATGTTTTATTATTGTGCAGCGATGGTTTGTCCAACAAAATCGGCGGTTCGGATATGCAGAGAATTATTTTAGATAACTTTGACCAATTGCAAATAGCGGCTGCAGAAATGGTAAAAGAAGCCAACGAACGCGGCGGTGAAGATAACATAACTTTGATTTTGGTTAAACTTAGAGGCGATACGCTGCCAAAGCCGACCGGGAATGAAATAAAATTGGAATTATTGAATTTAGGAAATATCCACGATACGGCTGAACAGGACACAATGGAAATACTCAAATAATTGCCAATTACGAGATTGGACAAATAAAAACTCTTGATTTGAAACTGATAATTTAATTAGTCTCTCTCCATTCTGGAAGTTTCTTAGAATTTTCAATTTTCTGAACGTAAATCGAAGAACCTTGCACGCGCACGACCTCGACTTTCTCCCCTTCAATCAAAGGCATTTCATCATCTATCGGAAAAGCAGTCCAAGTTGAGCCGTAAACCTTAACCGCGCCTTCTTGCAGTGCGCCTCTGCTTGATAATATAACTGTGCCTATTTGTCCGGGCAAAGAGTCCATTCCCATTTTCACTGCATTTTCGTCGTCCTGAGAAAAGTATTTAGCGAAAATCGTGCGCGACATTGCCGTTAATGCAATTGAAACGCAGGCAAAAACTAAAAACTGTAAACCGAACCCAAAGCCCAATCCGCCAACAAGTGCTGCCGCGAGCGCGCCGATGCCGAACCAAAACAGCACGAAGCCAAACGTGAAAATTTCGGCGATGATTAAAGCCACGCCTAAAACAATCCACAGAATATATGCAAATTGTTCCATTGATTCTCCTCAAAAAATTGCTTTCCGCCAACAGTATGGCAACAATTTAAGGATTTGTCATTTTGTTTTGTTGGCTGCCGCTTGTTCATTATCAATCACAACAATTTTTCGCGCGTCTTTGAACTTGAAATAGAGTCGTGCTAATCTTCTTCTCGTGCTTGGGTGGCGGAATAGGTAGACGCACAGGACTTATGATCTTTGAGCATAGGAAGCGAAATCTTCCTTATGAATGGAATCAAATTCGGTGAAACCTTAATTATTAGGCTTACTCGGTGTAATACGGTTTAATAGTTTGGAAAAAATTATTATATGCGGTATAAAACCGAAAAGTGTATTGAATGTGAAAAACCTGCAAAAGATGGGAAATATTGTAACTCTTGTAGATATAAAAAGAGGAAACAATATTACCAAGAACGATACATTAATAATGGCGGTTATCAAGCGTATAAACTGAAATACAGAAAAATAAGATTAAATCCTTTTAAGGAGATAATCCGAAAACGCGCTTGTGATTCTTGTGAAAAATGTGGTTGGAATAAATATTATGATATTTTGCAAGCACATCATATAAATAGGAATCGTGATGATAATTCTCCAGAAAATTATTGTTGTTATGTCCAACCTGTCATCAAGTTGAGCATTATCTTGAACAAACAGGTATATACATCAATAAGTCTAAATAAATGGCAATACCGAGCTAAGTTTGAATTTTTTGTTTTTGCCTCGATAGGTCGGCGTAAGAGCATGGCAATTCGGACAAAGTAACCGCAGATTTTCTAAACGATTACCTAAAGAATTTCCATCAATGTGGTCAAGTTCAAGCGGAATTGGTTTTCCAAGCCATTCCGTAAGATTACAGCTTGAACATTTTGAAGTTAAAATGCTTTCTTTAATTAATCGTTTCTTTAATTTGTTTGAAGTAATACTATTTTCATTATTTAAGTATTTTTCAACAGGTATTCTTGCTCCGATTTCTTTGCCTTTACTTCAAAGTTGAAAGGTAAAATGGGAAATATCTAAATTAAAATGAGAGATTGCTCTTTTTAATACAAGATAGTTATCACTACAAGGAATAAGAATGAGTGCTTTTAATGTTTGGGCAAAAGAGTATGACTCTTTAACTACACTTCTTAATTGCATCTCATTGTATTTTCTTAGTTTCATAATAAATTCAAAAAAGTGTAGAGACTTGACGGTTCCCGCCTGACTGCTACGAAAATAGTAAAAGGTGAAGGTAAAGTCCAGACCACAAACTGCATTTTGCAGGCGGCGAAAGCTGTAGTTGGTAAGAAAATCCTGTGTCCCTTGTGGACGTGCGGGTTCGATTCCCGCCCTAAGCACCATCTAGAATCAATAAGTTAGAATTGGCAATAAAAACTTTTTTAGGTCTAGCATTAATGTCATTGTTGTAAAAACAGGAATAAAAGAAGTAGGTATAAAAAAATGAGCACTTATATTCAATACAAACTACGCATTTTATTGGTTGTCGTCTTGCCTTTATTTTCGTTTATTAGTGCTGATGCGATTACCCCGAGCGAACGAAAATTTCAGTTTTAGTACAAAGCGACCGTCAAGGATATACCAACTGGAACAAAGAATTTTAGTCTTTGGATACCAATACCGCATGACAGCCCGTTTCAAAAAATTAAGAACTTAAAAATTGAATCTCCATACAAATATCAAATTCATACTTCATAATACGGCAGTAAAATGCTGTATATCAGCCTCAAGGAACCTCAACAATCAACATTAACTATTCACCATGCTGTTTGATGCCGTGCGCAAGGAACACATTCAGGGCAGGCTGCAAGAAGTCGGATATGCCGCCACGAAATAAGAACGTGAGCCGAACATACACGCTGGCTTCAATCTGACCTTGCTATCCGCTATTGAAACAAAGCTAACGCTTTGAGGGCAGTGTAATAAATGCCGTATAAAAGCGGAATCGTGACTACCAGCCACGCAATCGCAATCGTCGCCGCCGAAGTTTTTTTGATATTCGTGTTTTCCATAATTGTTTCTACTCCTTTACTAAACGGTTGCGCCTTGCTGGACTCGCGCCGTTTCCGGTTCCGGCGGCACATTCGGCGCGGTTTCGCCCTTGTAGTAATGGCTTCGATCAACGGGGCGCACCAGCAAATTGCTGATGAAACCAATGACCAAGAGTCCAGCCATAATATAAATTGCGGTCGAATAAGCGTCTTTCGGCGCAACTCCAAGCGATTTGATTTGGTAATCGCGTAGATAAGTGACAATTGAGGGTCCGGCAATTGCGGCGGCTGACCAAGCCGTCAGCAATCTGCCGTGAATCGCGCCGACTTGATGTGTGCCGAACATATCTCTTAAATAAGCCGGAATAGTCGCAAAACCGCCGCCGTACATTGATAAAATCACGCAGAAAGTAACGACAAACAGCACCAAATTTCCCGCGCTGCCGAGTGACGGGACGAGCGCATATAAGGCACAGCCTAGTCCTAGATAAACCATATAAGTGTATTTGCGCCCGATGATGTCGGACAATGACGACCAGAAAAAGCGTCCGACCAGGTTGAAAAGCGAAAGCAGTCCGACAAAACCTGCCGCCGCCGCCGCCGTTACTCTGCCCGGAAACATTTCCTGAATCAACGGTGAGGCTTGCGCCAAAATACCGATTCCTGCCGTGACATTTAAAAAAAGAACGAGCCAAAGCAGGTAAAACTGCGGCGTTTTGATAGCTTCGTCAGCCGTTACACTGGCACTGGTAATCATTGCGTTACCCTGTTTGACCGGCGGCGTGTAGCCTTCCGGTTTCCAGTCTGCCGCCGGAACGCGCACCGTAAATACGCCGAACATCATCAAAATAAAATAGATAATGCCCATCGTGACGAAAGTTTGAAGCACGCCGACCGATGTCGGCGTGGCGTAAAACTTCATCAGGTTGTCCGCGAGTGGCGAGCCAATCAGCGCGCCGCCGCCGAAGCCCATAATTGCCATCCCCGTCGCCATTCCCGGACGGTCGGGAAACCATTTAATCAAGGTTGAAACCGGCGAAATATAACCCAATCCTAAACCAATACCGCCGAGAACGCCTGAGCCTAAATACAAAAGCCAGATGATGTGCAGGTAAACTCCCAACGCGGAAATCATAAATCCCCCGCAGAAACACAAAGCCGAAACAAACATCGCTTTGCGTGGTCCGACGCGTTCGAGCCATTTGCCGAACAGCGCGGCGGAAAGACCAAGAAAAACAAACGCGATATTGAAAATCCAAACCGTCGTCGTCAAATCCCAATCTTGTCCGGGAACATATTCTTTGATACCGATAAGTTTTGACAACGGTAAGCTGAAAACCGACAGCGAATAAGCCTGACCGATACACAGATGAACGGCGAGCGCGGCGGGCGGAACAAGCCAGCGACTGTAACCTGGCGGTGCAATCGTGTGGTCACGATCCAGAAAAGAAAGAACCGACATTTAGTTTTCCTCCTTAAAATGACTGACGTTTGAAATAGATTTAGTTTTTGAAAAACTTTTATGGCGAACGAAAAAGCGTTGACGAATTACCTTTTATAGAAACATTTAAAGGCTTCGAAATCTGGCATATCATCAACGCGAAAAACAATTATTTGTCAGATTGCAAATTGTAAATAGTCTTTGCCGCAGCACCGATGAACGCCGTCCAAATCGCCGCGCTGACTACCATTTTGAGATTTGTTTTGCTCAGGAAACTTGTTTTCGCACGATGATTTACGCTTTGATTAGCGGGCGCGTTTGCGTAACCGGCAACGTAATCGTAATCAAATTTACCGACAATTCCGGCTTCACCCGTTTTCGATTCGTGCGGCGCAACCGTGATGCGGACGAATTTGGAAACCGGTGTGTTGCTGCGGTCTGCCGTCGAGTCAATTGGCACAAGCACGTTTGCTTCGGGAAAATACGTTGCCGTACAGCGTGGCGGAATGTCATACGGCACAACGATAAAATGTCGGGCGTGCCGTTCGCCGTCGTCAAAATGACTTATCAAATCGACGACTTGTCCGGTTTTCAGATTGCGTTCGCGCATATCTTCCGGGTTCATCAAAATCACCCGCCGCTCGTTGTGAATACCGCGATAACGGTCTTCGAGTCCGTAAATAGTCGTGTTGAATTGGTCGTGCGTCCGAATCGTCATCATAATCAGATCATCCGGCGAAAATGTATGAATCGGCAATTCGTGAACGGTGAAGTTGGCTTTATTTGTCGCCGTTGGATAAACCCCTGTCCGCGGCGCATTCGGCAGATAAAAACCGCCGCCGTGTCGGACGCGCTCGTTATAATTATCGAAACCGGGAATCGTGCGCTCGATTTTTTCCCGAATGTTGTCGTAATCGGAAACCATCGCGTCCCAATCAACCGTTGATTTACTGCCCAAAACAGCTTTCGCTAAGTTTGCGACAATCCACGGTTCGCTTCGCAAATGTTCGCTCGTTGGCTCTAAAATACCTTTCGACATCTGCACCACGCCCATCGAATTTTCGCAACTTACGAATTGATAGCCGCCTTTTTGCGCATCTTTTTCCGAGCGTCCGAGACACGGCAAAATCAATGCTTCTTCGCCCGTAATCAAAGCCGTGCGGTTAAGTTTGGTAATAACCTGCGCGGTTAATTTAGTGCGCTGCAAAGCCTTTGCCGTGTATTCTGTGTCGGGCGTCGCAGAAAGAAAATTGCCGCCGAGCGCGAAGAAAACTTTGCCGCGCCCGACATACATCGCCTTGATTGCTTCCACCGTATCGTAACCGTGATGACGCGGCGCGGTAAAGTTAAATTCTTTGTCGAGCGATTTCAAAAATTCTTCGCGGGGTCGTTCCCAAATGCCGACGGTTCTATCGCCCTGGACGTTTGAATGCCCGCGAACAGGACACAACCCCGCGCCTTCGCGTCCGATGTTTCCCCGCAGAAAATGCAGATTGGCGATTTCCTGAATCGTGCCGACGGCGTTTTTATGCTGTGTTAAACCCATCGCCCAGCAAGTAATCACGCGATTCGATTTTATATAAAGCGCGGCGGCTTCCTCAATAAGAGCGCGGCTGACTCCGCTTTGTTCAACGATGTCGTCCCAATTGGCGTTTTCGAGATTTGCCCTGAATTCTTCAAAACCGGCGGTGTCGCGTTCGATAAAATTTTTGTCGAGAACCGTTCCGGGATTTGCCCGTTCCGCCTCGAACATAAACTTCATCATTCCCTTCAAAACCGCCATATCGCCGTTAATGCGGACCGGCAAATGCAAATCTGAAAGCGGCGTTCCTTTATTTCCTAAAACAGCAATCGGAAATTTTAGCGGATTTTTGTATTCCTGCGGATTCGGGTTGACGACGCTCAAAAGTCCGGCTTCGGGCAGCGGATTCATTGTCAGAATTTTCGCGCCGTTGTGCTTTGCCTGTTCGAGTGAAGTCAGCATTCGCGGGTGATTCGTTCCCGGATTTTGTCCGAGAATAATTATTAAATCGCACTTGTTAAAATCTTCGAGTGTCACCGTTCCTTTGCCGATGCCAATGCTTTCGGTTAACGCCGTGCCTGAAGATTCGTGGCACATATTCGAGCAGTCGGGCAAATTATTCGTGCCGAATTGTCGTATGAAAAGCTGGTAAAGATACGCGGCTTCGTTTGACGCTCTACCGGAAGTATAAAAAATCGCTTCATCGGGCGTGTCAAGCGCGTTTAATTCCTTTCCCAAAAGCGAAAAAGTGTTTTCCCAAGAAATCGGTTCGTAGTGCGTCGCGCCTTTTCGCAAATACATCGGATGCGTGATGCGCCCTTGTTTGCCAAGCCAAAAGTCGGATTTGTGCGAGAGTTCGGCGACGGTGTATTGCTTAAAAAAATTCGGCGTAACCTGTTTTGTCGTCGCTTCGTCGGCGACGGCTTTCGCGCCGTTTTCGCAGAATTCAAAAAAATGACGCTCGCCGTCCGGGTCTGCCCACGCGCACGATTGACAATCAAAACCGTCTTTTTGATTCATCGTCTTGAGCGTTCGCAGGGTTCGAATGACTCCCATTTCGCCGAGCGCGTGTTTCATCGTCGAGAGAATCGCCGGCAGTCCCGCCGCTGTGTGTTCCGGTTCGGTAACGCGCAAGCCGGTAAATTCTTCGGGCGTTTCGGCACTAATTGAATTGCCGTTTTTACCGTTTTCTTTGACAAATCGATTGCCGTCGGTTGTCAAACTTTCGTGTGAATTACGCTCTTCCGACGCTTCCGCCTGTGCCATCTGTTCGCCCGCGCTGTTCGCTCCGTTCGGCGATTCGATGGCTTCTTGAATAATATCGTTTTCCGAACGAATGTCATCTTTGCCAGCCGTCCAGTGGCTCGCTTGCGTGTTGTCGGCAGCATTCGCCGCTTCGTGTGCGCCTTCGATTTGCGCTCCTTCGCGCGGGTCAATTTCTTGGGTAAGTTCTCTGTTTGACATTATTAAATCTCCCTTGTTCGTTCTCTACAAGTAATTTTTTAGCCGCATTTTCCCGTCGGATGCGGAAAAGCGTCGGCGTTGTCCGCGTCATTTTTTCTATCCAGACACACAAAATCTTTTTCAATCAAAAGTTTTAAAACATTTTCCGAAGTACCATTTTGCTTTCCGTTTTCAATTGATTGCTCACTCTTTAAGCTAACTTCGTCGGAATCAACCCAATTTCGCGCCATCGAATCAGGAATCGACACCGTAACTTTATTATCAATAAAATTTGCGCTAATTTCCTGCGCTTCGCTGTCGGCTTCAAGCACGTAACTTAACTGCGCGGCGGGCGATGCGCCAAATTGAATTGTTTCCATCACGCGCCCGGTCGTGCCGAATAGCTCGACTTCACCGCGCAAAAGACGCAAGCGAAGCGAATTTCCTCTGATGCGAAGTTTCATAATTTAAAAAGTATTGCCAAACTGAAAATCATTGCCCCGCCATTATTGATGCTTTTGCTTTAATAAACTTGTTGGATTCGACTTTTTCCCGGCTAAAAATAGCGCTTTCATTGATTCTTTCCGCGCCGGTGTAAATGTTAAAACGGTTGTCACGGACAAAACCCAAAAGCGTCATTCCGTATTCGCGGGCGAGTTCTACCGCCAAACTCGACGGCGCACCGACCGCCGCCAAAATTGGAATGCCCGCCATCAGAGCCTTTTGCACGAGTTCAAAACTGGCGCGTCCGCTAACCAATAATAATTTGTCGGAGACCGGCGTTTTGCCCGCCAGAAATTGCGTCCCGACAAGTTTGTCAACGGCGTTGTGCCGCCCGACATCTTCGCGCAAACTATCCATTTTACCTGCCGAGTCAAAAAGCGCGGCGGCGTGCAGCCCGCCGGTGCGGTCAAAGACGTTTTGCGCCGTTCGCAAGGTTTCAGGCAAACGGTTAATCGTTTCCGCCGTGAAAATGGGTTTCGCGGTTTCTTTCAATCGGCAAACGCTGGTTTGCAACGCTTCAATCGAAGTTTTTCCGCATACGCCGCAACTCGAACTCGTATAAAAATGTCGTTCGAGCCGTTTGAAATCAATAATTACATCAGAGCGCAAATCGACGCGCACCGTATTTCGTAAATTGCTGTCTTTTCTTGGCACGCCGCAGTGTCCGATTCGGTTGATTTGCGCGGCTAATTTGATAATGCCTTCGGTGAAAAGAAATCCGGCGGCGAGTTCAAAATCGTCGCCCGGCGTGCGCATTGTGATAGAAATATTTTTATGTGTGGCTTTTCCGTTTTCAATAAAACCGAGACGAATTTCCAGCGGTTCTTCAACCGCGAGCGCGTCTGTTTCAACCATGACTTTGCAGTTGTTTTTCACGCGATAAACGGGTATTTCCGTAAAATTCGATTCTTTTTTCATCAAACTTCTTTCTGGATTTTAAAAAGTTTTCGGCGATTTTCAATTCGGATGTTTAATGAAGAATTAACACTTTGATAACTCAAAGTCAATAAGAAATTTTTGCTTGTCAAACAGTATTGTTGAAATAGAAAAATCCCAAATCAAAATTTTGTTTGAAAAAAATTTATCTTATGACCGAATAGCAAAAATCAACAAAACATACAACAAACGGAAAAAGAAAAATGCTAAACAAAATCAACCAAAATGAACTTATTACAAATCATGAAAACTAAATTTTAAGACTTAAAGTCCTGTGTCCCTTGTGAACCTGCGGGTTTCGATTTCCGCCCTTAACACCGTTAGTATTTTTACAAAAGCCTTAATTTTTTTTAGGCTTTTGCCTTTTGCGCCGAAACAACTGGCATAATTATTGCCGTTGTGCTTTTTAGTTTAACGAGGTAATTATGAAAAAATTAGATGTTTTATTACACATTATTTCGGTTTTTGTTATCAGTTTTGTTTTTTTTCAAGATGCTCCGGCGCAAAGTGGTGCCGACCGCGTTTTGATAAACGAAGCAAACAGAATTACTAATGATAACTTTACAGTTTCGACGCAAACGCCAAAAGGTGCGCACATTTATTCAGTCAATCAGCCGAACTCCCAAATGCTGAATGCGATTGATAAAGGACTTGCCGACCTTTTTGCAGTTGCGCAAAAAAACAAATATCAAAAACGTCTGAATTATTCCGATTACACAATTTTCATCGCCAAAGCCGATAGAGATAAAGACATTAATAAAAATTATTCGCCGGATATTGCCGTCGGTGCGGCGCAATATAAGGGAAGCGTTTATGACCAAGGCGGTTTTGTTTATGCGGCGGGAATGGTTTTAGCGTATAATCCGTGTGCGTTTGTTTTTGCCGAACACACTAAAGATTTTCAGCGTGTTTCCAATGTTGTCCGTTTTGAAGGCGAGCATCTCGTTCTTTATCACAACGACCGCAAACTCTACAACAAAACCGCCGACCACAGCCGAGGTGGTGGACATCCGATTCTAAAGTGAAAATGTGAAAAAGTAAAAAAGGGAAAAAGTTGGATTAGCGAAACTCAACTAACTTTTTCCCTTTTTTACTTTTTCACTTTCTAAACTATATCGTGCAATTCCTCAACGATAAAGTGACCCTCTAAGTGATGGACATCTGTTGGGTTTGGCTTTAAAATTCCCCAAAACAACGTTTTTATTGAGTCTCTCGTTTATTTTCCGACAATGGCACAACCATTGCTTTTACACTTCGCGGATGTCGTAGTTTGATAAAATCCGCGAAGATGGAGGTCAAATATGAACTTTTGGCGATTAGCGACTAAAGTCTTCGCGTTTATTTTTTTGCTCTTTGTAAATTTTACTTTTTTGAATGCCCAAACCGATTCGAGCATTTATCAGCTTCAAGCAGGTACGATAATGCGGCTTCAGATGGACAATGAAATTAATTCCAAAGTCGCCAGCGTGAACGATACATTTACGACGACACTTACTGTGCCGGTTAAAGTTCAGGAAATGGTTGTGCTGCCGGTCGGGACGGTTATTGAAGGACGCGTAACGAAAGTCAAACGTGCTTCTTATGGCGGCAGAGGGGGAAGTTTGGAAGTTTCATTTCAAACGCTTCAGCTGTTAAATGGTGGGAAACGAGGAATTGAAGGCGTTTTGGTTACTGAATTAAAAGCTGAATCTTCACAAACAGCAAATGTTTTGACAATTCTCGGTGGTACCGCACTCGGCGGAATCGTCGGAGCGCTTTCAAGAAGTCAAAACGGTTCATTGATTGGTGCCGGAGTCGGCGCGGGCGCGGGAACAAGCGTTGCATTTTTGAGAAAAGGCAGTGACGTGAAAATTAGAGCCGCCGAAGAATTTGAGATAAAACTGACGAAGAACGTAAATTTGCCGGTGCAAGATTATTGAAAATTTTATAAGTTTGGTCGTTAGCGATAGCTTGTGCGACCATTTAAAAGCCCGATGCGAAGGGGAGAGCGCATCGGGCTTTTGTTTTTTAAAATTATTTCCATTTATATAACTGATTTACAAAATACTTAAGTCTTGCCGGACGATTTTAAATATTTTGTGATTCCTTTATTTGCCGTCGTTGCCCGTGCCGTCATAAAATAAGGTTTTTAATTTTTAGAATTCAAAAAACTTATTTAAATAGAGAGGAATAAAAATGGTTAGACGTAACAAAATTACCGTCGTTGGCGCAGGAAATGTCGGTGCAACCGCCGCGCATTGGATTGCCAGCAAAGAATTAGCTGACGTTGTTTTGGTGGATATTGTCGAAGGAACTCCGCAAGGCAAATCGCTCGATTTAGCGCAAGCCGCACCGATTGACGGTTTCGATGTGAAACTGGTCGGCGCAAATTCTTATGAAGAAACAAAAGATTCTGATGTCGTAATAATTACGGCTGGACTTCCGCGAAAACCCGGAATGAGCCGCGATGATTTATTGAAAACCAATTCGGACATCGTTGGAAAAGTAACCGAAGAAGTGGCAAAATATTCGCCCGACGCTTTTCTCATTATCGTTTCAAATCCGCTCGACGCGATGGCGCAAGTGGCGTTTAAGCGTTCGGGTTTTCCGAAAAATCGCGTAATGGGAATGGCGGGCGTTTTGGATTCGGCGCGGATGCGTTGTTTTTTAGCCGAAGCCTTAAATGTTTCGGTCGAAAACGTAACGGCTTTTGTGCTTGGCGGACACGGCGATACGATGGTTCCGCTTCCGCGTTATTCGACTTGCGCTGGAATTCCCGTAACCGAACTTCTCCCCAAAGAACAACTCGACGAAATCCTTAAGCGCACGGCAAACGGCGGCGCGGAAATTGTTGGACTTCTTAAAACAGGTTCGGCTTATTACGCTCCCAGCTTAGGCGCGGTTGAAATGGCGGAAGCGATTTTGAAAGACAAGAAAAAGATTCTGCCGTGCGCCGTTTATCTTGAAGGCGAATACGGCATCAATAATTTGTTCGTCGGCGTTCCTTGCAAACTCGGCAGAAATGGTGTCGAACAAATCATCGAAATCAGTTTGACTAACGACGAACGCGCCGCTTTGCAAAAAAGCGCGGGCGCGGTGCAGGAATTGATTGACATTCTCGGCATTTAATTTTTACAAAACAAATTAAATTGTAGTGAACAGAAAAAAGGAAAGTCTTCGGGCTTTCCTTTTTCAGTTGTCCTAACCCTTCAGTGAATTGGACAGTCGGATTTTCTCAAATTCCTTTTCAGCCTGAACTAATGCCGGCATATCGCGGTCGGCGTTTTTCCACATCTCAAAAAACTTGACGTATTCCTTTTCATCTTTTTTAGCTCTTGCCAACCCTAACCGGGCAAGCGGGTAAAGCGCCGACAAAACCGCTTCGCCGCGATGGTTGAGGATTTTATCGAATTCGGCAATTGCCTGTTTTGATATGTTCAATTGCAGGTAAGCCAGACCGCGAATATACTGCGGATAAAATTCCGCCGCGCGTTCAAAGCGTTTCGCCGTTTCCAATTCTTCAATCGCTTCTTTGGCTTTGCCGTTCTGCAATTCGGCGGCGGCACGGATAATCGGCAACCAGAGATTGTTGATTAAGGTATCCTTCGGAAATTCCCTGCTCAATTCAACGGCTAACCGTTCTGCTTCGCGCTGCTGTCCGGCGAGTGCTAATGCCAATGCCGTGCGCGATAAAGTTAAACTGTTGCGTTCGAGTCGGAGAGCGTTTTGGGTTTGAGTTTTTATAATTAATTTTAACCGCTCGTCGCCTGCCGACGGCAAGCCCGTTCCTGAACTCCAAAACACAATCCTGAGGGCTTGTTCGGCAGCATATTGAGCGGCAATCGCTTTGGCATCGCTTTTGGCGGCAAGGTCAATCGCCCGGCGCGAAAAATCTTGCGAACGTCGCCACTCGCCGCGAAACACTGCCGTCCCGGTTTGCAAATTAAGCGCGACGTATTCATTCGGCTGACCGCTAAACCAAGCCAGATGTTTTTCCATTGTCGCCTCGTCACCTTCGATAAAAGCTGTCTGATACAGGCAAATATGAAAATCCGTATTATCAATTTTCTGCTTAAACGCTCGCTGGCAAACCTCTCTGACTTCCGTAAAACGGTTCAGACGAAGCAGAGATTCCGCCAAGTTCGTGTGACTGACAAACGAATTTGAATCAAGCCGCACAGCTTCGCGGGCGGCATCGACCATTTTCTCGAACTGACCGATTTGGGCGTAGCTGTAAGAGAGGTTAGCAGTTGCCCGGTAATCGCGTGGATAAGTTCGTTTATACAACTCCAGCGTCTCAATCTGCTTGTCAATTTCTCCGGTCACGAAAATGTAGTAAAAGTAAGCGATGCGCAGTTTCTCGAGCTCGCTCACTCTATCTCGCAGCTCGAATGCCTTCGCCGCACATTCCGCCGCTAGTTTCGGCTGATTCGTATTGGCGTAATTTCCTGCTAGACCGAGATAGGCGTGAGCGAAGTTCGGGTCTAATTCTATTGCTCGTTTGTAAAACGGATTTGCTTCAAAAGTCTTACCCTTCTGCGATTGCTCGCGTCCCATCGAATAAACTTTCAATGCTTCGAGCGATGAAGTCGTATATTCAAGCTGCGCGTCAAATCGCTCAATTGAACGCACACTCTCGCCCAATTTCTCGCGCAAACCGCTCGCCGCTTGTCCTAATGCCGCTAAAACTTGCTCTTTCGATTCCGCCTGTGCAAGTTGCCGACCAATGGTTTCGCCGGTCTGAGCGTTGACGGCTTCGAGCGTTAATACATAAATTGTTCCCAAATTTGAGATTGTCCCCGCGATATAGGCTTTTAAGCCTTGACGCTGGCAGATTTCGCGCCCCAAATCTTCGGTTACGCGCTCATCCGGTGAACGTCCCATCAAACGTAGGGTTTGCCGCACTTTCGTTTCGGGGAAAATATCCAAAAAAGGCGATTGCTCAAGCGAAAACGCGAGAGCCGTTTTGAGCGTCGCATCGAAGACCGCTTCGCCGGTTAAGTTGCCAAATTCGGTCAACAAAAGTGCGTCTTTGACGCTGCCCGAATCAGCCGCGGTGCTGTTTTGATTCACTCTTCCTGTCGGCAGACTAAAATTTAAATTATTGACAATTTCGCCTTGCGTAGTGTTTAGTTGGAGTTTTGTTTCGTGCAGTAATTCTTCGCGCAAATCCTTTAAGTCGCCGAGCAAATCTCTGGTCGAGTTGTAACGCTTTTCGCGCTTTTTCTGCAAAGTTTTTTTGACGATTCGCTGCAATTCCTTCGGAGCGTCGGGAGCGAAAGTCGTTAAAAGAGGCGGCTCTTTGGTCAAAATTGCCGCCACAATATCGCTGATTGTTTCGCCTTCAAATGGCTTGCGTCCGCTAATCATTTCATATAGTACAATTCCGAAACTGAACACATCGCTTCGCACATCAATCTCAAGCCCGCGTGCCTGTTCGGGCGACATATACGAAATCGTTCCCATCACCACGCCCGGATTCGTCTTGCCGAGTTCTTGAGTTACGCCTTCATAATCGGGTTTTTCTTCGCTACCTTCAATGAGTTTCGCCAAACCGAAATCCAAAATTTTCACATAACCGTCGCGGCGAAGCATAATATTTTCGGGCTTGATGTCGCGGTGAACTATTCCTGCCGCGTGCGCCGCTGAAAGTGCTTCCGCCGTTTGAATGAAGATTGACAGCACTTCGTCGAGCGATAAACCGCCTTTTCTTAAAACGTCGCGCAGAGTTTCGCCGTCAATAAATTCGGTGGCAATAAAATTCGCGCCGCCGAATTTGCCGACTTCGTAAATTGTGATGATGTTCGGATGATTCAAGGAGGAAGCTGCTTTAGCTTCGCGGACGAAACGATTCAAACGGTCTTGGTTAACGGTAAATTTTTCCGGCAGAATTTTGAGCGCGACTTTTCTTTCCAATTTCATGTCTTGAGCGAGAAAAACTTCGCCCATTGCGCCTGCTCCGATGGCGGAAAGAATTTTGTAGCGTCCGAATCTTTTTTTAGGAGCAGCCGTCATAAAAACAAACTTTGGAACAAAAATGTTTGGTGGATTATAGCTTATCAAATAGTTTTAACAAAATTTTTGCGCCCAACAAAAAGCGTAGTGATGACGGTTGCCATCGCTACGCTTTGCTGATTTTTATTGTGCTTTATTTTCTAAGCCAGCCGAAAAGCCCGTGAATCGTTACCTCGCGGTTTGTTTCGTAAATCGCCCGCGTCAGCGGAATTGACATCGGGCAAACCTGAATACAGTTTTGCGCGTTACCGCAATTGGTAATGCCGTCGTCTTCCATCAACGCTTCCAATCTTTCATCGCGGTTCATTTTCCCAGACGGATGCATATTAAAAAGTCGGACTTGAGCAATTGCCTGCGGTCCGATGTAATTGTCGTCCGAGTATTGCGGACACGCTTCCAAACAACAGCCGCACGTCATACAGCGCGAATAAGCATAGCGTTCCTGCACGTCCTCCTGCGCCATTCGCGGTCCCGCGCCCAAATCGTGCGTGCCGTCGAGTTCAACCCAAGCGTGAACTTTTTTCAGATGATTGAACATCGGCGTGCGGTCAACCGTCAAATCGCGCACGTTTGGAAACTTCGACATCGGCTCTAAAGTAATCGTGTTGCCGCCCGCCGCTAGCAGTAAATCATCAACTAACGCCGAACACGATTGACGCACACGACCGTTAATAACCATCGTGCAAATTCCGCAAACTTGTTCGAGACAATTCATATCCCAAACCGGTGGAGTAGTTTGTTTGCCGTCTTTGGTAACCGGATTTTTGCGAATTTCCATCAAAGCAGAAATTACGTTCAAATTTTTGCGATACGGAATTTCAAAAGTTTCCGTATATTGCTGCGCGCCGAGTTTTTCGCGCCGTTTGATACTAATATTGACGGTCTGCGGCGGATTGGTTAATCGCTTCTTTTCTACGTTCGCTTCGTTCATAAAATTTCTTCTTCAAATTCAACTAAATCGTAAATATCCTGCAAACTCAGCGTTGCTTTGACTGAGGAAAAATCAAGCGTACTTTCAAGTCCGATGGTCGCTTTATAAATCCAATTGCCGTCTTCACGTTTAATATATTGTTCGACTAAAGCCTTGTCTTGCGAAATCAAAACGTATTCATTAAGTAATTCGAGCGTTTGATACGACAAAAACTTTTCAGCGCGGTCAAAACTCGCCGTGCTTTTTGAAAGAACTTCAATAATCATTTTCGGATTATCAATCGTATCCCGGCGACTTTTATAAAAATTCGGTTTCTCACAAATGACTGTAACATCAGGATAAAAAAACTTATTTCTCTTTTTTATCCAAACCTTCATTTCAATTGGGAAAATTCGACATTTTCCGTAAAGTTTGTTACCTAAAATTCGTGAAATATTGCCCACAATTTGCTGATGGTCAATATTGCCGCCAGCCATTGCGACGATTTCGCCGTTCCAATACTCGCTTCGGGCTTTGGCTTTTCCTCCAAAGCCAAATACTCGGCGGGCGTGGATTTCCTTTTTTTAGGTTGTGCCGTCATCTGTAAATTTAATCTTTTTCGTGAATTTCCTTAAATGATTCGCCGTCTTTGATTTGTGCGTCTTTTTCGTTGACGATATTCTGCCTGTCCGAATTTTTCGGTTTTTGCTCAAAACCTTCCGGCACGAATTGCGGTGTGCCGCCTTCTTTCAATGGCAGACCGGCTTTTTGTGCTTCTTCCGCACCAGCGGCTTTTGCTTTGCCTGACGAATAATCGCGTTTGCGCGGTTCGATTAAGCTGACATCAACCGCTTCGTAACTTAAAATCGGGGCTTCGCCTGACCATTCGGCAATCGTCGTCTTTAAATATTTTTCATCGTTGCGGTCTGGAAAATCCGGCTTGTAATGTGCGCCGCGAGATTCATCTCGATTCAACGCGCCCAACGTTATGACACGCGCCAATTCCAACATATTTTTTAATTGCCGAGCGTGCGGAACGGCTTGTGTCGCCCACAAATTTGAATCGTTTATCGAAATTCGCTTCAGACGGTCTTGCAGTTCGATTAATTTATCATCAGTCGCTTTCAAACGGTCGTTGTAGCGCACAACTGTTACATTATCGGTCATTATTTTGCCCATTTCTTCGTGCAGTTGATATTGATTTTCAGTTCCCGTCTGCTTGATTAAATTATTGTTAATTTCCTGTTGGCGTTTGAGTTCGGAAGTGTGAACGCCGTTTGTTTCGGTATTCTTTCTTTCAACATTTTTCGCGTAATCAATCGCACTCGGCGCGGCAACGAAACCGCCATACACGCATGAAACTAATGAATTCGCCCCTAAACGATTCGCGCCGTGAATCGAATAATCACATTCGCCCGCCGCAAAAAGTCCTGGGACATTTGTCTTCTGGTCAAAATCAACCCACAAACCGCCCATTGAATAATGAACGCCGGGAAAAATTCGCATCGGAACGTATCGCGGGTCGTCGCCGACAAACATTTCGTAAATTTCCAGGATAGCTCCGAGTTTTCTGGTTAAAGTTTCAGCCGGAATGTGCGTCAAATCGAGATAAACCTGATTTTCGCCGTTCACGCCGCCTCCTTCCAAACAAACTTGAAAAATTTCGCGGGTGGCGATGTCTCGCGGAACTAGATTGCCGTAAGCCGGATATTTTTCTTCTAAAAAATAATTGCGTTCGGATTCCGGAACATCTTGCGGATTACGCGTGTCTTGCGGATTGCGCGGTACCCAAACTCGACCGCCTTCGCCGCGTGCCGATTCCGACATAAGGCGAAGTTTATCTTCGCCCGGAATTGAAGTCGGATGAACCTGTATAAATTCGCCGTTGGCGTATTTCGCGCCTTGCTGATAACACGCCGAAACCGCGCTGCCCGTGCAAACTTGCGAGTTAGTTGATTTGCCGAATATCAATCCCGGTCCGCCCGTCGCCATAATCACCGCGTCAGCGTTAAAGACTTTGAGTTCCAAAGTCTGCAAATTCATCGCCACAAGTCCGCGACAAACTTGGTGGTCGTCTAAAACCAGCGACATCATTTCCCAACCTTCATATTTTGTAACCTTCCCTTCGGATTCAAAACGCCGAACTTGTTCATCCAAAGCGTAAAGAAGTTGCTGTCCGGTTGACGCGCCGGCAAATGCGGTTCGATGGTGAAGCGTTCCGCCGAATCTGCGAAAATCTAATAAACCTTCCTTCGTGCGCGAAAACGGAACGCCCATTCGGTCAAACAGATAAATAATGCTCGGAGCCATTTCACACATTTTTTGGACAGGCGGTTGGTTGGCTAGAAAATCGCCGCCGTAAACCGAGTCGTCAAAGTGCTTAAACGGCGAATCGCCTTCGCCTTTCGTATTGACCGCCCCGTTGATTCCGCCCTGAGCGCAAACCGAATGCGAACGCTTGACCGGAACAACCGAGAGCAAATCTACGTCGTGTCCGGCTTCGGCAATTTTCATCGCCGCCGCCAAACCTGCCAATCCGCCGCCAACTACCGCTATTTTTATTTTCGATGCCATAAATTTTTGCCAATTCCTAAAATCGCTTTGAACCATTCGGCTCGACCACGCCTTTTTTCTCCGCTTCCTCGCACAATGCGCTGGGAAGTAATCCGCATTTTTTATTAAAAGCGACCATCGCATTAATGCCCACCACCGAAAGGAAAAACGCCAAGCCGACACACGCGTACAGAGCCATTTTCTGCGCGCGTTCGCCGATTAAAATTCCCCAGTCAACCGCAAACAAAAATATACCGTAAGCTAGATGCCACGCCGTCGCCGTTACACCTAACACATAGAAAATAAAAACCCAAGTGATTTGAAATTCGCGCGAAACTATATTAAAAGCCTGATCAGCGTGTCCGGCAACCGCCGTTAAATTTAATCCCGGAATCATCCCGAAACGTAGATTAAGAATATGAAAGGTAAGAAAGAAAAAAAGAAAAATGCCCGTTACGCGCTGAAATATGTAAAACCAATTTCGCCCGTAATTATAATCAAAGCCGTTCGGTCGGGCTTCGGCGGAGATTATAATTCCATAAACAGAATGAAAAAGGAGCGGCAGGAAAATCCCGAAAATTTCGATAAATAGCAAGTAAGGCAGATGATGAATGTCGGTCACGTGGTCTTCAAAAACTTGCTCGCCGCTCATCGCCGTCGAGTTAGTATACATATGCACGAGAAAATAAATGCCGAGCGGTGCGATGCCAGTTATCTGATGCAGTTTCCGCAAAAGAAAAGTTCTGCTGATTTTAATAGCCATAACGAATTTTCGATTTTAAATTTTAGACTTGCGATTTATATTTTGAAATTCTAGGTCGAAATTCGCAAATCGGCAATCTTTAATTTGCAAATAGTATAATATGAGTTTTTACTGATAAGATAAAATGAATTCTTTTGCACGAGTTGTGTAGGGAAACTTATTACTACAAGACAAGTTCAAAGTTTAAGGTTCAAAGTTCAAAGTCAATTGTTCAATGCCAACCTTGAACTTTGAACCTTAAACTTTGAACTAATATATGCACATTGAAACCTTAAAAGTATTTTGCGACCTGGTTGATATGCAGAGTTTTTCGCTGTCAGCGGAGCGAAATTTCATCACTCAATCGGCAGTCAGTCAACAAATTCGCACGCTTGAAGACAAATTTAAACGTCGTCTTTTAGAGCGTGTTCGCGGCAGACGCGAAGTGCGTCTCACCACTGCCGGCGAAGTTTTCTATCGTGAATGCAAAAATGTTTTGGCTAGTTTCGACCAGCTAAACGAAAGTATGCGCGGGTTGGTAGGAAAAATTAGCGGCACAGTTAAAGTCGCCACTGTCTACAGCGTCGGACTTCACGAACTTCCGCCGAAGGTGCGCGAGTTTATGTCTAAGTTTCCTGCCGCGAAAATTGATTTGGAGTATTCCAGAACAACCCGCGTCGTGCGCGACGTTTTAAATGGAACGGTCGAACTCGGCGTGGTCGCATTTCCCGAACCGCGCCCCGGACTCACGATTGTGCCGATGGCAAGCGACCGTCTCGTTTTGATTTGCCCGCCCGACCACGAATTTGCCGAACGGACGCAAATCAAAGTCAAAGAATTAAAAAATCGAGATTTCGTTCTTTTCGAGCGCGACATTCCGACGCGCAAAGCGACTGATAAAATCTTAAAATCCTACGGTGTGGAGATTCGCAAAGTCGCCGAATTCGATAACGTCGAAACTATCAAGCGCTCGGTCGAAGTCGGCTTTGGTTTGGCGATTGTGCCGCAGCCATCGGTTATAGACGAAGAAAAAAACAATCAGCTTCGCATTATCGAACTCGCGGAAAAAGATTGGATTCGTCCCGTTGGTGTAGTTTATCGAACTGATAGAACGCTTTCCATTGCAGCGAAAAAGTTCGTCCAATTGCTGAAACAGGCTGATGAAGAAAAACAGTAAAATCTTTTTATAATTCTGCAAATAATAATTAATAAATTCGTCATGAGAATCAATAATGAGTTTCAATTTAATCTTCTAAGAAAGTAAAACAATGCCTATTCAAAATTCAAATCGTGCGAAACCGTACACGCTCGAATTTGAACCGCGCCCCGAATATCTTTACGCATATGTAAGAGGTGAAAAGGACAGTCTTGAAATATCACTGCAATATTGGAAGGAAATTGCGGATGAATGCCAACGCGCAGGCTATAAAAAAAGTTTTTATTGAAGAAGATATTAAAGAAGAAATGTCAACAATTGAAATGTATCAGTTCACATCAGAAATACCGAATATCGGATTCTCCGGCATTCGCGTCGCATTTGTTGACCGATATCTCAATCAGCAAGAACTTAATAAGTTCGGCGAATTAGTAGCAACTAATCGCGGGGTAAACGGAAAAGTATTTAATAGTTCCGAAGAAGCCGAAGAATGGCTTTTATCAAACTAATAAAAATCTCCTAGTCCAAACTCACCAAAGTCAAACTCGAAGTTCCATTCATTTCACCAGAGCGCGTTTTTGAGCATCAGAATCATTTCAGAGCGAGGCGCAACGAAAACAGAAGCTAAACAATATGAAAAAGGAATATGATTTTTCAAAAGGCGTGAGAGACAAATTTTATAATGCGGATATCGAGTTTGATTTACTGATTTACCTCAAAGCGGCAATAGACGGTTCTGTAAAAAAGTTGACGGTTAAATAAAGTGCTAATGCAAATCGCCAATCTACTCTTAAAAAAGATCAAAAATTAATTGAGTTGTAATGTTTGTAACGGTATAAAAATTTATTGACTGATAAGACGGATTACGGTATAACTGTCCGCATATAAGGTTATTATGCCGATTCAATCGTGATAATACACGATATTTGAGTGTTATGCCGATTCAATCCGCATAATCGTTAGTTAGATGCTTCGTGTTTAAAAACACAAAGCGACGGCTGGTTTGAAATCAAGCAAAGACGCTCCGCGTTTCACGCAAAGTTGCACGTAGTGAAACGGCGTGCTAAAGCTTGAGACGCATCTAACAAGTCATTGGACGTGAGGCGGAAACAGCGACTTTCTTATCGCGTTGTCCGTTACTTTTCACGTTGTCGCTGGCGGTTTCCTCCCACGTCAACTCCGCCATTCGATGGCTTCCTTTGCGGACTGAAAATGCGCTAGAATGTGAAGTATGAAAACTGAAACAGCACAAACCGTTATTTCTCGTTCGCCCGATGTGATGAGCGGTGCGCCCGTTTTCGCCGGAACTCGCGTGCCTGTCCAAAGTTTGCTCGATTATCTTGCCGGCGGACATCCGCTTGAAGAATTTTTGGAAGACTTTCCGACCGTGCGCCGTGAACAAGCTCTTGAGTTGTTGCATAAATTAAAAGATTCCCTTGCAACCGCGCAAATATGAAAGTTTTGCTTGACGAGTGTTTGCCGAAGAAGTTAAAGCGTGACATTGAAGCGGACTTTGTTCAAACTGTTCCCGAAGCTGGTTGGGCAAGCAAAAAGAACGGCGAGCTTTTGCGTCTTGCAGAAGTTGATTTTGACGTGCTTTTGACGAATGACCAAAATATTGAACATCAGCAAAATTTGAAAAACTTTAACTTGGCTTTTGTCGTCTTGGTTGCGCCGACAAACGATATTGCAGACCTTCAGCCGTTAATGCCCGCCGCCAACAAAGCATTGAAAATAATTAGAGCGGGCGAGGTTGAATACATTAGGTCAAGCAGTTAAGTTCTTCGTTTTCTGTGAACGCGCCATCGAACAAGTAGAACCACTGCCAGAGGCAGTGGCTTTTCTTAGTCATTGGACGTGAGGGCGAAACAGCGACTTTCTTATCGCGTTGCGTGGTTTCTCTCGGCTTGCGTGTATTCGGTTTCGCCCCACGTCAACTCCGCCGTTCGGTGCTTTCTGGTTTTAATCGAAACGATGCGAAATTTCGGCAAAATCTTTATTGCTTGCTTTTGAATTTATTGTAGCTGATAATTTCAGGTATGAATTACCGAGATTACATCACAATTGAACCGAACAAACGCGGCGGCAAACCTTGTGTTCGCGGCTTACGAATTACGGTTTATGAAGTTCTTGAATATCTAGCTTCAGAAATGACCGAAGAAGAAATACTTGAGGACTTTCCCGATTTGACGCGAGAGGACTTAAAAGCCTGTATCGCTTATGCGGCTGACCGTGAACGTCGGTTGATGACTGCTCCTATTGCCGCGTGAAACTGCTTTTTGATGAAAACTTGTCGCCTGCGCTATCGGGTCGTATTGCCGACCTGTTTCCAAATTCGCTTCACGTCCGAGATGTCGGAATGAAAGCGACAGATGACCCGGTAGTTTGGAATTACGCTAAAGACAATGATTTTATGATTGTTTCAAAAGACGCGGATATGCACGACCTCAGCCTTGTGTTTGGGAATCCGCCGAAAGTTATTTGGTTGCGGCTTGGAAACTGCTCAACCCGACAAGTGGAAGAATTGCTGCGGCGAGATTTTGAAGTTATCAAGTTATTTTACGAAGACGATTCTGTATCGTTGCTGGCTTTACCATAACGCCGCACCGAACAAGTCATTGGACGTGAGGGCGAAACAGCGACTTTGTTATCGCGTTGCGTGGTACATCTTGGCGGGCTTGGTGGCGGTTTCGCCCCACGTCATCTTAGCCGTTCGGCGGCTCGTTTAACCTGATGCTTGATTCAATTCATAGAAACGAGTTGGCAAACGCCGCAATCAAATTATGGCGGGGCGATAATGAATCGCTCCAATATCTCGGTGATTCTGCAAATTGTGTTTATAGCTTTATCGAATCCGGCGAAACGCGTTATCTTCGCCTTATTTCGAGTTACAACAGAACAAAAGGGCAGATTGAAGCCGAACTTGACTTCATCACTTATCTTAATCGGGGCGGCATTAATGCCGTGCTTCCGGTTTCTTCTGTGATGGGGCGACTTGTCGAAGAAATGTCATCTGCAAGCAGCCTTCTGTTCGCCTGCGTCTTTGAAGAAGCGAAGGGCGAGCGGTTTAGGTATGATTCTGCCAAACCTAACAAAGAGCATTTCAGACTTCGCGGCAGGACGCTTGGAAAAATTCACGCTCTTTCAAAAGTATATATTTCGTCGGCTAGTTATCATAGATTCGTTTGGGATGAGGACAAGTTATTAATTGACGCGAATGATTTTTTACCTAAGTCTGAGAAAATCGTTTGGCGGGAATATGATGTGCTCAAAGAGCAATTGCAAGACTATCCAAAATCGAATCAAACATATGGCTTGATACACGGCGACTTTGGAGAAACAAATTACCGATATCAAGATGCTCAGTTAAACATTTTCGATTTTGATGATTGTTGCTATCATTGGTTCGCATACGACCTCGCCGTTACAATTTATCCGCACGGATGGCGGAAAGAAGGCTTGCAACTTTTGGATTGGTTGCTCGAAGGCTATTCTGAATATGTGCCGTTAAACGTGCCGCTCGCGGAAATAACGATGTTTTGCCAGTGGCGTTTGATTTATATGTTTCTCGTTTATGCTCGAAAGTGGGGTTTTGAAAATTTATCGCAGCAACAAGCAAATTGGTTTGCCCAAAAGCGAGAAAATATTGCTCGCAGATACAAATGGTGTGCGTAAGCAAAAGATACGCGCTTTTGTGGTAGCCGCCGATCAATTCATTGGACGCGAGGCCGAAAACAGCGACTTTCTTGTATTCGTTGCTTGTTAAACCTAAACATATCACTGGCGGTTTCGCGCCACTTCAACTCTGGCGTTAAACTTGAGCAATTTTATTTTTTCGTTTTCCTTCGCACCCGCAATCTGCTCCACACGCAGAATTTGACGAAAAAGATTTGACCTTACGTCGAACATTCGCGCCGACGTATAGCAGGGCGAGAAGAACGATTATTCCAACCGTTATAGTTTGCCAATCCATAAAATTAAGTTTGCAGTGATTCGTTTCCTGCCCGTTGCTAATTGCTGCTGCCTACTTCTATTTCGTCTATCCGAATCCTAATAATTTGCCCACTTGATACGTTAAGAAAGCTGCCGCGTAAGCCAACGCCGTCATATAAAAAACCATAAAAATCGTCCACGACCACGAATTCGTTTCGCGCCGAACGACCGCCACCGTTGACATACATTGAATTGCTAAAACGAAAAAGACCATCAAAGTTAATGCCGTCAAAGGTGTCCAAGCCGGACTGCCGTCGTCTTTTTTCGCGTTCCGCACCGCGTCAATTAAACCTTCCGATTCTTCGTTGCTGTCTTTGCCGACGTTGTAAATAATGCTTAGAGTTGAAACGAGAACTTCCCTCGCAGCGAACGAAGCAATCAACGCCACGCCGATTTTCCAATCGAATCCGAGCGGCGCAATCACCGGTTCGATTAAATGTCCGAGTTGTCCCGCGTAACTGTTTCGCAAAGCCAAACCTTGCTTTTCTTCCTCGATTTTCTTCGCGTCTTCGAGCGAACAGCCGCAGTTTTCTTCCGTTGAACCGACGACTGCCGGTTCTTGACTGCCGGGCGCGATTTGATTTTGGCTAATTGCTTGCGACGGCGTTTCCAAATCAGTCGAACGCGGAAACGCTGTCAACGCCCAGAGAATAATCGAAATCGCCAGAATTACTGTTCCCGCCCGTTTGAGAAACTGCCAGCCGTTATTAAACATATTCAGCAGAACATTCTGCACATTCGGCAGACGGTATGGCGGAAGTTCCATCACAAACGGCGGCGGCGGCGATTTCAAGAGTGTGCGTTTTAAAATCCAGGCGACAGCGACGGCGACGACGATTCCCAAAGCATACATCGCCAAAATCAAAACCGCGCCGAGCGAGAGAAATCCGAAGACGGTTTGCCCGGCGAAAAACGTTCCAATCATCAGCGTGTAAACCGGCAAACGCGCCGAACAACTCATAAATGGCGCAATCATAATCGTCGCCAATCTATCTTTCGGACTCTCAATCGTCCGCGTCGCCATAATGCCCGGTATCGCGCACGCAAAACTCGACAGAAGCGGCACAAAGGCTTTGCCGTGAAGCCCGACGCGGCTCATTAATTTATCGAGCAGAAATGCGGCGCGAGCCATATAACCCGTGTCTTCGAGAATCGAGAGAAAAAGAAAAAGCAGCAGAATCTGCGGCAGAAAAACCACCACGCCACCGACTCCGGCAATTACGCCGTCAACCAGCAAATCCGTCAAAATGCCTTCCGATAAATTGGCGCGAACAAAATCCCCTAACGCGCCGAAACCTTTTTCTAGCAAATCCATCGGCAAGTTTGCCCACGAAAAAATCGTCTGAAAAATAAACAGGAGAATTGCAACCAAAATTAAAAGACCGAAAAATTTATGGGTTAAAACGCGGTCAATCTTTTCCGAAAAACTTCTCTCATTGGTTTGTTTCGGTTTGACCGATTCCTGGTAAACGTCGGAGATAAAATTGTAGCGAGCAAAGATTTTTTTATTTACTTCACCGTCATCTTGAAGGCTCAGGCGAATAAAATCTAAATCATCAGCCGAATTTCTATCGAAGAACGAATTACCATCTAGAACCGATTTATTATAAGCAGTTTCCAGAACCTTCGCGGCAAGTTCATCAATTCCTAGTTTTTGCGTGGCTTTTACTTCGACAACCGGAATTTGAAGAAGTTTCGAGAGTTTTTTCGTGTCAATTTCAAGGCTTTGTTTTTCCGCGACATCAATCATTGTAAGAGCAATCACGACCGGAATTTTATATTCTAGCAACTGCGTTACAAGGTAGAGATTACGTTCGAGATTGGTTGCGTCAACGACCGCGACAATGACGTTCGGTTTCGGCAAATCGAGAAGTTTTCCCGTCAGAACATCGCGGGCGATTTGTTCGTCTAAAGAAGTCGCGTCAAGACTGTAAAGTCCAGGTAAATCAATTAATCGCGCAGTTTTTTCGCTTCCGTTGAGCCGCCAAACGCCTTCCTTGCGTTCGACCGTTACGCCCGGATAATTAGCGACTTTCTGCCGCAAACCGGTCAGAGCGTTGAAAAGCGTCGTTTTTCCTGCGTTCGGATTGCCCGCCAGCGCAATTACGATTGAGGCTTTGACGGATTGCCTGCCATTTGCCGTCGCTTGCTTTTCCGTTGCAGTGATAATTTTGGAATTCATTCCTAACTTTGAATCTTAGACTTGAGACTCTGCACTTGTATCGTGTCGGCTTCACTTTTTCGCATCGCCAAGTGATAACCGCGCACACAAATTTCCAACGGGTCACCGAATGGTGCGGATTTTATCACTCTGACGGAAACGCCCGGCACGACGCCCATTTCCATCAAACGCTTGGTTATACGGTTGTTTCCATTAACCGAAACGACTTTTGCATTTTCGCCGATTGGCAGATTTGTTAGTGTCATTACCGATTTTTCTTTTCTTCTTCTTCGATTTCAATTCCCAAAGAACGTTGATCATCACCCAACGCCCGTTGAACCTGGCGATGTGCATATAATCAATCGAATCGCGCTTTCGATATCCTCTCAATTCAACAAAGAGAATTGTATGTCAATTGAAATTTAATTTCAATTTCAATAGATAGTTTTAGAAAATTATTAATCAACCTTTTTACGACGGTTATTCGTTAGAGATTTAACCGCAGAGGCGCAGAGATTTTCGCAAAGTTTCAAAAAGAAATCAAAAACCTCAACACATCTCAAATTAAACTTTTTACGCCGTAAAGAAAGGTAATAAAACCCAATCTAAACTCAACTTTATTTTGGTAAAATTTGTTTTTCCGAAACAAGGTCGGCTTGATAATTTCCAAACATCAACCGCAACGGAAGGCGCCTGCCATCATTACTGAGCCACAGACGTAAATTATATTGGTCAATGTTGGGATTGCCCGTTGTAATGGAAATAAGCTGCGCCGAAACTCGTTCGCCCTGCAGATTAATAAGATCGGCGTTTGACGGGCGGAGCGTGAAAACATAGGCTTGCGTGTCGAGAAAAACGGCGACACGCGTGTCGTTGACCGGATTTAAAGGGTCTTTGCTCGGTTTAAGATTAAACGAACGAACCGCATATGCGAGCGACAAAATGCTGTGGGTGCCGACCGGAATTTCCAGTTGAGTTCCCTTGTTGTTCGTCGCCGACCCAGCCCGTTGGTCAAATATAATTTGTTGATTAAACGCACCTAACGCGCCGTTCAGTTTTAATTCGATTTTCTGCGGCGCAAGCGATTCGGGATTAACCTGCGCCTGAATCGTATCATTTAACTTGAAAATCGGTTGGGGCGAATCTGTTCCTACAACCGTCGCGGTTAGAAGCAAACTGTCTTGTCCCAAAAATTGTTTGCGTTCCTTCGCCTGAAGCGTAACGAGACAGACGGTTAACCCGTTTGTTGAAACTTGATATTCCAAAGTTTCGCCTAATTCAAAAGGCAATTCTTTGGCAAGCATCTGATTATCGATATAAGGCGTTGGCGTGACAATCGGTTTCGGCGTTAATTGCGGACGCGGCGTTTGAATCAGAATTGGGGACGGCTCGGCTGCCACTTCCGGTTCAATCATTTGAACGCTGGCAATCTCGGCGCGAAAATCACCTTTGGCGGTTTTAAATTGAATCAGAACGGGAATCCGCGCCGCGTCCGTGCTGAAATTTATACTCAAATTCGTGATTCCTTTTTCCGTGAAAAAATCACTCTGAACGGTTGAAAAACTCGTTTCAAATTCGCCCGCAGCGGTTTTCAATCGTTTGCCAATCGTGTTTTGAAACACTACGTTATATATTTTACCGTCTTCCTGCAGAGAGAAAGTTCCCGCGCCGTTCGCATTTCTAACTTGATAAACAAGCGTCAGTAAATCATTATAAGCGGTCGGATTGACGAGAAAGTTTTCGACGGTTTCTTTCGGCGAAACGCCCGTGTTGGAAGTTTTTCGAGTGTAAAGCGGCAAACCCGAATCGCTCGAAGCATACGTCGTGCGGGTTTCGTCCAACAGATAAAACGCCGCGCTGACGAGTTCACTGGTTTTGATTTTAGAGTGGATTTCAACCGCGTCCTTCTCGCCGAGTTTGCCCCGCGAAACTGCATAAATTTCCGCGTAAGCGGCGTTATTGAATTTCTCGAAGGAGATGTTGTAAGTCAGACGTTCGCCGATGCGGAACGGAGCCGGCGGCGAAAGTGTCTGAACTTTAATTTGATTTTGCGCCGAAGCGATTTGAAAAAATCGGAAAGCGTTTATGGCTAAAAGCGCTAATAAAACAAAGACAAAAATCAGCCGCACACGACGGCGGATGATTTTTATTGATTTTTTGAGGACGTGGTTATGAAAATTCATTCGACTCACTAAAAATTAGATTTCAGACGGATTGGGTTTCTTCTAAAATTTTTCTGACGGCTAAAATCCTATCTTCGGCTTGCAAAATCGGGCGACCGATGACCAAATAATCTGCGCCCGCCGCAATCGCTTCTGCCGCCGTCATTACACGCTTCTGGTCTTCGTAAGTTTCAATTTGGTTGTTGGTCTTTAATCTTTGGTCTTCGACTGCGAACTTTGAACTTTGAACTTTGAACTTTGAACTTCTAATGCCGGGCGTAACAATTAAAAAATCTTCACTCTTAACTGACTGACGAATCTGGCTGACTTCGAGCGGCGAGGCGACCACGCCGTCCAAACCACATTTTGCCGTAAGCTGCGCTAAACTCAAAACTTGTTCGTTCATTTCTTTTTCGATTCCGACTTCGCGCAAAGTTTCTCTCGTTAAACTTGTCAAAACGGTAACGCCAATAATCTTAGGTTGAGACATATTTTCTTTCTCGCACGTTTCGCGCACATATTCAGCTGTTTTCCGCATCATTTCCGCGCCGCCGAGCGCGTGAACATTGAACATCCAAACGCCGAGCCGCGCCACTTCGATTGACGCTTTCGCAACCGTGTTCGGAATGTCGTGAAACTTCACATCGAGAAAAAGTTTGATTCCCGATTCGACAGTTTTACGCACAAAGGATGCGCCTGCCGATGTGAAAAGTTGCAAACCGATTTTGAACGCGCCGACTTCTCCGCGCAAATCGGCAATTATTTGACGCGCTTCTTCGGCGGTTTCAACATCGAGGGCGACGATTATTTTTTCTTTACTCACAGAATTTTCAGGCGATTGAATTGTAGATTTGTTCGCGGAAGAATTTCGTAAGGCGTAGCGAACCGCCCGTTAAAAGATAATTATTTTTCCTTTTGAAATGTTGAAAAGGCAAAGCGATTTCCAAATACGGAAGCTTTTTCACCTTCAAAAATTCCAGGCATTGTGCGCCTGCTTCCTTTACTTCGAACGCAGCGACACGCGAATTATTTGCGTTTTCTTCATTTCCCGACAATTTATAAATGACGCTTTGCATAAACCAAGCGTCAGCGAATTTAATATCGAGCGAAATCGCCGTTTGCAGATGTTTTAAGGCGGTTTCATATTTTTCGAGCTGAAAATAAACCGCTCCGATAAGATATTGAATTTCGGCTGTTTCTAAATTCTCGGAAGATTGTTTGAACGCCGCGAGGCTTTCCGTCCAATTCGATTCAAAAGCCGCCAACATTCCCCAAACATAATTGGCGCAAAATGCTTTGTTCTGGTCGGAAACAAGCACACTGAGAAATTTTCTTGCTCGCTCGGTTTCGGCTTCATTGCCGTAAATCACGCCTAATAAAAGTAAGATTTTCGGATTTTGCGGCTCTAACTCAAACGCTTTTTCCAGATTGTTTTTAGCCGAATCAAATCGGTCAGCGCGGAAAAAATGTTCGGCGATAAAAACTAAAAACGGAACATTTTTCGGCGAGAGAAGCGCCGCGCGTTCAAGATTTAGGAATGCTTGTTTCTCTTCGCATCCCTGAAGAAGTTTGATGCCTTCTTTGACGAGATGCGAAAAAAGCTCGGATTGTTTCGCGTCGTGGGCGGCGATAATTTCGCTTAAAATTTGTTCCTGCTTATTTTTAATCGAAAGACTCGCCTTTTTTTCGTTGAAAAGCTCAAGCGTGTTTTGGCTGAGAAGTTCCGATAAATCGGGATTAACCGTCTGGATTGTTTCAAAAAAAGATTGAAGCAGCGCGTGGTCTTTTTGAAATGACTTAGCTTCGCCGCTGATAAATTCGTAAGCCATCGCCAATTGTTCGGTAACTTGGGCGAGCCGTAATTCCAATAAAGAAACTCTTTCAAGCAGATGGTCTTCGTAAAAAGACGGCATATAATTGGTGTCATATTTTAAGGATTGCGGAAACACGACGAGCAGCAGACGAGTTCCGCAACGCCCGCAATACGTTTCGCCGACACTGTTTGCCGCGCGACAATTTTGACAATAACAGGCTATCTTTTTTTCCACAGTAAAAAGTGAAAAGGTGAAAAAGTGTAAAAATTAAAAAGTAAATCGGCGATTGCTCAAGCTATCTTTTTCACCTTTTCACTCTTTCACTTTTTCACCTTCCTCATTCTAAGTCCAACGGATTTCGGAACGGTTTGTCCGAATCGGTGTCGGCACGTTTGAGAGCCGCTTGAAATTTTTCTTCCAAAATTCGCTCGCGGTCTTTTTGCCTCAGAGTTTCTTGGGCGAAGATATTTTCACGAACTTCTTTTTGCTTATCGAGTTCGCCTTTTAAATCTTCAAACGAGCCGAGTTTCTTTGCTTTTTCTTCGTGCGTGAGCAACGCGCCGGTTTGCGCGTCAACCGTTAAAGTAGCTTCGCAGCACGGACAGATTATGCTGAATTTTTCCATAGCAAATAAAATAAAAAACGAATGAAAATAAAAAGCGACAAATTGAAGCAGATTATTGTTTTTTCTGTTCCATTTTTTCTTCAACTTTCTGCCTGGCAGATTTCGGAGCTATGCCGGCGGCAGATAGAATCTCATCTGCCGAAACGGTTGCCGGATTGCTGATTTTACCCGGCGGCACGTTCACCACCTTTCCACTTTTAAGATAAACCTTAATCTGCGGATTTTTTACGTCAACGAAAATTCTTTCCATTTTTACCAACATCGGATTATTTTTGAAAGTGCGAATTTCCGTCGGTACATTATTATTCATTGTGCTCGATATTTCAGAATTGTCAGGCGCCGGATAAGCCATCGGTATCGCCTCAATCGGCGCGACATCGGTTGCTCCACCTTTTTTAGCACCCCAATTTCTTACATTTTGCTTGCTCACCGCCATATTTTGGATTGGATAGCTATTCGCATCGGCTTGAACTTCAACATTAGTGTTCGTCTGATTAACCACTGCGATGTCGGAATTGTTTGAATTGACGTTTGTTTCAACAGTTGAAGATTTTGAATTGACGTTTGTTTCGACAGTTGAAGATGAACAGCTTATAAAAAAAATTAAAATGATTACAAAATAAAAAAACTTCATTAAAAACTCCTCAATTTATCAGTCAGATTAGCTTTGACGGTTTGCCACTCCGAATCAATAATACTGAAAAAAACCGTATCACGAAAGCGACCGGCATCGGTAATTAAATGCTTTCGGAAAATTCCCTCTTCTTTCGCGCCGATTCGCGCAATTGCCTTTCTCGATTTTTCGTTCAGCGCATCGGTTTTGAGTTCGACGCGAACGCATTTCCAAAATTCAAAAGCGTGCGTCAGCATCAAAAGTTTCGCTTCCGTGTTAATCGCCGTTCGCTGCCATTTCGGATTGATCCACGTCCAGCCGATTTCCGTCTTACGATTTCTCACGTCTATATTTCCGAATCTCGTCGAGCCGGTAATTTTGTTCGTTGATTTTTCGACGGTCACAAACGGCAGCGAAACTTTTCTCGTCTGTTCATCGAGCGCGGTTTCGACGTATCGCCGCAAATCGTCTCTCGATTTGATAACGTTCGCCGTCAAAAGCCAGAGCGATTCGTCCGACGCGGTTTCATAAAGCTCCGACAGATGTTCAAGCTTTAACGGCGCGAGCCGCACCGATTTGCCTTCAAGCGTTACAGCTTCTATTTTCATAACTCAATCTTATTGCGGGAATCCGACGCGCCGCAGTAAATCCTGATAGCGCGGGTCGTCGCGCAAAGGGTCGAGGCGCGGATCAACTTTGAGCCGCACCATAAAGGATTCGCGCCTCTCATAAGACTTGTTCATTTCGGCAAACGCTTTGTCTTTTTCGCCGAGTTCCGCGTGAAATGTCGCCAGGTTATGCCAAGGCGTAATAAATTGCAGACCTTCTTCGGTTATCATTCGCAAGAATCCCTGCCAACCGTTCCTGGCATAATTTTCTCTGATAGATGCCGCGGTTTGCGGTTCGCCGGTTAGTTCTTGGAATTTGGCAAACTCTTCGATGGCTTCCGCATAGCTGCCTTTCATCTGATAAGCAACGGCGAGGCTGTAGTGTGTGGACACAAAACCGGCATCCAATTCGAGCGTTTTTTTCAGTTGCGCGATCGCGTCGTCGTAACGGCGGGCGTAGATCAATCTTTCGCCGTATCCGCGATTGAAGATGAGCGAGAACGGGTCAATCTCCAACGCTCGCCGGTATTCAGCAAGCGCTTCTTCGTGTCTACCTAGAGTAGAAAATAAAATGCCGTAATTTTGATGCGCCGCCGCGTAATTCGGATTAAGTTCGATTGAAAGTTTGAATTCACGCTCCGCTCCGGCGAAATCGTAATCGTAATCGTGCAAGATGGTTCCGAGCGCGGTGTGCGCTTCGGCTAAATTGTCGTCGAGGAGGAGAGCTTTTAGCGCGGCTTCTTTTGCTTTTGGCTTCGTTTCGTGCGGTGGCGCGCCGCGATAGACTGAGAGCAGAGCGTGAGCATCGGCAAGTCCGGCGTAACCGAGCGCGTAGTTTGGATCAACGGCAATCGCCTGCCCGAAATACTCGATTGATTTCCAAATATCTTTTGCCGTGCGCTTGTTCAAATAAAAGCGTCCTTGCAAATAAAGTTTGTAGGCTTCGGTGTTCTCAGTGTATTTCTTCGCCAACTTTTGCTCGTCCGCGCCCGACAGTTTCATCCGCAATTTGTTTGAAACATCCCTCGCTATCTCGCTCTGCAAAGAAACGAGGTCGGTTTGTTTGCGATTGTATTGTTCGCTCCAAATAACGTTTTCCGTCTGCGCATCAACCAATTCCAAACTAAGCATTAATTGGTCGTCGCCACGTTGGACGACGCGCCCGTGAACAATGGCTTGCACGTTTAGCTCTTTGCCGATGGCTTGCGCCGTTGCATCTTTCCCTTTGTATCGAAACACTGACGAACGCGCTTTGACATTCAGTTTTGGAATTTGCGACAAACTGCTAATCAGCGTTTCGGTCATTCCGTCCGAGAGATATTCGTTTTCTGCATTGCTGCTCTCGTTGACAAACGGCATTACGGCGATTGATTTGATTTGTGTTGAATTTGCCCAAAAATTGGTGAAATACCAAACGCCAAAACCAATCGCCGTGAGCAAAACAATCAACGCTGTAAAGGCGGCGAGCGGTTTGTGTTGTTTGATTTGTCGGGCAAAACTCGAATTTGTTTCGGCAGTTTGAAGATTTGCGTCGCCCGTCGTCGCTTGTAAAACCTTCGTCTCATTTTCCGTATCGGACGAATGCGATTTTTCCAGGCGTTCGTCAAACGCCAGATTTTCCCGCAAATCCTTTAAATCGGCTAGCAAACCTTTCATCGTTTGATAACGCTCGTCTTTGTTTTTGCGGAGCATTTTGGCAATGATGCGCTGCATTTCGTCCGGCACATTGGAGGCGTAACGTGAAAGCGGCGGCGGCTCGGAATTTATCAAGTTGGCGAAGGTCTCCGACATCGAATCGCCCGCAAACGGTGTTCTGCCCGCAATCATTTCGTAAATCACCGCGCCGAAACTAAAAATATCGGTGCGTTCGTCAACCCGTTCATCTTTCGCTTGTTCTGGCGACATATAATTGACTGTTCCCAAAATTACGCCTTTCGCCGTTTGATTCTGTTTGACTGTTGATGCTTCAAAACCGACGGCTTTTTGCTCGACAAGTTTCGCCAAACCGAAATCCAAAATCTTCACAAAACCGTCCGGGCGGATCATTATATTTTCCGGCTTGATGTCGCGGTGAATGATGTGCGCCGTGTGCGCTGTGGTAAGCGCGTTGGCAATTTGGATTGCAATGTCCAAAACTTCCGATAACTTCATCGGCGATTCCCTGATAATTTCGCGCAAGGTTACGCCTTCGATAAATTCGCTGACGATATAATTTGCTGCTTCGTTTTCGCCGATTTCGTGAATGACCAGAATGTTCGGATGATTTAAGGCGGACGCGGCTTTTGCTTCCCGGATAAAACGCTCAAGATTCGATTCGTGCCGACTAAATTTTTCGTTGAGAATTTTTATGGCGACTTGGCGGTCGAGTTTTTGGTCTTGGGCGAGGTAAACTTCGCCCATTCCGCCCACGCCGATTTGTCGGACAATTTTGTAATGGCTGAAACCTTGTCCGTTTTTTAATTGATTGGGCGGCGTGTCGAGTATCAGTCCGGCAATTTCACCGGCAAAAGGCGTTTCCATAAAACTTTCCGCCTCGTCGGACGAAGCCAGCAAAGTCTCGACTTCGCGGCGCAATTCGCCATCGTCGGCACAAGCATCGTTCAGGAACGCGCTCCGATTATCCGGCGCAACCTCGACCGCCGAATCAAAAATCGCTTTAACTTTCTGCCAGTTTTCGCGTTTCATTTTTTCCGCCCAATTCGCGGTGCAGCCAAGCCTTGGTCATTTTCCAATCGCGTTTGACCGTCACGGGCGAGATGTCCAAAACCTCCGCCGTTTCCTCGATACTCAAACCGCTAAAATAACGCAGTTCGACGATTTGCGCTTGCCGTTCGTCCAATTTCGCCAGGCACTTCAAGGCTTCGTCTAAATCCAGCAAGTCGAATTCGCGCTTGCCTGACACGATTAAAACTGTTTCATCGAGCGGGAGATTTTCGCCCGCGCCGCCGCGCTTAACCCGATGCTTGGCTTTGGCATAATTAACCAGAATCCGCCGCATAAGGTTCGCGGAGATAGCGAAAAAATGAGCGCGGTTTTGCCATTTGACGCGGTTTTGTTCGATTAACTTCAGATACGCCTCATGAATCAGCGCGGTTGTTTGCAAGGTGTGGTTTTGCCGTTCGCGGCGCAAAAAGCGATGCGCCTGCCGACGCAATTCGTCATAAACCAGCGGCAGCAGCGCGTCCAACGCTTCACGATTTCCATCGCTCCAAGCGTAAAGCAATTGACTTATTTCAGGCGGTGAATGGTCGGTCTCGGACATAACAAAACTCCATTATTTGCGAGAGATACTTTTGCTGCTTGTTTTGAAAATACCCCGAAAAATTCAGCAAGTCAACAAAATTCCCGGAAGTGTATTTTGATTTTGAAGGCAGAAAACGGTTTTTTCTCTACGCCGAAAAAAAATGAGCCGATTTTTCTCAATCTGTTGCGTTAGATAGGTGCAGTCGGCAAAAAAGCCGTTCCAATCGAGAATAAACAAAATATGGAAAGGAGAAAAAAAAATGAAAATCAAAAAAATTATGTTCACTTTTGTAATTGCCGCATTATTGACGGCATTTCTAATCCCGGTCAACGCGCAAATTCAAGACGGTGGTAACAACACTCCACGCGCCGACGCTCTGCTTGGAAGCTGGAGAGTCAGAATCATTCCGCAAACGCTGCCGCCGCTTGACGAGTTTATGACTTTCAGCGCGGGCGGCGGAATCGTCGAAAGCAACAACTTCGCGTTTTTCCAAATCGGACTGGCAGCCGGTCCCGGACACGGAACCTGGAGATACGCCGGACGGAATCGCTTTCCGTTCACCTTATATTAAATTTTTGTTCACACCGCAGGGAGCCGCCGCCGGAACATTGAAAGTGACTAGCGTAATCAATTACTCGCCTAGAAGCGATACCTGGAGTAGTCAGGCGACGGTGGTCTTTTGCGATACAAATGTGAGTAACTGTCTGCCCAATGAAATAACTCAAGCACAAGCCACGCGCATTGTCGCCGGTTTGTAGAGATAAATTAAGGATTATTAAATATTTTAAGGAGTGATAACGAAATGCGAAAAAAAGTTTTCCTAATGCTGACAATATGCTTGTCGGCGCTGATATTTTCAACAACGGCGACAGCGCAGCAAAATTTTTCCGTAAGTTTAAACGGCGTCCAAGAAGTTCCGATGCAAGCGACTAACGGACAAGGTTCTTGTCTGGTGAAGCTCAACTCGACCGAAACCCAATTCACCGTTAACTGCGCTTACAGCGGTTTAACTACGCCGGTCGTCGGCGCGCACATTCACGATGCCGGTCCGGTCGGAGTCGCCGGTCCGGTACGTTTCGATTTCAATTACACCGGCGCGACGAGCGGCACCATCGGACCGTTGACGTTTGATGTTACGCCCGCCCAAGTCGCCGATTTGCGGGCGAAGCGTTGGTATGTCAACATCCATACCTCGATGTTCACCGACGGCGAGATTCGCGGGCAAGTCAAAGTGGCAAACACTCAACTTGACATTGACGGTGACGGGCGTACAAACATCGCTGTTTTCCGGCAGAGCGCTAACACAATAGACATTATTGGAAATAAGTAAAATCGGTTAATCTATGTAAATGTTAAAATATGCGGAGTTAAAAGAAAAGCCGAAAGAGTTTCTTGCCGCCACCGGTTTGACTGATGAAGAGTTTCAATG
>MWYZ01000104.1 GCA_002050365.1 Acidobacteria bacterium 28-1
GAAATGGAAAGAATTTCGGCTAAAACGATTTGTGAATTTTCTGAGAAAAGCCATCGAAAACTTGTACGGTTTGGTCAGCAAAATAGAAATGCTGAACTGAAATTAACCAAATTTGGAACTACTGAAACTAGCCAAACATTCAACGACGGAAATTGAAATCGGCGGTTTATACGAACAAGTTCGTCAAATTCTCGACGCGGCGAAAAGCCGTGCGGCGCGAAGCATCAGTTCCGAAATGGTCGCGGCTTAATGGCACATCGGGCAGGCGATTGTCGAGCGCGAGCAAGCGGGCGAAGCACGTGCCGGTTACGGCGAGCGTTTAATTGAAATGCTTTCTGTGCAGATGAAAGCCGAAGGGTTAAAAGGTTTCGGACGTAATAATCTCTGGTATATGCGCCAGTTTTATTTAACCTATTCCGGAAAACTCCACGCGCTGCGTGGAGAATTGAGTTGGACGCACTACCGCCTGCTTTTGAAAGTCGAATCCGATGCGGCGCGAGAGTTTTACGAAACTGAAACGGTCGCCGGAAATTGGTCAACGCGCGAACTTGAACGCCAGATAAATTCGTTTTTCTTCGAGCGCACCGCCGCATCGCAGCAGAAACGTAAGATGCTCGAAAAAGGGCGCGAATCAAGCGACAAATACCAACCGCAAGATTTTGTTAAAGACCCGTATATTCTGGAATTTTTGAATCTCAGAGATGTTCCCGAATTGACCGAATCACAGATTGAACAAGGTTTGCTCGACCACGTTGAAGAATTTCTGCTCGAAATGGGCAAAGGTTTTTGCTTTGTTGCCCGCCAGCAGCGCATCACTATTGACGGCGACCATTTTTATATTGACCTTGTGCTTTATAATCGTTTGCTTCGCTCGTTTGTGTTGATTGATTTGAAAATGGGAAAACTCACGCATCAGGACATCGGGCAAATGCAGCTTTACACAAATTATTACACGCGGGAAATGTTAGAAGAATGGGAAAATCCGACTATCGGGCTGCTTCTCTGCGCCGATAAAAACGATACGGTTGTGCGTTACACTTTGCCGGAAAACGAAGAACACATTTTCACCAAACGCTATCAATTATATTTGCCGAGCGAGCAGGAAATTGTTGATGAAATAAAGCGCGAACAGGAATTACTTTTAAGCCAAACGGCGGAAGAAAAATCAAAGTTGTGAAAAAGAAACTAATTGAAGTTTCGCTTCGCTAGAAACCATTAATCTGTTTTTATAAATTGCCACTAGCTTTAGCTAGTGGATAGGTTGGTAACAGGAAATCGGCTTTAGCCAAACAAGATAAAAATTTTCCTTTTGGCTTTAGCCTAATTAAACAGTTATCCTTTTGTCAAAGTTTGGATACATTTTGTCTGGTCAACCAAAAACCGCGAGCCGCTTTTGACTGATGAAATTAGGCAGAAAGTTTTCCAACATATTAGGGAAAACGCGACAGAGAAAAATATCCATCTTGATTTCATCAACGGTTATAAAAACCACGTTCATTGTTTGATTTCGCTTGGCACAGACCAAACGATGGAAAAGATAATGCAGTTGATAAAAGGCGAATCTTCGTTTTGGATAAATAAGAACAAATTGTGCGGAGGAAGATTTGAATGGCAAGATGAGTATTTTGCGGTGTCGGTTAGCGAAACAGTTGTCGAGAGCGTGAGGAACTACATCGCCAATCAAGAAGAACATCATCGTGCAAAAAGTTTTGATGAAGAATTTGAGGGATTTATGAAAAGGGCGGGTTTTCAGAAGTTTTTAGGCTGAAGCCAAAAGGAAAATTTTTTTTAAGTTTGGCTAAAGCTGCTTGTTTTGAGATGAAGCTGTCCACTAGCTAAAGCTAGTGGCAATTTAAAATTTTAAAACTATTAATTCGAGATAAAAGTTAAAAGCAAATCAATATCGAAAATCTTTCTATAAAAACCTATTTTTCAGTTTATTTTAATTTGATTATATTTCTGATGTTCCGAGCTTTTTCACTAATAATTGATTCCTGACCTTTTGTTAATTCGCCGCCTATTCCGACAGCAAATGCACCGGATTTAATATAATCAACCGCATTTTCTAAATTTATGCCGCCGGTCGGAACGAATTCGATTTGCGGAAAAACCGTTTTAATGGCTTTTAAGTATGAAACTCCGCCCATTGCGCTGACTGGAAAAACTTTTACTAAATCGGCTCCGGCTTTCCACGCCGTGAAAATCTCAGTTGGAGTTAAAGCACCGGCTAACACAGCAATTTCATTTTCATTGCAAAATGATACGGTTTCCAAGTCTAAAATCGGACTGACGATAAATTTTGCACCGGCTTCGATGCACTTTTCCGCCGACTGCCGGTCTAAAACCGTTCCCGCACCGATAACAGTCGCGTTTCTATATTCGCCTGTTAATCGAGCAATCAACTCAACCGCATTTGGAATTGTCATCGTCACTTCCAAAACGTTGATGCCGCCCGCAATAAGCGCTTTTATTACGGTTTGGGCTTCTTCGTGCGAACCGGCGCGAACGACCGGAATAATACCGACTTCTCTAATTTTTTCGATAACTTCGGTTTTGCTCATTTTTATTTTATCGCTGGATAATCCGGTTGCCGCCCGCCATTAAATTTTTTACCTCCGACAAAGTTGATATTGAATTGTCTCCGGGCGTGGTCATCACCAGTGCGCCGAGTGCCGCGCCGCATTCGAGTGAATATTGCACGTCTTTTCCCGCAAGTAATCCGTAAATAAAACCGGAGGCAAAAGCATCGCCGCTACCGATTCGATCGAAAACCTCTGTGTTTTTGTAATCTTTGGCTTTGTAAATCTGATTTTCGTAAAAACAAATGCCGCTTAAATCGTGCAAACTTGCTGAATGAACTTCCCGTAAAGTTGAAACGATTACCTTCAAATTCGGAAACTCATTCATCATTTTTTCGGTTGCACGACGAAAAGTATTTTCGTCAAAATTCGACAATTTCGAGTCAAAATTAAACGCTCCGAAAGCAACGTCGGCAAATAGTAAAAATTCCTTATTTAGTTGGTTGGCAACGTCTCGACCGCCGCGCATCTTCCACAATGAATCACGATAATTTAAATCATAAGAAACGATTGCGCCGCTGTCTCTGGCAATTTGCATCGCTTCTTTTGCCGCATCCGGTGTCGTGTCGGAAAGCCCCGTAAAAATTCCGCCGGTGTGAAACCATCTCGCGCCTTTTTCTACAAAGATTTTCCGCCAGTCAATATCACCCGTTCTTAACTGCGAAATCGCCGTATTTGCCCGGTCAAAACACGAAGACGCAGAACGCAAGCCGAAACCGCGCTCAATAAAATAAAGTCCGTTTCGAGCATTCGCGCCGATGCCGTCCTCTTCGCGCCACAAAATTTCTGATGCGTCAACGCCGCCCTGCAATATAAAATCTTCGGCTAGTCTGCCGAGTGAATTATTCGCTAAAGCAGTAACAATCGCCGTTTTTTGACGGAAAGTTTTTGCGAGATTACGGGCGACATTATATTCCGCGCCGCCGTCGAAAACGCGAAACGAACGCGCCGTATGAATTCGCTCATTTTCCGGGTCAAATCGCAGCAGGACTTCGCCCAGTGAAACCAAGTCCCAACGACATCTATCTTTTAATTTGATTTTCAGTTCTGCTTGTTCTATTTTTCTAACCGTTTTTCCCCTCGCTAAAAAATCAATTTCAAACCGAACTGTAACACGCGCGGTCCGCCCTCACCCAGACGCGGATTGCCTGCCGTTACGTCGGGCGTTTCGCCAATCGCGCCGAAAGCTGAACTGTTTCGGTCTACATTCGGCAAACTAAAATTCGGACGATTGAAAAGATTGAACGCTTCGGCGCGAAATTGCAGCGAAACATTTTCAACAATCCGCGTCGTCTTGTTGAGCGAAAAATCGAAAATATTTACGGGCGGACCGATGATGGAATTGCGCGGCGCGTTGCCGAAAGTTCCCGCCGTCGGAATAGAAAATGCGGCGGTATTGAACCATTGTCCAGCCGTGCGCGGACCACTGTTTGGATCGCCCGTCAGGTTCGGACGGTCGTTGAGTTCGCCTGTACCGCTGACATCCGTACTCAAAAACGGCGTAATCGGAATACCGCTCGCGGCGGTATAAATTCCGCTTAACTGCCAGCCTTTGGTTAAGCGGTTTTCTCCGAATTTATCGGACAGAAAGTTCAAATCATAGACAAAGTTGAAGGTGAAGCGGTGCCGCACGTCGAAACTCGAAACAGCGCGTTCCGCTTTCAGATTGTAGCTGTCCTGCGGAAACGAAACGCCGCGTGTGCCGCCGTAAATTCCGTTGGAAGCGTCGTCAATTGATTTTGATAAAGTGTATGCAACATTCAGATTCAGCCCGCTCGTCAAACGCTGTCGGACGTTTGCTTGAAAAGCGTTATAGCTGGAACTTGCTGAACCCTCAAGATAGTTGATAAACGAATACTGCGGGAATCTTCCATTAAACGGACGGCGCGATTGTCGCTCTGTCGGCACTGCCGATCCGGGCGTGGCTTGATTGATGTCGCGCACGCGATACAGTTTTCTGCCTTGCGAACCAACATAAGACACTTGCAAAACCGTATCCTTGAACAATTGCTGCTGCACATTCGCGTTGTAGTTAAAAATATATGGTGTGCGCTGTTTAACGTCGGTGCCGAAGAGCGCGATATTCGTGGTCGGCAAGCCGCCCGTTGCCGCGCCAAAAATGGATACGTTTGGACCGAAAGGAATTGGCGCGGTCGGAGTTACGTTAAAAACACCCAAACCCGGCAACGGATTCAAACCCAAACTTCCGGGTCCGCCGTTCTGAAAACCCTGCAGCAGAAAATAATCCTGCGAAGGCGTGTCGTAATATACTCCGGCTGCGCCGCGCACAACCGTTTTGCCTTTGCCAAAAACATCGTAAGCAAAGCCAAAGCGGGGCGCGAAATTATTGTAATCGGGATTCCAGGCATTCTTCAAACCCGCCTCGCCGACGCGCACCAATCCGCGGTCAGGCAAAAAATTAGACAGACGGTTTTGTTTTTCCTGCAAAACACCGAGATATTCGTAGCGCAAACCGAGATTCAAGGTCAGACGCTTTGTAACCTTCCAATCATCCTGCGCGAAAAACCCGAAGTTATTGGTAAACGTTTCGCGGCGCGTGTCTCCGCGCAGCAGAACCGTGCCGGAAGTCGAAACAACACCCGCCAGAAAATCGGCGAGATTATTAAAATTGATACGCCCGCGAGCATTTTGGTCGGCGAACGAATCAACAATCGCCCGGCGATATTCGCCGCCGAATTTAAAGGTATGGCTGCCGCGCGTCAAGGTTACATTGTCAACCAGTTGAAACGCGCTGCTGACGCGCCCGCGCGGAACATTAGTCGGCGCGCCTAAACTGACCAAACCCGTAACCGTAATCGTCGGCAAAGAGTTTAATCCTGAACCTGTGACCAATCCGAGAGAAGCCGGGTTAAAATTCGCGTCGAGCGGCGTAAATGTCTGCTCGAAGCGATTGTAGCCGATGCGGGCTTCGTTAAAGAGCGTCGGCGATAAAACATTGGAAAAATTCACTCCGAAAAGTTGAATTTTGGTCGGCACAACCGTTTGATATTCGGGCAGTGGCGAGCCGTTGCCGCTGGTCAAAGGAAAATTCTGCTTGCCTTTGCCGTAAATATAGCGTCCGCTCATACTGAAATTATCGCTGAAACGATGGTCAATTTTTATCAAAAAATTATTTGAGTTGTTCAGATTGGGCGCGGCAAATGCATAGTTATTGCCGGTTTGAGCATTCAAATTTGCCGTCGGAAAAAGAGTTAAAAGGCGCGTGCTTAAAGCGTTTTCGGCTCGTCCGGCGGTTATGTTGGCGGCTCGCGCGGCGGCGATGTCAGCCGCGCCCGGCACACGCACTTGGAAAGGCGAATTGACAAATTCGCGCTGACCTTCGTAGCCGATAAAGAAAAACGTGCGGTTTTTGCCGGAACTCCAAACGGGAACGCCTTCGCCAAAATTCAAAAAAGGAAGCGGTCCGCCGAGAACTCCGCCAAAATTGCCGTTGCGAAATTCGTTGCGGGTTTGTTCAAAAAAGTTTCGCGCATCGAAATCGTCGTTGCGGATAAAGGTGTAAGCCGTGCCGTGATAATCGTTCGTTCCGGATTTGACGACGATGTTGACGACCGCGCCCGAATTGCGTCCGTATTCCGCCGCGCCTTGCGTTTGCAGCGAAAATTCGCCGAGCGCGTCAACCGGAAAAAGCGTCGCCGGCGCGCCCGTTACGCCGCCTTGATTGAATGACGGCTGATTGCGGAACGAATCGTTGTTGTCCACGCCGTCAATCAAAAAGATATTATTTTTTTCGCGCTGCCCGTTGACGGTGAACGACCCCAAACTGCCGCGCTGACTGCGCGGAGCCGCGCCCGGCGTGAGCGTTACCAAACGGCGAAAATCGCGCCCGTTGATAGGAAGCGACTCAACCTGCCGACTGCTGATAACCTCCGACAATGTGCTGCTGTCGGTTTTGATTAGCGTGCTGTCAGTCGTTACATCAACAGTTGTCGTTACGCCTTGCGCCGTGAGCGCAGTGTCAACGCGAGTTTCGCTGCCCACGTCAACCTTGACGTTTTTGCGCGTGAACGGCGCGAAAGAACCGCCCGCAATTTCGACGGTATAAAAACCGACAGGCAATTCGGGAATGACGTAAAAACCGCTTTCGTCGGCGTTGACTGTGCGCTTCGCGCCCGTGCCTTCGCTGGTTACGTTGACGGTCGCATTCGGCACAACCGCGCCGTTTTGGTCGGTAACGGTGCCGAGAATTTTGCCGTTGATTGATTGCGCCGAAACGCCCGCAGCAAACAATCCATAAAAACAAAAAGTCAGAAAAGCAAAACGAATCGCATTTTGGCGCAAGTTTTTATTCATAAACTTATCTCCTCTTAGTCTGAATTAAAATCGAAATTTTTCAATCTTCGGTGGTGCGTCTTTGATAATATACCGAGATTGTCAGACATACAATTCAGGCAAATCATTTCAACCCAATAAACACTGATGCAAAGCTTGTCAACAATCTGCCCTTATTCGTTTCATTACTTAAACTACAAAGTGCTGTGACTTTTCAAGAAAATTTCTCTTATGTCCAAAAACCTAGAATTCATAAGCACCTATATCTGTAGAATTTTTACCAAGCAAGGAATAATTATCCAAATCAACCGCATATCCCAGTTTTACTCCTTTGTTTCTTGCAGGGCTATTTTCTTTCAGACGGAAATTTCGATTTTCATAATCCACAAAAAGCGGGTCTGCAACGATGTCTCCCTTCCCGGCAGGAACGCCTATCGGGTCGGGATTTCCGGCGGAATAATACAAATTATGGTCGTGCGGATGGTCGCCGATAGCGGTACGCACATGCCCGACGGGTTTAATAAACGGACCGAATACTTTTATATCTTTGGCAATCAGGAAGATGTTATTGCGAACGATGAATGAAGTTCCTTCAGGGTAGAAAGTCCAGAATACAAAGCGATCTACGTTTGGTTCGCGGGTTCTGATGACGGTGTTGTTAAGGACGCGAACATTTTTCATTGTTCCGCCGCCGATGAATTGGTTTTTGTCATCGCTCAAGTTATACGCGACCGTAATGTTTTGAACATTACGGGCAGCCATTTCTAAAAATCCGTGATTATTGACCGACGTATTATGATGGATATTTATATCATTCGCATTAAAGTTGTCATCTACGCCGTCAAGCTCGATGACACCTCCGTCAGAGCCGTACGGACCGCCGTAAGCACCGTAGTTTTCTATTCTGTTAAATGATATTTCGTTCTGCCCGGACACAATCATTATGGCAATCGGACCCCACGACCGAGCCATCATTATAGTCGCGTCGTGTAAATAATTGCGGGTGATAAGATTGTCAGTTCCTTTCACCTTAATACCGACCGGAGTATGAAAAAATTCGCAGTTTTTAACGACATTGTGATGAGTTCCCAAAGCCAGATACACCGCTCCGAGCTTTTGTACATTTTTGTTTTTGTGGTCAGACTCCGGCGGGTTTGTATTATCGTGGAAATACAGACCGTCAATGACGACATAGCTGCCTTCTATCCTGAAGATATTTCCGTTAAGCAAATTCCAATCGGGATTTGTAAAAGACGGAGCAGGACCGCCGCCATATTTTTCAAAAAACGGCGTTAGCTCTTTTCTCGGAGTTTTTAAAATTACGTCAGCCTCAAGGCTATAGCTTGAAAAAACGATAGGCTTCTCTGCCGTTCCCGAACTTGTGAAAACAAATCCGCCGGTATAAGAAGAGCCTTTGGCAAAAAGTATATTGTCGCCCGGCAGAAACTTATTGCTCAGGTTTTTTAGACTTTTCCACGCCGTTTCTTTAGTCGTTCCCGAATTGTCGTCATTGCCAAACCGACTATTGATATAATAATTTGCGGCATTTGCCGAGAAGTTAAGAAAGAAAATGAAAAGAATTAAATGGCAGATGCAGTACCATCGGAACTTAGTGAAAAAAAAACAGCTCATAAAATATATCCTTCCAAGATTACTTAATTATAATATGGGCTTTGCACAAATAATCATTTTGCACGAATAATTTAGTGTCTAATTTGTTATTGATACCTTCCGAATTGACGCGGGCGAAACCGCCGACACACAAGCTAAAGTTTAACGGACGACGTTTATATGAGGGAATCTGCCCGCGCCTAGCGTCCAATGACACGCTTGGATGCCTTGTAAGGACAAATCAATTTGTTTTCTCTCGGTAATTCAGAATTGCTTCTAAAGCCGCATCGCGGTTCGTCCGATATGCCTCAAATGTCGGCGGCAAGTAAATTTGCGGCGCAATCCAGATTCGTCCGTCTTGCGGAAACGCGCTTTGCCAGTAAAGATGCGAGACGTTTGCCGCAATTTTGCTATACGGCAAAACAAACGGGTCTTCTTCGCCGACAAAATTCGGACTTGCGCCGGTCGGTTCGCCGACGAACATCGCGTTTGTGTATCGCTCGAAAAACGTCGAAGCGTTTTGCGCGGCGGAAAAAGTTCGGCGACCGATGATGACGAACAGCTTTCCGCGCCGGTTTATTTTCTCGTTTTTAATCAATCCTTGAACGAGCGGCGTGAGCAGATTCGTGTTGCCGCCGTTGTTCCAGCGCATATCAATCACCAGTTTTTCAACCGCATTTTCGTTGACGAACTTAAAGAGCCGTTCGGAAAAAGCGGCGAGCGATTCTTTCTCATCGTTGCGGACGCTGTTAAACCCAAAATAAACCGTCTTATTGTCAGGCAGATATTCAAACCAATAATTTGCAGCCGCATTTTTTAGATAAAGCGGCACCGGCGTTCCCAAAGTTTGCGGCAGGTTTACCCATTCGGGCGGATTCGGTTTTGTGTTCCAGATGTTTGGCTGCGTCATATCCGTTGTTAATGTAACGGTGCGTTCTTTGCCGTCCATCCCGCGCAAATTCAGTTCGACTTTGTTTGCGTCGGGAATCATTCCGGCGGCGTGCAGCAGAGGCAAATGCCGCATTCGGTACGGAGCGATTTGTTTAATCCAGATTTTATTGTCCTCGCTCGTTGCCGAGTGAATTACTTTGACGATTTCATCAACCGTGCGCCCGCCGAATTTCAAGACTTGCGAGCCGAGCAAATCTTTGTGCTTCGGGTCGGCGGCAATGATGAATAAACCTTCCTCGAACATATAAAAAAGAACCGGAATGGTTTCCAGCCATTCTTTTCTTTCACGCGAGCCGAACAGATTAGAGTGTCCGTCGCCGACCCGACGCATCAGTTTCAGCATCTCAATCTCAATCTGCGGGTCGGTTAAATTGGGAATCGCGTCATTTATCCGTTTAACCTGCGCGTCAAAGTCGACTTCCGTTCCAATACGCGGAAACAAATTCCAGCCGCGCCGTTTGATTTCGCGGGTGAGAAACCGCAAATCAGTTCGCCAGCCTTCATCGCGCGACATCTTGCTCGTATCAATCAAGCCGACCATATTTCGGTAACGCGAATCGCTGCGGATAGATTCCAAATCCGTGTCGGTCTGCGCGTGTGGAAGATCTGGAAATTTCATCGCCAATGCTTTTTCGAGCCACTTTATCGCCTGCTCCTTATCGCCCGCCAACGCATAATCGCAAGCGATGTTATAAGCGACGTTTGCCGGTTGTCCAGAACCGAGTTCGAGTTGTTTTTCGTAAGCCGGAATTGATTTGCGATAATCTTTGGCGTTGTAATAAGCCAGACCCAACTGCTCCCAAAACCTGCCCTGCACGGGATTCGCCTTAACGACTTGCTCCCACAACGCGGCGGCTTCCGCCCATTGTTTCGCGTGCATTTTAGCTTCCGCCCGCGCGAGCGTTTCAACAAAAATTTCCGTCTGCGTTTTCTGAGCAAGCGTCGTTTGCGCTCCAAATAAAATTAGACATACCGCAAAAACTGCAATTAGCGAAAATGATTTAAGAGAAATGCCTGAACAATACATAAAATTACTCCACTTGATATTAAATTTGTTTTGAATCATAAATTAGGACAACGGCGAACACTCCGGTTTTGTTGCAGGAACTTTTCGAAGCAATGAGATGCTGCCCAACTATTGATTAACACCGGCTCACTTGATAATAAATTACGCTTTCAATGTTACCAAGCCGTTGGGCGACTTACCACATCCGCGTGAAGCGTGTTAAATCCGGGCGGGCTGCGCCTTCCGGTTCGGTTAATGTGCGTGTGCCTCGGCTTGATGTAAAGACGCGCAGTTGTTCGTATGAGCGATGAACATTTGACGGTTTAGTTTCGCGTCGAATCCACGTCTTGCGATACCAATTTTCAAACGGCGGGCGCTCTGCGCGAAGGATTTCAAGTTCCAATTGTTCAAGCGGTTGGCGGGCTTGCCCGGAAAGTTTCCATGCCTGCGCCGCGTCGGGAGCGTCGAGTGCTTCAATCAATTTAATTGCCGCTTGCGTCGGTCGCCAATCTATCAGCAAGCCAAGCTCGACATGCTCAAAAAAATACTGTTTTTGCTCGTCGTTCATTCGTGCTTGCGCGCGAGAAATTGTTTGCATCGCGGAACGGTATTGCTCATCACGCGCTTTCAGTTGAGCGAGCGTTTCGCGCGGAACGGGTTCGTATGGTTTGCCGTTGATTTTTTTGCCGAGCCGTTCAAGCGCGTCTTGAAATTTATCTGCGCCGAACCAAATTTTGTCGTAAGCATTGATAAGCCCGTAATAGTTCGAGTATGACTGTGCCGCATCAGGCGCGGCATTTGCGCCGAAATACTCTCGGCTCCACCAATCAACATATCGCTGTGCGGCATCAGGCTGATTCAATGCCGTCGGAGCATTCCAACAAATATCCGCAATCATCCGCGCTTCCATTATGTTTTCGCGCACTTCGGATACGTTGATGAGCATATATTCGGTCGCCTTCGCATCAACAATTTTCTTGAACTCGCCGGCGACTCGCTGCGGGGTAATCGTGTGCGTAACTTGCTTCACGGTATTACCGAAATAAGCGAGGTGATAATAAACTCCATGCTTCCACTTGTCCGTTTTCTGCGGCAAGGCTCGCATCTCGCCGTCGTTATTATCCGTCCACACGATAATCACGTCGGCGGGAACATCGAAGCTGCCTTCCTGATACTTCTTGAGCATTTCGGTGTAGAGCGTAAAGTGAAAAATCGGCTGCTTGTCTTTCGGCAGCAACTCCTTTGTCGTGCGAACCTGCGTTTCGATGACATCTTGAAAAATCTTTGATTTGTCCGCTTCGCTCATATCCTTCGGAAACGTATAACTGCGGTCATCCGTCCCGCGCAGACCGACGGGATAGATTGCGTCAAGCTCGCGGTTTTCCAACACGCCGCCGCGCCAGTAATTGAGCATTCCTTCGCGGTTCGTCAACCAATCCCAAGTCGTTCCCGCATTGCGTGCCTTTCCTAAACCGAAGCGTTCAATGCCGAACGGATTTGACAGCAGAATGTCATAGTGATGCGAGGTATAAAAAAGTCCCCAATCGCTGGCAATCTTTTGCACTTCAAAGCGACGGTGCGCCCGCGTGTAAGGTGCGACCATATTAAGCCGCAAGCGTAAAGCAGTTTCAAAAAAGCGTTGATACCATTCGGTCGGAACGTCGCCGATCCGCAAAGGGTATCCGCTATACTCGAACGGACGCGGCAAAATATCCTCGTCATCATGGAAAAAACCGCGATATTTGACGGTCGGAGAATTTGCAAAATAGTCGGTTTTTTTCAATACCAGCTTTGGATGTTTTTCCGGCGTATAGCCCGTCCAAAGATAAAGCGGGTCAATGCCTAACCGTTCGCTCAACGTATAAGCGGCGAACGCCGTTCCGCGAAAGTTTGCCCCGACGAGCCAGACCGAGTTTTGCATTGTGAGAATCTGGTGCGCTTCCCATTGATTGCGGAGTTTGTCTTGTGCAATCTGCTTGGGAATCTCGTCGTTGCCCAACGTTATCAGGTGAATACCAACGCGCTGTCCGCTCGGCGTTGACACGATTGGCGGTTTGTAACCGCTGATTTTCTCAATGTCGCCCGCCAGAAAAATTGCCGCCTGCCGGACGGCTGAATGTTCCTTTTCCGAAACGACGATTTCGCATCCCGCATTTTGGTCAGCCAAAACTATGTCGCCTTCACGCAATGCCCCGTCTTGCATCCAAGAGCCGCGCACCGTTTGCGACCGATCTTGCGCTGCTGCGCCGGCAGATAGAATACTAACCGATAGCAAACAGACGACCGCAATCAGAATCCAATTTTTCATATCTCTCAATAACACGCGCAGCGGGACGGCGGATTTATCGTCAACCCGGCTACTTCTTAACCTGCGGAATAAAACCCATTTCCGTCAGCCACATTTCGCACAAATTTGTCCACGTTTCGGTTGAACCCGGATTATTTCGCAGAGCGATGGCGTGTCCGCCGTTTGGGAAAATGTGCAAACTCGCCGAAATGCTTTTATCCAAAAGCGCGTTGTAAAACATCAGACTGTTTCGCGGATTGACCGCTTTATCGTCAGCCGCGTGAACAATAAATGCTGGTGGAGTTGTCGCCGTAACCTGTTTTTCCAACGAATATTTTTCAATCAACTGCCGCGACGGATTTTCGCCGAGAAGATTTTTTCTGCTTCCCGCGTGCGCGTATTCGCCCATCGTAATAACGGGCGAAACAAGAATCATAAAATTCGGATTAAACGGAAATTTATCGAGTTCGTCATTGATTTTCGTCGCGTCTTCGGTTGAAGTTCCGAGATTTGCCGCCAGATGACCGCCTGCGGAAGTTCCCAAGATACCGATTTTGTCCGGCTTTATCTGCCATTTTTCGGCATTGGCGCGGATGATTCGCATTGCGCGTTGCGCGTCCTGCAATGGCGCGATTTCACGTTGTCTAACATCTGGCGAATTCGGCAAGCGGTAATTCAGAACAAACGCGCTGATGCCCAAAGTATTAAACCATTTCGCAAGTTGCATCCCGGAAATAATGTAAGCAAGGTGTTGATAACCGCCGCCCGGACAAATCAAAACCGCCGCGCCTTTGTTTTCTTGATTAGACGGGAAAAACGCATAAAATCCGGGCGTTCCGACTTGATAAATGCGTTCGTTGCGAATGTCATCTTTTAGCTCTATTCCCTTCGAGTTCGGCATTTTGCCTTTTTCCCACAAAGGAATAAACTCCTGTGCAGCGACCACCAAAGGCAAGCTAACCAGGAATAAAATGACACTTAAAATCAAACGATTCATTTTAATTTTTCCAAGCCGTTACTTTGCTCCGACTTTCTTTCCGGCAAGTAATTCTTCGTGTGTCGGCATTTTGAATAAATTTTTTGTTGAATTCGAATCAGCCGCCGCCGTTAAAAGATTTTCCGCGAAAATTCGCGCCGCCGGGTCAATTGAAATTGATTCTTCCAAATCCAAATCGCACACCCAAATGCGACCTTTGCCGACGGGAATCTCAAACAGCACGGTCATAAATTGTTCGGGAATTTTTTCTGCCGGAATGTAACCGTGTGCGGGAATAAAGCGAATGATTTCGCGTGCCGTTCCTGTGGGATTAAGACGATGCGCCGAGCTTGCCACCATTACGCGCCAATCGTTTTTGCGTCCCCACCATTTAATGTCCATCGGCTCAAGATTTTCTACGAATTTTGTTCCCGTCGCCGTCGTTAAATCGGCAAACTCGCCAGACACTTTTTTGACGCTCAAAACTTCGTTTGGAAACAGTTCCTGAATTTTTTTGTCCGGCGAAAAGACAATCACAGTCGCGCCTTGTTTCGCCGCTTGGTATGCTTTTCCGTTTTCTTTCAACTCGTCCAGATTTGCATCTGCGCCCATTAAAATCACCGAATTTGCAGCTTCCGAAGACTGCGGCAAACCGCTTCCGACGCTTGCAAATATACCTTTTTGATTCACCAAGTCCGACATTTCCGCGCCGAGCGAATTAGTAAAAGCTTTCATTTGTAAAAAATTCGTTTTCGCCGCCGGACGGCTGAAAACTTCGATAAAATCAATTGTTCGGCTGATTTCGGTTTTGCCCTTGACGAGCCGCGTAACAAGCTGAAGCCGTATTCTGGCGTTTTTCGTTTGCGGAACTTTTAGATTGACGGGCATTTGAACGGTTTTGTAATACGGAAGGCTGGCGACGTTGCCGGATTTTGCCGATGTAATTTCTTTTCCGGTTGCGGAATCTATAAAAGAAAATTCGATTTGTAAATCGTTAAAATCTCGAAATTGTTCGTCGTCGTTCGTCACAAAAACTGATGTTGTTACCTCTTCGCCCGAATAAAAACGCCGCCGCGCCGTTTCGAGCGCCAGACCAATTGGCGCAAACGCATATTTCACCGCTTCGACGACCGGATAAGGTTTGACGCTGTTCGCATCATAAGAATGCGCGAACCAGCATTCGTCCGCGAAGAGCATAAAGCCGGCGGTTTTATCCGCGCGCTGAAAGCGAAGTTGTTCCGCCCAACGCTTGGTGACGGCGCGTTGATGTTCGAGAAAATATGCCGGATCGCTACCCGGATAAGCAAAAACTCCAATCCACGCTTGCGGCGTAATCCTATCGCGTGTATAAGTCAAAACCGGAAGTCCCGTATCCAAATCGGGATAGCCGGTTGACATTTCCTGCCCGATAAACGGGCGGTTCCATGTTGTTCCTTTCATTTCTTTTTCAAACTGCGAATCGGTAACAAACGTCGAATCTGAATACCAGCCTTTGTAGCTGTGCAGCGCGTCAATATCGCCGTCATCAATATCGTTCGGCTTAATAACATTATTGAAAAGCTCAGGCGCGCGAACATAAGACGACGAAACGACAATCGGGCGCATCGCATCAAGCTGTCTAGTTTGTCGGACGACCGTCGAAAGCTGTTTCCATTTTTCAATGTTTTCGTTATCACGAAGGAGCATTTCGTTGCCGATTGTCCAGATAAGCACGCTCGGATGATTGCGAATTCTTTTCACCACATCTTCGTTTTCCATCAGCCAATGCTTGAATAAATCAGGCGGAGTCGCGCCGATTTTGCCGACGAAAGCCCACGGGCGAATGCCTTCCACGCTGATGCCCAGACCGATTTCGTCCGCCGTGTCGAGCCACGCTTCATTCCAGGGCGTGGCGTGCGTGCGCGTTACGCGTTGGTTGTTATCGTGCATTAACCGAATCAATTTTTTGGGCAAAGCATTGTCCCACGGATTTTTGCCATACGGAAGATGATTAACCCCGCGCAGCCAATACGGTTTGCCGTTGAGGAAAAGCTTGTTTCCCTTAGCTTCAAACGTGCGAAAGCCAACATTTTGTTTCCAAGAATCTAAAATTTCGCCCGACACGCTTTCAAGCGTAATTTCCAGCCGATATAAATTCGGTTCAGCCGGAGTCCAAAGTTTTGGCTTGACGTTTTTAATTTCGAGCGTGGCGGTTGATTTGTCGCCGCTCAATTGTACTTTTACCTGATTTGCTTCGGTAAATACTTTGTTTGTTTTCGCATCAATCCAACGCGCTTTTAATACTCCGTTTTGCAATGTGTTTGCACTTGCTTCAACATTTACCTTTGCGCCGTCAAGTGACGGAACAAAATAAACGTCGTCGAGTTTGCCTGCGCCGCGCACGACTAGCTTTACGGGCTGCCAGATTCCGTGAAGGTCGTAAGCGTGGTTGTCGTGTTCCGGCTCGAGCGGTCCGAACATTCCTTTGCTCAAAGATAAAACTTTCGACGCGGTTAAATTGACCGATACAGCTTGTCCCATCGAAGCGGTCGAAACCGGAATTTTCTCCATCGAAACGAAAACGGCGAGCAGATTTTTTCCGGACTTAAGATGCGGCGTTAAATCGAAAGCAAAACGGCTGAACATTCCGGTGTGTTCGCCGAGAAGTTGACCGTTCAAAAACACACACGATTTCATCGCCACGCCGTCAAATTCGATGAATAAACGCTTTCCATTTGAAAGCGGCGGCGCATCCAAAACTAATTTATACCAGCCTTCTTCGGCGCGTTCGGTATCAAAGCCGAGTTTTTTCAAACGCGCTTCTTCGTGCTTTTTAAAATCTTCCGAATCATCCAGCCACCAGCGCACGCGGTTTAAGAATTGCGGCACGCCGACGAGATTATCGCCCGTCCGCGGCGCGGCGGTTTCCGGTTTCTCGTCTTTGCCCGTTAAATAATCCGGCTTGTAAAACCAGTTTCCGGTTAAATCTATATTAGTGCCGGGCTGTAATTTACCGGCTTCAAGTTTAACCACACCTTTATTGACGACTTTCTGAGCCGGAACGGTTAAAGAAAGCAGCGATAAAAGCACGATTGCCAGCAAAAATTCTTTTCGAAAATTGTTCATAAAACTAAAGCGTTTGTGCCGCTTCCACACTTGCGGATTCGAGACGAGGCACAAGTAATTGAATGACGAGCAGAGCAATTAAATAAGCCGAAGCCGCAAAAATGAAGATCGGCACATAACTGCCCGTCCACTGCAATAACAGTCCGGTGATGGTAGCAATTAACATCCCGCTGACCGCACCGGCAAAACCGCCGATGCCGACGACCGAACCGACCACGCGGCGCGGAAACATATCGGAAACAAGCGTAAAAAGATTGGCAGACCAACCCTGATGCGCCGCCGTTGCGAGGCTAATCAAGGCAACCGCGACCCAGAGATTTGAGGCGCGAACGGCAAAAATTATTGGCACGACGCAAAGTGCACAAATGAGCATCGCGGTCTTGCGACCGGCGTTAACCGACCAGCCGCGCTTGATTAAAGCGGAAGAAAGATAACCGCCGCCGATGCTGCCAAAATCAGCCGCGACATAAATAATTACCAGCGGAATTCCAAGTCCGGTCAATGTCAATCCGTGATTTTCGTTTAAAAATTTCGGCAGCCAGAAAAGAAAAAACCACCAGACCGGATCGGTCAAAAACTTTCCGGCGGCGAAAGCCCACGTCTGACGATGCGGCAGCAGGCGCAGCCAAGGGATTTTGGTAACCGGTTCAGCCGGATCGCTTCGAATGTAAGCCAATTCCGCTTTTGAAAGACGCGGATGTTCTTCCGGGCGACGGTAAAGCGCGAGCCAAAACACGAGCCAAAAAAAGCCAATCGTGCCGGTGATGATAAACGCCCATTGCCAGCCGTAGTTAATCGCAATCCACGGCACAGTCAGCGGGGCAACAATCGCGCCGACGTTTGAGCCGGAATTGAAAATTCCCGTCGCCAGCGCACGTTCCTTCTTCGGAAACCATTCGGCGGCGGTCTTAATCGCGGCGGGAAAGTTTCCCGCTTCGCCCAAGCCTAAAGCGAAACGCGCGATTCCAAATCCGAATGCCGAACGCGCCAAAGCGTGTCCCATTGCCGCAAGACTCCAAAAAATAATTGCCAGGCTAAAACCTTTGCGTGTTCCGAGCCAATCCATCAGTCGTCCGACGATGAGCAAACCGACAGCGTAAGCACCTGTAAAAGCCGTAGCGATAAATCCGTAATCGGATTCCGACCAGCCGAGTTCTTTCTGTAGAGGCGTGGCGAGAATGCCTAAAACCTGTCGGTCAACGTAGTTAATTGTCGTGGCAAAAAACAGCAACGCGCAAATCACCCAACGGTATCTGCCAACGTCTTTCCCGGTATTCTCCGTCGCGGCTTCGACAAACGCTCCCGTCGCGCTCGCGCCTGCGATTTGCGGTGCGCCGGCTTCAGCTAAAGATTTTGTTTCCGCCGCTTTTTCAAAAGCGTCCGCGTCGTTCAGCCGATTGTTTTCCAGTGCCACTTTACGTTTCTCCTTATACTTTCTATTTCGCTACGAATTTACGCCCGCCGCGAGATAGCCGCCGTCAACCGCGATTGATTGTCCAGTGATAAACGAAGCCGCGTCCGAAGCCAGAAAAACAGCAGCGCCGACTAATTCCTCCGCCCTTCCAAACCTTTTCATTGGCGTGCGCGTTATAATTTCCTGACCGCGAGCAGTTCCGTTTAATAATTTTTCGTTGAGTTCAGTCGGGAAAACGCCCGGCACAAGCGCGTTAACGCAAATTCCATCACGCGCCCATTCGCAGCCGAGACTTTTTGTTAGTGCTAAGACAGCAGCTTTTGACGCGCCGTAAGCCGCGACTTCGTGAAACGCGACAAACGAAGCGAGCGATGCGATGTTCACGATGCGCCCGCGCCCGGATTGTTTGAGCGGTTCGTAAAATGATTGACACGCGCGTAAAGTGCCGTTTAAATTCGTGTCCAAAATCGTCTGCCATTCGCTTTCGGAAACTTCTTTTGTCGCTGTTCGCGCAGTTCTTCCGGCGGCGTTGACCAAAATATCAATTCCGCCAAATTGTTTAATTGCCGCATCGCGCAAAGCGTCAATCGATTCTCGGCTTGAAACATCAACGATTTGCCGTAAAGTTTTCTGATTGATTGTTTCAATTTCCGCGCAAACTTCTTCGACCAATTCTGCGCGTCTGCCCGTTGCAACGACATTCGCGCCCGAACGCGCCAACCCGATGGCAATGGCGCGTCCCAAGCCGGAAGTGCCGCCGATAACAACTGCGGTTCTGTTTGATAAATCCGTAATATTTTCCGCTTGATTCATAGAAAAAGGTTAAAAGTGAAAATGTGAAAAAGTTGGTTGACGAAAATCTATAAATACTTTTTCACTTTTAACCTTTTTTACTTTTTCACGTTATTTCGCAACCCAACTGCGAAAATTTCCCGAAAAAAGTTTTGCCGCGTCGCATTCAATTTCTTTTCCGGTTACGATGCGTCCGTCCTCGAGCAAGCCTTTGTAGGATTTAAACAGCGCGTCGGCAATAAGTTGGCGCGAGTGATTCCATTTGTAAATTAATTGGTCAAAAATCCGCGCGTCCGAATGTTGCGGGATAAAACTCGTTCCCAGAAGCTCGAAACGTTCGCGCGTGATTTCCGCGACAATCGAAGCGTTATTTAAAAACCACCAGCAGCCGAACGGCATCAGATTCGCAAATTTTCTGGCGACGACGCATAATTCGTGTTGATTTTCACGCGACAAAAACGTAACTAAAAATTTGACATCGGGATTTTCTTCACAAATTCGCGCGACAACCGAAACGTCGGTGCGTCCCAAACCGTCACCCGCAAGTTTTAACGCCGGATTAACCCGACGGCGCACGCCGATCATTAGCGAGAGTGAAATTCCGTGTTCTTTGCAAGTCGGCAAAACCACCTCTTTAATTAGTTTTCCGCGTATTGATTCTTCAGGATAAGCAAAATCGTCAGGCAAGGAAACGCCCAGATAAAGAGGATTCATCAACTGAATCCAATCATCGAGAAACCGCCGCGTTTCGCCGATGGTCGTTGCGTCTAAATTTGCCGAAACTTCGTAATTTTGTTTTTGCAAGAGCGGCACGGCATCCGTCCAGCCATTCAAAATTCGGTCGAGCCGCAACGCCGCGTGAAAACGCGAGTCAATTTTCGCGCCGCTTTTCCAAACTTTAATTTCGGCTTCGTCGAGCGGGTCATTGGTCATTCCGATGTCGGTTACATTCGCAATTTTCAAAACCCGTTCAATAAAATCCGCCGGATTTTGAGCGGCGAAAAACTCGCGCGACTCGCGCAAATCTTTTGCCCGCGTGTCGAGTCCAAAAGTGTTTAAAACACTGACAACTCCGCGCGTTGCTTCCGATAGCGGCGTGTTTTCGACGAAAAGCGTCTGCCAGATTAAATCTGATTGTTTTGTTTTTTCCAATGCCCAAAACTCGCTGGGCGTTATGCTCGAAAAACGGAACATTTCGGCAATCAAATAATGATAATTTAAAAGCTCGTCAATGCCCCATAAATTCAGTTCGCCAAATTCGGGCGCGAACAGATGCGTGTGCAAATCAAAAACCGGCGTTTTCTGCAGAATTTCGTCAACTTGTTTGCGTAATTCGTGAACATCACGCGCGTCGCCGCTTCCCGCGCCATCCTGAGAAATCGGGTATTCGAGTTGTTTAGTCGTTAAATTCGTCATAAATTTCGTCGTCTTAAAAAGCGATTTCCGGCGTTCGCGCGTCTTGCGGGTCAGCCCACCGATTATTTGGAATCGTCGGCGTCCAGCCTTTTCTTAAAGGGTCTTGGTCATACGGATACGAACCGAGACGTTTGTATAATTCGCTGTATTTCTGCAATTTCTCGCGGTTTAATTTAATTCCGAGTCCGGGGGTTGTCGGCACTTTGATTGCGCCGTTTTCATATTTGAATTTGCCGCCTTCGATAATATCGTCAACAAGTTGATGATAATGCGCGTCCGCCGCAAAACTTAAATTCGGAATCACCGCGCCGAGATGAAGCATCGTCGCTAATTGAATGCCGAGTTCGCCCGATGAGTGAACCGCCACGCCAATTTGAAATGTTTCACACACCCCCGCCGCTTTGACGCATTGACGAATCCCGCCCCAAAAAGTCGTGTCGAGCAAAATTACGTCCACCGCCGTGTTCAAAACGTTCGCCGCCAGTTGCTCAAAACCGACGACGACGGTATTAGTCGCCAGCGGCATTCGAACCTTTTCGCGTGTTCGCCGCATTCCGTTAAGTCCGAAAACCGGATCTTCCAGATAATCGTTTTTGATGTCTTCGATTTGCTGCCCGAACCAAATTGCCTGCTCGGTTGACCAGACGGCGTTCGGGTCAAAGCGGAAACTATCGCCGTCTAATTCACGGGCAACGGCGCGATAGCATTCGAGTTCATATTCCGGCGCGAAAACGCCGCCTTTCAATTTGTGCGAAGTAAAACCGTATCTTTGTTTCAAATCTTTAGCGTGTTCAACCAATTGCTCGATTGTTCTGACTTCGCCGCTTCCGTCTTTCGGATTTGGATAACGAAAAAACAGATACGAAGCGAACGGAACTTTGTCCTGCAGTTTCCCGCCCAAAATTTCATATACCGGAACATTCCACTTTTGTCCCAAAATATCGAGACAGGCGAATTCGAGCGCGGCTAAAATCTGCGTTCGATTGTTGTAGAGCGAACCTGACGGATTGGCAATCAGAAAACGCATTTCTTCAATGCGGCTTGGGTCGCGTCCGACGAGATACGTTTTCATCGCCCGGAAAACGGATTCGGCAGATTCGCCGCCGCCGCCCATCTCGCCCAAACCCGTGATGCCTTCGTCGGTTTCGACTTCAACAATCGTGCGGACAAATCTGCCCCAATGACAACCGTTGGCGTGGCGAAGCGGCGCTTCGAGCGGGACGGTTACAGTTGTTGCTTTTATGTCGGTAATCTTCATTTTCGTTTCGGATTAAAAAAGCGCAAAAATCTTTTCCAAAATATTTGCGCTTTTGCGTTTGCGTTCAATAATCAATCTCAAGCAGAGGTCTATTCGTCGTTGCCTGCCGCGTGTTTAAAAGCGCGTGACGCACGTTGTCTGCCGTGTCGCCGTCGTATTTGTATTCGCGGATAAGCATCAGCGAGACAATTTTATTTTCCGCAAGCTGTTCGTTGACCCAATTGGTAATGTTCAAACGGGTATTGCCATTGGTGCCGTTGACCGTCAACACACCGAGCGGAAAAGCCGTCGCGCCGACACCGCTCGCTTTCGCGCCGCTCAAATCGTGGTTCGGGGAATTGTTCCAGGTAATCGTGCTTTCGCTCCAGGAATCATCCGTGATGCCATAGACATGAAACGCTAAATTCTCCGTATCAATCGCGTTTCTGCCATAGACGTTGACAACTGCCTGTTTGACGGAAGTTCGCCCTAAACTGTTTAAATCAAATTTGAGATAACTAATCCGGTCGGAATCAACCGAACTGTATTTCTTGACGCGCATCACTGTATCAGAGCCAAAATTTGTGTTCGCGCTCGTTCCGCCCTGAACTTGCGCGTCGGCAACCGCCATTAGATTTTGCGTTGTCAAAACGCCGCCTTTCGGAACTGTAATCAACCAAACGCTGCGCGGCGGTTGCATTAATCTCAAAATTTTGTCGGACGGCATCGGCGTTCGCCGCACGACTTCGCCGTTGCGGTCAATACTAACTTCTTCGGTTGTGCAAAGCGTGTTGGTGTAAATGCCGAGTCCATACATATTGACGTTGAGCGCGTAAGAGTTTGTCGCATCGGTATTGACCGCCCAAACATAATAATTACTGCCGTCAAACGAAGTGTATGCGCCGCCGTAACCTGCCGGTGAATCGCTCGTCAGAGTTTTGTAGCGGTCGCGCGCTCCGGCAAAACCTTTGGCGAAAAGTTGAACGACCGAAGCCGATTTGCGATAACCGCCGGTGTCGTAATTATTCGCCGCGTCGTCCCAAGTGTAATGATGACCGACACCCGCGTCATTGACGTTGCTGTATTTGAAAGTCTGCGTGCCGTAAACGCCTTTGAGCATCAGTTTGGCGTAATCAAACCTAATTCGGTGAACAGGCGCGGCATATTCAAGTTATTGCCGCTGGCTGCAAAACCCGAGGTGTTCTCGACATTGTGTTCGGAAAAATTTATCGGCAGAACAATGCCGCCGGGCGAGTTCGCCGCCATTCCGTTTTGCATCGTGTCCATATCGCTGTAATAAACCGAAGCGTCGTCAACGTAGCGGTGCGTGTCAAAAACGTCAAAGATGTTGTAGCTGACCGTTTGCCCGCGATAATCCGTTCTGAGCGAGCGGGAAATTTTCTCGCCCCAGCCAATCGAATCGTCGCGCGTGTCGGCGTTGTCGAAACGCTCGTTGAAAGATTTCGGGCTGGTAATTACGGGAGCGTAAATTTTGGCGACCAGATTTTTGCCGAATCGGGCGTTGACGGCGGCAATAGCGGCGCGTTTCGCGTCCGAACCGTAGCGAATCCACTGGACAAAATCGTCCTGATTAATGTTGCCGCCGAGTTCGATGTGGTCGGGTTCGTTCCAGATTTGATAATCCGTTACGTTGTAGTTTTTCGCCAGCCAATACGCCGTCACAAAATGCCATTTCCAAAACTCCCACTTGTCGGCGTAGTTGTTGTAAATCGAAATCGGCATCCATGAAGGATTGTGCGCGACGTTCCGCCAATCGCGCGGATTTGTCGCCGACGTTGCGCCGCTCACATTGCAGTGCTGCGTGTTGACGACCGGCTTAATTCCAAGACGCTGCAATTCGCTCATCATATACGCGAGCTTGTAGTGATTTCCGCTCGTTTCCACGTTCTGAAAATTGTTTTCGTAAAACGTCCAATTAACGTAAGCCGGATTTTCGGGGTCAGCAATGATTGCCGAACGACGCGCCTCAAACGAAGCCGAATCCGTTACGCCGTCGCCGAACGGCGCGAGGTCATCCTGCGGCGCAAAATATGCGGCGTTCATAAAAATTCGCAGAGAATTTGCGCCCGAACGCTCAAGCCACGCCGAAACATTACTGCCCGGCATATAATGCCCTTGCCCGTAACCAATCAAAGTCGGGGTTTTGCCGACGATTTCGTTTGAAACCGTGACGTTCGCCGTGCCTTGCGCGAAAATTGAAATGCCGAACGCGATAATAATCAGCGCGTTCAGGACGCTTTTAGCGATTAAACTTATTAACAACCTCATTCTTTTCCCTCCTTATAATTACGAATAAATTAAAAATCATTACGGCAATTGCGCCGGATCGAAACCGAGCGGCAATTCCTTTTCGACTAAACCGACGCGCCTTCCGGCAGAATCTTTGGCGTATTTCCAAAAACGAATCGTCCAATCCATCGCCGCGCGTTCCGCTTCGAGCGAATTTGCGCCGCTGAAAATCAGCCAGTCTTCGCCCGCTTTTTCACCGGCGCGGACGGCAAATTGTTTGGCGTTTCGCGCGTTTGCCGGGATTTTTGAATTGAGTGCGGCGATGAGCTGATTGGTTTTCGCCGTGCCGACTAAAATGAGCGCGTTGCGTTCGTTCGGCGGCAAATCTTTGAGCGTGTAAATTTTCACCGGTCTGCCGGTCGCGCTCTCAATCGTGTTGACTAAAACCGAAGCCGTTTCCACATCCTGAATCGGCGCGTCGTCGCCGTAAACGACGGCGAGCGGGCGATTCAAGTTAAAGTCAAAAACTTTTTCGCCGTAAATGACCGTTGATTTTTCGCTTCGGTCAATTTGCGGCTGTCCGGCAAGTCTGGCTTCCGCCCAACCGTAGCGAAGCAGATTACCATCGCCTTCGAGCCGCAGAAAAACGTGGTAAAAACCGGGCAAAGGCTGCGGCGAATTATCAGTCGGTAGAGCCTGTAGCGCGGCTTTGACGACGGTTGAAGCGTTTGGTTTAAGCCGTCGTAGATTCGCGTCTTTCGCATTCCGCATAGTCGCCTTTAGATTCGCGGGCGTTTCAATCATCGTCGTAAGATTTAAATTTTTGCCGCTCGTATTTGTTATGCGAAACTGCGCCGCGCCGCTGCCGCGAGCGTCGAGTTCAACAACCGAGTATTCGACGTTGAGAAGTTTATTCGGATGCGTCGGCGAGCCGTATTTATTGATTAAACCCGACAATACAAACGCTTCGGGTTTCGGGCGGCGCGACAGCCAGATTTGCTCGTAGTGACGAATTCCTTTGAGTGCTTTCGGATTCATCGCCAAGGACTCGTTAAACTGAAACTGATACATCATGGGCATCGAGCGCGTCTTTAAAACATTTTCAAAAACCGGCGCATAGACTTTGGCGCGGTCTTCGGGTGTCATCCTGGTCAAAAATCGCCAGTTCCATTCGGTGATAATCGGCGGTTTGCCAAACCGTCGCCCGTAACTCGCTGCCGCAAGCGAAAATCCGCGCATATTTGCCTGTGAATCGAGACCGTCAGCGTAGGCGTGCTGCCCGATTTTATCGAACGGCACGCCGAGTTTTTGCAAACGGTCGAACGCGCCGGTATTCGTATGCGCGGTCAGGTGAACCGGAATTTCCGGCGCGACTTCTTTGACGGCGTTGTAAACCCGTTTCCAGTAAGCGGGCGCGTCGTCGTTAATTCCGAAAATTAAAACCTCGTTATCAACCTCCACGCCGTCAATCACGTCGCGGTAACGCCTGACCAAATCGGCGGTGTCGGCGGCGGAAATCCGCGCGTCAATCAACGCTTTTAACTTTAATTTCCGCATCTCGCCGAAAAAGAAATCGAGATATTCTGTCTGTTTTGCTTTATCAACACCCTGAATCAATTCGAGATGATGCAGGCGAATAAGTTCAAAGCCGAGCGTTTTCGCAATGCGTAAATCGCGCCGGATGTCGTCGCTGAAAAGCTGCCATTTATTGACCGTATCGGCGGCAAAAGCCCAATACGCATCTCTGTCCATTCCCGGCAATTTTTTGATGTCGAAATTTTCTCCCAAGGTCGAATACGGAAAATAATTTGTGCCGAATCTGGTGAACGGCACGCCGATTTCGTAATCAATTTTGTCGTCCGTCTGTTTTTGCTCGGCGTAAGAAGTGTAAGCGACGAACGCATTATCAACTTGCTCGTCGGTCAAAGCCGTTTCTGAAATTATCAGGCGCGATGAAAACGAAACGCTTTCACCGCGCGGCATCAAACGATTGTCTTCGAGTCGTTCGGCGTAGGATTTTAAATTTGAACGCGCGATTTCCGTCAAAATATAAACGTCGTTTTCGTTCGTCTGCGCCTCATAACCGATTTGCGGAATATTCGCGCCGACGAAACGCGCCGGACGTTTTCCTTTCGCGTCCTGATGAACCGTGAAAGATTGCGAAAAATCGTTCAGCCAGGCGACGGAAACATTGTCGGCAAAATTCGTTTTTATCCAATCAACGCCGCGCTGCACATACCAGTTGCGGCTTTCGCCGACACGAAACTGCGTCCACTCTTTTTCGCCTAATTTTTTTATGCGATTATCGTAGCAAATTGAACGCTCGATATTTTTCGGCTGTCGCCAGCGCGTGACAACCGCCGCGTAAACATTTTCGGTTTTATCGGCGGCGATGTTCTGAAATTCCGATTTGATGTCGAGAAAACCGTCGTGAAAGGCGCGAATTTCAATCGAAAGCTGCAAACCTCCGTCGAGAGCCGCGCTGCGCCACACATCGAAAACCGTACCTTCCGAAACTTTCTTAAAATAAATCGGCAGCGACTGAAAATCTTTTGAAAAATCAATTTTCGTCGAATACGGCTCGCCTTTTAACTCTTCCGGTCGAGAGTCGCGGTAAATTATGTCAAAAGAAAGTTGGGCGACATTTAACGCGCCGAGTGCCAGCGAAATACCGTTTTCGGCGGGCGAGACAAACAGTTTTCGGTTTATTTTTATTGGCTTGGCGGTTCGCTCAAAGCGGTAATCTTTGCTCGAAGAAGCCGGTAAATCGGCAATGAAAAATAAATTGTCGCCGTCCGAATCAATCTGCGCCGGATTATTGTCAAGCGTTCGCAGCGCGGCATCAGACGGATTTTTCACAGCTAGACTAACCGGCATTTTGACTGCGAAAGGCTGATTGTTGACAATCCGAACCGCTTGCGGAGTTTGGCTTTTCGCCGCCGCCTGAGCGCGAATTACAACCGCGCCCGCTGAAAATATTATCGTCGAATAAAGTAAAGCCGACAGAAATTGAGCGCACCGGAAAGCCACAGACTTTAAAAGGTTTTTTCGCTGCATTTATTTTCTATCGCTCTGCCGGCAAATCAGCCCGAAACTTCAAAATCAGCATAATCGAAAAGTTAGATTTCGGTTTCAGGCTGATTTTTGCACTTAAAGCGCAATCGCTTCAAAAAGAGGAGCGTTGGATAAAATACCAATCGGACGTACACGCTAAAACGCCGCTCGCGTCGTAATAGCACGGACGCGCCATTGTGCCGACTCCGTCTTTGGTCGTGTAACGGACTTTCCATTTGCTGCCCGCCGGTGAAACTCCCCGATAATAACTATTCCCCCACGCGCCGCCGTTCCACAGCCAGTTATCCCATGCATAGGTGTCTCTGGCGAGGGTAATTACCACGCCGTCCGTGTTGGTCGAGTTCATAAAAATCTCGCCGTTGGTAAATTCCGACGTATCGAGATATATATTCGTCGTGCGGCATTTGTCGCTGACGGTTGTGCCGTTTGTCCTGAAATTAACGGCGTAACTGCCATCACTCCGGCGATAGCTATATTGCGCCCAGACGCACCGATTGACGTAGCCGTAGGCATAACCGTAAGCCCAGCCGTTCGAGTCAACATATTGAATGTCCATTCGTCCCTGTCCGGTGTTGGTGTGATTATAAAGCCGTCCCATCGCGTAAGACTGCGGTTTTGAGCGGGCATAAACATCCGTCGCGTCAACGTAGTAAGCAGTCGCCGCGTTAGCGGTTTGGAAAAATCCGAGTAGCCCCGCAACCAGGAATACACCGAGAATGAATGCTTTTGGTTTCAATGCCAAAGTCGGCAGCAATTTTAGAAGTTTTTTCATAGTTTTTTATTTTTCCTCCTGAGTTATTGTCCGGTGATTTTTATAGTTTAAACATTATTGGAAATACCAATCATAAGAAACGCTGTCCGCGAAAAATGCGAATTACACTAAAATTAAAGCAAAAAGATTGGGCTTTTTTCGATTTCGCCTATTTCGCGTTTTTCGCGGGCAAATATTTCTTTTTTCCGATAATGTCTTTTGTTATTACTCGCAAGGTTTCGGAAGCATTCCGAAACCCGGCAAAGTATCGAAGTAAACGAGTGGTCAGTTTAAGCAGACCATATTCGTCTGCTGGTTGACCAACTTTCGCTATTTTTCCGGTTCTTAAATCGGAAATTATTAAAACAAAAATCGCAGTCCGAAACGAATCTGGCGTTCGCCGAAAGTGCTGGTTGATTGTCCGAAACTACTCGTCGAACTGAAAAGGTTCGTCGTCGAGCTAGGGTTGAAAGTGCCGCTCGGTTCGTTAAAATGCGGCGAATTGGTTACATTAAAGGCTGTCATTTGCGCTTGCAGTCTGAACCGTTCGCCAAACGAAAACGTCCGCGCCAATGTTGCGTTGTAGTTAATATAATGCGGTCCGCGTAAGCTATTGCGCCCGACGTTTCCGAAAGTTCCCGGCGCGGGATTAACGAAAACGTCTCGATCGAAATATTGTTGTCCGGGTCCAAGACCGCCCAAAATTCGCACCGGACCAGTTTGATTCGGTCGGTTGAAATTAATACCGCTGGTGACAGTTCCCGCTGCAGTTGAGCCGAGAATGTCCACCGGCGTTCCGGTTCGCGCCGCAAAGATACCGCTCAGGGTAAATCCGCCAAGCAGCCCGCGCCACCGCAGACCGTTTTCATCGAATAATCTTCCGCCCTTGCCGAAGGGACGAATAACATGACTGATAACTAAGTTATGCTTGCGGTCAAAGTCAGACGGACCGCGATTGCTGTCAATATCAAGGAAATTTCTGACCGAGAAAGCGCTTGTGTAATCAGTCGAACGGCTTAGTGTATAAGCAACGGTAATTCTGCCGCCAATCTGTTTGAATCGCTTGTCAACCCGCGCCTGCAGCGAATGATACGAGTTACTCAGCATAAAATCCGACAAAAGCACGTCAACAGTTCGCCCGTAAAGTCGGTTAAACGGACGGTCGGCAACCGTTCCGCCCGGTCCGAAACCATTAAGATTTTGCGTTCCGGGCAAGCGCGTGCCGCGCGAGCCGACATAGCCAACCGATGTCACAAATCCGAATAAATCACGCTCAACCGTAAAGTTATACGATTGAATATAACCGCGTTTGGCATTCGGATTAACCGCGCCGACAACCACATTTCCCGGCGGCGTAACGACGCCGCTAGTCAAATCAATAATTTGCGCGGGGGGAATTCCGGTCGAGAGCGTAATTGTATTTCCGGCAGCAACAGGGGCAACATTTGTGTTAGTTCCGGCGAACGATACATTAATCTGGCTGCCGTAATTTTGATTTGCCAATGTGTTCACCGTAATCGGCACATAACTGACGCCGTAGCCGGTGCGGATGACGGTTTTATCGTCAAGACGATAGGCAATGCCGAGGCGCGGCGCGAAATTTGTGTATTGCGTTTTGATATTTATTCGGTCGTCATTCGGGCCAAAACCGCTGATGAGAGCTTTATTAGTCGCCGGGTCATAATACGATTGGTCGCCGGGATTAATGCCACTCGGATACGGATAAATTTCATAACGCAAGCCATAGTTGACGGTTAATTTAGGGTTAACCTGCCAGCGATCCTGCGCGAAAAAGAAATACTGCGGCGTAATATAGCCTCCGAGGTTGACGACCGTTGTGCGCTCTACTGCTTGCGGCAACCCGAGCAAAAACGCGGCAAGCCCATTGACCGCGGAAGTGCCTGTACCGCTTCTGGCTGTTAAGCCTCCGCTAAAAGTAAATTGACCGCGCGGGTTACCCGTTGCCTGTTGTTTATCGAGCCTCAATTTTCTAATGTCAGCGCCGAAACGGATGGTGTGGTTGCCGGCGATGCGCGTCCAATTATTAACTATGTTGTAACTGCTTTCTTTAATATCAAACGGAAGAGTTCCGAGGATACCGAGAGTTTCATAACCGGTGCCAGTTATGCGCGGAATTCCGTTACTGCTGAAAAAGTCGCCCAGATTGATTCCGGGAATACCAAAGGTGGTTGCGAGATTTTCTTCCGACGGAACATCTCCCGAAATGTGAACCCGCACGTAGCCGAAACGGAATTCGGTAATCAATTTTGGAGAAAATACGTGAGTTACATTAGCCGAGACGCTCTGATTTTTGCCCGGACCGGTTGACGCTGTGGTGCTGCCGGGGGTTGACGGCGGTCCGCCAAGAGCGCCGAATAAAGGCAAGTCGGAGGTAAATGATTTGAAAAAGCTGTAACGCACAAATGCAGTGGTCGCTTCGCTGAAATTATGATTGACTTTTATATCGAACGAATTGCGGTCTTGAATAAGGGAACCGCTCGCTTCGTAATTATTGATTAGTCCGGGGAGATTAGGCAGAGGCAGCCTTGCTAAAATGGCTCTCGCCGCCGGATTAATTCGATTTTGCGGAATGATGTTTCCGGCAAACTGAGGACGACTGGAGGGAGTAGCTTGTCCGTTTACGCCGGGGTCATAAATTAAGGCTGAACTTGAAGAAAAATCGCCGTTGCGATATGCGGCAATCGGAACGGAGAGCAAAACATTTTGTCCGACTCGGTTACGCACGCCTTGATAGTCGCCGAAAAAGAATGTCTTATCTTTTATAATCGGACCGCCAAACGTAAAACCGAACTGGTTTAAATTGGTATTCGGCTGCGCTCTCGTCGAAATGGCATTTTTAGCTTTGAAAGCGCTGTTCGTATTATATGCAAACAGGCTGCCTCTGAATCTGTTTGTTCCCGATTTGATTTGGACGTTGATAACGCCGCCCGCCGCGCGACCTTGTTCGGCATCGTAAGCGTTTGTCGAAACGTCAACCACTTGAATGGCTTCCGGCGGCGGCACAATCGCGGTTTGCGAGATGACATTCGTTTGATTGTTAATCGTTCCGTCGAGTTGAAAATTGTTGTAGCGTTCGTTTTGCCCGTTGATGCGATTAGTCGTCGAGCCATTCGGATTACCGAAAGCCGAACCGACCGATGCCGCTTCCGTTACGCCCGGTGAAATATCAAGCACACTTTGATAATTTCGGTCAACCGAAAGCGGTAATTCTTCAACCTGTTCGCTGGTAATTTGCGTACTGACATCGGCGCGGTCGGTTTTTAGTTGAACCTGTTCTTCTTCGACCTGGACGATTTCCGATATTGCGCCCGCCTCGAGTGTCGTATCCACACGAACCGTTGTATTAATGGCAACTTCGACGTTCTCACGAATAAACTTCTTGAAATTCGCCTGTTCAATCTCTACACGATAAATTCCCGGTTCAACGCTGCCGATCGAATAATTGCCTTCGCCATTGGTGGTTATTTCGCGCGTTGTGCCGCGGCTGACTTCGGTTACTACAACGCGCGCGCCGGGAACGACCGCTCCGGCACTGTCTTCGACGTGACCGACCAAGGAGCCGGTAACTGTTTGGGCTGCGACTGAAAGTGTAAAGACTGCCGACAAGCAAACTGTAAAAATGAAAAATCGGTAAACAAAATGTTTCATAAAAAGCCTCCGTAAATTTTCTGACAAGCAAATTTTTGCATTTAGTTCAAGGTCACAACAAAATCTCTAAAGAAATGTTTCTAATGCTTTTTAGTTCAAAAAAAGTTAAGCGGTTAGGGGTGCGCCAAAGTGTTTTTGTAAAATTAGGGCCACACTTCCGCGTAGTCTCGGCTGCAAATTGTCTTCAGCCGGAACGATTCGCGTCAGTAAAGCTGGCTTTTGAAGCCGCGTATCTAGAACGTTTTTAATAATTGGTTCGATTTTCTTCCAGGCACGGGTAACTTCGCCGATTAGAACAATCATACTCGGCGCCATTCCGCTTGTCAGCATTGCCAATCCGATGCCGAGATAATGTCCCATTCTTTCAATTGTCTCCACCGCTTTGGCATCGCCCTGTTCTGAAAGATGCAGAATGTCGTCAAAACTCGGTTTATCGCACTCAAACTGTTTATTTTGCCTTTTCGAACCCGCGCCCGACGTTACGTTTACATAATCGTTAATGGCTGCGGTATTTGAGGCGTAAACTTCCCAGCAACCGCGGTTGCCGCATTTACAAAGCGGACCAGTTTCGTTAATGGAGACATGACCGAATTCTCCTGCCACTCCCCTCGCGCCGCGCATTAGTTGTCCGTTGCTAATGATTCCAGTTCCGATGCCTTCGGAAACGGTAACGGCAATTAAATCTTGAATGCCGTCGGAACGCCGGTCAAACCAGATTTCCGCTAAAGCGCAGGCGTTTGCAGCGTTCTCGATTTCGACTAGAAGTCCGGTTGCTCGTTCCAACGGAGTTTGTAGATCAACGTCGCCCCAACCCAAATTAGGGGCAAAAACGAGTTTTTTGGAAACCGAATCCACGCGCCCCGGCATACTGACTCCGATTCCCTCGAAATAAACGTCCGGGTAAAGTTTTATAAACGCTTGCAGACGGCGGGTTAAATCTTCAATAAAAACATCTGCGTCCGCATTGGTCGGAAAGGATTCATGCGCGATAAATTGAGCGTTAAGATTAGCTAGCGCGATGGTTGTATTAGTCGGACGAACGTTGACTCCGACGATTCGGGTACTTTCCACATTGAGATGCAAAAATCTTGGTTTACGACCGCGCGGCAAGTGTCCAAGTGCGCCCTGTGTTATCCATTTTTCGGTCAGTAATTGTTCGGTGATTAATGAAATAGTACTGCGTTGTAATCCCGAAAGACGCGCTAAATCAGCCCGTGAAACTGGTTGGCGCGTGCGAATAAGATCAAGAATAATTCGGCGATTAATACTGCGCACCGTGTCGTTGGTTGCAACAATAAAACTGGTCAAATCAATTTTTCGCATTTATAAAACATTTAATTACAGGAGGTAATAAAATTTGTTTGAGGTGCGAATTATATGTCTGATTATATCTTCTAGTCAAGAGGAGAACTTTGAAGCCTCGCCGATGTATTGAATTTGTTTCTTTCCGTTACGAATTATCGGGTAAATTTCACGCGGCTGTAGTTCGTCAGACAAATGTTTTACACCTTACAGAAAAGATTTTCAGCAATCTGCTCTTGTGAAACATGCCGCTTTTCGTATGTATCAAGATTATCAACTTTAATTCTTCGACTGTTCACGGAAGTTTCCACGCCTTTTGGACATCTTCGACAGCTTGCTCCTGCGCATCGCTTAGCGTTAATTCAATTATTGTTTTCGGCTCGACCAAAAAAGACAGTTTTTTATTGATTGTTTCACGCTCAATTTCGATACGTTGAATTTCGATTTCATATAAATTGAGTTTTTTCCAGATATTTTGTTTTGGTATTAGACAAACGGCGGCTTCCGAGCAACAAGCAAATTGCCGAGAACAGACAGGAAATCGGACATACAAGCAGTGCGTAACGCATCATTTGCGGATTAGCAGTTGCGCCGAATTTATCATTCAAAAAACCGATAAGATTAGAGCCAATAAGATATGCCGCGATATTAACCGAGAAAAAATAAATTGCAATCGCAAGCCCGCGCAAATTTACGCCAGCAATCTCCGTAACATCTGCCGCCGCCGCGCCGAGCCACGCTAAAGCCGCGAAAAGAAGAAGGAAATTGGCAAGTAAAATGAAAATAAAATTGTCGGTAAAAATCAACAGAAGCCAACACGGAATAGAAAAGAGCGATAAAAGCGAGCCGTAAAACATTCGTCCGCCTTTATTTTTTCGACGAAACCAATCGGCAATCGCTCCGCCGAAAATGGTCGCCGGAATGCCCGCGCTTAAGGTTAAAATACCGCCCCAAAATCCGATGTTCGCTAAATCAAACCCGTGCAGCCGCGAATAAAATGTCGCGCCCCAAATCGAAAGATTATTCGTCGCCAGTCCGAGAAGAGCGTAACCCAAACACAGCAGAACGAACGGTTTATTCGACAGCAGTTTGCGCCAATCCGCGCTTGAGTGATTTGTTTCGGCGTCGGGAACATTTATTAGACGCGGCGGCTCGCGCAAAAAGAAAACTAAGAGGGCAAATAAAATACCCGGAAAACCGACAATCAAAAACGCCGACCGCCAACCGTAACCGCTCAACGCGCCGCCGAGCAGCGCGGCAAGTCCCGCGCCGATGGCAATGCCCATCGAGTAAATACTCGTAACGGTCGCGCGTTTCGTCGGCGGAAAATAATCGGACAAAAGGGAAATCGCCGCCGGACCGAGCGTCGCTTCGCCGACACCGACACCAACGCGACATAAAAAAAGCGTCCAAAAACCATCGGCAAACGCCGTCAATCCCGAAAATAAACTCCAAACCGCCACGCCAACCGCAATCAATTTTGTCCGCGAACCTCTGTCCGCCATTCGCCCAGATGGTATACCCAAAACCGTGTAAAAAATAACAAACGAAGTCGAACCCAACAGCGCGAGTTGCGTGTCGGAGAACGCCATTTCTTTTTTGATAAACGGAAAGAGGATATAGATTATCGTCCGGTCGAGAAAGTTTAAAATATAGACGAACATCAACAGCGCAAGTGCGTAAATTGCATAAGCGGATGTTTTCTCTTCTTTCATAAGCAATTTACAAGGCAAATTTATAAGGCAAAAGGAAAAAGGTAAAAGGCAAAAATTTTTCGTTAATCAAACTTCTTTCTTTGCCGAAATTATTATCGAGCCGATTATTTTGCCGATTTCCGATGATTCGCCAATCAATTCTTCAATACCCGATTTAACTTTCTCTTCAAAATTATTGGTTGCCAAAATCAGCCTCAACCAGTAATCTGCCGCCCTGATTTCTTTTAAGGAAATGGCATTTTTGCTGATAAAATCAGGTTTGCTTTGTCCTGCCTGCGCTTCTTCTAAATTTGCGCCGACCGACGTTCCCGCTTTCAATAACTGAATTATTAAAGTCTTACTGACTTTTGTATCTTTTTCCAAATATTGGCAAAGTTTGACGATTCTCACAGCGAAAGCAAAAATTCTTTCCCTAATATCTTTAATTCTCGGCTCGCCCTTAAATTCGGAATCTTTATTCATTTTGCCTTTTACCTTTTGCCTTTTGCCTTGATTATGGTTTTACCATAATCTTTTTGCCTTGATTATGGTAAAACCATAATCTTTCCTTCGCCTGTTACGACCGTATCGCCATTCTGATTTGTGCAGACGGTTTCAATCGTTACAATCGGCTTATCTTCGCGGATATTGGCAACCGTTGCCGTTGCCGTTACTGTGTCGTCAATAAAAACCGGCGCGACAAATTTTATCGTTTGTGACAGATAAACAACTTTGCGTTCCTTAAACTCGTAACCGAGAACGGCTGAAATCAGTGCGCCGGAAATCATTCCGTGCGCGATGCGCTTGCCGAATTGTGTCTTTTTAGCAAATTCATCGTCTAAATGAATCGGGTTATAATCACCGGAAAGTTCGGCAAATGCGCGAACGACCGAATCAGTAATTTGTTTGCTGGTGGAGAATTTATCTCCGATTTTGATGTCCATATTTTTATTAGGGAACGCAGGCATCTTGCCTGTACACGTCGCGCAAGCGACGTAAAATCTGACCGATGCGGAACTTAAATTTGAACGCTTGTGCGTTCATCGCAGGCAGGATGCCTGCGCTCCGACTATTTTCCTAAAAATTCCAAAACCCGCTTGTTAAAATCCGCCGCTTTTTCAAACTGCGGAACGTGACCGCAGTTATCAAACACGACAAGTTGCGAATTAGCAATTCCTTTGTTAAATCTCTCCGCGTCAGTGATGGGAATCAAGCCGTCCTGCTTGCCCCAGATAATTAGCGTCGGCTTTTTGATTTCGCCCAACCGCGCATCGAGAAAATCTTCCTTACGCTTGATTGATTCGATGAGACTGTTAATCGTGTAACCGTCACCCGCAATAATTCTCTGCGTCATGAATTGGTCAACTAACGCTTCGTTATTAGCGAGCGCGGGATTGGCAAAAATTAATTTCAAATTCCCTCGAACCTCATCGCGTGTCGAATTGTTTAATTGATAAATTCGGTCGAAATCAATTTCCTTCGGCATCAAACCAGCTGCGTCAACAAGGACGATTTTTCCGACTTTCAACGGATATTTAATGGCGAAAAATCCGGCAACCCAACCGCCCATCGAATTACCAACTAAACTAGCTTTTTCGATTTTCAATTCCGACATAAATTTGTCGAGGAAATCGGCGTAAGTTCCAACGCGGTATTTCAAAAGCGGTTTATCGGATTTGCCGAAGCCGATTTGGTCGGGCGCGATGACGCGGTAATTCTGTGATAAAGCGGCGATGTTTAGTTGCCAGCTTTCAGCTTGTGCGCCGAGTCCGTGCAGTAAAATTACAGTCGGTTTCGCCGCATCGCCCACTTCGAGATAACGGATTTTTGCGCCGAAAACAGTCGCGGTTTTCTCCTGCGGTGCTTGTCCGAAAATGGCAAGCGACAGAATAAAAATCCACAAATAAACGGCTGTTAAGTTTTTCAGAATTTTCATATTTCCATTGTAGGAAAACGCCCGCGTGTTCCTACATTTCTCCGTAAAGTTTCTCAATAATTTTAGAGAAATTTTTTGCCACAACATTTCGCTTCAATTTCAATGTTGGTGTAACCTCGCCCGATTCCGATTGAAAATCTCTTTCCAAAATTATAAATCTTTTAATTTGCTCAGAGGACGAAACCCGTGCGTTCGCTAGTTCGATTGTATCTTTTACCGATTGAAAAATCCGTTCGTCCCGCGTCAAATCAGCGTAGTTTTCAAATTCGATTTTGCTCGCCCGCGCAAACGCTTCGGCTTCGGTTTGATTCAATGTTACGAGCGCAACCAGATAACTTTTACTGTCGCCGCAGACGAACGCCTGACTTATCAGATGATTTTCCTTCAAAAAATTTTCAAGCAAAGTGGGAGCGACATTTTTCCCCGAAGATAAAACGATAATCTCCTTTTTGCGCCCGACTATTTTCAAAAAACCGTCCGCGTCCAAACTTCCCAAATCGCCCGTTTTCAGCCAGCCGTTTTTGTCAAACATCTCGGCAGTTTTTTCCGGCTCTTTATAATAACCCGAAAACATCATCGAACTTTTAATGAGAATCTCGCCGTCGTCAGCGATTTTTACTTCGCACATCGGCATCGGCTTTCCGACTGTGCCAAATTTGAAATCGTCGGCGCGGTTGAATGTGACACAGATGTTTTCCGTCAAACCGTAAGCCTGAAGAATCGGCAAATCGTTTCTGGCAAAAAAATCCGCAATTTCATTCGGCAGCGGTGCGCCGCCGCTCGTCGCTAATCGAATATCTCCGCCGAAATCATCTTTTACTTTACGCGCGTCAACCGCTTTTCCATTTTCCGAAACGACCTTTGCATAAATCTTTTCAAAAAATCTCGGAAGTGACGCGAAAACTGTCGGTTTGACTTCGAGCATGTAAGCGTAGAGTTTCGTTAAATCATTAACGAAATAAACGCTCGTGCCGCTCGAAAGACGATTATAAAGTCCCGAAATTCTTTCGGCGACGTGGCAAAACGGCAGATACGAAAAACAAACGTCCGTGTCGCAGATCGGAATCGTCTGCCGGAGCGACTCGCACGAATTCAAAATGTATTCGTGTGAAAGCATCGCGCCTTTCGGCTCACCCGTCGTGCCGCTTGTATAAACCATTATTGCTGTGTCTTTCGGCTTAGCATTGAAGCCGATTTTTTCAATTTTCGGCAAGAACCCTTCTCGGTTTTGTTTTCCGAAAGCGAGAAAATCTTGATATTGAATTATTGGAATTTCTTTAACTTCAACTGAATTGAATTTCCAAAATAACTTTTTTTCATCAGCAACTGCTTCAAATGAAAATTCTTCTGTATCTTCGACGCAAATTATTTGCTTGAGTTTTGGCATCGGTGCGTCAATATCAATAACCTTTTCTAATTGCTTTTGCGTATCAACAACGAGAAATTCCGCGTCCGAATGATTGATAATAAACGCGCATTGTTCCTTTGAGCTTGTCGGATAAATCCCAACGCCGACACCGCCCGCCGCAATCGTCGCAATATCGGCAATCGCCCACTCAGAAACATTTCCCGCAAGAATCGCCACGCTCGCGCCGCGCGTCAAATTCTTCGCCAACAAAGCGCAGGCAAAATCGTGAACTTGTTCTTCAAAATCTTCCCAATTTCGTGATTTCCAAGCGTCGTTTTCGCGCGAGTAGAAAACGGGCTTGCCGCGATATTTGGCGGTTTGTTCACGAAAAAGTTGATAGATATTTTGATATGTCATAGTCGGGAACGCAGGCATCTTGCCTGCAATGAACGTGGCAGCGTTCAAAAAATAAACAATTTACGCCGCTCGCGCGACGTTTGCAGGCAAGATGCCTGCGTTCCCAATCACTCAACAAAAGCACTACTGAATTTCCATTCGCTGAAACTCTTACAAAGTTCCGCTTTTACAGGATTATTTTCGATATAGTCAATCGTTTTAATAAAATGCTCGTAATTGCGAATATAACGGTCAAAAGATTCACGCTGCCAGAATTTCCCGGTTCGATTTAAAACTTTATTCGCTTCTTTCGCCGTGTATGATTTTATTGAATGCGTAATTTCGGCTAACTCAATATCTTTAAACGGAACTGCCAGAAAATGAATATGATTGGGCATTACAACCCAGGCAATTAATTTATATTTCTTTTCGGCGTGGAAAAGTAGAGCATCAGCCGCAATTTTTGCAATTTTTGCATCTCTCAAAAAACACCCGCCGTAACCTTTATCTAAAAACCCTTCGATTTGTTTCCGCATTTCATACTCGATATTTTCAATACCCTTTCTTTCAAGTTCGAGTTGAAATTTTTGCAAGATATTTTGCGGAAGAGAATCAAAAAGTCTTGCTGTAATAAACTGCGGAATTTCTCCGCCGTCAAAATGCGGCAGATAACCTCTCGAATACCAACCTTTAGGTTGCTGTAAATCCGTCATACCGGAGGACATTGGGGAACGCAGGCATCTTGCCTGCAATGAACGCGTAAGCGTTCAAATATTCTGTTGAAACATTTTTACGCCGCTTGCACGGCGGTTGCAGGCAAGATGCCTGCGCTCCCGACTAATATCGAAAAACCATCGCCGCCATATTCAAACCACCGCCCGAAGCGCATAAGACAATGACATGGCCGCGTTTTAATTTTCCGTTTTCGATCGCGTCGTGCAAAACCATCGGGATACACGCCGAGCCTGTGTAACCCCATTTTTGCATTATCGTATGCGTTTTCTCGAAAGGAACTTTCATCGCTTCCATCACGATTTTTATCGTCGAGATATTAACCTGAGTCCATAAAAATAAATTCACGTCTTCCAAAGATAAATCGGCTTTTTTAAGAACCTCGCAGACAATTTTCTGCCAGCCTTCGATATTCACTTCCGGCGGATATTTGTTGGCGAAGCGCAATTTGTTCCATTCGTTTTCGGCTAATACTTTCTCGTCAATTGGCATTTTCGTGCCGCCCGCAAAAATTCCCATAAACTCGGCATAGCTGCCGTCGGCGACGAGTTTCGAGGCGAGAAAACCGCGCTCGTCGTTGTCATTGTGCGCTCGAAGTACAACTGCGCCCGCGCCGTCGGCAAAAAGCGTCATAGTTTTCTTGTCCGTCCAATCTAAGAATTTCGACATCACATAACAGCCGACGACTAAAACATTTTTATAACTTCGGTCGGCGATAATGTATTTGAAAGCCGCATCCAGAGCCGTCACAAATCCGGCGCACGCACAATTGACATCAAAAGTTCCCGCGTTCGCCGCGCCGATTCTTTTCTGCACGACAACCGATGTGGCGGGCGAAAGATATTCGGGCGTGTCGGTCGCCAAAACGATTAAATCAATTTCTTCGGCTTTTAGATTCGCATTTTCCAAAGCATTCTTCGCTGCTTCGGTCGCCAAATCCGCTGCGCTTTCTGCGTCAGAGGCAATGTGTCGTTCGACGATTCCGACTTTGTGTTCGACAAATTCGTTGATGTTCTCGCCGAGCATTCGGCTCAAATCGTCGTTGGTTAAAATTTTTTCGGGAACGTAAACGCCTGTTCCGGTAATAATCGCGTTTCGCATTTTTTGTATAACCTATCTAAGTACAGGACAAAAGAAACGTAAGCTGTTGAAAACGTTGCTTTTGTCCTAAGTTTATTTGAATCCGGCAGAAACAGTTTCGCAATGTATCAAATCCAAGCCGGAAAATGCTTTTTTCCGCTCTGCCGTGTTTCTTTATTTTGATTGGCGTTTCGGCACTCTCGAACTCACCCGCCAG
>MWYZ01000054.1 GCA_002050365.1 Acidobacteria bacterium 28-1
AAGTATGAGTGGCTGCCGATGGATATTTACGGGAGTTTCAAAACAATGAGTGAGGGATTGTTTGAGGTCTTGAAAGGAATCGGCTCTAAATACCGCATTACTTTTGTCTAGGTGCTTAGTTATTTGAGTTCCGTAGGAACGACATAAAATATGTCGTTCCTACGGAACTCAAGCCATTTATTTCGATGATTACTATAATTATCAAGCTCCTATGGAGCTAAGTTCAGAGTTCTCAAACAGCTTTTAAGAAGTAAATAATGAAAAGTTTTCGTTTTTCACTTTTCACTTTTAGTTATTCACTATCCACTTTCTTCGGCACAATCACTCGCAAAGCGTTCGGGCGAATGCGATAGTGAAGCGGCGTTTCCATCGGTTTTACTTCGCCGTCAAAAGCGACGAGCAATTTTTTGTGGTGTGTTTCGATGGTTATTTTATCCGTGCAGTATGTTTCAAAATCCGTTGCCTGTCGCAACATACCGAAAATTGAGCGCAAGACGAGCCGCACAAGTCCCATTCTGCCTGTGCGGTGCAGAACATAAACGCTCAAGTTGCCCGCGTCCAGACATTTGCGCCCGCCAATATTAAAACTATCCATTTCGTATTCGTTATTGCCGATGAAAACGAAAGGCGTTTTGCGCGTAAATTCTTTGCCGTCAATTGTCAGTTTGATTAGCAAAAACGGGTAACGGCGCAAAACCGCGATTGCCGCCCAAAACGCCGCCGACCATTTTCCGCGTCCTAATCTTTCCTGCTGCCGCTCGCGCCGCCGGACGATTTGCGGATATAAACCGATGCTCGAATTATTGATAAAAATTTGTCCGTTGACTTCTGCCGCATCAATCTCTTCGATGTAATTTTCAGCAATTACGCGTACGGCTTCTTCAGGTTCAGCCGAGATATTTAAATCTTTTGAAAAATGATTGAGCGTTCCGAGCGGCAGCACGCCGAGCGTTTTATCGGTTTCAGCAATTGCCGCCGCAACCGCGCTGATGGTACCGTCGCCGCCCGCCGCGACAATTGTTTGATAATCACTCTTTGCCGCTTCTTTTGCCATTTCGAGAAGCTGTTCGCCGCTTTCCGCAAACGAAAAATGCGCATCGAGATTATTGAAGCGAAACGCTTCCGCCAATCGGTTTTTGGTTGCGTTTTTATCTTCGTCCTTGCCCGAACCAGCGTTTATTATGACTTTGATTGTTGGCATAATCGAAAAAACTACCAGTTGCCTCAAACTCTTTCGTGCAAAGCAACCGCCAAATCCGATGGCAAAACAAGCGGATAAAATATCTTCGCTTCAAACAAATAATCTTCGCCGTCCTCGTCAATCACGCGAATCATATCGTCGCTTTCGGCTTCTGCATCTGCGACAATTTCGTATAATTTCCCGACTTCAAGCGACGCTTCAAAACCTTTATTATTTATGCAAACCGCAAATTTTGTATTCATAATTAATCAAGCCAACGCTTTATTTTTCCGTTTCTTTTACCGATGCCGTGCGCTTCGTACCAATGAACTTCGGCAAGTCTTACACGACCGTTTGAAATTCTCTCAACCATTGCCACACCTTTTAATTTTCGCCAACGACCTTTGCCGAACTGTTTATTCAAAAATGGAAAAATTCGGATTGAGCTTCCAACGGCGATAATTTCAATTTGCTCAATTTTACCAATGATTTTGAATCCTTCCAACATTCAATTTTCGTTATTTTATTGTTTTGGTTTGCGTTCACAGAAAACTTATTCTTGTGATTTTAAAGATGAGAAATAAGTTGTCCATTTATCGACAACACCACCGTAAAAACTTGCTGCAGGCGTTGTCGTTCCGTCATTTTCAACATTTTCAGCCTCCAAATCTGTGAAAACATCAATAATTATTTCGGTGTCTGATTCAGAGAACGTAATCAAAAAATAATCTGCGAATTTATCACCTTTGTGCATTGCAGGTTTTGTTATTGGAGAAGTTTGTAAAGTTTCGGATAAATGTAAAGCAACAGAAAGGTTTTTTTCACGCAAAGTTTTTTCGGTAATTTCTAAATGACTACGTGAAAAAACATTTGGTTGATTACATAATTTTTTGTATTCATCAGCGTTCATCTATGTAAATCTATAGTTTCAAATCCTATCTCAAATAATCTTCCAACTTTGTCGAAGCATCAGTCTTCTCGTCGCGGTATTTGACGATAATCGGCGCGTAGATTGACAAACCCCAAGATTTTCCCTGTTCGCTCGTTACCGCACGCGAGCCTTGCACGACGACTGCACCTGCCGGAATTTCCAGCGGCTTATCAGAGCCGGATTTATAAATTACGCCTTTGACCAAATCGAAAACCGGCGTCGAGCGCGTCAAAATCACGCCCGAAGCAAGAACGCATTTTTCGCGGACAATCACGCCTTCATAAACGCCCGTGTTACCGCCGATTAAACAATCGTCTTCAATCACGATCGGATTCGCATTGATTGGTTCGAGAACGCCGCCGATTTGTGCTGCCGCCGAGATGTGAACGCGCTTGCCGATTTGAGCGCAGCTTCCAACGAGCGCGTGCGAATCAATCAGCGTGCCTTCGTCAATATATGCGCCGACGTTGACGTAAGACGGCGGCATCAAGACAACGTTTTCGCCGACAAACGAGCCGTCTCGAATCGTCGTGCCGCCGGGAACGACGCGGATTTTATCGTCCAGATTCATCGGGCGCAGCGGATAAGTATTTTTGTCGAAGAATTGAAAAGTTTCACCGCTGAACGACATCGTAACCATTTCACCCATCTTGAAACCGAGCAGAATTCCCTGTTTCACCCAAGCGTTGGTTTGCCACGTTCCGTTTTCGTCTCGTTCCGCCGCGCGAACTCTGCCCGTCCGCAATTCGGTTTTGAAATCATTGAATACTTCGCGGTCAGGCGCGTCGAATTCTGATTTAGTGAATAATTGTTCAATTTTTTCTTGTAATGTCATTTTTAGTTTCCAGAAGACGGTTATATTTTTTCAAAATCGCTTTTAATCTGTCATGCGGCAAAGCATTAACTGTGTTGCCATTGTAGCCTTTCATTGTTTCCGCCGCGACCATTGCATTTAAGATCGCTTCTTCGGTTGCTTGCGCCGTCGCCCAAAACAGATGATTGATTTGCTCGTTCGGGAGCATTGTCAGATTTGCCAATCCTTTGTCTTTGCTGATCTCCAAGGCGTTGGCAGTCGAGAAAGCGATAAAAATATCGCCCGACGAATTTTCGCCGCGACCGCCGACGTTGCCGATACCGAGCGAAACTCTTCGCGTGAGTCGTTTAAGTTGATGCGGAAGCAGCGGCGCGTCCGTCGCCACGACGACGATTATCGAGCCTTGCCCTTCGTCGCCGATTTTCCTTTCAAACGGTATCAAATTGGCAGACTCTTTTGAACCTACGGTCGGCAGTAAATCCGTAATTTCTTTTCCGACCGGAACGCCCGCGACCGAAAAAAACTGACGCGTTCCATAATTCGCCTGCACGAGAACGCCGACCGTATAACCGCCGAATTTGGCTTCAAGCATGCGCGAAGCGGTTCCCGTTCCGCCTTTGAAACGATGCGCGACCATTCCGGTTCCGCCGCCGACGTTGCCTTCCGCTATCGCGCCCGATCTTGCCGCGTCCAAAGCCTGAAAAACATGATTTTTATTAATGTGAAAGCCGTTGATGTCGTTCAAAAATCCGTCCCAAGTTTCGGCGACGACCGGCAAGCTGAAATCGCCCGAATAACCTTCGCTTGTGCCGCGTTTCGCCGCCCATTCAATTACGGCATCGCGGACAACGCCGACGCTGTGTGTATTGGTTATCAAAATGGGCGTTCCCAAGCTGCCTGATTCTTCAACCCAAGTTGTGCCGGTCATTTCGCCGTTGCCGTTAAGCGTGTGCCAAGCGGCGAAAACTCGTCCGTTGAAATTTTTTCCCTGCGGCAGAATTGCCGTTACGCCTGTGCGAATCGCTTTTTCACCGTCGCCTGAAATCAGAGTTGTGTAACCGACTTCGACACCTTTGACATCCGTAATCGTGTTGAATTGCCCGGTCGCGCCTTCAAACGGAACGCCTAAATCACGCGCTCGCGGTTTGGTTTGCGCGGCGATTGATAAAACAAAAAGCGACGATGCTAGAAAAACAGAAAGTATTTTTTTCATTAATTTATTTTCGCATTTCTTTCAAAATTTTGTGTAATTTCTTGTGCGGTAGTTCGGCAATAAACACAAGCGACACGCCGTATATTTTCTTGCAGCTTAAAAAAATTCAAATGTTTCGCAATGAATGACGTTCGGTTCAAATTCGAGCAGATATTTTTTGTCTTCTTGATAATATCTGGCTTTCTCGTAATCTTCACCCGCGAATTTCTCGATACTTTCAAAGCCGTCCCATCTGGTTACCGTCCAGAAATGACATTTATCATTTTCGATGCGCCGCAAGATTGACGCGCTTAAATTTCCCTCTGTCTTTTTGTAATCTTCGATTCCCGTTTTCTTTAAATATTGCAGGTAAACTTCACTGTCTTCCGCTTTTGTTACGCCGTGCCAAATTCTCGTAATTATTTTGTTTTCCATAACTTCTCAAATCATCCCAACTCTTTCAAAATTTCTCGCAATTTCTTCCGCGTCGGCTCGGTAACAGGCACAAGCGGCTGACGCAAATTCTCTTCGAGCAAATTCATCTCCTTCATTACAAACTTACACGGCGCGGGCGAGGCTTCAATAAAATTCGCTTCCATCAGCGCGAGAATTTTGTAATGAATCTTTCGCGCCGATGTCCACGCGCCGCTTAAAGCCTTTTCAACCATAGCGGAAGTTTCTTTCGGAATCTCGTTTGAGCAAACCGAAACAAGTCCGTCCGCGCCGACGGCGATTAAAGGTAGAGTCGTCGCGTCGTCGCCCGAAAACACTTTAAAATTTTTCGGACGCTTTGCCAAGATTTCCATAATCTGTGAAAAATTGCCCGACGCTTCTTTAATCGCCGCAATGTTTTCAAACCTTTCGGCTAATCGTAAAGTCGTCTCGCTGGAGATATTGGAACAAGTTCTGCCCGGCACGTTGTAGAGCATAATGGGAAATTTCTTGACCGATTTGGCGATTTCCGAAAAATGCGCTAGCAACCCTTCCTGCGTCGGTTTGTTGTAATACGGCGCGACGATGAACGCTGCATCGGCACCGAGTTCGCGGGCTTTTCTGGTGAAATCAATGGTTGCGGCAGTGTTGTTGCTTCCTGTTCCGGCAATGACTTTCGCTTTTTTATATGCGACTTCGACCGTCATTTTAATAACGTGCAAGCGTTCGGCTTCGTCCATCGTCGCGCTTTCGCCCGTCGTGCCGCACGGAACCAAAATCTTCACACCGTTTTTGATTTGCCTCTCAACTAACGCTTTGAAACATTCGTCGTCAATCGAGCCGTCCGCTCGAAACGGCGTAACAAGAGCAGTTCCGCAACCGCGCATCCAATAAATTCGCATCGTCATAATTTTTCACCAAAAGAAAATGAAACCACAGATACACACAGATACACACAGATAATTTTTTTATTATAAAACGATTCTTTTGATTTCAACTCGCGGATTACCGAAATTGATTAAAAGGCAAATTTTAAGCCTGTCGCTTTTAGGTAATTCAGACATTGTGCTTTGTTAATGTCATTTATTTCCCTAACGGCTTTCAATTCAACCAGAATCAAATTTTCAACCAGCAAATCTGCTTCATAATATCCGACTTCTACATTGTCGTAAAAAACCTTGATTTCTTCCTGTTGCTTTACATTTAAAGCAGATTTTCTTAACTCGTGAGTCAAAGCATTTTCATACACCTTTTCCAAGAATCCGCAGCCAAGCGTATTTCCAACTTTATACGCGCTGCCGATTATATTTTCGGTTATCTGATTTGGCTCAAGTTTTTCTTTTACAATTTCAGAAAAATTATTATCTTCTGATTCAAAAAGTGCTTGCAGCAATTTCGATTTATTATCTGTGTCCATCTGTGTTTATCTGTGGTTTCATTTTACTTATAATTTCTTCCATCACATCGGTAAATTCATAAAAGCCTTTTTTTCCGACAATCCATTCCGCCGCTAAAATTGCGCCCGCAGCAAAACCTTCGCGTGAACGCGCCACGTGTTCGAGTAAAATTTGGTCGGCGTTTCCGTCAAAACCGACGCGGTGCGTTCCGGGAATGTTTCCGGCGCGAGTAGCGGAAACGCTAAAATCTTTTCCGATATTTACAGCGACGATTTCTTTTAATTTCAAAGCCGTGCCGCTCGGCGCGTCCCTTTTGCGCGAGTGATGCTGCTCTTCGATAAACGCTTCGTAGTCTTCAAACTTACTGATAAGTTCCGAAGCGTAATTTGTAATTTTATAAAATAAATTCACGCCGATTGAGAAATTCGCGCCGAAGACGAACGCGCCGTTTTTTTCCGCGACTAATTTTTTAATCGTTTCCCTTTCAGCGTTCCAACCGGTCGTGCCTTCGACAAGCGGAATGTTTGCCATCAAACACGCCTCGATGTTTCTTTGGACTGCTTCCGCAACCGAAAAATCAATTACTACATCAATGTTCTTTAGCTTTTCCGATAATTCTTCGGCAGAAAGTCCAGCATCTGATTCATCAATGACGACCGCAAGTTCGTGATTTTTATTTTCGGCTAAGTCTGCGATAAGCCTGCCCATCGCGCCGTAGCCGATTAAAGCTATTTCCATAGTTTTTTTTGATAAAATTTGTTATAATGCAAAAACGATATTATTTTTTAACCGTTTTATTACTGCAAATCTGCAAACTCTTCGAGAGCATCGTCATTATAATTCTACGAGGCAAACTATGAAAATCGGCAAACTCATTTTACTCGTGATTTTTTGTATCGTCGCGCTTTCGACAAGCGTTTTTGCTCAGACGACTTTGGTTGCTCGCGGCTCGGCTTGGAAATATCTCGACAACGGCTCGAATCAAGGCGCGGCTTGGATGGCTACGACATTTGATGATTCGACTTGGGCGGCGGGAAACGCGCAGCTCGGTTACGGCGACGGCGACGAAGCGACAATTGTCGGTTACGGTGGAAATCCGAATGCTAAATTTATTACGACTTACTTTCGTAAGGCTTTCACCGTCGCGAATCCGGCTGATTTTACTAGTTTAAATTTAGGAATTCTGCGTGACGACGGCGCGGTTGTTTATCTGAATGGCACGGAAGTTTACCGGACGAATATGCCGACGGGCGCAGTAGGTTATCAAACTTTGGCTTCCGTAGCTGTCAGCGGCGCGGAAGAAACTACCACTTTTCTGCAAACAACCGTCAGTCCAAATTTGCTCGTTGCGGGAACAAATGTATTATCTGTCGAGATTCATCAGGCAAATGCAACGAGCAGCGACATTAGTTTTGATTTCGATTTAACCGGACAAACCGGAACGCCGACCGCTAATGTCACGCGAGCAGATTATTGCCGTTACGAAAGAGATTGCGAAAGAGCCGAACAATGCGAATTTGTATCTGAAACGCGCCGAGCTTTACCGTCTGCACGAAGAATGGAAAAACTCGGAAAAAGACTTTAACCGAGCGGAAAAATTAAATCCGAATTTGGCTGTAGTTGATCTGGGACGCGGAAAGTTGTGGCTTGACGCAAAGCGTTTTTCTTCGGCTAAATCCGCGCTCGAACGATTTTTGACGAAAGAGCCGAACAGTTTTGAAGCGGTTCTGACGCTTGCCCGCGTTTCATCTAAACTCAACCAGACGGAAAACGCCGTCAAATATTTCACGCAGGCAATCGCTCTTTCGCCGAAAGATTCAGCCGAGATTTATCTTGAGCGTTCGCTGTTGCTTGGCGAGCGCGGGCGTTTTGACGAGGCTTTACGCGGGTTGGACGAAGGCATCGAACGTTTTGGCGGGCTTGTTGTCTTGCAAAATGCGGCAATCGATTTAGAAGTAAAACGCAAGCGTTACGATGCGGCTTTGACGCGTTTAGAAAAACTGGCGGCAACAATGCCGCGCAAAGAAAGTTTTTTGCTAAAGCGCGGCGAAATTCTACTCACAGCCGGTAAAAAATGCGAAGCGCGAAAGGCTTTTATCGAATCTCTAAACGCCATCGAGACTTTATCCGATTTTCGGAAAAATGTTCGCGCCCTTCAAACAATGAAAACTCATTTGCAAAAGTTCTTAAAGCAAACGCCGTCTAAAAATTGCGAGTAACTCAATTTACGCGAAACTCTTTTACGTTATCTATTCAAAATTCATTCGTTTGATAATTTCGATAAATCGCGGCGCGGCGCGAAACTCGTCCCAGCGTGTATCAATTTTGATAAACGTTATTTGCACTTCGCGTTCCTCGAAAGATTTTTCGAGATATTTTAACGCTTCTTCTTTCTCGCCCAAACCGTTGTAAACCATAGCGAAATTATATGCCGGAACGTAACTTTCTGCAGCAAGCGATTTTAATTCTTCGAGAGTAGCTTGCGCTTTTTCGCGGTTTCCCGACTTTGCCAGCGCATAGCCCAATTGCGTGATGGGTTCAGTGCTTCCGCCGGACAGTTCGATGGCTTTATTCAACGCGGTGACGGCTTCCGCAAAGCGTTTTTGACGAATATAAATCCGCGCCAAACCGTTGTGCGCAACCCAAAAATTTGGCTCGATTTCCAGCGTTTTGTGGTATCTGGCAAATGCTTCCAGTTCGCGTCCGGCGTAAAATAAAAATTGACCTTCTAGCGAGTTGGTAATCAGCGAAAGCGGGTCGAGTTCTCTTGCGAGTTTGCTTTCGGCGATGGCTTCCACGTGTCGTCCCGTATTTGATAATAGATGGGCGTAAGCGCGATGAGCATCCGCGTTATTCGGGGCAAGTTCGATGGCTCGTTTTAGCTCGCTTTCCGCCGCTTGCCAATCCCATTCAAACCAGAATGCAATCCAGCCCAAAACGATGTGCGCTTCAGCCAAGTTTGCATCAATTTCCAAAGCCTTTATGGCAGCGGCTTTGGCTTGCGGAAAACTTTCTTTGGACGACGTGCCGTAAGCGATTGGCAAAGTCCGGTAAGCGTCCGCTATTCCCGCGTAAGCGAGCGCGTAAGTCGGGTCAAGCTCGATTGCTTGCTCGTAAAATTCAATTGATTTGCGGATTTCCGCCTGAGTTATTTTGAAATAGTGAAAACGCCCGCGCAAATAAAGTTCGTACGCCTCGGCGTTTTTCGTATAACTTTTACCGAGTTGCCGCTGTTCGGAATTGGTTAATCTCAAGCGCAGATTTTGCGCGACGGCTTGCGCGATTTCCGTTTGCGCGGCGATGACATCGGCGGTCGTTTTGACATACTGATTTCCCCAAATTTGCGAATCATCGCTTGGGTCAATCAAGCGGACATTGATAATAAGTTTATCGCCGAGTTGTTTGATGTCGCCCGTTACCAAACTTTCTACGCCGAGTTGTGAAGCGATATTTTTAGTGTCGGTTTGATTGTTCTTAAAACGAAACGCCGAATTTCTCGACATCACTTTCAAACCCGCAAGCTGCGATAAATTGTTAATAATGCTTTCGGTAATGCCGTCCGACAGATATTCGGCGTTCGCATCCTGGCTGGCATTGACGAACGGCAGAACGGCAAGCGATTTTTTGCCACCCGCGCTCGAATCCGATTTTTTTGCCGATAAAAACCAATAGCCGAATCCGACAGCCGCTAAGAGAAAAACAACAAGCGTGATGAGATAGCCGCGTTTGATGTTTGAAGTAAAATTTGGAGTTCCGCCTTCAGGCGGCTGTTTTTCGCCTGCGGATGAAGTTGATTGATTGTTTAGATTGCCGCCTGAAGGCGGAACTCCAAACTCTTTTGCTTCGGTGGCGGCGGGCGAAAGTCTTGCCGTCTGTGTTTCGCTCGCTTCATTTGTCGTTCTGCCCGGCGCGTTTTCGTCCGTCGGAAAACCGACGCGCCGAAGTAAATCTTGAAAGCGCGAATCGGAGCGCACGCGGTCATAGAACGGGTCGCTATTCATCAATAGCGGAAAGACGTTGCGCTCGTCAACCGCTTTTTCCAGCCAATAAAATGTTTGGTCTTCGTCGCCGAGCATCAGATATGCGCGGGCGAGGTTTATCGCCAAAACGAATTCGCCCGAAGCGGTCTTGGCGTTCATTCGTTCGATTCGCTTTTGCGCGATGGCTTGCGCGGCATTGGCGAAATTGTCTTTATCGCGGTCGAGAACGGCGGCGAGTTCGTCGTCGCCTTCGAGCGTCATCGCCCTTTGCCACGCGGCAGCGGCTTCGGCGAACATTCCTTTTTGCACATAAACTCCGCCGAGAATTTCGTAAACCGAAGGATTATTCGGCTCCAGTTCGAGCGCCTGATTAAGTTGCCCGATTGCTTCGTCGTGACGCCGCGCGAAAAAGAAACAAATGCCCAGGAAACGGCTGTAATTGAGCGAAAGCGGGTCGAGTTCCAGCGCACGTTTGGCTTCGGAAACAGCATCGTCAAATCGTCCGACTGCCAGCAGATAAAAGCTGTAAAGATGATGAATTTCAGGAAATTTAGGATTCGCTTCGGCGGCGCGTTCGATGCCCGTTCCGGCTTCGTCCCATTCGCGGTAATGAACCAGCTTGAAGGCGTTTCCGATGAGAACTTCCGGCAGTGTCGCGTCCAACTCCAAAACCTTTTCCATCGCCGCTTCCGCCTTCGCCCAGCCTTCTTCGGGCGGTGTCGGCAAAAGCCCCCAAGCCGTGCCGTAGCCGTAATAAGAAGCCAGCCCGAAATAGGCGAGCGCGAAATTCGGGTCGGCTGCAGTCGCTTGCTCGAAGTATTTGAGGCTTTTCCCGAATTCCTCCGGCGTGAGTTTCCAGCGATAATAAATTCCTTTGAGATAAAATTCGTAAGCCTGCGGATTGTCGGTGTAACGCTTCAAAACCGCCGCTCTTTCTTCGCCGAAAAGTTTAACTTTCAGCGCGCCAACCACGGCGAGCGTAATTTCGTCCTGCACGTCGAAAATGTCGCGCATCTCGCGGTCGTAGCGTTCCGACCACAAATGATAACCGTTCGATGCCTTGACAAGCTGAACTGTAATTCGCAGACGATTGCCCGACTTTCTGACGCTGCCTTCTAAAATCGTATTGACATTTAAGGCATTTCCGATTTCGCTGACATTCGCCCCTTTGCCTTTGAACGAAAAGGCGGAAGTCCGCGCCGCGACATTCAAATCATCAATCTTTGCCAGCGCGTTCAAGAGTTCTTCCGCTAATCCGTCGCAGAAGTATTCGTTCTCCGCGTCGTTGCTCATATTCGCAAATGGCAAGATGGCGACTGAATTGAGATAGGGAGACGCGGAGACGATTGAAGTTTCGTAACATTCTCCTCTTCTCCTTTTCTCCCTGTCTCCCTATCTCCCCGTCTCCCCGTCTCCCCTTCTCGATGAAGTTCCGTTTCAAAATCCAGACGTTTTTGCAGACTTTTCAAATCAATCAGCAAATCTTTTGCCGTTTGATAACGCTCGTCCTTGTTTTTCTTGAGCATTTTGGCAACAATTCGTTGCAATTCGTCGGGTGCGTTTGCCGCAAAGCGCGAAAGCGGCTGCGGTTCTGAATTTATCAAGTTGGCGAAAGTTTCCGACATCGAGTCACTCGCAAAGGGCGTTCTACCCGCAATTATTTCGTAAAGAAGAACGCCGAAACTAAAAATATCCGTTCGCTCGTCAACCCGTTCGCCTTTCGCCTGTTCGGGCGACATATAGTTGACCGTTCCCAAAATCATGCCTTTCGCCGTTTCGTTTTGCTTGACGGTTAATGCTTCAAAACCGACGGCTTTCTGCTCGAGGAGTTTTGCTAAACCAAAATCGAGAATTTTCACAAAACCGTCCGGGCGCACGATAATATTCTCCGGCTTGATGTCGCGGTGAACGATGCGCGCCGCGTGTGCAGCGACGAGAGCATTAGCAATTTGGATTGAAATTTCCAAAACTTCTGACAATCTCATCGGCAATTTTTCAATAACCTCTCGTAAGGTTTTGCCTTCGATAAACTCGCTGACGATGAAATTTGCTTCTTCGGTTTCGCCAATTTCGTGAATGACGAGAATATTCGGATGGTTTAAAGCAGATGCGGCTTTGGCTTCTTGGATAAATCTTTGGAGATTCGATTCGTGGCGACTGAACTTTTCGTTGAGAATTTTGACGGCGACTCGTCGTTCGAGTTTTTTGTCCTGCGCGAGATAAACCTCGCCCATTCCGCCTGCACCAATTTGCCGGACGATTTCATAATGACCGAAACACTTTCCCGCTTCGAGATTCTTCGTCTCGGCTTTGATAATGACGCTGGCGACTTCACGGGCGGCGGGCTGTTCCATAAAACTGTCTTCAGCAAACGAATCAAGCAGTTTTTCGACTTCACGGCGCAATCCATCGTCATTGCCGCACGATTTATCAAGAAACCATTTGCGTTGATTAGGCGCAAGTTCTAGTGCCGCATCGAATAATCCTTTAACTTTTCGCCAGCGTTCTGAGTTCATTTCTTAATCTCATTGCGGCAAACCGACGCGCCGCAGCAAATCCTGAAAGCGCGGGTCTGTGCTTAACCCATCGAAAGCGAATTCGGCTTTGATGCTAACCAAACCTACTTCGTGAGCGGCGAAGGACTTTTCCAGCCACTCAAAAGAGCGGTCTTTGTCGCCGAGTCGTGCATAGATTAAGGCGATATCATAAGCCGTCTCATACCCCTGTTCGTACTCCTTCAGGCTTAACTCAAGATGCTTTCGCCAGTAGCCTTGCGCCCCGCCGGTTCTAAGTGCCTGCGTGAAAGCGGCGGCTTTGCGTTCGGAGCTTTCGGCGGAACCTTTTTCCAACAGAATGTCCGCAATGCGAGTTTCCGCGATTGCCTCCGAGTACATACCCTTTGCTTCGTAGACATGTGCGAGACCGCCGTGAACACTTGGATAGTTAGGCTCCATCTCAATGACTTTCTTATATTGCGCGATAGCTTCGTCGAAACGACGCGCCTCATATAGTCGTGCGCCGATGTTGCCGCTGATGACACGAGAAAACGGGTCGATTTCGTGGGCTTTATTTATCTCGGCTAAGGCTTCTTCGTATCGTCCAATGTGCGAAAGAAATTCAGAATACCATTGCCGTGCCGTCGCGTAATTCGGATTTAACTCGATGGCTCGTTTATATTCGTTTTCGGCAGTGACGGAATCCCAATCAATTTCATGTTTGATAGCGGCTAAGTCGGCGTGAACTTCAGGTAGCGAGTCGTCTAACTCTTGAGCCTTACTTAATGCGGCACGTTCTTTGAGTTGAGCCTCTTTTGTATCTTGCTTCGTCATATTACTGTTGGAAGGAAGAACAGCGTAGGCTAAAGCCAAGCCAGCGTAAGCCTGCGCGTATGACGGGTCTTTTTCAGTTGCCTGTTGGAAAAGCAAAATACTCTTACGGATGTCTTCAGGTGTTCGCTTGTGCCAATGATAAAGACCTTGACGGAACTTCGCGCTTTAACGGAAAGGCGCGAAAGCTGCGATAAACTGCTAATCAAAGTTTCGGTCATTCCGTCCGACAGATATTCGGCATCCGAGTTGCCGCTTTCGTTGACAAACGGCAAGACGGCGATTGAGTTAATCACTGCCGAGTGCGTGGCGAAAAAGCGAAAGTAACCAATGGCGGCAAGCGCGACAACCAAAGCCGCCAACAATCCAAGCGAAACGAATTTATATCTCCTGACTTCGCCGACCACATATTCTACGCTTGAAGGCTGTTGAGTAACGTTGTTTCGTGTAGAAACCGCCGCCGGTTGAATTGCCGTTGCGTTTTCGTCCGACTGCGCCGTGCCGACATCTGCCAGTTTTGCGAAAGACGGAATGTGCGAGCGTTCGGGTTCTTCGGAAAACTCCAATTGGCGCTTCAAATTCTTGAGGTCGAGCAGTAAATCTCTGACGGTTTGATAACGCTCATCCGCGTTCTTTTGCAGCGCCTTTCGCATAATTCGATTCAATTCCGGCGGCGTGTTTTCGCCCGTCGGCGCAGGTTCGCTTTTAAGAATTGCGGCAATCGTGTCGCTCATTGTTTCACCTGCAAAGGGTACTTTTCCGGCAAGCATTTCATACAAAACAACACCGAGACTCCAAATATCAGTTCTGGCGTCGGTTTCTTTTCCACGCGCTTGCTCCGGCGACATATAAGCGACAGTTCCCAGAATCATTCCTGCCTGCGTGTTCACTTGGGCGAATGTTTCGGCTTCGGCATCTGAATCTATCCCTTTTTTCCCAGTCAGTTTTGCTAAACCGAAATCTAAAACCTTAACGATGCCGTCCGCGCGGAGCATAATGTTTTCCGGCTTAATGTCGCGGTGAACGATTCCCGCCGCGTGTGCCGCCGAGAGAGCGAAAGCCGTCTGCCCGGCAATGTCGAGAATTTCTTTGAGGTTCATTTCATCTCGTTCTAATTTGTCGCGCAGAGTTTCGCCTTCAATAAATTCGGTGGCAATGTAGCGCGTCTTGGCAGTCTCGCCAATTTCGTAAATCGTCAAAATGTTCGGGTGATTAAGCGCCGAAGCCGCACACGCTTCCTGCTCGAAACGCCGCAAGCGGTCTTGGTCGTTACTCAAAGCGGCAGGCAAAATCTTGAGCGCGATTTTTCGGTGCAGGCGCGTATCTTTTGCCAGATAAACTTCACCCATACCGCCCGCGCCGATTTGCGAAAGAATTTGGTAATGCGCAATTTGTTCGCCATCTGTGAGTTTGCTGTTTCTTTCGACGATAAGGCTGGCGAGTTCCGTTGCAGCGGGCTGTTCCATAAAACTATCGTCGTTAAACGAAGCGAGCAGATTTTCGACTTCTCGACGCAAGGTTTTATTTTCATCGCAGTTTTCATCAAGAAATTTTCCGCGTTCATCCGGCGCGAGTTTCAGCGCGGCATCGAAAATTTTCTTCACTTTTTGCCACTCATTGCGGTTCATTGCTCAATTAAAAATTGTTTTTACGCTACCCGCGTAATTTCATGACGCAGCCAAGCCTTTGCCACATTCCAATCACTTTTTACGGTCGCGGGCGAAATGCGAAGAACTTCGGCGGTTTCTTCAATCGTCAAACCGCTAAAGTAACGCAACTCGACAATTCGCGCTTGTCGTTCGTCAAACTCGGCAAGGCGCGTCAACGCTTCGTCGAGCGCGACTAAATCAACGCTTCTTTCTTCTGACACAACCAGCGCGGCTTCTTCAAGCGGTAAATCCTCAGCGATTCCGCCGCGTTTCGCGCGGTGCCTCTGTCGTGCATAATCAACCAGAATCCGGCGCATCATCTGTGCAGCAATGCCGAAAAAATGGGTGCGGTTCTGCCAGTTGACTTCGCGCTGGTCAACGAGTTTCATATACGCCTCGTGGATTAACGCGGTGGTTTGAAGCGTGTGGTCAGGTCGTTCGCGGCGCAGGTAGCGCGAGGCTTGCCGATGCAGTTCCGCATAAACGAGTGGCAAAAGCGCGTCTAAGGCTTCTTGTTTGCCACCGCTCCATTCTTGCAGCATTCGTGTAATCTCTTTTGATTTATTGACAGCTTGCTCCATTTATACCGCACTTTTTGGCTACAAGAATATGATTGTTCAATGCGGCAAGTCAATATGTTTTCCGAAAGGTGAAAAATTTCCGGAAAAATTATTTAGCCTTCTTTGACTTTTTTGTCGCGTTAGTATATGAAGGTAGAAATTAAATTCGACATTAAGTGAATTTAGCATTCAAGAGGATTCCAAGATTTTTTCAAGAAATTTACAAGGACTTTTGCCGCCGGTCTACGCGAAGATAATGACGTTCGATATTTTCGATGTCGGCGACCAGTTGGCGCAAACCAGAGGCGCGCCGGCAATTGCCAAGTTCTTTTAGACTGGCAAACGGAGCCTCGGTTTTGTTGCAACAAAATTGAACGGGCAAAGAACGGGCATCAATCAAAAATAAAAATGTCCAATCTTCGCATAAATCAACCAAATTCAATAAGGAGCTACTATGAAACAAATAAAACAAATCACATTTATCTTAACGATTGTTGCGTTGTGCGGCTTGGCTTTGAGTGTTCAAGCCCAAACGACTTCTGTTTTCACCGCCGGTTTGGAAAAACCGACAAAAATAATCTCTGCCGGACATAATGCTTTGCTTGTCGCTGAAGCCGGAATAGCTGTGGCAAATAATGGGCGCGTGTCTCTGGTCAATCGCACAACCGGCGCACGACAAACGCTTGTCGGCGGTCTTCCGTCGGGTGTTAATAATCTAGGCGGTCAGCCGGAACCGTCGGGTCCGTCGGGTTTGATTATGCACGGGAATACGCTTTATCTGACAATCGGCACGGGCGACGCTGTGATGAATGTCGGTCCCGGTCTTGAATCACTGAATCCACATCCGTCATCGCCGATTCTCGATTCAGTTTTGGAATTAAATCTGCCGGGAAATTACGAGGGAATAACGAGCCAGTTCACGCTTTCGACGGCAAATCAAACAACGCTCGCAGGCGGCGGAGTAGTCGCATTGACCAACGCCAACGGGCAACAAATGACGATTCGCATGGTTGCCAATTTACCGGATTCTGCGCCTAATCCGCGCCCCGGTTTTCCGCACAATATACGTGCATCGAATGTTTTCGGCGTGGAGATTTTCCAAAACAATCTGTATGTCGTGGACGCAAGTTTTAATTTAATCTATCGAGTCAACATCGGCAATGGTCAATTTTCGACCTTTGTGACATTTCCGAACAAACCAAATCCGTTGTTTCCGACACTCGGACCGCCGACGGTAGAAGCTGTTCCGGACAATATTCGACTCGTCGGACATCATCTGCTCGTGCCGCTTTTGACGGGCTTTCCGTTTGTACAGAATTTCTCGGAAGTCCAAATTGTCAATTTGCCAAGCGGCGAGCGCGGAACTTTCATTCCTAACTTAACTTCGGCGATTGACGTTCTGCGCGTCGGAGGAAATATGTATTTCACGCTTGAATTCTCGGCAAATCAACTTGCCAATCAGCCCGGTCGCTTGAAATTTTTCACCTCGCCCAACGCCGCGCCGGTCGTCGTGGTTTCAAATTTGATTTCGCCGACTTCGATGGCGCGTGATGAAACGACCGGAAATATTTTCGTGACGGAAATTTTTCCGGGCAGAATCATCCGCGTTCAAATCTTGTAAAATACAAAACAGCGGGCGAGAGGCAACCCTTCCTGACTTGAACGGCAATTTATTATTTGCTGATTGCTCAACTACAACAGCCACATGGTTTGAATAAAACTTAAAGCAAAGCGTGAATTTAAGCAATATTGCTCAAATTCACGCTTTTTCTCATTACTTTGCAGAAGCCCGCATGATAGTCGAGGGCGCAAATCACACTCGACTATTGTGCGTGTTTCCACATTTTGAGAAGTCCTAATTTCAAGTGTTTTATTCAAAATTCATCCGCCGCATCAAATCAATAAACGCGGCTCGTTGCGCCGGTTGTTCTATTTCATTGCTTAATCTTATTGCGGCAAACCGACGCGCCGCTGTAAATCCTGAAAACGCGCGTCGTCGCGCAGAGAATCAAACGCCGGATCAACTTTGAGAAACTGCAGTTGTGAATCGCGCGCGGCGTAGGCTTTTTCAAACGACGCAAATGCCTTCTCGCGCTCGCCCAACGCAGCATAGAGAACTGTCAACTCGCCGGGCGAAACATATTCCTTGCTCGTTTCCAACTGCTTGAGAATGTCCAACGCTTTTTCGCGTTCGCCCGAGCGGGCGTATGCCGCGCCGAGATAAATCTGCCCGCTCATGGAGTTGCCGCCGCGCCGCGTTGCTTCCTGATAATTGGCAATGGCTTCTCCATACATTCCCTTCGCGGCATAACTAAAGCCGAGCGTGTAATACGCGCCTCTATAATTTTCATTCAGTTCGAGCAATTTCTCACTTTCAGCAATTGCTTCGTCAAACCGACGCGCAAAGAGAAATGCGTCGGCAACGCTCATGCTGTTGATAAGTGACATCGGGTCAAGTTCTCTGGCGCGTTTAACTTCAATGATGGATTCGTCGTGCCGCCCGATAACGCCGAGATAAAATGCGTATATGCGACGCGCATCGGCAAGATTCGGGTTTAATTCAATGGCGCGTTTGTATGCGGCTTCGGCAGCCGCCCAATCCCAAGCCATCTGATAGAGATGCCCCGTCGCCAGATGCGCGTCCGCCAGATTCTCGTCTAATTCCAATGCTTTTCGCGCCGCCGCTTGTGCTTTGGGTATGAACTCTTTCGGGTCACCCAGGCTGTTACCGGCAAAATTTGCATATGCGCCGGAGAGTTTGGCGTAGGCAAGCGCGTAATCAGGATCTACGGCTATCGCCTGTTCGTAATATTCGATGCCTTTCTTCTGATCTTCCTTCCCGATTTTGAGCGCGTAAAAGCGTCCTTTGAGCAGTAATTCGTAAGCCTGCGGATTTGTCGTTTCTTGTTTGGCAAGCTGCCGCGTCTGCGCTCCCGATAAGCGCAGATACAGATTTTCCGTAATCTCACGCGAGATGTCCGTTTGCAGTTTCTGCGCGTCTGACAGCTTGCGGGTAAAATTATCGCTCCAAAGCTGCCGGTTATCGCGCGTGTCAATCATCTCGACTCTGATAATCAAACTGTCGCCGCGCTGCGCGACTCGCCCGGTTACAATCGCCTGCACGCCCAGTTTTGCCGCCGCGTCCTGCAAATCAATATTCTGCCCGCGATATTTGAAGCTCGAACTGCGGGCGATGACTTTCAGTTGCGACAATTGCGCGAGGCGGTCTATCAAGCTCTCGCTCAAACCGTCTGACAGATAATCAAGATTCGCATCGCCGCTTCCGTTTTCAAATGGCAAAACGGCGATGGTTGAAATCGGCGCGTCTGCCGTCGGTGTTTCCGAATGAAAGCGGATGAACGCAAAAAAGCCCAAAGCCAAAATCAGCAAGCCGAAAACAATTGCACCGATAAGCGGAAATGTTTTGCGTTTGGCAACGGGAAATTTCGTTACTTGTGCGGGGGGTGAAATTGCTTCGGGCAATTTTTCAACTTCTTCCGCGTCGTGCCGCCAATCAGCCAGCGCAACGACTTTGCCCGATGTCGCTTCTCTAATTGCTTTGCCGTTGGTCGGCGCGTGAATCGGCACAAATTTTTGATTCGTATTTTCCTGTTTTATTTTCGATGAAAAAGCGCCGACGTGGACTTCGCCGTTAAAACGATAGCCGCGCCGTCGGAAAGTTTCGATAAACGATTTGCCGTCTTTTGTTTTGCCGAGAGTTTTTCGCAAGATGTGAAGATATTGGGCAAGATTCGATTCTTCTACTATCGAATCCGTCCAGATGGTTTTCATCAATTCGTCTTTGCTCAAGATTTCGCCGCGTTTTTCCACCAATGCCAGAAGCGTTTCAACCGCTTTCGGAGCAAGCGGAATTTCTTCATACTTTTGATAAAGCATCAGATGAACGGCATCGAGCCGAAATTCTTCAAACTCATAAATCTTGTTTTTGTCTGATTTATCCACCTTAAAGTTAAATTGAGAATAAATTAAATCTAAATCCAAAGACATCTTTGCACCTCTCTGATTAAATCAACTACGGAGCCGAAAAATCAGGAAAGCGCGGGCGTGCCGAATTTGCAAAAGACAGAGGCATTGTAACGCAAAGTTGCAGAGAAGGAAAGATTTTTTGCGACAAAGATTTTGACGCTCCAAGCCTGTCAAAAGCGGAAAATCTTTTTTGGAAAAGACGAATTCTCCGCAGAAAAGAGCAGGCAGAAAAAATAAATAAATCACAAAATAGAGGAGAAATAAAATGAAAAATAAAATGACGCAAATAGTAGTCGGAATATTCCTGGGCTTTTTAATGTTGATTGTCGGCGGACAAACTCGTGTGTTCGGTCAACAAGCATTTAAACTTGTCGGTGTGTGGCAAGCAGTAGTTACGCAGCGCAACTGTCAAACGGGCGACCCGACCGGACCTGCTTTTCAAAGTCTGTTCACTTTTAATGAAGGCGGCACAATGGCGGAAGATTCCGCCGGTTTTCCGCCTCCTTTACGCGGTTCGGGTCACGGAATTTGGTCGGCGAATAATATGTTTCATCCCACCTATGCCTACACATTTTTCCGCTTTAATGCCGACGGCACGCTTGCCGGCAGTAACATTTCCAGACACAATGCCACATTCGGACTAAGCGGAAATGATTTTACCGCAAACGCCACCGTCGAAGTTCGTGCCGCGAACGGTAATTTAATCACCACCGTTTGTCTAGCTCTAACGGCAGCGCGATTTCAATAACCGGCAAACAAAAGCGGTTTCGGCGCAATTGTTTTTCGCGTCGAAACCACTTTTAAATTTACACCTGTTTTATTCAAAATTCATCCGCCGCATCAACTCGACAAAACGCGGCTCGTTTCGGAGGTTGTTCCACTTCGGCTCGACTTTCAGAAAAACCATTCGCACGTCTTTTTCCGCGAAACCTTTTTCCAGATAATCGAGGGCTTGTTACATTTTGCTCGCTTCAAGCGGCAATTCTTTCAAGCCCGCTGAATGCGGTTTCATCTATCTGGCTTAGTTCCCAGTTATTTTGTAGATTCATCCAAAAAAGAGGACTTGCGCCGATGGCTTTTGAAAGTTTCCAAGCCATTTCGGTGCTGATTCCGCGCCTTCCGTTACAAATTTCATTGATTGTTTTCGGCAGAACCCCGATATGCGCCGCAAACTGCGACTGGCTAATTCCGATTTCCTCGAGTTCATCTTGCAAAATTTTGCCCGGATGAATCGGTGTTATATGATTCATATTATTCTCCTAATGATAATCAATAATTTCCACATTATAGGCATCATTTTCGCGCCACTCAAAACAAATCCTATATTGGTCGTTAATTCTTATACTATATTTGCCTGCGCGCCTCCCTTTTAACGCCTCAAGTCTATTTCCTCTGAGTTCCGACAGGTCATTCAGACTTGTTGCCGCACCCAAGACAGCAAGTTTAATCTGCGCTTTCTGATGAAGTTCGATAGGCAAGAGTTTTTGTGTTTGTTTAGTCGTTTGACCGTAATTTACGGCTTCAGTTATTTTATCTTTGAAACTCTTGATTGCCATATTTCTACCATACCGCGATGTGGTATAAAGACAAGCTGAGAATAAAGTATTTTCTTATTCGGAATAAAAAAAGACTGCCTTACTGATTAAGATTTGCAGTCTTTTTATTAAAAATTCATCCGCCGCATCAAATCAATAAAACGCGGTTCGGAGCGCAGATTGTTCCATTTCGGGTCAACTTTCAAAAAAGTCATTTTCGGGTCGCGCTGCTGAAACCCGCGTTCCAGCCACGCAAAAGTTTCGTCCTGTTCGCCAAGCCCGTTATAAACGAGCGCGATGTGGGAAGGCGACACGAAACGCCCGGTTGATAGTTTCAGCAGTTCGTTCAGCACGACTCGCGCCTCGTCGCGCTTTCCCGATTTCGCCAAAGCGTAACCGTCAAACGAGATTGCAGTAGTTTGAACCGGTGAAAGTTTTCGCGCCCGGCGCGCTTCATTGATGGCTTCCGCATACATTTCTTTCTCGATGTAGGCCCACGAAGCAAATAAATAAGGCATCCAAAAATTCGGTTCCAGTTCAACAGTTTTCTGCACTCGGGCTAACGCTTCATCGGTTTGTCCGGCGTGAATCAGAAATAGCCCTTCGAGCGCGTTGGCAAACGGAAAAAGCGGGTCGAGTTCTCTGGCAAGTTTTATCTCAAAGAGCGCTTCGGCGTGTCGTCCCGTGTTGGAAAGTAAATGCGCGTAAAACAGATGAGCCTCCGCGCTGTTCGGATTGAGTTCCAAGGCTCGCCGAAACTGATTTTCGGCTTCGTTCCAATCCCAGTCATACCAAAATATGGTCATACCGAGAGCGGTATGAGCTTCGGAGAGAGTTTCGTCAATTTCGATTGCCTTTTGTGCCGCCGCTTTCGATTTTGGAAGAAACTCGGTTGGAAGCATCTCGCCGCCGAGCGCGAGCGAACGATATGCGTCCGCGATTCCGGCATATGCAAGCGCGTAGTTCGGGTCAATCGCAATCGCCTGTTGGAAATATGAAATACCCTTGTTCATTTCCGGCGGCGTTAATTTGAAAATGTGAAAACGTCCCCTCAGATAAAGCTGATAAGCCTCGACATTTTCGGTATAGCGTTTGGTCAGACGCATTTTCTCATCGCCGCCCAACCGCAACGCTAATGCCGCCGCGACCCGGTTTGAAATCACGTCCTGCACGACGAAAATATCGGTGAATTTCTCGTCGAAAGTTCCCGTCCAAAGCAAAGTTCCGTCGAAGACTTTGACCAGACGGATGTTGACGCGGATTTTATCGCCCCAACGCTGAATACTGCCGTCTAAAATCGCATCAACGCCGAGTTCGCGTCCCGCGCTGTTTGCATCTTGTTCGAGATTGCCGAATTTGCGAACCGAACTCAACGGACGCACGATGATTTCCCGATTATTACCGAGTTGTGAAATTAAAGTGTCCGCCATTCCTATTTCCAACGCTTCGTCCCGATTTACCGCAACAAGCGGTTTGAACGGCAGAACGGCGACGGTTTTAATTGGCGACGAAACAGATTTGGTTTGTGCCTGCCAAAAATATACAGCCGCACCGACGGCAATTAATAAAACCAACGCGGCAAAAGCAAAAATCTTTTGACTTCGGTTTTGGTTGGTTTCAGGTTTCAAGTTTCTGCTTTCAGGTTTGTTATTATTTTCGGGTTCATTTTGTAATTTCAAATGTTCAATCTCGGATTCAACCAAACTTGGAACTTGAAACTTGGAACTTGAAACTTCAACAGAAGCGACAAACTTAAAACCTTGTCCCGGAATCGTGGCGATAAAGCGATGTTCGCCGCGTTTTTCGCCAAGAACGCGCCGCAAAATCGAGATGTTTTGACTGAGATTGTTTTCCTCGACAACCGTATCCGTCCAGATTTCCCGCATCAATTCGTCTTTTTCGATAATTTTCCCCGCGTTCTGCACGAGATAAAGAAGCGTGTCAAAAACTTTCGGCGTAAGCGGCACAGACTCGCCGTTGTCCCGTAATAACAAGCGTTTCGTCGCATCAAGGCGAAATTTGCCAAACTCGTAAATCTGTATTTGAGGTTCGTTCATCGTCGTTTTCAGAAATTTTCAGAAACTTTCAACCCGTTTCTAAAGATTTTCAGAACTGATTTTTGTGATTATGACACGCATCAGCCAATCCTTTAAAGTTTTTGGCTGAAATAATCAAAATTAAAGAGGAAAAAAATGAAAAATACATTCTTAAAACCAATTTTCGTTATCGCGCTGGCGATGATGACGGCTTTCACTATCACATTTTCCGTCGTCGCCGGTCAGGAAGCGACAGACACACAATCGCCCGATTTTTCGCTAAACGCCCCCGACAGAACAATCGTCGGCGTATGGCTAACAACGGTTACACAGCGCAATTGTCAAACGGGCGAGCCGGTCTCGCCGCCTGTTCAAGGCACATCCACTTTTAACCAAGGCGGCACAATGGTGGAATTTGCCGCCAGTTCGAGTCCCGCCTTACGCAGTCCGGGTCAGGGAATTTGGGAAGCGAGCAATCCGTTTCATCCGACCTTCGCGTTCACCCTCCTCCGCTTTAACGCGGACGGCACATTTGGCGGCAGAACCGTCGTCAGACAAACTGTCAGCCTCGCGCAAAGCGGCAACAATTATACCACGACCGGCACAGTGGAAATTTTTGCCCCCAACGGTATGTTAGTCGGAATGGGCTGCGCGACTGCAACGGCAACGCGATTTCAATAATCGGTAAACAAAAGCGAGTTCGATACAATCATTTCTCGCGTCGAACTCGCTTTAAATCCGCTGCTTTACTCAAAATGCCGGAAACTCTCGACGGGAAAACTACTGACACCGTTTTCAGCTCAACATTTAACCCAAGAGTTAGCAGGAGAAAATTATGCAAACCAAGTATAAACTCAATCATTCACTTTTCATTTTCGGACTAATGATTTTATTTTTCATCGCGGCTTTCCCGCTCGTTCAAGCACAGACCGCCGCGCCGGGCGATTTGGACACGACCTTTGGCAACGGCGGCAAGGTTATAACACGTATTACTTCGCAAGAAGACAGACCGATCAGGGTCAGAATTCAACCGGACGGAAAAATCGTCACGGTCGGTATTGTCCTCGAAGGCGGTTTTGGTTGTCCAGTCAATGCATTTCTTGTCCGGCATAACGCCAACGGGACGGTTGATAATTCATTCGGCACAAACGGTTCGGTAGTCGTAACTTCTAACAGCTATGAAATAATCGAAATAATCTTTACGGATTTCGTGATTTTACCGGACGGCAAACTTCTCGTGATCGCACATAAATATATAAACTGCTCTACACCATCAACAGACCTGCTTATTTACCGATACACGGCTAACGGCACGCTGGACGCTGCTTTTGGAACAAACGGAGTTATCACAACACCGTTGGGCAATGAAACGTATGCTCAAAGAATTGTCTTACAGCCCGACGGGAAATTTGTCGTCGCCAGTCGAACTAGGAGTAATGAAGTCGCAGTCGTTCGTTACAATCCCAATGGAACTCTGGACACCACTTTTGGAACAGGCGGGATATCGAAAACATCAGTCGGAAACAGTAATTTTTATGCCAGTGAAATATTAGTGCAGACTGACGGTAAACTGCTGGTTGCCGGAGACGCCCATTTCGGCAGTAATCAAGATATTTTCGTTCTGCGATACAACCCGAACGGAACGCTCGACAACAGTTTCGGCGCGAACGGAATTGTTCAGACGGACATTGACAATCAAACTAATTACGCTGGCGGAATGGCTCTGCAGCCGGACGGCAAAATAATCGTTAACAGCTCGAATTTTACTTCAGCAAATTTAACTTCTCTATTGTCGTCATCAATTGTGCGTTATAACGCGAATGGAACGCTCGACAACACTTTCGGCGCAAACGGTATCGTCAGAATTACCGAAGCGCCAAGCCAATACTCAGAAGGCATTGCCTTTGCTTTAGCGATACAGCAAAACGGTAAAATTTTAACGGCTGGACGGCGAAACGGAACTTTCGCCATTTCCCGCTACAACTCGGACGGGACAATTGACACATCTTTCGGGACAAACGGTGTTGTTATTACCCCTATCGAAGACAGTATTACTTCGATTGCCCTGCAGACTGATGGAAAAATTATTGCTGTCGGCTTCACATACGGTGATGGTGGGGGTGTCGCATTGGTGCGCTATCACGGCGATTCACTCAATGCGTCCCGGACGCGGTTTGATTTTGACGGCGATGGCAAAGCAGACGTTTCAGTTTTTCGCCCATCAAACGGAACGTGGTATTTGCAGCAGTCAACCAACGGTTTTACCGGACTTCCGTTCGGTATTCCAGGCGACAAACTCGTGCCGGCAGATTACGACGGCGACGGTAAAACCGATGTCGCCGTTTATCGAGACGGAATCTGGTATCTGCAAAGAAGTTCGCAAGGCTTTACCGACATCGCTTTCGGCACGGCAACCGACATTCCCGCGCCCGCCGATTACGACGGCGACGGCAAAGCTGAACTCGCCGTGTTCCGTCCGTCAAACGGCACGTGGTATCTGTATAACTTAACGAACAATCAGAACACATCAGTCACTTTCGGCACGAGCGGCGACATTCCTACAGCAGCAGATTACGACGGCGACGGCAAAGCCGATGTTGCAGTCTATCGCCCGTCAGATGGCACTTGGTATCTGCAACGCTCGCAATTAGGATTTACGGGCATCCGGTTCGGCGAGGCAAACGATAAAACTGTTCCGGCAGATTATGACGGCGACGGGAAAGCTGATGTTGCAGTATTTAGACCATCGAGCGGCACGTGGTATTTGCAAAGAAGCCAACTTGGATTTACCGGAATTGCATTTGGATTTGGAACTGATTTGCCTGTTCCGGCTGATTACGACGGCGACGGGAAAGCGGACATTGCGGTTTTCCGTGACGGAACCTGGTATCTGCTGCAAAGCACGGCGGGATTTACCGGTATCGCGTTCGGCTTGGCAACCGATAAACCAGTTCCAAACGCTTTCGTGCCGTAAGACAAAACGGCGAAAAGTGAAGAACAGATCGTTTGAAGAAAAAAGCCGGAAACTGTCGACGGGAAAACTACTCACGCCGTTTTCGGCTCAACATTTAACCCAAAAGTTAGCAGGAGAAAATTATGCAAACCAAACACAAACTCAATCACTCAGTTTTCATTTTCGGACTAATGATTTTATTTTTCATCGCGGCTTTCCCGCTCGTTCAAGCACAGACCGGCGCGCCGGGCGATTTGGACACGACCTTTGGCAGCGGCGGCAAGGTTCTTACTGACTCTGGGCTTGTCACTGCCGATGTTGCCGTGCAAGCGGACGGCAAAATTGTTGTCGCCGGTCGTGACCTGTTTACATCGATCATCTTTGTTGCCCGGTATCACGCTAACGGCTCGCGTGACAACTCTTTTGGTAATAACGGCATAGTTGTTACTTCTATTGGAAATCGCAATTGGGCTTCGGGCATCGCCATTCAAGCGGACGGGAAAATTGTAATTGCCGGTTTCTCAGGCAGTAGTCGTTCCGCCGGTACTTTTGCTGTCGTTCGATACGAAACTACGGGCGCGCTCGACACTTCGTTTGATGGCGACGGCAAAGTAATTATTGATATGGGCAATTTCAATTCTGCCAACGATCTTGTCATTCAGCCGGACGGCAAGATTGTTGTCGTCGGCGCAAGCGGGATATTCGACCGTAGAGATTTTGCCTTTGCCGTCGCCCGGCTAAATTCGGACGGCTCGCTCGACGCTTCGTTTGACGGAGACGGTCGGGTAATTACATCTTTAGGGTCTTATTCTTATACCGGAGCGGTGGCGGTAGCTCTTCAAACGGACGGCAAAATTATTACCGCCGGTCACAGCGGCAGTTCCTATTCGACTGCCGATTTCGCGCTTGTCCGCTATAACGCGGACGGCTCGCTCGACACTTCATTCGACGGCGACGGTAAAGTGATCACCGCCGTGAGCAGCAGTTTTGACGGTGCATTTGCGGTTGCCGTTCAAACGGATGGCAAGATTGTTGCGACTGGCAGCAGCCAAGGTAGTATGATGGCGGTTGTTCGGTATAACATTAACGGCTCGCTCGACACTTCATTTGACGGCGACGGTATCGTCCTCACGCCCGGCATTGATATGGCTGATGATAGTGATTATGGTCCTTCCGTTGTCATTCAATCAAATGGCAAGATCGTCGTTTCCGGAACTATTCAGCTTGACTTTGCACTCGTCAGATATAATCCGAACGGCTCGCTCGACACTTCATTCGGCGGCGACGGTATAGTAACGACCAATTTCAACCAACCCAGCTGGGGAGCCGTTGTCGGTGGTCTTGCTATCCAGCCGGACGGCAAAATTATCGCTGCCGGTTCCTTGGGAGATCCCTTTAAATCTTTCTTCATTGCGGTTGCTCGATATATCGGCGATACGGTCGTCTCAAACCGGAAACAGTTTGATTTTGACGGCGACGGACGCGCTGATATTTCCGTCTTTCGCCCGTCGAACGGAACGTGGTACTTACAGCAGTCAACCAACGGTTTTACCGGACTTCCGTTCGGTATTCCAAGCGACAAACTCGTGCCGGCAGATTACGACGGCGACGGTAAAACCGATATCGCCGTTTATCGAGACGGAACGTGGTATCTGCAAAGAAGCACGCAAGGCTTTACCGGCATCGCTTTCGGCGCGGCAACCGACATTCCCGCGCCCGCCGATTACGACGGCGACGGCAAAGCTGAACTCGCCGTGTTCCGTCCGTCAAACGGCACGTGGTATCTGTATAACTTAACGAACAATCAGAACACATCAGTCACTTTCGGCACGAGCGGCGACATTCCTACAGCAGCAGATTACGACGGCGACGGCAAAGCCGATGTCGCTGTCTTCAGACCGTCGGACAGCACGTGGCATTTGCAAAGAAGCCAAGCCGGATTTACCGGATTTGCATTCGGAACAAATGAAGATAAACCTGTTCCGGCAGATTATGACGGCGACGGTAAAGCGGATGTCGCCGTGTTCCGTCCATCAAACGGAGTCTGGTATTTATTGGGCAGCACGACGGGTTTTAACGCCGTCCAGTTCGGCATTTCAAGCGACGTTCCGGCGGCAGCAGATTACGACGGCGACGGGAAAGCGGACATTGCGGTTTTCCGTGACGGAACCTGGTATCTGCTGCAAAGCACGGCGGGATTTACCGGTATCGCGTTCGGCTTGGCAACCGATAAACCAGTTCCAAGCGCTTTCGTGCCGTAAAACAGATTAGTGAAAATGAAGAATGGATCGTTTGAAAAAAAGCCGGAAATCTTTGACGGGTAAAGCAAATTCGCGTGGTTTCCGGCTCAACGCCTACTATAAAATATAAGAGCAGAAGATTATGTGGACAAATTAGTTCTACTTTGTCAGATTAAAAATTAGCCGCGGATTTGCGCGGATGACGCGGATTTTCTCTCGATTTTTCAATTTTGAAGGCTTTTTATCAGCGTCATCCGCGCAAATCCGCGGCGAAAATTTCTTTTTCTTCAAATTTCGTTTTAATCTGACAAAGTAGAATTAGGTTGTGTTTATATCGGGCAGAAAAAATTCAAAGCCGCAATCGTCGCGCTCGAACGCGCCGCGCAGATTGAGCCGAAAAATGTGGAAACGCTTTTCATTCTCAGCTTTGCTTACGCCAAACAAAATCGTTACCGCGAAGCGATTGCCGAAATGCAAAAAGTCGTTCGCGTCAATCCGAAAGACGAGCAAGCGCAGTTGTTTTTGTGCGACTTTTATTTGCTGGCAAAGGAGAAACAATCGGCGTTGGCACAGTATGAAGCGGTCAAATTGCTCAATCCGTTGTTGGCGCAAAAATTATATACCGCGATTTATGCTAATCTACTCATTAGCGCGGCTGAAAAATAAAAAAGATAAAACAATGCGGGTTCAACGCGGAAAATCAGCGAACTCGCATTGAATTTTCAAACTTTATCGTCGGCTAAAAGTTTTTTTACCAAATTTACATAAAGCCGGACTGCCTCTTCCAAATCTCTTTTCAATACAAATTCATCTTTCGTGTGCGCGACGAGAATTGAACCCGCGCCCAAAAGAAGTGGCGTTCCCCAATTTGAAAGATGCGGAATGTCGGTTGTAAAGCGCACAACTTTTTGCCGGAAACCTTCAACGGCGAGCATTTTCACGGGCAAAGCAACGGATGAAATTTCGATTTCGCCGCGCCCGTCAATCGCTTTTTCCAAAATTTCCAAAATCGGTTTATCGTCCGTCGTCAAGCGAATGTGCAAGCCCGCTTCGGCGTCCGGCGGAATAATATTGGTTTTCAAACCGCCGGAAATTGTGCCGATGTTATTTGTTGTTTCGCCAAAAAACCCGTCGTTCGGAAATTCGATTTTTCTGACATCAGCTAAAATATCGAGCAGTTTTTCAATCGCCGATTCGCCCATTTCCGGATATGCCGAATGCGCGGCTTTGCCCGTCGTTTTGACAAATAAGCGCAGCGAACCTTTCGAGCCGATTGCCAAATCGTTGTCGGTCGGCTCGCCGTTAATCATAAACTCGCATTTTGCTGCAATCGAATGTTTATTAGCCATTCTCGCGCCCGAACTTCCCTGTTCTTCGTCAACCGTGAACAGCAAACCGATGTCGCTCACGCCCTGTTTTCGCAATTCTTCCGCCGCCGTTATTTGCAAAGCAATTATGCCTTTCGCATCACACGCGCCGCGCCCGTAAATTTTTTCGTCGTCCTCGCTCGCTTCTATAAACGGCGGCACGGTGTCCATATGCGTCGAAAGAAAAACTCGCGGCGTGTCGTTCAAGTGAGCGATGACGTTGTTTTGATTTTCGGATACTGGCTGAAGTTCAACCGTCCAGCCGAGATTTTCGAGATAATCGCGCAGAAAAAATCCGACTTCTTTTTCATTGTCCGAAATTGATGGAATATTGATTAAAGTTTTTGTAAGTTCAAAAAGGTTCATAGGAAATTGAAACCATCACGCTTCGCGTTTATATAGATGAACACGGGATATAAAAGACGGAAGGTTAAATTTTACGATTCGGAAATGATTTTCAAATTTTCGACGTTTTCAAAATGTTTGCGATTATGCGTAATAAGCGGGACGTCAAACATTAGCGCAGCGGCGGCAACCCAAGCGTCAGCCGTTTCAATCGGTCTGCCTTTTTTTTGAGCATTAATGGTAATTCTCGCCCATAAATTACAAAGTTCTTCATCGGCATAAACTACACCATAATCCGACAAAAGTTTTTCAAATTTTTTGTTTTTTATTTCGCTCCAATTGCTTTGAAACTTCCAACGTCGGAGTTCCGCAAAAGTCATAAAAGAAATAAACTTTGGAACTTGAATCAAATGCGGTTCGTAGAGTTCGCTTCGCGTGTCTTTTTTGAAAATATACGAAACAATGTCCGTATCAACGACAATCGCCATCAATTAATCTCCCGATGCGAATCATCTTCCTTGCGCCATTCTTCGCGCAAACGCATAAATTCGTCAACTTCTTCGCCGTCGTCGTCTTTTATCGAATGAGCATACAGTTCTTCGATTGTGTTAGCGATTTTTATTTTGTGTGTCGCCAGAAATTGCTCCAACCTTTCTCTCGCCAAATCTTTTTCAATTAATATTTCTGCCATCTTTCACACGCTCCTTTTTGAATGAGTTAGATTATTTAATGTCCAGGATTGGAAATTACAAAATATGTGCGGTGAAACCAACCGCTACGGCGACTTTGACTAGCTTTTCATCGCCCGAAACAAATCCTTGCCTTTCGGATTTTCTCTGCACCAAACAAGTGCCGCCGCGAGTTGCAGACTGTCCGCCGCCTTCAAACCGTGAAGCGCGGGGAAAGTGCGGGCGAGTTCTTTCACTCTTGCGCCCGGCTGGATTTCTTCCCAAATTTTCTCAAGCGTTGCCAGACGTTTTTCAGCTTTTAATCTTTGCGCGAGTGAAATTTTATTTTCGCGTTTGAGGCGTGCTAATGCCGAAGAAATTTCTACGCTCGTTTCCCACCAAACGAATTTCGTCGGAAACCGTTTCCAAAACTTACCTGCCAAGATTGAGCGCGGCTCGTTTGTGCAAAGCGGCACTAATCCACTGCTGTCCCAAAAAGACATCAGAAGGTTGACTCCTCACGTTCTTTGACTATTGCCTGAACGGCTTCTCCGTCAGACAAGTTCGTTTTTTCCGCAAATAAATCTTCAAAAAAATCATCGGATAAATCTTTGTTGGGTGAAGCTGATTGTTTAGACTCAAACTCTTCGATAATTTTTTCAAGCGCAAGGTCAATCGTTTCACTTTCGGTTCTCGCGCCTAGCAAACTTTGGGCTTTTTTAAGATTGGCTTGATTCGACACAGTTACAACTACTGACATATTTTCACCTCAAGAAAATTTTATCACATCAGAAAAATTCATTATGCAATCTTTTAATCACTTCGCCTACTTTCTCCTCTTTCACGACAAACGTCATATTCACGCTCGATGCGCCGTGCGAGATGAGTGAGATGTTAATGTCTGAAATAGTCGAGAAAATATTAGACGCTAAACCCGATGTCGCTCGCAAACCTTCGCCGACGACGCAAATTACGGCATTGTTGTGTTCGATTTCGACATCGCCCAAGCGTTTCAATTCACCCACAATCGGCTCAATCGAAGCCGTGTCGTCGAGCGTCAAAGCCACCGAAACTTCCGATGTCGAGATTACGTCAATCACTGTGCGGTAGCGTTCAAAGACTTGAAAAAGCGCGGACATAAAACCGTAACTGCCTAACATTCGAGCCGACGAAACGCGCAAAATTGTGATGCCGGTTTTGTGCGCGATTGATTTGACTTTTTTCTTTGTTGATTCGGAACTCGGCAGAATCATTGTGCCGAGTTTATCAGACTCGTGCGAATTGCAGACTCTCACGGGAATCGAAAAATCTACGGCGGGTTGAATTGTTTTCGGATGCAGAACCTTCGCGCCGAAATAGGCAAGTTCCGATGCTTCTTCGTAAGACAAAGTTCCGATTGTTCTGGCTTCCGGGCAAATGCGCGGGTCGCAGGTTAAAACGCCCGTTACGTCCGTCCAAATCTGAATTTCTCGCGCCCGCAATGCCGCGCCGACGAGTGCCGCCGAGTAATCCGAACCGCCGCGCCCCAAAACGGTTGTTTCGCCGCCGCGACTGGCAGCGATAAACCCGCCGAGAACGGGAATCTCGCCCGCATCAATTAACGGTTGCAGTTCTAATTGAACGAGATTTTCGGTTTCATTCCAAATCGGCATCGCCGCGCCGTATTCATCGTCTGTAACAATCAAACGGCGCGAATCCATCTGTCTGGCATTTAAATTTTTCGCGCGGCAGACTTCCGTTAAAAGTCTGGATGAAAGTTGCTCGCCGTAGGAAACAATCGCGTCTTTGAGCATTGATAAAGGCAGCGAACGACGCGACGCGCGCGTTAAAAGGTCGGTCAATTCTCTTCTTGCAAAATCGAGTTCGGTTTGGAAGGATTTTTGTTGCGCCTCATTGGTTAATGCGTCGGAAACTCGCGCGTGCCTTTCAAAATGCGGTTCGAGTGAAGTTATTGCGCTGTCGGAATCGCCTTTTTTTGCCGTTTCAAACGCCGACAAAAGCGCATCGGTAACTTTTGACATCGCGGAAGTTATGACGACGGGCGAATTTTCTTTTTCGCCTGTAACAATCTCCGCGACCCGCGCAAATGCTTTCGCATCCTGCACGCTCGTTCCGCCAAATTTCATTACGGTTGGAATTTTTCTCTCGCTCATTTTCAATAGAGAGTTCAATCGAAACCGATTTTTTTGTCAAGCAAAAAGCCGACCTATGAAAGACCGGCTTTAAATTTAAATTTTTAATTTTAATAGCAGAAGTTATTTACTTCCGCCTTTTCCACCAGAGCCAGAACCGCCGCCACTGCCGCTTCCGCCGCCGCTTCCACCGCTACCGCCGGAACCGCCACTGGAACCACCCTGACCGCCACCAGAACCGGAACCGCCGCCTTGTCCGCCGCTTCCGCTTCCGCCGCCCTGACTGCCGCCGCCTTGGCTACCACCTTGTCCGCCTTGACTGCCGCCGCCTTTTCCACCGCCGCTTCCAGAGCCGGAACCGCCGCCACTGCCGCCGCTGCCGCCGCCTTGTCCGCCGCTGCCGCCGCCCTGGCTGCCACCACCGCCTTGGCTACCGCCTCCGCCTTTGCCGCCGCCACCTTGACTGCCGCCAGAACCGGAACCGCCGCCACTGCCGCTTCCGCCGCTACCGCCGGAACCGCCACTGGAACCACCCTGACCGCCACCAGAACCGGAACCGCCGCCTTGTCCGCCGCTTCCGCTTCCGCCGCCAGATCCAGAACCGCCGCTGCCACCTTGACCGCCGCCAGAACTACCGGAGCCGCCCGATGAACCACCTTTTTGTTGATCTTCCATGACTTTAAGTCCTCCTTGTATTTTCTGGTTACTTGTAAACCAAGGATTTATATTTAGCAATTACATAGTTATTTTTCTGTAAGGTAGCTAACATAAGCCGCTAAAACTTGTAGAAATTTTCAGCCCCTTTAACCTTAGATCAAAAAAATCATCTTTGGTATCTAACTTAAAAAGTCGTTTTTTAAAAACATTCGGCAAAGATGTTACAGTATGAGTTTCGGAAATCACAACAAATGAAAACGCAAAAACTCGCCGCCATTGACATCGGCTCGAATTCCCTGAAACTCGTTATCGTCGAAGCCGCCGCCGCCGATTCGTTCACCGTTCTTCTGCAAGATCGCGAGCGCGTTCGGCTCGGACATGAAACGCTGAAGAATCATTTTCTCTCCGCCGAAGCAATCAATTTGTCAGTTGATGCTATCGCCAAATTTCGCTCGATTGCCGAGAGCCGCGAAGTTGATTCGATAATCGCCGTCGCCACCGCTTCCGTAAGAGAAGCCAAGAACGCAAACGAATTTGTGCAGGAAATCGAACGGCGCACGGGCGTTCATATTGACGTGCTTTCTTCGGTCGAAGAAGCGCGGCTAATCGGCGTGGCGGTTGCGCAGTTTTTCGACGCGAAAAAGGAAACGCTTCTCAACATAGACATCGGCGGCGGTTCAACCGAACTCTCCTTGATGAAAAATGGCGAGCCGCACAAACTTTTTTCGATGAAGCTCGGCGCGGTCGGTTTGACGGAAAAATTTATTTTTTCTAATCCGCCGAAAGTAAAGGAACTCGAAAATCTGCGGGCGGAAATCGCTTTTGCGCTCATCCGCCCGCTGAAAAAAACGAAAAACACGACGTGGCAATTTTCGACGGGAACTTCCGGCACAATTCTTAATATCGCCTTGCTTCTCAATTTCCAAACCGCCGAAAATTCAACGACAAAATTAGAGATTCAATTTAAAAAATTGGCTGCGCTCAACAAAATGATGGCACGAATTTCATTGGAAGAACGGACCAAACTTCCCGTCATCAGTCCGCAGCGCGCGGAAGTTATCGTCGCGGGCGGACAAATTTTGGAAGGCGTGATGCGGGCATTTAAGATTCAAACCATTCAGCCTTGCTATTACGCTCTGCGCGAAGGCGTAATTATTGATTATCTGCGCGAGATTGAATCAGAATCGCTGCCGCCGGTTCCCGATGTCGAAGATAAAAAGTTGCGCGACGTTTTCGCCATCGGTCGGCGTTACGGTTATGAAGAATCACACGCTTTGCAGGTGGCGGATTTAGCGGAAAAAATCTTCGATGCGCTCGCCCCGATTTATAAACTCTCCAGACACGGACGAACTTTGCTTTCCGCCGCCGCGCTGCTGCACGATGTCGGCTATCACATCTCGCACGAATCACACCATAAACACTCGCTTTACCTCATTAAACATTCAGAGATGACCGGTTTTTCCGAATCCGAAAAAACGATTATCGCCAACATTGCGCGTTATCATCGCGGCTCGCTGCCAAAGGAAAAACATCTCGATTTTATGCTGTTGAGCGAACGAGACCGCCAAACGGTTGCGCGTTTGGGAGCGATTCTGCGGCTTGCCGAAGCTCTCGACCGGGGACACGAAAATCACGTTCAAGATATGAAATTCAAACGCGAGAAACAAAATCTTTTTCTCAAACTTATCAGCAATCAAGATTGCACCATCGAACGGCAAGCTATCCAACTGAAAAAAGATTTGTTTGAAATGGCTTTCGATTGCAACTTGATAGCGGCATAAAACGTTAGTTCTTTATGGAACGGCAACATCTTGTCGGCGTTCCATATTCAAAATATGTCGCTCGAAAAATCTGTCGAGGAAAAAATCAGACAAGCGATTGCCAATGGCGAATTCGACAATCTCGCAGGCGCGGGCAAACCGCTGAATTTTGACGACTATTTCAACACGCCGGAAGACGTGCGAATGGGTTATTCGGTTTTGAAAAGTAACAATTTCGTGCCTGAAGAAGCGGATAGATTTAAAGAAATCAGCGAGCTAAAAGAGAAAATAAAATCCTGCACCGATGAAGACGAAAAACGGAAACTCACAAAAATCCTCAACGAAAGAAATCTCGCCTTGACGTTTTTGATGGAAAGAAACAAACGGAAAAAATAATTTTATGCCTCCACAATCGAAAAGTCTCTGGCGACATCAAGATTTTCTAAAATTGTGGAGCGCACAGGCGACTTCTGTTTTCGGCTCGGAATTGGCTTCGCTCGCCTATCCGCTGACCGCAATCATTGTTCTTCAAGCAACCACTTTTCAAATTGGATTTCTGCAAGCCAGCGGCACGGCGGCGGCGGCATTAGTCGGACTTTTCGCTGGCGTAATTGCCGACCGCGTGCGCCGCAAACCGCTTTTAATAACGGCGGATTTGGGACGCGCACTGCTGGCTTTTTCAATTCCGCTCGCCGCTTTTTTCGGCGTTTTAAGAATCGAACAACTTTATCTGGTCGCATTTTTTTCAGGTGCGCTGTCAATTCTTTCAATGGTGGCAGGCGCGGCTTTTCTGCCGTCGCTGCTGGAAAAAGAACAACTCGTCGAAGGCAACAGCAAATTCGGCACGACCGAATCAGCGGCGATGATTGCCGGACCGAGTTTGTCGGGCGCGTTGGTGCAAATATTGACCGCGCCGATTGCAATTGTGATTGACGCGGTTTCCTTTTTCGTTTCAGCCCTTTTCGTCTGGCAAATCCGCGCTCCCGAAAATGTCAGAAGCGTCGGCGTGAGCGGGCGGATAGCTGTTGCGGAAAACCCGCCCGCTCACGCCGACGCTTCTGACACCAAAAGCATTTGGACGGAAATCGGCGAAGGTCTGCGCTTTGTTTACGGCAACGAGATTTTGCGCCCGCTTGCCGAATCAATCGCGGCATATTTTCTCTTTCGGCAAATCGTTTTAGCTCTCTTTACGCTTTACGCGATTCGTGAACTTCATCTCGAACCGTTTCTGCTTGGCGTAATTTTTTCGGCTCTTGGTTTCGGCTTTTTGGTCGGCGCACTGACCGTCAAATTGATTACGAATCGTTTCGGTATCGGGCGCACAATGATTAGCGCAAATCTCATCAATATCTTTGCGCTTGCGCTCGTCCCGCTGGCAAGCGGCTCGACCGCTTTCATTGTCGCCCTTTTGATAACATCTCATTTTCTCCACGCTTTCGGAGTTCAAGTCAACGGCATAAATCTGATGAGTTTGCGGCAGGCGATAACGCCAAATCATCTGCAAGGTCGAATGACCGCGAGTTTTCGTTTCGTCAACGTCGGAATGATGATGTTCGGCTCGCTGATTGCGGGCGCGTTGGGCGAATTGATTGGCTTGCGTGAAACTTTGGTCATCGGCGCAGTCGGAATGCTTGTGCCATTTTTGCGATTGCTTTTCTCGCCCGTGCGTCACCTCAACGAACAACCATCGGCATAAATTTTTATGCCGAATTATGATTTGGCAATATAAAACAAAATGAAACCGCGATAAAATCCCTTCATCGTTGACTTTCTTTCCAAATGTGCAGTATAAACCATTCGGTATAACACAGAAATAGTTCGGTATAATACAAAGTTAGAGGGCTTCAGAGTAAGGTGAATTTAAGAGCCAAGATAAACAAGTTTAAGGAGCATTTATGGACAAAAAGGCTTTGATTCGAGAGTATAAGGAGACTCGCCGCCTGATAGGTGTTTATTGCATTAGAAATACCGTTAACGGGAAGTTGCTCGTCGGTAAGAGTATCGACCTTCCATCTATACTTAATCGTCAGCGAGCGCAACTCCGTTCAGGATCTCATCCCAATCCAACTCTACAGAAAGACCTAGTTGAATACGGAGCTGAAGCCTTTGAAGTTGAAGTGCTGGATACCCTTGAAGTGCCAGATCAGGCTGATTATGATCCTTCAGCAGACCTGCGAACTCTTGAGCAGATGTGGTTGGACAAGCTGTCGCCATTTGGGAATCGTGGGTACAATCCAGAACCGAAGCGCGCCGTCTAATAACTCATTGAACCGGAGCGCGAATAGCGTTGCCTTCATTCGCAAGGTTGAATGCCTGATACGTTGAATGCGCGCCCGGTTAATTCGGGCGTTATGCTTCTAGTCGTTTGTGTTACAGTAGGGAAACTCGCCGCGCAGAATACCAGAACAGGGAGAAATTTATATGTGTTTTCAAAGCAAACTACAAATTGCCGCGCTGTGCGGAGCTTTACTTATCACTACAGCCTGCGGTTCATTACCTAAGAAAGATGAAAATACGCCGTCGTCCTCATCGTCAACTTCAACGGCGGATGCACCGATACTCGCAGCCAGTGCCGACCCGCGTGCAGATGTGGTTAAAGCGATGAAAGCCAGTCTCGACGCCAAATCGTTTCGGAAACGAATGACAACGACGAACTCCAGCGGAAGTAATATAAATTCGACGATTGAGTTTGTCGCTCCAAACCGCGCGCACATCACGCAGGATATGAATTTATCCAGCGGCAGCATAGTTAAAAAAGAAATGATTATCACCGATAAAGATTCTTACGTAAAAAATGGAGACGCGTCTTGGCAAAAGAGTCCGATGGATTTGGGCGACCTGCTCGCTCAATTCCGCGACCCCAAAATTATTGATTCGCTAACAGAAAAGGCTGAGGTGAAGTATCTAGGCGCAGATACATTAGACGGAGGTCTGATGTTAGTTTACCAATATACAATAAAAGATTTGCTTGGAAAGGGGAATAATATGGTAACAAAGGCTTGGATTGGAACCACAGATAGTCTGCCGCACCAAACTGAATCCGAGACCGATATGGACTTGGGCACGGGTAAAATGATTCACAGCAAATCTACCGTAACTTATTACGACTATAATGCTGATATTAAAATTGAACCGCCAACGTTGTAAAATGGTTTTAGAAAATGTGAAAAAGTGCCATAAGCGACATTGAAGCAAAATTTAGAAGCTTAACCCTTTTTAGCTTTATGAATGTATTGATGCTTTCATCGACATTTTAATATCTGCATTTTTGAATTTTCCAGTCCGCTTGCTGCAAGGAGACAATTTTATATGTCGAAGCAGGAATTCCGATTACCTTTCTCAGGTCAGGTCAGGCAACAGGCTGAGACTTCGCCTGCTCGAAATGGCGTGTCTTCATCAAATCTTATTGAACCGAAATTTGTCGCCGCAAATGAAAGCGGAGAGTTGACCGCAGAGCAGCGCGCGAAATTCAAATCAATGCTGCCGGGTTTGAGAAGCGTGCTTTCAAGCCTTTCAATATTTTGCTTGATAGGAACGGTAGCTGCGTTTTTTGCTTACGTCATCATCGTTTCTCCGGCACTCCGCAACTGGCGCAATCCCGCCAAGGCTGTTGCTGCCGTCGCAAACACCTCGTCCATTTTTCTTATTATAGTAGCCGTTTTTGCATTCATGGCGGCGGTATTAGGTCTCAGTTTTCTCAAATCATTCTCGTTTACCTACGCGCGCGCTCAATTTTAAAGCCCGGCGCAGTTCGCCAAGCCGAAGGAACAATTCTCTGGAGCGGCAAAAAATATGTTGCTTCATTTCCCGAAAACAAAGCTACTTTACAAACTTGGAACGACTGCGAAATTGATGTCGTTATTCCAGGCAGACATAAATTTTTCTATCTTCCCTTTGAAAAAACAAACTGGCTCTTATCAATCAAGCGGTATCGGTTTAACTATTTTCATCGCGGGAGCTTGCGTCTCTTGGCGTTGTTCCCGCCCGCGTTAATTCGGTCGTTGGATTAATGTCCTGCAAGAAAATCTAAATCAACCCACTATTATAAACTTCTCATCTTGCTGAATGAATACTCATTCAGTTATAATCCACAAAACAAAAATCCAATTCAAAAAGGTAAAATACAAAAATGTTACAAATCGGAAAAGCTGCCGTGCTGGGCGCGGGAACAATGGGAGCGGCGATCGCCGCACATCTTTCAAATGCCGGAATTCCAACTCTGCTGCTCGACATCGCGCCGAAAGAGTTGAGCGAAGACGAAACGAAAAAAGGTTTGCCGCTCGACGCGCCGCAGGTTCGTTACCGCATCGTTAATTCGTTGTTTGAGGCGGCAAAGAAGTTAAAGCCCGCGCCGTTTATGCTCGGCGACAATGCAAATTTGATTTCTTTGGGGAATTTTGAAGATGATTTGCACAAAATCAAAGATTGCGATTTCGTCATCGAAGCCGTTGTTGAAAATCTCGACATCAAACACAAACTTTTCGCCGAAGTCGAAAAGCATAAAAAAGACGGTGCGATTATCGCTTCCAACACGAGTGGCATTCCAATTGAATCAATCGCCGAGCCTTTTTCAGACGATTTCAAAAAGAATTTTCTCGGCATTCACTTTTTCAATCCGCCGCGTTATATGAAACTCGTTGAAGTGATTCCGACGAAAGAGACGAGCGGCGAAGTCGCCTGCGCGGTTTCCGGTTTTCTCAATGAAAGACTTGGCAAAGGCGTTGTTCCGGCGAAAGACCGTCCGAATTTTATCGCTAATCGCATCGGCGTTTTTTCGATGATGGCAACCATCAAAGAGATGATTGACATGGGCTTGACTCCGACCGAAGTCGACCAAATTACGGGCAAGGCAATCGGACACGCCTCAAGCGCGACGTTTCGCACATCGGATTTAGTCGGCTTGGACGTAACGGCGCACGTCGTGGGCAATCTTTATCCAGCGATTCCCGACGACGAAGACCGCGAAGTTTTTCAAACGCCCGAATTGATAAAGACTTTGATGGAAAAGAAAGTTTTGGGCGACAAAACAAAGGGCGGATTTTTCAAAAAATCAACGAACGCCGAAGGCAAGCGCGAGATTTTAGAACTGGATTTAGAGACTTTTGAATACAAGCCGCAAACGAAAACAAAATTTCTCTCTTTAGATGCGGCGAAACAAATCGAAGATTTGCCGAAGCGCATAAAAACTCTGGTTTGGGGCAAAGATAACGTCGGCGAATTTCTTTGGAAAACAACTTCACGCATTTCCCGTTACGCGGCAAACCGCATTCCTGAAATCGCTGACACGATTGTTGAAATTGACAACGCCATAAAATGGGGTTTCGGATGGGAAATCGGCGTTTTTGAAACGTGGGATGCAATCGGCGTTCGTGAATCGGTCGAGCGAATGCGAGCCGAAAATCAGGCGATTCCCGCAAACGTCGAAAAGATGTTGGAACGCGGCGCGGAAACATTTTACAAATACGAAAACGGACAAAAATCATTTTTTGATTTTGCGACGAATGATTACAAACCAATTCCCGACCAACAAGGCATTATCTTTTTGAAATCGGTCAAGGACCGCTCGGGCGTTATCAAGAAAAACGCGGGCGCATCCTTGATTGATATTGGCGACGGCGTAGCGTGTCTGGAGTTTCATTCAAAAATGAATTCCATCGGCGGCGATACAGTGCAGATGATGAACTACGCGATTGATGAAGTCGAGAAAAATCACATCGGTTTGGTAGTGGGCAATCAGGGCGGAAATTTCTCGGCGGGCGCGAACATTATGCTTCTTCTGCTTGCAGCGCAAGAGGAAGAATGGGACGACATCAATCAGATGATTCGCGCTCTGCAAAATGCGGTAATGCGCCTGCGCTATTCGGCGAAACCGGTCGTGACTGCGCCTTATGGTTTAACTTTGGGCGGCGGCTGCGAAATTGCGATGCACGGCAACAAAGTCCGCGCGGCGGGCGAAACTTATATCGGTCTAGTCGAAGTCGGAGTCGGTTTGATTCCGGCGGGCGGCGGAACAAAAGAACTCACGATGCGGGCGATGGACGCGGCTAAAGCGACGCCCGATGCTGACCCGCTCGCGTTTTTGAAAAAGACGTTTGAAACCATTGCGATGGGCAAAGTCGCAAGTTCGGCGCAGGAAGCGAGAAGCTGGGGAATTATTCGCCCGTCCGACGCGATTTCGATGAACGGCGATAGATTAATCGCTGATGCGAAACAGGAAGTTTTAGCTTTGGCGGAAACAGGCTATGTCTCACCCGTCGAGCGAACTGATATTTTAGCTCTGGGCGAGCAGGCGCAAGCCGCCATCAAACTCGCTCTGCATGTGATGAGAAGCGGCGGCTTCATCTCCGACCACGACCAGCTTATCGGCAAGAAGCTGGCGAAAATTATGAGCGGCGGCGATTTAAATCATCAAACCTTCGTGTCCGAAAGATATTTACTTGATTTAGAGCGTGAAGCTTTTTTATCTTTGTGCGGCGAGCGCAAAACGCAGGAACGTATCGCGGGAATGTTGAAAACGGGCAAGCCGTTGAGAAACTAAAGAGAATTTAGTCACGAAGATAACTCAAAGAAAAACCTTCGTGTTATCTTCGTAAAACGCGCGTGGTTATAATTCCAATAAAATTGATTTATCAAGGAGTAAAAATGACCGTAACAGAACTTCTTCCAACTCTTAAAGCGTTGAATCATAAAGAAAAAATTCGTGCGATTCAATTTTTAGCAAACGAAGTAGCCAAAGAAGAAAATGTTGTGTTTGTCGAAAATCAAGAACACGAATTTATTTCGCAAACCAATTCTTTTGAAGCGAGCCGGGTTTTACAAAAATTATTGGACGAACGTAAAGCCGATGCAATCAAATAAGTTTCCATATTTACGAGTTTTACCTGAAAGACATTTGACTGAACCGATGCCGTACTTGCCGCTTACACTTGAGCGAAAAGGCAACATAAAAGAAGTTTTCGGACTTTTGGATTCGGGTTCTACCGTCAATGTCTTGCCTTACAACATCGGCTTAGAACTTGGAGCAATGTGGGAAGAGCAGCGAATTTCGTTAAATCTAACGGGAAATTTGGCTAATTTTGAAGCCAGAGCCTTATTCGTAAATGCTCAAATACAAGACTTCCCATCGGTAGAACTGGCGTTTGCCTGGACAAAATCGGAATATGCAACTTTGATTTTGGGACAAACAAATTTCTTTTCAGAATTTGATGTTTGTTTTTACCGTTCGCAAAACGAATTTGAGATAAAGGCGAGATAAAAATAATTTCAACATGACGATACAAACCGAAGAATCAAGAATTTCAATCGAGCAGCGCGGGCAGATTTTGCTTATCGGCTTAAACCGTCCCGCGAAACGCAACGCTTTTGACCGTCAGATGCTTGACGAATTAGCAGTGGCTTACGCGCAACTGGAAGATACCGAAGACGTGCGATGCGGCGTTTTGTATGCGGAAGGCGAGATGTTCACCGCCGGATTAGACCTTGCCGCGCTTGCGCCGACCATTGCGGCGAGCGGTGAATTTACCTATCCCGAAAATTCGATTGACCCACTTAATTTATACGGCGCACGGACGCGCACAAAGCCGCTGGTTGCCGCCGTGCAGGGAAAATGTTTGACCGTCGGCATCGAATTGCTGCTGGCAACCGACGTTCGCATCGCTTCCGCAAATGCGACGTTCGCGCAAATTGAAATTAAACGCGGAATTTTTCCGTTCGGGGGCGCAACCTTGCGTTTCCCGGAAATTGCGGGTTGGGGAAATGCGATGCGCTGGCTGCTCACGGGCGACGAATTTGATGCAACCGAAGCATTAAGAATCGGACTTGTGCAGGAAGTTGTCGCGCACGGAAAACAAATTGATAAAGCCATCGAAATCGCCGAAAGAATTTCCGCGCAAGCACCTTTAGGCGTGAAAGCGACAATTGAATCGGCAAGAAAATTACAGCGCGAAGGTTTCGACGCGGCGGTGCGGGATTTGATGCCGCAGGTTTTGAAATTATTCCGCACCGAAGACGCGCGGGAAGGCGTTCAATCTTTTATCGAACGGCGCGACGGAAATTTTTCGGGACGCTGATGTTTTAACGGCTTCATATAATTTAAGCGGCGGGCGCATTATCAATTTTTAATTATCAAATCACTATCATTCATTCGGGTAGAAACGGTTACTTACTGCGCAATAATGGATAGTTGATAATTGATAATGCCGCTAGCGTCGCCTTGGAGTGTAAATTAACGGTTATAAAATTTGAAACGCGGCTAATTTTTGTTTGGAGGTTTTACTGTGAACAATGAAATTTCAAAACTCGTTTCCGAACTCGAAGAAATTTCCGGGAGTGCAAAAAACACCTTCGGAGACTTGAACGGTGAACAAATAAACTGGAAACCGAGCGCGGACGGTTGGAGCGTCGGGCAATGCTTCGACCATTTGATAAAAGCTAATTTACTTTTCTTCCCCGAACTCGAAAAAATTGCGTCCGAGAAGCGCCAAAGTTCTTTTTTGGAAAATTATTCGCCGCTTAGTTCTTTTTTCGGAAATTTGCTGGTGAAATCTTTGCAAAAAGACGGGCGCAAATTCAAAGCACCGTCGCAGGCGATTGTGCCGCCGAGCGAAATTGACGCGCACATTGTCGAGCAGTTTGCCGCACATCAACGGGAAGTGATCGAACAAGTTAAATCAACCGAAAAAGCCGATTGGCAGCGGACGATTATCACTTCGCCGTTTATGAAATTGATAACGTATAAACTCGCGGACGGTTTTCGCGTCGTCGTCGAACACGAGCGGCGGCATTTTCGCCAAGCCGAGCGAGTTTTGCAAGCGGACGGATTTCCGAAATGAAGTTGACAGAAAGTTCACAGAAAGTTGCAGATAGTTCCAGCGTTTCAAACTCTCCGAAACTATCTGCAACTGTCCGCAACTCTGAAAACTTTCGATGCGGCTGGGCGACGAACGATTTATCAATTTCTTATCACGACGCGGAATGGGGCGTTCCCGTGCGCGATGATAGAAAGCTGTTTGAATTTTTAATTCTCGAAGGCGCACAGGCGGGACTTAGCTGGGATACGATTTTGCGGAAGCGCGAAAATTATCGGGTCGCGTTTGACGATTTCGACGCGGAAAAAATTGCCCTCTACAATGAGAAAAAATTCAGCGAGCTTTTAACGAATGAAGGCATCGTCCGCAATCGTTTGAAAATCGCTTCGGCTGTTTCAAACGCGAAAAGTTATTTGAAAATCGCCGACGAGTTCGGCTCGTTCGATTCTTATATTTGGAGTTTTGTGGACGGCAAGCCGATTAAAAATGCTTGGCAAAGTTTGTCGGAAGTTCCCGCGAAAACTTCAGTTTCAGATGCGATGAGCAAAGGTTTGAAACGACGCGGTTTTAATTTTGTCGGCTCGACGATTATGTATGCGTTTATGCAGGCGACGGGAATGGTGAATGACCATCTGGTTTCGTGTTTTCGGTATCGGCAAATTTCAGGACGCGTCTTATGAAGCTGCGGCACATTTATTTTCTTCTTTTCGTTTTGGGAATAATACTTCCTTACTCGCAGTTTATACCTTGGTTTTTGAAAAACGGCTTGGATTTGGCATTGTTTTTCTCCGAGCTTTTTTCATCAAAAATCGGCGGTATGTTTGGAATGGATTTGTTCGTTTCGGCTGTGGTTCTTTTCGTTTTTACAGCGTTTGAAACCGCGAGATTGAAAATGCGCGGCATTTGGCTAATTTTAACGGCGGTCTTTTTGGCTACATTTTTGGCTGGTGTTTCATGCGGCTTTCCGCTTTTTCTTTATCTTAGACAAAAGCACATTGATAATTTATAGATGGATTATCCAATTACGCCGGCGATTCGCGTTTTGCGCGAGCGGAAAATTGAATTTACGCCGCACATTTACCAATACGTCGAAAAAAGTGGAACGCGGCATTCGGCGGAAGTCTTAAAAGTTGACGAACACAGCGTTATCAAAACTTTGATATTTGAAACGAATGAGAAAAAGCCTTTGATTATTTTAATGCACGGCGACCTTCAAGTTTCGGCGAAAAATCTTGCGCGAATTTTAAATGTCAAAACGGTTGCGCCCGCCAATTCTGAAAAGGCGAATAAATTAACCGGTTATCTAGTCGGCGGCACGTCGCCGTTCGGCACGAAAACAAAGATGCCGATTTACGCCGAAAAGACGATTTTCGATTTAGAAAAAATTTACATTAACGGCGGCAAGCGCGGATTTTTGATTGCGATTGAGCCGCAGGTGTTGCGTGGTGTTTTGGAAATCGAAGCGGTTGAGGTCAGACAAAATGTTGATTGATTTGTTTTTGCCCGAATACGATTTTACCGAAACGCACGACCTCAAAATTAGGGCGACGGCAGAAAACGTTTTTCGCGCTTTGAACGCGGTTGATTTGTGCGAATCGGCGGTGGTTCGCTGGCTGTTTCGACTGCGCGGGTTACCGACGCGAGGAATGACTTTGCGCGAGATGCAAAGGCTTCGGTTTGAAGTGTTGGGCGAAAGCGAAAATCGAGAACTCGTGCTCGGTTTGGCGGGAAGGTTTTGGACGATTAATGGTGATTTGCGAAAAATCAATTCACAAAATTTTCGAGAATTTAACGAAAAAGGTTTTGCTAAAGCCGCCTGGAATTTTCTGCTTGACGAAGCGGAGGGCGAAACTTGCCTTACAACCGAAACGCGCGTCAAGTGTCTTGACGCGGAAAGCCGAAAAAAATTTGGATTCTACTGGACTTTAATTCAGCCGTTCAGCGCTTTGATTAGAAAAGAAATTTTGAAAGCAATTAAACAAAGGGCGGAAAAGTTTTAGCGAGTGTCAGAATAAAAACAATTGCAGGTTTGAACAAGGTTGCTGCGGCGACGGAAGAAGGATAGATTGTCTGGCTATGAAAACCGAAAATAATCACCATCAGAATCTGAATAAAATTTCGTTCGCGGGCTTGCTCGTCGCGCTCGGCATTGTGTTCGGCGACATCGGCACGTCGCCGCTTTATACTTTTTCGGCAATCGTCGGCGAGCGCGAGATTACCGAAACGCTCGCGCTCGGCGCATTGTCCGCCGTTTTCTGGACGCTGACGCTGCAAACGACGATTAAATACATCACCATTGTTCTGAGCGCGGACAACAACGGCGAAGGCGGCGTTTTCTCGCTCTACACGCTGATTTACGAGAAAGCGGGCAAATGGATTATGTATCCGACGATTATCGGCGGCTCGTTTATCCTTGCCGAAGGCATTATCACGCCCCCGATTTCCGTTTCGTCAGCGGTCGAAGGTTTGCGTATTTACGCGCCGAATTTGCCGACCGTGCCGATTGTGCTTTTCATCTTGCTGCTGATTTTTTTTGCGCAGCAATTCGGCACGCAGATTATCGGAAAATTTTTCGGTCCCGTAATGCTTCTCTGGTTCACATTTATCGGCGCCATCGGTTTGCTGTCACTGGCAACGGATTTTTCGATTTTGCAAGCGTTAAATCCCGTTTGGGTTTATCGTTTTCTGGTTGAATATCCGGGCGGTTTCTGGCTTTTGGGCGCGGTATTTTTATGCACGACGGGAGCGGAAGCGCTTTATTCGGATATGGGTCATGTCGGGCGCACGAATATTCGTTACAGTTGGATTTACGTCAAGATTTGTTTGATTTTGTCATACGCCGGACAGACCGCTTTTTTGATGCACCATCTCGGCTCGAAAATGGAAGGCGCGACTCCGTTTTATTCGATTGTGCCGCGAGCAATTTTGCCGCTTGCCATCGCCATCGCCACCGCCGCCGCGATTATCGCCAGTCAAGCCTTGATTTCCGGCGCGTTCACGCTTATCGGCGAAGCGATTCGGCTTCATTTCTGGTATCGGCAGAAAATAGTTTATCCGACCGATTTTAAAGGTCAGCTTTATATTCCGCAGGTCAACTGGCTGCTGTTTGCCGGCTGCGTCGTCGTCGTGCTTTATTTTCACGAATCGAAATATATGGAAGCCGCTTACGGTTTGTCCGTCACGCTGACGATGATGATGACGACGATTCTGCTGTCGGTTTATCTGCGTCAGAAAGGTTTTTCAAAAGTTGCGTCGTTTCTGGTTCCGGCTTTCTTTTTTGTGATTGAAACGGCGTTTCTCATCGCTAATTTGATTAAGTTTCCTCAAGGCGGCTGGATTACGATTCTCGGCGGACTCGTGCTGATTTCGATTATGTGGCTCTGGTATCAGGGCAGAACGCTGCGCCGCAGTTTAACGGTAATGGAAAAAACCGCGCCGTTTTTCGACACATTGCAAGAATTGAGTGATGATAAAACCCTGCCGCAATACGCGACGCACCTGGTTTATCTGACGGGTTCGGAAACGCCCGACAAACTCGAACAGGAAACGATGCGCTCAATTTTAGAGAAAACGCCGAAACGCGCCGACGTTTACTGGTTCGTCCACGTCAAAACCGACAACGAACCGTTCACGATGAAATACTGCGTCAAGACGATTGCCAAAGAAGACGTTTATCATCTGACGTTCACGCTCGGCTTTCGCATCGAGACGCGCCTGAATTACTTTTTTAAACTCGCGCTCAAAGATATGCAGGCGAGCAGGGAAGTTGACATCACGAGCCGTCATCCGGCACTGGAGAAATACAATATTGACGGCGACATTCGCTTCGTGCTGCACAGTTCGTTTTTGAGCCACGAAAACGATTTGCCGTTCAAGCAGAATTTCATAATGCGCTCGTATTATTTCCTGCGTCGCTGGTTCAGCATCCGTGAAGACGCGGCTTACGGCTTAGACGCGAGCAACGTCGAAATCGAACACGAGCCGATTGTCGTCGCCGTGCCGCAAGGTATGAAGCTGACGCGCGAGACATAATTTGCATCTAAAAATCAGAATTTTTGTTTTCTAAAAATGAGCGATAACGAGATAATCGAAAGAGTTCAAAAAATGTGGAAAGCCCGACAATTTCCACCGACACGGGACTCGAGGCGGCTGAAAAAATCGGAGCGATTGCCGCCGCCGAAAAAATAGAATGGGCGTTAATCGGCGGAATTGCGATGTATCTTTACGGCAACCCGCGCCTGACTAAAGGCGTTGATATTATCGCTTCAAATTATGTTTCGCTCGAAGCAAATGCGCCGCTTACTTTTGGCGGAAACAATTACACGGTCGAAGTCGGCAAATATAAAGTCGCGGTTGATTGGATCGTCCGCAATGACGGTTACGCCAAATATTACCGAAAGGCGTTGGAAGAAGCCGTGGTTTTTCCGAACAGAATGCGGCTGATTTCGCCCGAATGGTTACTGATTTTGAAAATGTTCGCGGGCAGACAAAAAGATTACGATGACGCGGTGTTCTTACTCAAGGAGAAAGATTTGGTGAATCGTTCAAAGGTGAAAAAGAACATCGTCCGCGTCGGCAGCGAAGACGCTTGGGTGGCGACGCTCGCGGGTTTTAGAAGATTGTGCAGTCTGGCGGACGGCACAACTACAGAACCGAGCAAGTATTACAATGAAGAATAATTTCGCTTTCACGCATTGGGGCTGTTTCGATTGCCGCAAAAGTTTCGCCAAAGACGCGAGCGACGAGCCGCGCAAATGTCCAGAATGTGCGAACCTGATGATTGATATGGGCGCGTATTTCGAGCCGCCACGCCGTTTGAATAAAAAGCGTTGGGCGGTGATGAAAGTTTTGGCGGATTACGATTATAGATTCAACACGAAAGACAGCAAGGTTTACATTCAAAACCGAATTTTGCAGGCGAAAAATCCGCGCGTGGCTGACGTGATTGAGAGGATTGAGTTGGAAAGACAACGAAAACAAGATTCGTAGTTAAAAAGTTTAAGTAATTGTTTTATGAAATTAAATAAACTTAGTTATCAAGTTGAAGAAGAAAAAAATGCTCGTCGTTCTATTCTCTGGTTTGAATTATTAATTGATGATGAAACGGTTGATAAATTGATTGGAGATGAAAAAGCAATTCCTTATTATTTCTTTGAGGATAACGATGTTGATTTACCTACGTTTTTTGATTACGAGAACAAAAAATTTCATGTAATTGGAGTTTGTACTTGCAGAGACATTGGATGTGGAAGCACGAATTGTGAAATAGAAAAGAATGAAAATTCGGTAAATCTTCAAGTGATTTTTCCTGCTGGTTATAAACCTCAGAAAGATTTTAAGTTCAAATTTTTGCGTGAAAATTATGACTCTATAATTGATGAAATTAAAAAACGAGCGAAAGAATACAAAGAAGCTAAAGAGAAAAAACCTTGAAGTGATAAAAATTATGAAAGAAGCAGTTACGGAAAACATCTACCGCTTGCCGCTTGTTTTAGAGCCGCAGCCCGAAGGCGGCTGGACGATTACTTGTCCGATTTTGCGCGGACTAATAACCGAAGCCGACACGGTTGATGAAATTGTTCTAAACGTTACGGACGCGCTTGAGGCTTTGATTGAAGGTTACGAAGAAATGAATTTGCCTTTGCCGGAAGTGTTGCAGCCGATGAACAAAAACTCGCCGTTTTTGACCGATACGATAATACAGTTGAGAGCGGCGTGAAATATCGAGAAGCTACGAAGAAAAGTAAAATATGTCTCGCGTAAAAATTCAAATTTTTCACGAAAACGGAAGCGCAGCGAAAACAGAAAGAAAATTAGTTCGAACGGTTTGGGTTGAGCGAGATTCTGATAAAAAGATGACTGGCAAGCAAGCCAAACAAATCTTAGCTAGAGAGTTTCCCGAACTCATTCAAGTTTACGGGATTTTGCTGACAAAAGGTGAGGAAGGTTGGTGGACGACTCGAACAATTAAACCAAAGGACAAATGTGAATATCATTATATTTGGGAAAAAACAGTAATTACGGAAGAAGATTCAGAATAAAAGAGAAAAATTATGAAAGAAGCAGTTATCGTATCAGCCGTGCGGACGGCTGTCGGAAAAGCACCGAAAGGGACTTTGAAAAATACTCGCCCTGATGATTTGGGCGCGGCGGCGATTAAGGAAGCGGTTAATCGCGCCGAAGGTTTGGACGCGTCTGAGATTGACGATGTGATTATGGGCTGCGCGTTTCCCGAAGCCGAGCAAGGAATGAACGTGGCGCGGACGGCGGCGATTGAAGCCGGTTTGCCGGTCGAAGTCTCGGCGATGACGGTTAATCGTTATTGCTCGTCGGGTTTGCAGACAATTGCAATCGCGGCGGACAGAATCCGAACGGGCGGCGCGGAGATTATCGTCGCCGGCGGCTTGGAAACGATGTCAATGATTCCGATGGGCGGCAACGTCGTGCGTCCGAATCCGAAGATTGTTGATAATTACCCGGATTATTATTTGAATATGGGTTTGACCGCCGAAAATCTGGCGCGGAAATACGAAATCACGCGCGAACAGGCGGATGAATTTTCTTTGCAGTCGCATCAGAAAGCGGCGGAAGCAATTAAGTCTGGAAAATTCAAAGACGAAATCGTGCCGTTCACGGTCGTGGTTGACGAACTCGACGAGAACGGTCGCGTGCGCCGCAAAGAAGTCGTTTTTGAAACGGACGAAGGCGTGCGTTACGACGCTTCGATGGAAGGGTTTGCCAAACTTAAACCTGTCTTTCACGTCAAAGGAACAGTGACGGCGGGAAATTCTTCTCAAATGTCGGATGGCGCGGCGGCGGTTGTAATTATGTCGGCAGAAAAAGCGGAAGAGTTGGGCTTGAAACCGTTGGCGCGTTTTGTCGCCTACGCGACGAGCGGATGTTTGCCCGAAGAAATGGGCATCGGTCCGGTTTACGCGATTCCGAAGGCGTTGAAAATGGCTGGCTTGAATTTGGAAGACATTGACATTATCGAACTCAACGAGGCGTTTGCCGCGCAAGGTTTATCGGTGATGAAAGCGTTGGAAATGAATCCAGCAAAAGTCAACCTCAACGGCGGCGCGGTTGCCTTAGGTCATCCTTTGGGTTGCACCGGCGCGAAGCTGACGGCGACGATTTTGCAGGAAATGAAACGCCGCGGAGCGCGTTACGGAATGGTGACGATGTGCGTCGGCGGCGGAATGGGCGCGGCGGGAATTTTCGAGAGATTGGACTAAAATTTTCTTAGTTGAAATTCGTCTTTGTTTTTCGGAGAATTCCTATTATGAAAAACAGTATTTTAAAGTTGTCTTTGATTGGACTTGTTTCTCTCGGTTTATTTTCTGCCGCAATTGGGCAGACGAAAAAAATCGAAACAAAAATAATCGAGCCAACCGCGAAGGAAGCCGTCAAACAGATTTTTTTGAACAGCGACATTCTTTTGTCTGCCGGTAAAAATTGTGAAAGCGTCGGCACTTCAAAAGACGACCGAACGATTCTCGATTTTTTAAGCGGCGTCTTGTCTTTTCAAACTGAGCCGAATACGAAAAGCGCAATCGAATTTTCTTTCAAACAGGAAAAGGGAAAAAAAAACGAACCGGTCTGGATTTGCGATTTATTATTTAGAGCAGACGATGAGGATAGCCCTTCGAGCAACGGCATCAGATTTAAGATGCGAAATTCGGACAGACGTTTGATGCGCGAATCGGTGATGTGTATTGGAACAGGTTGAAATTTACTTTTTCTATAAATAGAAAATCTCAGAGTGATTATGGAATGAGCGCATCGGAGATTTTGAAGGGTTAGATTAAATGACACAGCGAATCAAAGGAATTGAAGAAGCTGATGCGCCGATTATTCTGAAACCGCTTTATATCGGTTTCAAACGAATCGCGGGCAAAGTCGGCACTTCGTTGAAAGTGTCGGCGCATCGTCCTTCAATTGCGTGGTTTGGAAATCTTTTCGGCATTGCAATTGAAAAATCGGGTAAAGTCGAACAGCGAATTCATCTTTTAGCGCAACTGCGGGCGGCGCAGATTATCGAATGCCCGTTTTGCATTGATATTATTCCCGCGCTCGGCAGAAAGAGCGGCGTTTTAAACGACGAAGAAATAAGGGCGGTGTCGCATTATTTCGACACCGCTTTGTTTTCAATCCGCGAGAAAGTCGCTTTGGAATATGCGGAGGCGATGTCGAAAACGCCGGTGAAAATTTCCGACGAGATGTTTGGACGGTTGAAAAATTATTTCGATGAAAAACAAATTGTCGAATTGACGGCGAGCATTGCGTTTGAAAACTACCGGGCGAGATTTAATCACGCGCTCGGAATTGGAAGCGATAATTTTTACAAATAAATAAGGAGCAAATTTATGGATGCACAGATGGAAAAAGACTTTATCAAAGGCGGCGCGTTTTTGATTGAAAACAGAAATGCGAGCGAGATTTTCACGCCCGAAGATTTGTCGGAAGAGCAGCGTATGATTGGCGAAACGACGAGGGATTTCATTGACAACGAAGTAATTCCGAATCTCGAAGCGATGGAAAATCACGATTGGGAATTGGCGCGGCAGCTTGTTCACAAAGCGGGCGAACTCGGACTTTTGGGCGCGAACATTCCCGAAGAATACGGCGGTTTGGATTTAGACCAGACGACCGGCGTGGTCGTCGCCGAAAATATGGGACGAGCAAGCGGTTTCGGAGTAACATTCGGCTCGCAAACTTCAATCGGGCTGCTGCCGATTCTTTACTTCGGCTCGGATTTTTTGAAAGAAAAATATATTCCCGGCATCGTGTCGGGCGAGAAAGTTACGGCTTATTGTTTGTCGGAATCGGGTTCCGGCTCGGACGCGCTCGGCGCGAAGGCAAACGCGAAACTATCTGAAGACGGCACGCATTACGTTTTGAACGGCGAAAAGATGTGGATTTCCAACGGTAGCTTTTCCGATTATTTTATCGTTTTCGCCAAAGTTGACGGCGAGAAGAAAAAGTTTTCGGCGTTCGTCGTCGAGCGTTCGGAAACGTGTCGTCCGGGCGCGGAAGAACACAAAATGGGAATTAAATCTTCTTCGACTACGCCTTTGATTCTTTCCGATTGCAAAGTGCCGGTTGAAAACTTAATCGGCGAAGTCGGCGACGGCGCGAAAATCGCTTTTAATATTCTGAACGTCGGACGATTTAAATTAGGCGCGAGCGCGACCGGCGGAATGAAACTCGCCGTGCATCAATCAATTCGTTATGCCAACGAACGCGAACAATTTAATGTGCCGATTTCAAGTTTCGGCGCGATGAAACATAAACTCGCGGAGATGGCGATTCAAACCTGGGTTGCCGAAGCGATGTCGTATCGCACGGTCGGAATGATTGACGCGCTGATTGGCGAAGACGGCGGAGATAAAGAGAAAAAGCTGCGCTCGATTGAAGAATATTCGGTCGAATCTTCCATCAACAAAGTCTGGTGTTCGGAAGCACTCGATTACGTCGTTGACGAGATGGTTCAAATTTACGGCGGCGCAGGGTATTCGGCGGATTATCCGGCGGAAAAAGCGTATCGAGATGCCAGAATTAACCGCATCTTTGAAGGCACGAACGAAATTAATCGACTTTTAATTCCGGGACAACTTCTGAAAAAAGCGGTGAAAGGCGAACTCGGACTTCTGAAAGCGGCGAAGGATTTGCAAGGCGAACTTCTCAATCCGCAAATGTCGTTTGACGAAGAAACGGGAATGCTCGCCGCCGAAATGAAACTGGCGCAAAACGCCAAGAAAGTCGCACTGATGGTGGTCGGCACGGCGGCGCAAAAATATATGACCGAGTTGCAAAGTCAGCAGGAAATTCTGATGAACGCGGCGGATATTATTATGAATGCTTACGCGATGGAAACAGCGATTTTGCGGGCGCAAAAGTTAGCCGAAAAGGGCAACGCCGAAAATCAGCTTGATATGGCGAAGGTTTTCTGCAACGACGCTATGCAGCGGATTGAAATGGCGGCGCGTAATACGATTGCGGCAATGAGCGAAGGCGACGAAGGCAAAATGCTACTTGTTGCGCTCAAGCGTTTTACGAAAAACAATTCGCCTGTGAACACGATTGCGGCGCGGCAGCGAATTGCCAATACGCTAATTGCGGCGAACAAATACGTCTTTTGATTTTGGATTTTAGATTTTGGATTTGTCCGAAGTTAAACGCTTCGGACTTTTTCTTTTGGCGCGAAAGATGGAAAATGTTCAAACCGAAAATTAAAAGCTGATTAATTCGGAATAGCTGAAACTGATAGCTGTAGCTGCGATTTTCTCTGTCATCTTTTATCTGTTATCTGTCATCTATTACGAAGAGAAAATCTTTTCCAAATCGTTTGCGTATTACATTCGATACCAATTACAAAATTTCTTGTTTAGGATAAAAATTATGTTCAAAAAAATATGTCATAAATTTGTGACGAGCCTGTTGCTTGCACTGTTTGTTTTCAGTTTCGTTGCCGCGCCCGCGACGCTGGCAATTTCAAAAGATGATGTTCGCATTGAGGCGCAAAAGTTTATTAACGAGTATTCGGCGATGTGGACTAAACTGCGTTACGAATCGTCGGAAGCCGAATGGAAATCAAATACGATGATTGTCGAAGGCGACGACACTAACGCAAAAGCGACCGTCGCGGCGGCTGAAAAACTCGCCGCTTTTACGGGCAGCAAAAAGAACATTGACGGCGCAACCAAATTTCTGAATCAAAAAGAAAAATTAACCACGATTCAAGTCAAACAACTCAAGGCGATTCTTTATATTGCGGCGGCAAATCCGGAAATCGCTAAGGAATTAGTCAAGGAACGCATCGCCGCCGAAACCGCGCAGACGGAAAAACTCTTCGGGTTTGATTTTAAGATTGACGGCAAATCGGTAACGACGAACCAGATTGATAAAATTTTAAAAGAGTCGAACGATTTAGTTGAACGACGCAAGGCTTGGGACGCTTCTAAGCAAGTCGGCATCGGGTTGAAAGATGGTTTGGCAAATTTACAGCGATTGAGAAACGGAACGGTCAAACCGCTCGGCTACAAATCTTTTTACAGCTATCAGGTTTCCGATTATGGAATGACGGCGGAAGAAATGCAGGGGTTGATGAATCAGATTAACCGCGAGCTGCGCCCTCTTTACCGCGAATTGCACACTTGGGCGCGTTACGAATTAGCGAAAAAATATAACAGAGAAGTTCCCGACCAATTGCCCGCCGATTGGATAACGAATCGTTGGGGACAGGATTGGAGCGAAATGGTGACGGTTGAAGGAATGGATGTCAACGCCGCGCTCAAAGACAAATCGGCGGAGTGGATTGTCAAAGAAGGCGAAAACTTTTACGTCTCTTTGGGTTTTCCGCGCCTGCCGCAATCGTTTTGGGATAAATCGTCGCTTTATCCGCTTCCCGCCGATGCAAAATATAAAAAGAATAATCACGCTTCGGCTTGGCATTTAAATTTGGAAAACGATGTTCGCTCCTTGATGTCGGTTGAGCCAAACGCCGAATGGTTCGAAACTTCGCATCACGAACTCGGACACATTTATTATTACATCAGCTATACAAATAAAGACGTGCCTTTATTGCTGCGCGAAGGCGCAAACCGCGCTTATCACGAAGCCATCGGTTCGATGATGGGACTCGCGGCGTTGCAGAAACCGTTTCTCGAAGGACGCGGATTAGTTTCAAAAGATGCGAAAGTTGACCAAACGCAACTGCTTCTGCGCGAGGCGTTGAGCAATGTTGTGTTTATACCTTTTTCCGCCGGAACGATGCCCGGATTTGAATACGACCTGTACGAAAAAAATCTGCCGAAAGACCAATACAATAAACGCTGGTGGGAACTCGTCAAACAATATCAAGGAATCGTTCCGCCGTCCGAACGTGGCGAGCAATTTTGCGATGCCTGCACGAAAACGCACATCAACGACGATGCGGCGCAGTATTACGATTACGCGCTTTCCTACGTTCTGCTGTTTCAGATGCACGACCACATCGCCACGAAAATCTTAAAACAAGACCCGCGGGCGACGAATTATTACGGCAATAAGGCGGTCGGCGACTTTTTGAAAAAAATTATGAGTCCGGGCGCATCGCGCGATTGGCGCGTCGTGCTAAAGGAAACGACCGGCGAAGATTTGAGCGCGAAAGCGATGCTTCGCTACTTCGAGCCTTTAACGGAATATTTGAAAAAACAAAATGCCGGACGCAAACATACTTTGCCTGAATTGCCAGCTCAATAAACAGGCAAACAAATACGTTTCTTAAGAATTTTGCTGCAAAGTTCAAGAGAATACAAAGAGTTTTTTGTCACGAATAACACGAATAGCACGAATAAAAATTAAAAATAATTCGTGCTATTCGTGTTATTCGTGACAAATTTTGTTTTCATCCGTAACCTGTGTGGCAGAATAAATTTATAAGTCAGAGTGTAAAAATAAATAAGCTAAATAGCGGTAGTTTATTTAGTCGGTGAAAAAGTTTAAAATACGAACAAAGGGAAATTATGAATAAAGCAAAAACAGTGGGCGAATTAAAAGCGAGTAAATACCAAACGCGTTCCGTCAAAGACGAAATGCGGGCGAATTTAATAAAAAAACTTCAATCAGGCGAGAAACTGTTCAAAGGCGTTTTGGGTTATGAAGAATCGGTTGTGCCGCAAATTGTGAATGCGATTTTGGCGAAACACAATATTATTCTTTTAGGATTGCGCGGACAAGCCAAAAGTCGAATCATCAGGCAACTAACGGAATTACTCGACGAAGAAATTCCGATTATCGCTGGTTCGGAAATCAGCGACAATCCGTTCGAGCCGCTCTCGGCTTACGGCAGACAGCAAATTCAAGAAAATGGCGAGAACACAAAGATTGATTGGGTTAAACGCGACTCCCGGTTTGTCGAAAAACTCGCTACACCGGACGTAACGATTGCCGACATTATCGGCGACATTGACCCGATAAAAGCGGCGAAAGGCGGACATTTGTTGTCGGACGAATTGACGATTTTTTACGGCTTGCTGCCGAGAGCTAATCGCGGAATTTTTGCAATTAATGAATTGCCGGATTTAGCGGGAAAAATCCAAGTCGGACTTTTCAATATTATGCAGGAAGGCGACGTGCAGATAAAAGGTTTTCCCGTCCGTTTGCCGCTTGATGTGATGCTCGTTTTCTCGGCAAACCCGGAAGATTACACGGCTCGCGGAAAAATTATCACGCCGCTCAAAGACCGAATCGGCGCGGAAATTCAAACGCATTATCCAAAAGACATCGGACTCGGAACGGCAATTACGAAACAGGAAGCGTGGACGGAAAGAGATTTGGGCGACGGCTTCAAATTAGAAATACCAGAATTTATTTCCGAGATTGTCGAACAAATTGCGTTTGAAGCCCGCGACGACCAACGGATTGACAAGCGTTCGGGCGTGTCGCAGCGTTTTCCGATTTCCGCGCTTGAAGCCGCCGTTTCAAATGCCGAAAGACGCGCTTTGATAACCGACGAATCGGATATCGTGCCGCGCATCTCTGATGTTTATTCGGCATTGCCTTCGATGACGGGAAAGATGGAACTCGAATATGAAGGCGAGCAAATCGGCGCACAACGGCTGGCGAAAGATTTAATCAAACGCGCTTGCGGCGTAATTTTTGAAGGCTTCTTTTTGGGAATTGATTTTGAGCCGACGGTTCGATGGTTTGACGAAGGCAACAAATTACTTTTATCCGAAACGGTTTCGGCGGAAGAAGGCGCGATGCTGCTCAATGCCGTTCCCGAATTGATTGAATCAACGACGACGACTTTGGACATCGGGCGCAAAGACCGTGCAAAACTCGTTTCGGCGTGCGAATTCGTGCTTGAAGGTCTCTACGCGCAAAACAAAATCTCGCGCAACGAAGAAGGCGGTTATGAAGCCGTTACCAAAGCCAAACGCGACCGGCGCGGAATGATTTACGAAGATTTGACCGATTTGGAAGGTTATAACTAAAAATGGAGGTAAAAGAAAATGAATCAAACTTTATTAGAAAAAACCGTCGAAGAACGCCACGCCGAACTGCGCGAAAAGGCGCGGAAACAAGGTGTCAAGCCAATTCAGCGAATCGAGGATTTATATGGAGACTTTGCCGACGACGTGGACATTGACGAATTTTTAGAAATGGTGCGCGAAATCCGAAACGAGGGTAAAAACGGGGCATCGAATGAATGATTTTGTGATAGCCGATACGAACATCATTTCTTACATATTCAAAAAAGATACGCGCGGCAATTTGTATAAACCGCATCTTGAAGGCAAAGTGGCGATAATTGCGGCGCAAACTCTCGCCGAACTTGAATTGCTTCCGCTACAAAATAATTGGAGTAAAAAGCGGCACGACGAACTCCGGGAAAACTTAAAAAATTACACCTTTATCGAAGCCAATCAGGAAATTTGTCTGAAATGGGCGAAAATTCGATTTGAAGCAAAGAGAAATGGAATGCCTGTATCGGTTGGCGATGCATGGATTGCCGCGACCGCTTTGGCTTATTCGATTCCGCTCGTTACACATAATTACAGCGATTTCAAAAACATATCAGGCTTGCAAATTATTACTGAGAAATAAATTTTATGCGTTATTTATTATTGATTTTGTTTTCAGCTTTACTTTTCACAGCTTGCCAAAAAGCCGAAACCCAAACTGCTTCGACCGATGCTAAACGCTACAAACTGAAAGGCAAAATCGTCGCGGTTGATAAAGCGAAAAAAAAAGCGACCGTCGCGCACGAAGAAATTCCGGGTTATATGGCGGCGATGACAATGGATTTTCCGATTCGGGAAGATTGGGTTTGGGAAGATTTAACCAAAGACGCAGAAATTTTCGCCGAATTAGTGGTTGACGCGGACGGTTATTGGCTGGAGAAAATCGGGATTATCGCCGCGCCGAACCCAAATCAAACCCCTTTACCGGTTCGTGAAGATGTCGCGCAAATCGGCAATGAAGTTCCGAATTTTACGCTGACCAACCAAGACGGTAAGCGCATCAATCTGAAAGATTATCGCGGCAAAGCGTTGGCGATTACGTTTATTTATTCGCGCTGTCCGCTGCCGGAATACTGTATTTTGATGTCGAAACATTTTTCCGATTTGGCAAATCAATTAAATGAATCGGAGTCGAAAGATAAAATTCGCCTTTTGAGCATTTCGTTTGATCCGCAAACCGACACGCCCGCTCGCCTTAAAGAATACGGTCGCGGTTATTTAGGAAAAGACTCAAAAACTGATTTCACCGTTTGGCAATTGGCGACCGGAACGGACAAAGAAATAAAAGCCGTCGCCGATTTTTTCGGCTTGCGCTATGAAGTTGACGCTCAGGATAAAACTCAATTTGCTCATTCGCTTCGCACAATTGTTATCACGCCCGACGGCAAAGTGCGACGAGTTTTTTCAGGCAACGAATGGACACCGAATGATTTGCTGAAAGAATTGCAAGCGACGATAAAATAATTTGGCTCGATTTTTGAAAATTATAACTCCGCATAATTATTTATGCAGAATTATGTTTCCACAGAAAAATGACAGCAAAAATCAGACAAACCAAATTATTTGTTGACTTAACTTTTAATACGGAATATAAATAATTCCGTATAATGCAAGTTTAATTCAGTAGAATACAAAGTTCGCCGCCTCGCGGTGGCAAAGCGGAAATTTCACTTTACTTGAATCGAATCGAACGATTCGATTTGGCTCGCTGGCAACGGCACTTTTGAAAATCAAAAAACTTCGGTGGCGAAGTTCTCGCGCCATTCGGCGTGAACTCGAACTTGTCTGTCAGCAAACTTGGGTGTGGTAAAAATCACGTTGACCGAAGGCAAAGTTCTGGCGGCAGCCGCCGTTTCAGTGAACGGCGGCGGCGAACAAGTCAATGGACGTGAGCGCGGGACAGCGACTTTGTTATCACGTTGCGCGTTTAACTCGGAGTTGCGTGGTTGCCTGTCCCGCGCCACGTCATCTCCGCCGTTATGCGGCTACTTGTTATTTTGAGAAAGGTGTAAGATGAACGCTGATGAATTAGCCAGACTTCAAATTATAATGACAATTATCGTTACTGTAGCCAACGTCTTTTTGGTGATTTTAACGTCAATTTATGTTTATTTAACACGCCAGATGGTTAACGAAACGAAAGCCAATCGTGACCCGACAGTTTTTGTTGACCTTGAGTTTCCTGAAAGAGAGGCGCGTGTTGCAATCGGAAATTCAGGTCAAACACCTGCTGTAAACATAAAGTTTGATGTTCAGGAAGATGTTCCTTGGCGTGGGTTAGGTAAATATTCTGAGGGACTAAAAGGATTAGAAGTTATAAAAAATGGCGTTTCTTACCTTCCGTCAAATCGCATATTAAAGTATTCAGCAGGAATTCCCGAATGGGACAAAGTTGATGAGGAAAAAAGACTTCTTAAAATAAATGTAAGCTACTACAACGAGAGTGGTAAAAAGTTTGAGCGTGAATACTTTATTGATTTATTACAGTATAAAGGCATTTTGTTTGAATCATTCCGTGACTCTAATATGGCAATAGCAAAAGCTATTCGGGACACGGAGCAATCACAGCGTTCTCGTGAGCGCGGCGACGATATGTTAAGAGATATGGGTTCTCACAGAGTAAGCGAGAAACGTTGTTCAATGTGTGCAGAACTAATACCAAGAGAAGCTAAAATATGTTCTCATTGTGGAGAAGTTCTTGACTCCAAAGTCCGCCGCATAACAAATCAATGGACGCGAGGCGGAAACAGTTGCTCTCATCGAAGGTATCGTTTGAAACCTTAACGTGCGCGTAGCTGGTTTCCGCCCGCGTCATCTCAATCGTTAGATGCTTCTTTTTTCCGAACGTAAGAGTTAAGTTTAAATGATGGATGGATTCTCACAACCGCATCACGTTAAAGGGCGCGCCTCGATTGCAGACTTATTCTCGTTAGGTAAGCGTTGCGGTCTCTATATTCTTCAATTCTCTGATGGTGAGATTTATGCGGGTCAGGCGTTGGATGTAACTCGCCGTTATGTTCAGCATCGTAAGGTTCACTGTGACATTGAGAAGATAAGATTTAAGCGTGTAGCTAAAAAGACCTTGAATGAGGAAGAACGCACCCTAATATGGATGCTCGAACATGAAGGTTATCGCTTACGAAATATCACGTTCACAAGCATTCCGAGAGGCGAATCTGATTTCGACCTTATTATGTCTGCGGAGGAGCAAGAGCGATGGCTGAAAGACACAAGCTATGTTGACCTTAGCGGTAGCAGAGTTGTTGACCCAGAGTTGCGACGGAAGTACAGCAGAAAGTTCCAGCGTTTTGCTGCTTTGCCTTATTCTAATGAGATTATGAATGTTTTGCGTAAGTACATTCATGCGGGCATACCAGCACCTTTGCGAAGCGAACTATCTTTCTGGGCTTGTTCATGCTTGCCGAGTTACTCATATCCTAACGAAACTGTTTATTCACGCATAAACATACATTGGCAGGAAGTCTTTACCGCTTCGGTGTACAAAGGTGATATTGTGTTTTCATTTCACCTTGCGCTATCACCTCTTGAAGAAGCATTTGGAGAATCGCTGTCGCCGCTTCTGGAGAAATTTCCTTCTTTGGAGGCAACGGAGCATTTTTATGAACCGGGCGGGCAGAATCAAATCAATCTCGTGATTGAAGGAGCAGAATCGGCAGAGGTATTTATGCGGCAAAAGGAAATCGTTTCAGCTATGCGGTTATTCAACTTGCGCTTAATGAAGAAAGGAGCTTGCGCCTACAGCCGCTATCACTGTATGGATTTAGCTGATAGGATAACCCGCATCTAACAATTCATTGGACGTGAGGGCGAAACAGCTTCTCTTTAAAAACTTGCGTGGTTACTTTTACGTTGTCTGTATTCGGTTTCGCCCCACGTCAACTCAATCGTTCGGTATGTGCTTTTGAATATAACGCATTTGATTTGTTCGGGTTGTTTATAATCAAAACTGAAATCGCTTCGGGTTTTCAATTAAAATTTTTTCGTAACTTTCTGTTGTATCCAAAAAATTAGGAGCTACCTGTATGAAACACTTTTTGTCGGTTACCGTTGCACTGCTCTTTTTAATTTCACTTTGTTTTTCCGTCAACGCTTCGCTTGGACAAGACGACCTGGAGCGTTCGGTTGCATTGATGGGGAAAATTGGTTCTGCCAATTCTCCGAGTTTTTCGCCGGACGGAAAAAGCATCGCTTTTATTTCAAACTTAAACGGCATTCCGCAAGTGTGGACGATGCCCGCCAGTGGTGGTTTTCCAAAACTTGTTACAGCTTTTGATGATCCGGTCGGGTTTGTTACTTGGTCGCCTGACGGCAATTGGCTGGCTTTTAACGTCGCGCCGGGCGGCGGCTTGAACGAGCAGATTTACATCGCTCGTCCCGACGGCAGCGAGTTACGGCGGTTGACCGAAGGCGGCAAGGAAAATAATTTTCTCGGCGATTGGACGCACGACGGAAAATATATTTTCTTCTCGTCAAATCGGCGCAATCCGGCTTCGACCGACTCTTACTTGCTTGATATTAAGAGCGGCGAAATGCGAATGGTCGCCGAAAACAAAGGCACCGGCGGTATTAACGAGGTCAGCCGCGACGGTCGGCGAGCAGTTGTCAGCCGTCTTCTTAATCGAGGCGACAACAATCTTTATTTGATTGATGTAGAAGGCGGCAAAGAAGCGCTGCTCACGCCGCACGAAGGACCAGGCAGTTTTTTCGGAGCGCAGTTCTCGCCCGACGGACGCACAATTTATTTTGCTTCAAACAAAGACCGCGATTTGCTGGCGCTTGCCCGCGTCAAAATTGATGAAGCCGGACAACCCGGCGCGATTGAGATTATCGCCGCCAGAGAAAACGGCGAACTTTCGGGCGGATTGATGAATGACGACGGGACGATGATGGTTTTGATTTGGAACATCGCCGGACGAAGCGAACTCGCGTTTTACGATGTGAAAAATAACCGGATGACGGCTGGACAGAAACTGCCCGCAGAAATCGTCGGCGGTCTCGATTTCACAGATGACGGCGGGCGGCTTGCGATGGTTCTGTCCGGCGCGGCGTCGCCCGCAGACATCTGGACGCTCGACTTAAAAACCCGGCAACTCGCGCAACTGACCGACAGCCCGCACGCCGGAGTTGATTTGACAAAAATGGTGCGCCCGGAACTCGTCGAATACGCGGCGCACGACGGTCTCAAATTGAGCGGTTGGTTATACAAACCACACGGCGCGACGGGTGCGATGCCCGTTGTTCTCAGCTTTCACGGCGGACCCGAAGGTCAGGAGCGACCCGGTTTTAACGGCACTTATCAAGCATTGCTGATGCGCGGCATTGCTGTTTTTGCGCCGAACGTGCGTGGCTCGTCCGGCTTCGGCAAAAAATTTGTCAACCTCGACAATGGCGCATTGCGTGAAAACGGAGTCAAAGATATCAAAGCGACGGTGGATTATGTGGTGAAAAGCGGAGTTGCCGACCCAAAACGAATCGGAATTATGGGCGGCAGTTATGGCGGTTATATGGTGATGGCGGGACTGACCGAGTACCCTGAGCTTTTCGCCGCCGGAGCGAATCTTTTCGGCATCACGAACTTTGAAACATTTTTCAAACACACTCAACCGTGGATGGCGGCAATCTCGAAAATCGAATACGGTAATCCTGAAACCGAAGTTGAGATGTTACGCAAACTATCGCCGATTCATCGCATTGACCGCATCAAAGCTCCAACCATTGTTCTGCATGGCGCGAACGACACGAATGTGCCGGTCATCGAAGCCGAACAAGTCGTGGATAATCTGAAACGACGCAATGTGCCGGTCGAATATGTTTTGTTCGCCGATGAAGGACACGGCTGGCGGAAAACGCCGAATCGAATTCGCTCGGCGGTGTCAATCGTCAAATTTTTTGAGAAATATCTCAAGGGCGTTTAAACTGCAAAACGACATTTGCGGCACTTTGTAATTAAAATAATCTGGTTCAATTCCCGCAATTTTAATTTGCACAAATTTCAAATAGCTTTTGGTAAAATTGCGGGAAATTATAAAATTTCGGCGGTAATCGAACTTTATTATGACGTGTCGGTAATTAAAGCGTCGGTGAACTTTTCCGGCGGCAGAAAGCATTAAAAATGGCAACTCGATACATGGAATCGAGTTGCCATTTAACAATCGCTACTAATTGAATTTAAATTCGCCTGACCAGCGGGGATTGCCGACACATTTTTATTTTATTTTTGCGGCTTCAATCTTTCCGCTCGCTTGAAAACCGTCGGCGACATCGGTTGGAAGCGGTTCAAACATCAGAGAAAGTTTGCCGCCGGCAAGCGTTCCCGAAACCTTCAGTGGCGGTTTCGGACCTTCGGAAAAACTTCCCGCGTCGAGCCGCGCCAAATTTATTTTGCCTTCCTTCATCAAACCCGAAGCCGTTTCCGTTAATCGCAAATTTTTGTTCGCTCCCTTGCCCGAAAGGTTGAAAATGAGCGTTGCATAATCGCCAAAACTTAAAATGCCGATTGTTCCTTCCGCGCTAAATTTCTTAAGCATTCCTGCAAAACCGCCCGACGATTCAAATTCGCCCGACGTAATTTTATAAGTCTGCATTGCGTTTTTCCAATTCGCAGAAACTTCGAGCGGCAGAGATTTTTCTTCTTCAGACGGAACGAGCGCAACCTGAAACGGCATTGTCAAAGCATCGGTCGTTATCGCGCCTTTCGGCGGTTCGACCACCTCAACCACCATTTTATCAATTGTTTGCCGAATAGAAACTGAATAACCGCCGGTATTTTTCGTTCCGGCAAACGCTGCGATGACCGCCATTTTGCTGAAATCAATTTCGGAGGCGGGTGGCAGATTTTCGACGAAGTTTTGCAATTGCGCGTAAGTTTCTTTTGAACGCGCCACGAAAACAAACGGTGTTTCAATTGTTCCATACGCGTCTTCCGCGATAATTTTTATCTTTCCGTCCGTTAGTTTGTTATTTGGTTTATTATTCATTGGTTTTGTCGCTTTCGGGTTAGAATTTTTAGTCGTCTTGCGCTTGTTAGTTTGGGCTGAAGCACAACTGATGAAACTAAAACTTACCACGACTAAAAGTAAAAGTTTGAATATTTTCATAATAATTATTTCCTTTTTTCCTGTTTGATTAGGCAATATCAGAACGCACAACTTTAAGAGACTTGCGGTAAAGCAGGAAATCTATTTTATCTTCGCATCTTTTCGGCAATCGCTTTCATTTCCATTTTTATCTCCGCTTCATCAATCCTTTTTGCCAAACCGTCACGGTAAATCTCTAGACCGGCAACCATCGTCATTTTTACATCCCGCGCATTCGACGTAAAAAGCAATGCAGAATAAACATCGTGAACTGGCATTTGCGCGATGTTGCCGAGTGAGATGACGATGACATCAGCTTGTTTGCCCGCTTCAAGCGTTCCGATTTCCGGGTCTAATCCGAGCGCACGCGCACCGCCGAGCGTCGCCGTTTCGATAATTTCTTTGGCGATCAAAAATCGTTTTCTATTCGCTGCGTTTCTTGCAAAAAGCGTCGCAAATCGGGCTTCTTCTGCAATGTCGCAGATATTGTTGCTGGCAACCGAATCGCTTCCGAAACCGACGCGGATTTTCCTCTCCAAGAACTTTTCGAGCGGTGCGATTCCGTGTCCGAATTTCGCATTTGATTTCGGACAGTGGGCGATGCGCGAGTCGCTAGCCTGAATCAATTTTATATCTTTGTTGGAAACTTTGACGCAATGTGCGAGAAGCGGTTTCGCCCGCAAAACTCCGATGTCGGCGAGATATTCGACCGAAGACGTTTGCGGCGCGTTCCATTCGAGGTTTAAATTTTCATAAACGCCGGCGAAAAATCCTGCGCCCGATTCCATAAAATCTTTTTCTTGATTTGATTCGGAAACGTGAATGGTAATTTTTACATTTTTTTCGATTGCGTATTCAGTAATTTTTTCAAAAAGTTTGCGGCTGACCGTGTAAGGCGCGTGCGGCGATAAACCGACTTTGACGAGTTCCGTCTCGTTTTCCCGCAAATCTAAAAATTTATCTTTGAGTTTGGCGAAATCATTTTCGGCTTCTTCGTTTTTCGGCGAAAATTCTGTTTCCTGAAACAGCACGCCGCGCAAACCAATTGTTTTTAACGCTTCAAAGCCAGCTTTGCCGAGACGTCCAATGTCGCCGAAGCAGGTTACGCCGGCTCTTGCGCCTTCGAATGCGCCGGCAAGCGCGGCATTTTCGACATTTTTTTCGGTTAATTTTTCGGCGCGTGTTAGGGTAAGTTTTATCAGCCACGAATAAAAATCTTCTTCCACATCATCGAGAAATCCGCGCATTGCCGTAATTTCAAGATGCGAATGACAATTGACGAAACCGGGCATTATCACGGCTTCGCCAAAATTTTCGTGCGTTGCTTCGGGAAATTTTTCGGCAAGTTTTCCGGTTGTGCCGACCGCGACGATTTTTGTTTCGTCAATCGCAATCGCGCCGTTCTCAATTGGTTCGGAAGAAATCGGCAAAAGATAATCGGCGGACAAGATTTTCATTGTTCAAATTGCAGGATTAGAAGTATTAATAAGTAATGCCGGTTGCGACTTTATCCGACATAACGTTTTAAGATTGAAGAAACGTAAGATTTAGTTGAGGCGATACTAATTTTTTCGATGAATTGCTGTTCAGAAAGTTTTGAAGCATTAGTGTCTTTTGTCCATTCTTCGACGCGGCTTGCGCCGGCGTTATAAGCCGCTAACATCATCGCTTTTTCCGCCGGAAAGCCGCGATAATTGCCGCGCATTTTTTCCAGATACCAACAGCCAATTTGGATATTCCTTTCAGGTTCGCGAAGAAATTCGACGACATTTTCAGCCGTCTGTTTTTCAAATTCACGAAAGCCCGTTTCTTTCGCCCATTCCCGCGCAACTGTCGGTGTAACTTGCATCAACCCAACTTCGTTGTCGGCACCGATTTGCCAGGCGCGAAAATAAGTTTCTTCGTAGATTACGCTCCACACTAATTGCGCGTCGAGGCGATAAATTGATGCCTGCCGCGCTATTAAATCGTCGTAACGATGTATCCAATAATGGGTGAAAAAATAAATCCCGGCTATTGAAAAAAGGACAAAAATAACTAAGCTGGAGAGTAAATAACGACGCATTTATTTTAAGTAGGCTCTTCGAGCAACAGTCAGTAAGCGGTTAGCAGGTTATTAATAGATAGCGACGCTTCACCTTTACTTTTTGCGTCCTCGGCTAAATCGTTGAGCGTTTTCCCTTTCGGAATCTGCAAATTGACGGCGTTAAAAATTTCCATAAACTACTCATCAGTTGTCGGCGTTTCAATCCTCAACTCTCGATTCTCGGCTCTCGAATTGTCTTTGAATTTTCCCGAACGAATCATTTCCGCGAACAAATCCACATCGTAATCGGCTTCGCGCGACATCTCTTGACGGATTTCGAGCAAAACTTCTAAAAATTTTGGACGACGATACATAACAACTTGTTAATTGTTATTTTTCGCGCGTCAATCGTCAAGTAGCATTTAAGGACTAACAAGAAATTCGGGCGTAACTATCACGGGCGAGAAAAATCCGGCAGCGGCATTAAACAGTCGAATTCTCGCTTGCTTGCGGACGTTTGCCAAGTGTCCGAAATTCCACGTTACCAGATAATCGATTTTATGAAACGAACAAAGCGCAACGTGAAGCGCGTCCGCCAAAAAGCGGCGGTGAAAAATGCCGCGCGAAATATAACCTTCGGCGAGGATGGCGACTTCTTCGGCGAGTTCGAGCGTCTCGAGCGGCGCAATTAACTTCAAATAACTCGTGCGGTGCGGCTCGCTGACTTGTTCAAGTTCGCGCTGAACGAGAATTGAACTAAAAGCGCGATATTCCGCCAGTTCGTGTTCCCACCAGCGAATCGTTAAATCGCGCCGAAAAGGTTCGCCGTTGTCGAGATACGCGCCGACGACCGATGTTTCAAGGTACAAACTTTGCTTCATCCTTTAGTTCAAAGTTCAAGGTTCAAAGTTCAAAGTCAGGTTTTAACCTTGAACCTTGAACTTTGAACCTTAAACTTATTTGACCGGCACGAAAATCACTTTCGAGTTTTGAAAGTCAAACGTCAAGCGATAATTTTTGAGAAAATTTCCGCCTAAAATTCCTGCTTGCTGAAAACCCGACGTTTCGTTTATTAACTCCAAATCGAGCGCAATTGCGGTGATGCTTTGACGGCTGTGACTGCCGAAAGTTACGCGCGGAAGCAGCAGCGAAGGCACATTTTCAGTAACGCCCGCCGCGCCGACGACACGCATTTTTTCACCTTTAACAAATCTGCTGAATTCCTTTGAATTAGCTAATTCGTTGGAGATAACCGACACGCTCGCGCCTGTGTCAACAATAAAATTCAGCGGAACTTCAATGCCTTCGAGATTGACTTCGCCGCTCAAAAATCCGCTTGAAGTAAGGCGCAGCGGCAAAGAGAGCGCAGTTGTTTGAATTTTTTGTTTGTCGAATACTTTTTTACTTACCAACGTGAACGTCTGATTGCCGTAATCAATGGTCGTCAAAAATTTCGAGATGAGCGACAAACCAATATAACCGTCAACTCGTTCGTTGGTCGTGTGAAATTTGCGGATGTAAATCGGCACGTTTTTGATTTTCGCATCGCCGATATAAACTGATGGCAAAAAACCATAGACGATTTCAAATTTACCTTCACCGCCGATGCCGCGCGCCAAACCGCCGCGCGTTATTGGTTTGATTTTTAATCTTTCGGCGGTTTCTTCGGAGATAACGGAAATTCCCGAACCCGTATCTAAAATAAAATTAAGCGGCTCGCTTGATTTGTCGAGTTTAATTTGGACAATCGGACGGTCGTTTTTTAACTTAAACGAAACAATTGTCTGTTCCGCGCCGTCCACATCATAGAGCGATTGCCGATTGCCTAGAAAACGCAAAAAATTGATAAGTCCTTTAATGCGGTCGCGTCTTTCAACTTCGGTTTGCGGCGAAATTTGCAGGTATCTTTTGTAAGCCTCAGAAGCCTCTTTATATTGCTCGGCTCGCGCCGCAACCTGCGCTAAAGCATACACAAAATCAGGTTCTCGCGGATCTAAATAAACGGCTTCGCGCAAACTTTCGAGACCCTGCGTAATCCGATTTTCATAAAAGTCAAGCATTCCATAACCCGACCACGCTAACGCTTCCTGATTGTTTAGTTTTACAGCGTTGATAAAAGAGATTTTTGCATCGCGGAAATTGCCCGCGCTAAGCAGAGCCGTGCCTAAAACGGCAAATGCGCGAGAATTTTTCGACTCGGCTCGCGCGACTTCAATCGAAAGGTCATACGCTTCGACAAGGCGCCTCTGTTTGAGCAAATTATAACTTAACGCGAGTTTGGCGGCTGAATTTTTCGGACTGCTTTCGACAACACCGCGCAAAAGGTTTTCGGCTTTGATGAATTCGCCGCGGCGCGTAAGTTTTTCCGCTTGTTTGATTAATTGTTTTGCTTCGGCGACTTCGGTCTGCTGGATATTGCCGTCTGCTGCGGGCGCTGTAAAACCAGCCGTCAGCAAACAAGCCGAGATTAAGAAAACAAACTTTTTTTTGTGGAAAGGAAATCGAAAAACATCTGTCAAAAAATCTTTATACTTCATAAAATCCTCCTTTCCATTGTCAGGCGAATTCATTTAAGAATCTCGCCGGTTTTCATTGACCACAAAACTAAATCCAGTTCATCAAAATCAATCTTGGTCAGCGTGGCTAAATTTTTTAATTTTTCTTCAATCGTTAGATACTTCGACCGCGTATTCGGTGGCTTCGGGTCATCAATAATTCCGAGTTCAGCCAGACTTCGCAAAATATGTTTGTCGAGAATCGCGTAACCTTTTAAACCGATGTTTCTCAAATAATGGCTCGCTTCCTTATAGCCCAAACCTTTAATGCGTTTTTCTTTGACCAGCCAATCGCGCCGCTCCAAATCATCGTCGAAACCGCTCAGTTTTTCCCGCAGACGCAAACCGCAATGCTCTTGCAAAAATTCGCGTGAAGCGACGATGTAACCTGCCCGCGCATTCGGATAGCGATGTCGTCCGCGCAGAGCGTCGGCGAGTTCGTGGTGATTTCCTGTTTGCAAAATTGGTCTGACGGCTTCGACCGAACGAAGTCCCATGCGCGCCGAGCAACCGCCTGTAAAGAAACAAAAAACCATCTCTTCCCAAAGGCGTTCGTCGGTTTCATTTTCCCAAACGGATTCAAACTCCCTAAGTCTGGCACGAATTTCCGCGCGTCTTTCCGCGTGTGCCGCTTTTATTTTTTCAATCGTTAGAGGCTTTTGTTCTTTTTTCACAAAACAGTTTGAATTCGCCTAATTTTATGCGCTTTTTTGCTGAAAAGCAATGTTTTTTGAGTGGCAAGCAATTTACAGTTTTATTTTTACTTGTATTGTCTTTTTGAAGATTGCAAATTTATTCAAAAAAATCTTTCCTTTTCGTAATTTATAATATATAAGTAAATAGAATCGTTTCCATAAGCGATTCTAAATCTTTGCATCTAAATTTGGACAAAACTCATCGAAACGCACGTTATACAGGCACAAACCTGAAAAGGTTTTTAGTGCTTGAAAAGTAGGACGGTTGATGTGGTATAATTCAAGACAGCCTTCCGAGCAAAGGGAAGCCTGCCGCATCATCAAACTAAGAAAATTATGAATAGTTTTACCAAAAATAAAGCCGCCTGGCTTATTGTTACCGCTTTCGTGTTGTGGATTAGCTCGATGGTTTCTGCTTTCGGACAAGTCTCCAGCAAACCGACCAATCCGCCGCCGAAACCTCTGCAGCAGATTGTCGTCCAAACGGATAAAGCTAAATCGCAGCCGACCACTAATACAAAACCGCAAGCGTCGGCAACTCCGCTCGTAACAAAAACAGGAAGTTCGTCGCCGGTGGCAATAGTGCCGCGCAAAACATCTTTTCCTATTTTGGCAGACGTTGATATTCCGGGTTATTCGGGTATTTTGGTTGAAAATATTGACGGCAATGTCGTGTTAGACAGCTATTCAAATTACGCATTTAATCCGGCTTCCAATGTCAAAATCGCTACCGCTTACGCCGTTTTGAAAACCTTCGGACCTGATTACCGCTTTCCGACCAGCGTTTGGACGGACGGGCAAATTGATTCGTCCACGGGAACGCTCAACGGAAATTTATACGTCTCCGGGCGCGACCCGATGTTCGGTCTTGAACACGCCGTTGCGGTCGCCGGTGAACTTAATCGGTTAGGCATTCGTCAGGTGTTCGGCGATTTAATTGTTACCGATAATTTTGCGATGAATTATTCGACGCAGGCGCAAAGTTCCGGCAATGCGCTGCTTGCCACAATGAATTCGGCGAAGCGTTCGGCGGCGGCAAATCGCGCTTGGCAAAATTATTTGGTTAGCGCGAGAAAATCCGCATTAACGATTCCGAGTGTGGAAACTTCCGGCGGCGTTTACGTTCAATCCCTGCCAACCAACGCAAGACTTCTTTTCTCGCACGAATCGGCGCCGATGCGGGAAATTGTTAAAGTCACGCTCTGTTACTCGAACAACTTTTTGGCGGAACGCTTGGGCGATATGCTCGGCGGACCGTATGCCGTCGCCCGCATCGTGCAAATGAACGGACAAATCGCCCCCGAAGAATTTATAATTCAAACCGCGAGCGGACTTGGCACAAACCGTGTTACGCCGCGAGCGATGATTAAACTTTTAAGAACTCTGCGAAACGAATTAGCACGCAACAAAATGACTTTCGCCGACATAATGCCGGTTGCCGGTGTTGATAAAGGAACGCTTGAAAGACGTTTTGACACGGATTTCGAGCGTGGCAGCATCGTCGGCAAAACCGGAACTTTGGGACAAACCGACAGCGGCGTGAGCAGTTTATCAGGCGAAATTCAAACGAAAAACGGCAAACTTCTTTTCGTTATTTTTAATCAACGCGGAAGCGTCAACCGTTTTCGCGCTTTCCAAAACTCGCTCGTCGCATTGATTCAAGGACAGATGGGCGGCGCAACTCCGATGACTTACAATCAAGTTCCGCTCGATGTGCGATTGGCAAACACGCGCTTTACTTATCCAGACACACGCGCCCGCGTTAACTAAGAATAAATTCGCGCAAAAATAAAATCAGAAAAGGAAGCAGGAAACATCTTGCTTCCTTTCTTTTTGCGGCGAAGAATATGATAATTCACGTTTGTCAAAATAAAAAAGAACCGATGAACGAACCAGAACAAACCGATCAAACGGAACAAACTCCCGAACTGCTCGCCGAACCTACGACACATTCCGAATCAAAACCCGAGAAAACTCATACCAAACAAACCAGCGTTGCAAAAAGCGCGGGCATCGTTTCGATTGCCGTTATGTTTTCGCGTGTTTTAGGTTTGGTGCGCGAAATGATTTTTGCGCGTTATTTCGGCGCGGGATTTCTTTATGACGCATATCAAGCCGCCTTTACCATTCCAAATGTTTTGCGCGACCTTTTTGCCGAAGGTGCTTTATCAGCCGCGTTTGTCAAAGTTTTCACCGATTACCAAATTAACAAAAGCGAAGCCGAAGCGTGGAAACTTGCCAGTCTCGTGTTGAATGCTTTAGCCGTCATTTTAAGTGTCGTCACCATTTTGGGTATTCTTTTTACGCCTTATCTGGTGTCAATCGTCGCTTCCGGCTTTTCGCCCGAAAAAGCCGCTTTAACGGTGACGATGACGCAGATAATGTTTCCTTTTATCCTTTTGGTTGCGCTGGCGGCAGTGGCGATGGGCGTTTTGAATACGAAAGGAATTTTCGGCATTCCCGCTTCAGCTTCGACGGTTTTTAACGTCGTGTCAATTTTGGTCGGGCTTGGCTTCGCTTATTGGTTGAGCGGCGGCAGTTGGGATGCGGCACAGGATAAATACACCGTTCCGGCAGTTTCGGCACAATGGGCGATTCTCGGAATGGCGATTGGAACATTGATTGGCGGCGCGGCACAGTTTGCAATGCAGATTCCTTCGCTCCTCAAAGTCGGGTTTCGCTTTTCGCCGATTTTAAGTTTTACCGATGAAGGCGTAAAAAAAATAATGCGTCTGATGGCTCCGGCGATACTGGGAACGTCAGCCGTTCAAATAAATGTTCTGGTAAATTTAGCATTTGTTTCAAGTATTGACGGCGGTCGTTCGTGGTTAAGTTACGCATTTCGTTTGATGCAGTTTCCGATTGGCGTTTTCGGTGTCGCTATCGGGACGGCTTCAATTCCGGTTCTTTCACGAATGGCAAGCGAAGGGAAATTCAACGATTTCCGCAAAACGCTTTCGTCATCGCTCAATTTAGTTTTTTTGATGACTTTACCGTCGGCGTGCGGACTAATAATTTTAGGCGAACCGATTATTCGTCTGCTTTACTCGCGCGGAGCTTTTAAGGAATCGGATGTTCCGATGACGGCTTATGCTCTTGCCGGATATTCAATCGGTTTGACGGGTTACGCGGCAATCAAAATTTTATCGCCGGCTTTTTACGCCCTTGACGACGCGAAAACGCCGATGATTATTGCTGTTTGTTCGATTGCCGTCAATGCTCTAGCGAGTTTTCTTTTTCGCAACTGGCTTTCCAACTTCGGAGTTTCACCCGAATATCCCAGCGGTTACGGTCACGTCGGCGTTGCGCTGGCGACTTCGAGCGTCGCGCTCGTCAACTTTTTCGCGCTTGCTTTAATGATGCGAAAACGTATCGGGCGCATAGACGGCAGAGCGATTATTTCCGCCTTTATGCGTATTGCGATAGCCTCGGCGGTGATGTCCGTTATCTGCTATTTCAGTTATCATTTTTTGGTTAATCAATTTGGTATAAGCGGTTTTATCTATAAAATCATCGAAGCCTTTGTGCCAATCGTTTTGGGCGGCATCGTTTTTATTTTAATGGCAAAAATTTTGCGTATCAATGAAATTAATAAATTGTTTAATTCTTTGGCGCGAAAATTAGGACGTAAATAATATGGAAAATGAACCGGTAAATGACCAGAAATATCGTCAGCGCGTTTATGCAATCGTCAGCGAAATTCCCGTCGGGCGCGTGATGACTTACGGGCAAATTGCGGAAATGCTCGGCGAAGGCTACACGCCGCGGACCGTCGGATTTGTGATGCACGCGGCTGATACAAAAGAAGTTCCATGGCAGCGAGTTATCAATTCGCAAGGCGCGTGTTCGACAGGCAGAATCACCGTGCCGATAAATTTGCAGCAAAAAATGCTCGAAGACGAAGGCGTGAAGTTTAATGAAAAAGGTCGCTGCGATTTGAACGCTTATCGCTGGTCGCCCGAAGGTTTTGAGCAAGAAGACGAACAACCAAGTTTATTCGGATAATTATTACAAGAATTTTCTTCACTTTTGCCTTTTCCCTTTTGCCTTTTGCCTTTTGCCTTTTCTTCATCTGCCCCATTTTAACTTATTGCGCAGAACGTCGAAATAATTACGGTTCGGCGGTTGGACGAGGTTAAAAGTCGTCGCGCTTTTGCGAATCAAAACTTTATCTTCTGTACTTATCGGAAAACCGATTTGTCCATCCAAAGTTAAAACTACATCTTCAATATCGTTTTTTAATTTTATCTCAATTTCGTCTTCGTCCGGCACAACAATCGGGCGGTTTGTCAGAGTGAACGGGCAAATCGGAGTCAGCACGACGGCGTTCATTGAAGGATACAGAATCGGACCGCCCGCCGAAAGATTATACGCCGTCGAACCGGTCGGCGTGGCGACAATTAAACCGTCGGCGCGAAATGAATTAACGTAAAGATTGTTGAGGTTGACTTCAATTTCGATGATTCGCGCTAAGGCGGATTTGTTGACGACGACATCGTTTAAAACGCGTCCTTCGGCTAATTTTTTGTCCGCTCTAAAATGCTCGACATCGAGCATTACGCGGCGGTCAATTTCATATTCGCCCGCGAGAATCATTTCCAAAGCGGGAAACATTTCTTCGATGCGAAAGTCGGTCAGATAACCGAGACTGCCGTAATTGATTCCCAAAACTAAAACTTCGCGGTCGCCCGTTAGCCGTGCGGTCGAAATCATCGTGCCGTCGCCGCCGAGAACGACGATTAAATCAGATTGCGACTGAAATTCTTCAGTTTCAACCGTTTTGATGCCGCATTTTTCGGCTTCTCCGTGCGTTTTGCCGATTAGATTTATATTTCGTTTTTTGAGCCAGGCGGCGAGGTCGCCAGCCGTCGCCCAAGCCTCTTTGTGATTCGGCTTGATGACGACACCGACGCATTTTATTTCTTGATTTATCATTTTGGTTAATGATTATCTAAAAGATTTGAAACTGCAAGCGTTCGGTTTTTACATATTTTTACATATATGTATTTCTTTTGAAGCCAAGCTCGATTGATTTGTTTATGTCCTTTAATTCGCGCTTGCCGAGCGGTTTAAAGCCCAGTGTTTCATAAAGCCGATGGGCATTGGTAAATCTCGTGTCCGACCATAAAATAATTTCGCTTCTGCCTTTCATTGACGCAGATTTGACAGCTAGTTTGATTAGATTTTCACCTAAATTTTGCCTGCGAAAATTTTCTCTGACGTAAAGACTTTTTAATTCAGCCGTTTTTTCATCTAACATTAGCACGCCAACAGTTGCAATGATTTCGTTCCTTTCCGCAGCGACCCAAAATTCGCCGTCTTTTGAATGAAAATAGTCGTCGGGCGCGAGTAGATATTTATCATCTCCTTGAGTATCCAGAACACAATCATATTCCGCCCAAATGTCGCCGATTAATTTAATAATTTGCGGAACATCTTTTTTTGTGACGGGACGAACTTTCATCTGAAAAGAATTATAATCTGGGATTTTTCTCGACAAACTCCAGCAAATTTTTGACGTAAGATTTGAAGTTCGGACAAGTAATGTCGTGCGCGGCGAGAAGTTCGTTTGCCGTGCTTGTATCGTAAGTTTGCGGCACAAAAAAATACGGCACGCCGGAATGCGGCAAACCGCTCATCGCGGGCGAAAACGGTAGCATCAAGGTTTTTTCGACCAAAATCGGCGGTGGTTTGATAACCGATTTCTTTTTCGTCATCTCTTCGGCAATCGCATCGAAAAGTTCTTCAGTCGTCAGCGGATTCGGGTCGGCGAGCGCGATTGTTTGCCCGATTGCTTTTTCATCTTTTGCTAATGCGGCGATGCCTTCGACCACAAAATCTACGGGAACTAGGTTTAACTTTACGTCTTTGTTGCCGACATTGACCAAGCGAAAAAGTCTCGGAAACATTTTCAAATAATTTATCAAATAATAAATGCCGTCATATTTTTCGGTTTCGCCCGTTTGAGAATCGCCGACGACGACTGAGGGGCGAAAAATCGTGACGGGCAATTCGCCTTTCAATTGTTCGACTTCCCGTTCTGCCAGATATTTTGTTTCCTCATAAAAATTGCGGAAACCGGCATCGTGTTCGAGTTCCGTTTCGTAAATTACGCCTTTCCGATTTCCTGAAACGTAACAGGTTGAAATGTAATTATAGCGATGCAGATTCGGCACGGTTTTGACAAATTCATTAACTTTGCGCGTTCCTTCGACATTAACCCGAAAAGCCAAATCTTTTTTAACTGCCAAATCATAAACTGCCGCGAGATGATAAACATCGGTTGTTTCACGCCGAAGAATTTCTAAATCATCACGGGAAATTCCTAGATTTTCCTCAGTAATATCGCCTTCGACAAGCGCAAAATTTTCAAGCGGAGTGCCGGTTTTTTGAACAATTTCTTCAACGTACTGCATCGCTTTTTTGATAAAGTTTTTTTGCACAAGCAGAAAAAACTGCGTGTCGTGCTTTGCCAGACGCGCAACTAGTCTCTTAGCAATAAAACCGGGAAAACCCGTCATAAAAATTGTTTGGTTAAAACTCATCTTTTGAAATTATAGCAACTAAATGAGAGAACTGCTTGCGCAAGTTGCATCGCATTCTTGAAACACCAAATCATTTAATTTTTTACAACTAACAACGGTTATGTTAGAGTTCGGGTAAAAATGAAAGAGGAAAAAGAGGAAAAAGAGGAAAATCAAAAGCCAAATAAAGCGCAAGCTGCTCGAAAAAAGAAAAACTCTTCGGCAGCAAAGTCCGTTTCGGGTGCGAATCCTTCGAGCGAATTAGCCGAACAACGCTGGTCGGTCGTTACGTTTGAAAGCCGCGCCGCCAGCGGTTTGACTTACGATGAAGCCGTTCAAAAATTAGATGAACTCCGAAAAGAAAACAAATTTGGATTGTGCATTATAACCGATGAAGCCGCTGAAAGAGTGAAGAGTGAAAAGTAAAACCTCGAAATGAACCTTACCTTTACGATATTTCTCTTTGCAGTCTTTGCGTTTTTGCGGGAAAATTTTTATTAAAATTCCAAAACTACCTTTCCGAAACTCGCATTTGATTCAAGATATTCGTGCGCTTCTTTGATATCTTCGACTTGAAAAACTTTGTCCAAATTCGGTTTGATTTTCCCTTCCGAAAGAAGCGGCAAAACATCACGGATAAACGCCTGCGTTGCCACTGCTTTTTCTTCGGTCGAGCGCGAACGCAAAACCGTTCCGATTATTCTGGCGCGTTTCGCCAACGCCATTCCGAGATTAAATTCCGCCGTTCTGCCGCCCGTCAAACCGACCAGAATTAAACGTCCTTTTAGCGCGAGACTTTCCAAATTTGCCGCAAAATATCTTGCGCCGACTAAATCCAGAATAACATCAACACCTTTGTTGTCGGTGTGATATTCAATAATTTCGGCAAAATATTTCGGAGCTTTACCTTCGCTTAAATCGGCATTGGTTACGATTCCGTAATCTAAACCTAACTTATCGCATTTGACTAATTTGTCCGCCGTGCGCGAAGTTCCGATGGTTTTGATGTTCATCGCTTTTGCTAATTGAAGCGCGGCGAGTCCAACGCCTGAGCCGACGGCGTGAATAAGTAGCGTTTCGCTTTCCCGCAGATTTCCTTGCGTAAAAATTGCGTCGTGCGCGGTGATAAATGCTTCGGGAATCGTTGCGGCTTCGACGAAATTTAGATTGTCGGGAATTTTTGCCAGCAGCGACTCATCCGTTAAAAGAAATTCGGCTTGCGCTCCGCCCGCTGTGATTCCGAAAACTCTGTCGCCAACCTTAAAGTTCGTTACGCTTTCGCCAATTTCCGCAACTTCTCCCGCAAACTCCAAACCTAAAATTTTTTCAGGAAAACCTTTTGGCGCAGGATAAAGACCTTCGCGCTGCATAATATCTGCGCGATTCAAAGCACAGGTTTTAACACTTATTAATACTTCTCTTCCCTTTGGCTTTGACAGATTTTCAATCTCTCGGATTTCCAAGTTTTCTGCGCCGCCGAATTCTTTTACGTAGACTGCCTTCATAAAATTTGTTAGGCAGTCAGCAGTAGCAGTTGGCAGGAAGTTCGCTTTGATATTTTAGATTTTCAATTAAAAAACAAACCTGCCAACTGCTACTGCCGACTGCCTACTTTTTCAATAATTCCGCATACTGCCCGTCGTCAACCCATTTCAAAATCTCCGACACGCGCCAAATGGGGAACGGATGCGAAAGTCCGGCGTTGAGTATGTCCGCCCAGAATTTATCCAACTTTTTCTCGTCGTAATTTTTCTGAAACTCGCGGGCTTGTTCAAGAAATAAATCGTAATCAATTTTCGACGCTAATGTTCCACCGCACAATTTCATCATCGTTCGCCCGATGACGTGCGGGTCTTGCGTAACCAGAAGTGCGGCTCTATCGCACGACAATTCCGCCCGGCGCGCCCAAGCAAGCAACGCACCGCTAATTCCGGCAGAAATTAAAAACTTGATAATCTCCGCGCCCGGAATTATTCGAGCTATCGAAGCGTTCGCTAGTGCTTCAATTAATCTCGCGGCGGTCAAATATAAAACGTGTTCGGCGTGAATGTGTCCGACTTCGTGCGCGATAACGGCGAGCGTTTCTTCATCGCTCAGACGTTCGATTAAAGACGTATGAAGCACGATAATCGGTTTTTCGACTCCGCCCGTAAATGCGTTGACAGTTGGATTTTGCTGAATATAAAGTTCCGGCATATCAACGCCCAATGTCGTGCAAGCGATTTGCAATTTAGCGTGAAGGTCGGGACATTGCTTCGGCGTAACCTTGACCGCGCTCGCCATAAACATTACGCGAATGGCTGATTCGCCCGTTACGGCGAGCAGTTTTTTAAGTGCCGTATCAATTCCGGGAATTGCCCGCAAAGCCGCTAACGCTTTGCTGTCCGCCGGATGAACGTATTCGTGTTTGCTCAAATCGGCAAACTTTTTGTGCGGCTCATTCGACAAAGGCAGTCGGCAGCGTCCGCAGACGGCTTCATTGTTTTTATAATCTTCTTTGACGGAATTTTTCTGTCCGCAGTAGCGACAACGCACCGAATATCTTTCGGCGATGGCGGCTGATGAATCTTTTTTTGACATAATTTTAAAGTTTAGTTATTAATTTCGGATAATTCAAATCTCGAAAAATCTTGTAAGGATAAACGAGAAAGAACGACGAAAAGTTTAGATGCAGACTTTATTCGTCTTTGTCGCTTCAATTGTGCATTATATTATTGATGTTATGAAAAGGTGTCTGCTCAAAACAATCAAAATCGCCGGGTTGGTTTTGCTTATTTTAATCGGAGTTTTAGCGGCGATTATTCTTTGGAGCGAGAACGATAAAGCCGTGATTGAAAAATACGTCAGAAACGAAAATTTGCCGACCGTCAAAGCCGATTGGCGAGGAACATCGGTTGACCAAAAAGGCAGATTTGTAAATCACGAATTTCCCTTTTTGCCTTCGACGGTTGATTTGCTCAAATGGCAGCTCGGCACAAAACCGCAAAAACTAGAAAAACAAAATGATACGGGAAGGCTCGAAGTCCGAGACCCGACGGAATTTTTGCGCGGCGAAACGGACGGAATTTTGTGGCTCGGACACGCTTCGTTTTTTGTTCGCTTAAACGGCGTGAACATTCTGCTCGACCCGGTTTTCGGCAAACCGTCGCTCGTTAATACTTTCGTTGATGTGCCGTCGCCGATTGATAAATTGCAAGCAGTTGATTTTATATTAATCTCGCACAGCCACCGCGACCACTGCGACGAGGAAACGATTAAACAATTAACGGGCAAATTTCCCGATGCGAAAATACTCGCCGGTTTGGGAATGGAAGAATTATTAAACGATTGGAAAACCGCTTCAAACGAAATGCAGACGGCTGGTTGGTATCAGCAATTTTCCCTAACGGACGACAATTTAAAAATCTTTTTTCTTCCCGTCAGGCATTGGAGTCGGCGCGGACTTTTTGATACTAACAAACTTCTTTGGGGCGCGTTCGTCATTCAAAGCGCGGAGAAAACCATTTATTTTAGCGGCGATTCCGGTTTCGGCAGCCATTATGCTGAACTCGCCGCCGCGTTTCCGAAGATTGATTATTTTATCATCGGCATCGGCGCGTATAAACCTATTTGGTTTATGAAAGCGAATCACAATTCGCCGCAGGAAGCGTTTCAAGGTTTCATTGATTCAAAAGCCGATTTTTTGATTCCGATGCACTTCGGACGTTTCGATTTGTCGGACGAGCCGCCGAGCGAGCCATTGCGTTTGTTAAAAGAAAAAGCGGCGGAGGCGAATTTGTCGGATAAAATAAAAAATCTTCAGATAAATGAAAGCATAGATTTTAGCAGCTAAAAGAAATTTAACGCTTTTGTGTTTGCTTTTCTTTGCGTCTCTGCGACTTTGCGCCTTTGCGTTAAAATTTCTTTGTCCTAAAAATTATGAATTTTCCCAGAGCAAGCGGCATTTTACTGCACCCAACATCTTTGCCGAGCAGATTCGGCATCGGCGATTTCGGCGATGAAGCGTATAAGTTTATTGATTTTCTCGAAAGCACCGGACAAACTTACTGGCAGATTCTGCCGCTCGGTCCAACCGGCTATGGCGATTCGCCATATTCTTCATTTTCGGCGTTTGCGGGAAATACGCTGCTTATCGCGCCGCAGAAAATTGTCGAAGACGGATTTTTGACCGAAGAAGAAACGATTGAAAGACCTTATTTTTCCGTTGATAGAGTTGATTTCGGCAGTGTATTTGAATGGAAAAACAATCTTCTAAAACGGGCTTTCGAGCAGTTTCGACAAACGACCGATGAAGCCGTCGCCGATTCGTTTCACAAGTTTTGTGACGCTAATAATTTTTGGCTCGAAGACTATGCGCTCTACCGGGCAATCAAAAAACAGAATCAAGATTCGTGGCAAAACTGGGACAAGCCGCTAAAACTTCGTCAACCCGAAGCATTGTCAAAAGCCAAACAAGAACTCGACGAGGAAATGTTTGCCCAAAAGTTTTATCAGTATTTATTCTACAAACAATGGCTTGATTTGAAACGATACGCTAACGAACGAGGCATAAAAATTGTCGGCGACGTGCCGATTTTCGTTGCGTTTGATTCGTGTGATGTGTGGTGCAATCCGTCGCAGTTCAAATTAAATGAAGATGGCTCGCCGCGCGTCATATCAGGCGTTCCGCCGGATTATTTCAGTAATACGGGACAGCTTTGGGGAAATCCGATTTACGATTGGGAACAAATGCAGGCGGACGGTTTCCGTTGGTGGGTTGACCGAATACGTTTTATTTTTCAAACCGTCGATGTCGTGCGCGTTGACCATTTTCGCGGCTTCGAGGCGTGTTGGGAAGTTCCCGGCGCGGACAAAACGGCGGAAAACGGTTGTTGGGTTCACGCTCCCGGCGATGAGCTTTTCGCCGCTTTGCGAACGGCTTTGGGCGATTTGCCGATGTTGGCGGAAGATTTGGGCGTGATTACGCCGGAAGTCGAACGATTGCGCGATTCGATTGGTTTGCCCGGAATGCGGATTTTACTTTTCGCTTTCGGCGGCGATTCGCACAACACTTATTTGCCGCACAATCACATTAAAAACACGGTGGTTTATACGGGAAATCACGACAATGATACGGTCGTCGGCTGGTTCAAATTAACCAATAAAAGGGAACGTGATTTTTGTTTGCAATATCTGAAAGGCAACAAGCGGGAAATTCATTGGGATTTTATCCGCGCCGCTTTTTCTTCGGTTGCAGATACGGCAATCGTGCCGCTTCAAGACGTTCTCGGTTTAGGCAACGAAGGGCGGATGAATTTGCCTTCGTCCTATTCGGGAAATTGGAATTGGCGATGCAAGCAAAGCGATTTCACCGAAGAAATCTCAAAAAGATTAAAAGAAATGACGGAAATTTACGGAAGGGTTTTTTAAAGGCAAAAGTAAAAAAGTAAAAAGCAAAAGTGAAGAAAGAATCATTGCCTATCTTTTCTCTCAATTATTTTTCTGCCGCGCTCTTCACTTTTACCTTTTGCCTTTTTACTTTTTACTTAGCTTTGCTTTTTGCCGAGCATATCAAGCCCGACCGCTGCGACGAGAATTGAGCCTTTGATAATATCCTGCATAAAATCCTTGACATTTAAAAGCGACATTCCGTTATCGAGGCTTGCCATAATCAACGCGCCCAAACACGCGCCGAAAATTGTGCCGCGTCCGCCCATCAAACTTGCACCGCCGATAACGCACGCCGCAATCGCGTCAAGTTCTTTGAGAGTTCCTGCATCCGGCGAAGCGCTTCCGACACGCGCCGTAAAAATCAATGACGCGATGCCGGTTAATGCTCCTAAAAGCGCGAAGACTTTTAAGATATTGAGTTTGTTGTTGATGCCAGAAAGTCGCGCCGCGTCAGGGTTGCCACCGATGGCGTAAAGATAACGTCCGAAGGTTGTAAAATTTGTTATAAAAACGCCCAGCAGAGCGACGGCGAGCAGAATCAAAACCGGAATCGGAATACCCGCGTAGGAATTCATCAAATAAATAAAAACGATTATCGCGACGATTGACGGAATTGATTTGAGAATTTCTCCCATGTAATTCGCTTCGCCGAGTCCGTAAGTTTTCTGTGTTTGAGCGCGGCGGAGAGCAACTGCCAAAACAAAGAGAATCGCCGCGCCCGCCAGAATCCAACCGATATCTGGGTCAACGTATTGCTGCCCGATTGTTTTGAAAATCGGGTCGGCAACCGGAATCGTTTCCGACTGCGTAATGGCTTTGACCGCGCCGCGCCATGCGAGCAAGCCGCCCAAAGTTACGATGAACGCCGGAATGTTGAAATAAGCGGTGAGCGTTCCGTGAACGAATCCGATTAACACGCCGACCACTACCGCCGACAAAAGCGCAATCGGCAATCCAAAATTCCATTCAGTCAACGCAAGCGCGGCGACCGCGCCGGCGAATCCTAAAACCGAACCGACCGACAAATCAATTTGTCCGGCGACAATCACCATTAACATTCCGACTGCAAGAATGCCGGTCACGGAAGTTTGCAGCATCAAATTTGACAAGTTGCGCGGAGTAAAAAAGATGCCGCTCGTCGCCCAATGAAAGTAAATCCAAACCACCGCGAGCGCAGCAATCATCGAGTATGCCCGCAAAGCCGATGCTTGTATTTTGAAAATGTTTTCTTTCGTTTCACTCATATTTCTATTGGTTTTAAAGCCGAAAGTTTCTTCTTATTTTTACCTTTTGCCTTTTTACTTTTGCCTTAAACATTTCCCGTTGCCGCCGCCATTACTTTTTCCGGCGTAACTTCCTGTTTGGAAAATTCGCCCGTCAATTTCCCTTCGTGCAGAACTAAAACGCGGTCGGAAAGCCCGATTATTTCCGGCAATTCGCTTGACACCATCACGATTGCTAAACCTTGTTTTGCCAGCGCATTGATGTTCGCGTAAATTTCCTGCTTTGCGCCGACATCAATGCCGCGCGTCGGTTCGTCGAGAAATAACACTTTCGGCTTTGTCAAAAGCCATTTTCCAAGCACGACCTTTTGCTGATTGCCGCCCGAAAGTGTTCCCGCCACGGTCAGAGGCGAGTTGGCTTTAACGCGTAAATCAGCCATTGATTGTTTAGCCGCCACGCTTTCGCGGGTGCGATGAATCAGAAACGCGCCGCTGATTTGTTTCAAGCCGGCGAGCGTCATATTGTCCAAAATCGTCTGCTCTAAAATTAACCCAAAACGCTTGCGGTCTTCGGTCACGAAACCGATGCCGTTTTCAATTGCCTCCGACGGCGAATTTATCGAAACTCGCTTGCCTTCAACAAAAATTTCGCCCGATGATTTGCCAAGATGCGCTCCGAAAATTGACATCAAAAGTTCGCTGCGTCCTGCGCCCATCAAACCCGCTATCCCTAGGACTTCGCCGCGTCGGACGGCAAACGAAATGTTGTCAACCAATTTTTTATCGGTTTCCGCTTCAAACGCCGTCAGGTTTTTGATTTCCAAAGCCGCTTCGCCAAATTCGTGCGCGGATTTCGGAAAAATATCGCCGACTTCCCGCCCGACCATCTGTGCGATGACTTGTCCGATTGTCAAGTTTTTAGCGTCGTTCGTGCCGACAGTTTTTCCGTCACGCAAAACGGTAATTCGGTCGGACATCGTAAAAACTTCGCCGAGTTTGTGCGAGATGTAAATCATTCCCACGCCGCGCGATTTCAAACGTCGCAAAATATCGAACAGCGTTTCGACTTCCGATTCGGTCAGCGCGGCGGTCGGCTCATCGAGAACCAAAATTTTTGCGTTTTGCGACAATGCCTTGGCGATTTCGACAAGTTGTTGTGAACCGATGCCGAGATTTCCGACCGGCGTTTTCGGGTTTATCGGCAGATTCAAATCTTGAAGAAGTTTACCGGCGCGTTGGTAAAGCTCCGTCCAATTTATCACTCCGAAACGTGAAGGCTCGCGCCCCAAAAAAATATTTTCGCCGACGGTCAATTCTTTAACCAAGGAGAGTTCCTGAAAGATGATGGCGATTCCTGCATCTTCGGCATCGCGGATATTTTTAAATTTTCGCGGTGTGCCCTCGACTACAATTTCGCCGCCGTAAGTTCCCGCCGGATAGACACCCGACAAAACTTTCATCAAAGTTGATTTTCCCGCGCCGTTTTCGCCGACGAGCGCGTGAAATTCGCCGGCGAAAAGGTCAAGCGTTACGCCGTCGAGAGCCTTCACGCCGGGAAATTCTTTGGTGATGTTTTTCATCTCCAAAAGCGGAGATTTTGTTTGCATCGTCATTACAAAAAACGATTGTAGGGGCGAGGCTCGTCCTCGCCCGCTCCTTTATTTTAAATAATCAACTCGTCCGACAAATTCTCAATCGTCCAAATTTTTCTTCAACGGATTTTCTTTGATGTATTTCAAACACTCGAAAAAATCCGTTTCATTACGAATAATATGGTCGTGATAACCGCGTTGCCAAAGTTGCCCTTTTCCTATTTTCCAATAAACGCGAGTCGAAATACTTTTGAATGCTCCACAAATTTGTCCGAGCGTTTTGTTTGATTCGCCTGCTCCGATTAGCGCGTGAAAATGGTCGGGCATTAAACAATATCCATAAAGATTGAATTTCACTTTTTCACGCAAATTCAGTAAACATTCGACAATGGCTTTAGCAAATTCTTGGTTGTAAAAAGCGTTCTTTTATTTGAAACAACGATTGTTACGAAATAGACGCGACACGAAGCATAATCAAAATGTTCTAATCGTTATGAATTCTTCCGTGTGTATAATTTCTCACTCATTTCGTTTAAGCGGGCGAGGACAAGCCTCGCCCCTACAAAATTCGCTACATTTCATTATTGCTTCGGTCGCTGGTCAGCAGGAACATTTTTATAAACTTCGTCGAATCTCGCGTAGCCGTCCTTGATGACCGTCGTCATCAGATTGTCTTTATCAACCGTCGTAACTTCCAGCAAAATTGCGGGAACGTCCTTGCCGAGATTGTCGTTTCTAAAAGGCTTTGCGTCGGCTAAAGTTTCCTTTTTCGCCAACTTTATCGCAGCTTCGACGGCGGCGTTGGCAAGCGGGATAATCGGTTTGTAGACGGTCATTGATTGTTTGCCTTCGGCGATGCGTTGGAGCGCGTCAATTTGTGCGTCTTGTCCGGTAACAATCACTTTGCCCGTCAAGCCGCGCTTATCAAGAGCCGAAACTACGCCGCCCGCCATTCCGTCGTTCGAGACGACAATCGCTTGAATGTCATCGCGATGTTGCGTCAGCGCATTTTCAACCATTTTCAATGCTTCCTCTGGTTTCCAATCGGTGATAAATTGGTCGGCTTTGATAACGACGGCTTTGCTGTCAATCGCGGGCTGCAGAACGGCGAGTTGTTCCTTTTTCATAATCACCGCATTATTGTCAGTTGACGCGCCGTAGACCATTATGTAGTTTCCCTTCGGAACTTTACCCAAAGCGTATTCGGCGATTTTTCGCCCGATGACCGGAACTTGATGCGAAACATACAAATCAATTTTGTCTGAATTTATCAAGCGGTCATAGCTGATAACGGGAACGCCTTGTGCTTTCGCCTTTTCTACCATCGAAGCCGCCTGCGTCGCATCATGCGGCGCAATTACAACTACGTCAACGCCCTGTGTCAATAAATTATCCACGTCGTTTGCCTGCTTGTCGGATTTGTTATCGGCGACCGTAATGACGCAATCAACATTCAACTGCTTGCAATGTGCTTCAAACGCTTCGCGGTCGCGCACCCAACGCTCTTCCTTTTGCGTGTCCATCGCAAAACCGATCTTGATTCGGCGATTCGGGTCTTTGTTCGTTTGGTTCGACGAACCCGTCGCCACACTGTTTCCGTTTTGCGGAGCGTTCACGCAAGCCGCCAGAAAAAAAGCTAAAATCAAAAATATTGGAATGATAAATCTCTGCATAAAAATTTCTCCTATTTGAATTTAGAAATTGCTGATTTGATTTAACAATATAGCATTTAATCAAATTTCCAAGCCGTGTCAAAATAATCTTTCAACGAATCTTAACACGCGTTAAAGCATTTTTTATCTCCGCATTTCGCATAAACCATCGCCAGACGTCTCCGCTGCGCAGGTTTTCCGCGCTAAGGAGCGTGATGCCGACATCAATTCCGATGACATCTTGATTAACCCAACCCGTATGCGGATTAAAGGCATCGGCGAAACCGTAGCGTCCATAAATTTTATCACCATATTTCGTTTTCATTTCCACAAGCGCGGGTAGTGCGATTTCCGGCGCAAACATCAAAGAACCTGCCGGCGCACACGGCACGACGCTTCCGTCGGTCGCTTCGTGGCGCGGAGGTGCGCCCCAGGCGACGTAACCTTTCGCGCTATCTGAAGCGGTCAAGCCCCAAATATTTGCCGTATAAAGCGGAAATTCCTTGCTCAAAACATCTATAAAAAATTGCCTCTGCGCATAAGTCGCCGCAACAGAATTCTCAAAATAATCAACCGCAAAATTTGCATAATGCTCGCGCTTACTGCGGAAATCAACCCAAGCGTGCGAAAACTGATGAATAAAAAGCGGCGACACGGCAGCGAGAAATTTGTAATTTTTGTAAGTTACCCAATCGCGCTTCCACGCATACCACGATTGCCAGCGAATCGGACGAGACGGCGAGCCGATGCCGAGCAAATATAACATCGTCTGTTCGCTGTAATCGTTCCAGCGATTGACAATAAAACCCGTTTCGGGTCGCCAGCCGTGCGAAAGTAAATCTTCATCGCTGTTGAGCATCCAGGGAAAATCAACCCGCTCGTAGATTTTCGATGCCAGCCGAACAATTTCCGCGTCGCCCGCAAAACATTGACGAACGCTCAAAACGCCGCCGAGCAGAAGTGCCGTGTCTATCGAAGAAACTTCGCTGCGCCAACGCCGCTCGCCCGTTTTTTGGTCGAGCCAATGGTAAAACCAACCGTTTTTGTGAAACGCGCGGTTGGCAAAAAAATCGAGCGTGCGGCGCGTTTTCTCTTTCGCTTCTTCCGAACTAATCCATTTTCTTTCAGCGGCGATGCAGTAAGAAGTTAAAGCAAAGCCAGTCGAAGCAATACTGGCAACCTGAAAATGGTCTTCGCCCCGTTTCGGCGCGTCGCCATTCGTCCGCGCTCGGTCAAGCGTCAAGCCCGTGTCTGGGTCCGAGTGTTCCCAGAAAAATTGAAAGGCGCGGCGTTCGAGGTCTTCAAGAAATGCCCTATCATCAGGTGTTAAAACATATTTTTGAGTCGGAACTTTTTCTTTAGAGGCAACTGTCTGTCTGGAAGTTTCCTTAACTGGTTGCGCGAACGTACCAGTTTGCACCGGGAAAGCTAAAACCAAAAAGACAAACGTTACCCAAAATTTCTTTGACATTAATTGTTACAAATTATCTTAAGGTACCAGTTAGAATTTTTCACCGCCGAGACGTGGAGATTTCGCCGAGAAACGCGAGAGATTTAGATTGTCTCCTAGAGCGAAACTCTGCGTTTCCGCGGCGGCTCGGTGGCGAAAAATCATTTTATTTTACGATTGTAAAAGTATCTTTCAAACCATCGTCGTTCGAACTTGTTCCGACAGTTAAACCGAACTCGCCTGCTTCTACAACGTATTGATTCGCCGTGTTGTAAAATCCCAAATCTTTTGCCTTCAGAACTAATTCAATTTTTCTTTTTTCGCCCGCTTTTAGCGAGACTCTTTGAAATGCTTTTAATTCTTTGACGGGACGCGAAAGGCTGGCGACAAAATCGCGCACATAAACTTGCACGACTTCCGCGCCGGCGCGCTTGCCCGTATTTTCCACGTCAACCGAAACTTTTAGCTCGCCGGTTTTTGATATTTTGCTCTGGCTCAATTGCAGATTTGAAACTTTAAATGTCGTATAGCTCAAACCGTAACCGAATGGATAAAGCGGCGTGTTGGGCGAATCTAGATATTTGGAAGTGTATTTATTTTCGGCTTCAAACGGTCTGCCGGTCGGCAGAGCGTTATAGTAAATCGGAATTTGCCCGACCGAGCGGGGAAACGTAATCGGCAATTTGCCGCTCGGATTAGCGTCGCCGAACAAGGTATCTGCAATCGCGTTGCCGGCTTCGGTTCCGGCAAACCAAGTTTCAAGAATTGCGGGCGAATTTTCCGCCAGCCAGTTTATCGTCAGCGGTCTACCGTTCATCAAAACAACCGCGTAAGACTTGCCGGTTTGGTGAATTCTTTTGACTAATTCAAGCTGTTTGCCGGGCAACCCGATGTCGGTGCGCGAAGACGCTTCCGCGCTCATATCAATATCTTCGCCGACGGTTAAAATCGTAAAATCGCTGTTTTGGGCAAGTTTTACGGCTTCGTCAAAACCGCTTGCGTCCTCGCATTTCGCATCGCAGCCACTCGCGAATTTTACTTTTGCTGAATTTCCAAGTTTATTTTTCACGCCTTCAAATACGGTTACCGCGTCTTGCTCGCGTCCGTCGCCCGCCCAATTGCCGTTCATATTGCGCTGGTCGCCAGCGAGAAATCCGACGACGGCGATTTCTTTGATAGATTTTTTTATCGGCAGAGTTTCGCGCTCGTTCTTTAATAAGACAAAAGATTCGTTCGCCGATTGACGCGCGAATTTTCTGTGTTCGGCATTGAGAAGCATCGCTCTTTCACGGTTTGCATCGGCATACGGTTTCTCAAAAAGTCCAAGTTTGAATTTCGTTCGCAAAACTTCGCGGACGGCGTTGTCAATTGTCGCCATCGAGAGCTTTTTATTTTGAACGAGCTGTTCGCCGTGTTTGTTGACGAAACGTGAAACCATTTCAATGTCAATGCCGGCGTTTAAAGCAAGCCGCGCCGCGTCCGCTTCGTCGAGGGCAACGCCGTGTTTCATCAATTCCATCACGGCGGTGTAATCGGTAACGACCAGCGCGTCGGATTTCCATTCGTCGCGCAGGATTTGTTTCCAAAGAAACGGATTGGCGGTTGAAGGAACGCCGCTGATGCTGTTAAACGAAGTCATAAACGAACCGACTCCGGCATCAACCGCCGCTTTGAACGGCGGAAAATAAATTTCACGCAAAGTGCGCTCGCTCATATCGGTCGTGTTGTAATCGCGCCCCGCTTCCGCCGCTCCGTAAGCTGCGAAATGTTTGGCGCAAGCCATCACGCGGTCGCTTTGGCTGAAATCCGTTCCCTGAAAACCGCGCACGCGGGCGAAAGCAATCTGCGAACCCAAGAATGTGTCTTCGCCCGCGCCTTCGGCGATTCTGCCCCAACGCGGGTCGCGAGCAATGTCCACCATCGGCGCAAACGTCCAATGCACGCCGGCGCTTCTGGCTTCCGTCGCCGCGATGTGCGCTGATTTTTCAATCGAAGCCAAATCCCAACTCGCCGATTCGCCCAGTGGAATCGGGAACATCGTTCGGTATCCGTGAATCACGTCAAAGGCAAACAACATCGGAATTTTCAGACGCGATTGCTCGACGGCAATTTTTTGCAATTCGTTCGATTGTTCCGCGCCGCGCACGTTTAGAGTTGAACCGAGAAGACCGTTTCGAGCGAGTTCGAGATGTTCGGGACGATATTTGCCGCTCGCTTCACCGTCGAGTTGCTGCAGTTGACCGAGTTTTTCAGCGAGCGTCATTTTTGCCAGCAAACTGTCAATTTTTCTCTCGATGCTCGAAGTTTGCGCGGCGAAACGAACGTTGCGCTGAGCGAAAAGTAACGAAGTGTTGAAAAAAAACAGGCAGACTAAAATAAACGAGATATGGCGTTTGACAGCTAACCTCATACGATTTGCTCCGTTAAATTTATTGAAATTTTGGATTGGTAAAAATTAGGGCAAGCCGATTTGCACTCGCCCTAATCGGTAATAAATCTAAAATCTGAATCTCGCTTGAAATTCGACTACTCGTCCGGCTAAAGCACCGTCTACCTCGCCAAAATTAGGACGATTAACGAACGTGCCGCTGCTAAAAAATCCAAACGGTTGAAGATTAAGATTGTTAAATATATTAAAGAAGTTAAACTTTAATTCAAGATTCGGGCTTTCACCCAAAACTCCGAAAGCGGGCAGACCGAATCTTTTTGCAACGCTCATATCAACCGCAAAATAGTTTGGACCGCGAAACGAGTTGCGTCCTATTCCCGGCGGATTATTTTGGTAAGTCGGATCGCCCGGATTGAGCGTAGTTTGAAAATACCGACTGCCGCCGCCCGTAAAGTATCCGTTCGGCTGCAAAAACGAATTGTTTGAAGTATTTTGCTGAACGCCGCCAAAATATCTGACGGGGCGAACCGGACCGAAAAAGTCGCCGCCCGCGCCGCGCAATCCTTGTTCAATCTTCGGCGTCCACGGAAAACCTGTGTGATATGTCAAAATGCCGCTCAGTTCAAAACCGCCGAGCAATTTGCCCGCTAAAGTTTTTTGGTTTCTAAAGAAAGGCGATTCCAGCAAACCCGATAAATTAAAATTGTGCCGCACGTCGTAATCCGACGGACCGCGCTCTTGTCTTAAATCAATCGGATAAGTTTGGTTGGTAACTGCGCCCGGACCTTCGTTGGAAAGCGTGTCAATGCTCTTGGCGAAACGATAATTTGCCGTTACCTGAAAATGATTGGTAAAACGTCGTTCGACACGCAAGTTCATTCCGTTATAACTCGCATTCACGTCGGGCGTAGCAAAAAAAGCGGCAAAAATATTCGGATTCGCCTGAAACAGAAAATTTTGATTGACCAATCTGATTAAGTTACGGCTTTGGTTGCCTTCGTAACCGATTGAAGTAACGATTTGATACGGCAGTTCGTATTGCAAATCAAGCGAATATTTATAAACTTCGGCATTCGGCACACGGCGCGGGCTGCCGTAAATTTCTACTCTGCCGACGTTCGGCAAACCGTTTGCCGGATTTATGCCGGTCGCCAAAACAGGATTGATTGGATAACCGGTAGTCGTGTTATTCGAACCGAGCGCGTAGACAATCTGCCCGCCCGCATACGGCGAACCCTCGGTTCCGCAGCAGATATTATATCTGGCGAAGTTCGGCGGATTACCTGCGGCGTTGGCAAAAACTACGCTTGGAATGCGGTTGTAATAAATCCCCGCGCCGCCGCGAATAACTATTTTGTTTTCCAATCTTTCGCCGAAAGAACCGAACATATTTGAAAACTTCGGACTATAGGCAAAACCGAAGCGCGGCGCGAAATTATTTTTGTCCGGGTCACTTAATGATTCAACCTTGACGAGTTTGGCATTGGTTAAAGTTTGCGCTCCCGTGCCGGTTTCCAAGTTAGTCAGACGACCGAGACGGTCGGTCAGCGGCGAAAAGTATTCGTAGCGAAGACCGAGATTCAAGGTTAAATTCGGAAACGGTTTCCAATCGTCTTGGATAAAAAACGATGTGTCGTTCGAGCGCAATTTCCGAGCGGCATCCGCCGGCGCGCCCGTCGTCGGGTCGGTGTTGATAGCTTCAAAAATCGGCGTGTCGTTGGCTAAGTTAAATAAACCGACGAACGAATAAAGCGGACGCGCTCCGCCGCTCAAATTATTATCATTGAATTCGCGGCGGAAAGAACCGCCGAATCGGACGGCGTGACTGCCGAAGACCGTTGTCAGCGAATCGGCAATTTCAACCGTGTTTTGCGAAAAAATTCCCGGCGTAGTTTCCGCCCGCGGCGCGCCGAACCGAATGCGGTCGAACGGCAAGCCTTCGACTTCGAGGCGCGGAATACCGAAATTCGTCTCCGCCGAAGCCTTTACTTGGTTTGAACTGAAGCGCGTAAAATTCGTGCGAAATTCATTAACCAAAGTGCTGTTTATATTGCTGATTAAAATTCCCGTCACGACAAACGGAAGTGGCGCGTCTATTATGTCGCTGCCCGGACGACTTCTCGAACCGCGGTCGTTTGAAATGTCCCGGCGCGTCGTGATGTAGCTGCTTAAAGCGAGTTGATTTGTGTCGTTTATATTGTAATCGAATCGGAAATTAAACTGATTTCCGCGCTGACGGGTTGGGTCATTCAAAAGCGCATAAACCACGTCGGGTATGCCGTCGAAGCCGCCGCCGATGTCAACCTGACCGATGCCCGGACCGAACGGCAAATAAACGCCGCGCGTTCCGGCAATCGAGCCTAAATCTAAACCGCCGGGAACGTCTCGGCAGCGGGCGGCGGCGGCAACGCCGAAGGTTTGGGCGCAAGTTCTCGGAAGAAAACCGGCGACGCGCGGCTCGATGCCCGGCGTTTGAAAAATCGTCGCCGCGATGCTGCCCGGTCGCCGATTGATAACTTGCTGCCGATATTGCGAAGTTTCGATATAAGCCTCGTAAGTATTATTTGAGTTATTTCGCAAACCTTCGTAAGAGGTAAAGAAAAAGAAACGATTTTTGATAATCGGACCGCCGATTGAACCACCGAATGTTTTGTAGCGCTGCTCGACTCGCTGCGAGGGGACGAAACGGGTTGCCGTAATTTGCCCGTTCGCGTCGGGAATGCCGTTAAATCTATTGCGTGCATTCCAGCCCGGATCGTTGTATTTGAAAAGCGCGCTGCCGTGAAATTCGTTCGTTCCGTTTTGTGAAACAGCCCGCACCTGCGCTCCGGAATTACGTCCGTCTTCGGCGGAAAAAGCCGAACTCGAAATGATGATTTCCTTGACTGATTCCTGATTCGGAGTAATGACCGACGCGCCGCCCTGCTGCAAACTGTTGACGCTCACACCGTCGAGTTGATAATTATTAGCCGTTACGCGCTGTCCAGCGGCACTGATTTGCGGGACGTTTTCCGATTGAAAAATCGAGTTGTTCGAGCCGCCTGGACCGGGCGTGTTCGGTAAATTAACGGCGTTTCCGTTTCCGCCCCCGCGTGCGCCGTCACCGAAAACTCCGGGCGCCAAGCGCAACAATTCAAACGGGTCGCGCCCGTTCTGCGGCAGATTGCGGATTTCCTGCGTGCCGATTGTTTTTTGAACGCTGGCGTTTTCAGTTTCGAGCGTTGTTGCCTCATCATTTACCGTAACGGTTTCGGTTATTCCGCCGACTTCCAACGCGACATCAACGCCTTGCGTTATTTCCGCTGCGACATTTATGTCTTCGAGCGTTTGTTTTTTAAAATTTCCCTGCTCGACCGTTAAATTATATTTTCCCGGCGCGAGACTGGAAAATCGGTAGAAACCATCTTCGTTCGTAGTGATTTGTTGAGTGCGTCCCGTTTCATTATTGGTCAAAGTAACGGTTGCGCCGGAAACGGCTCCGCCGCTTGAATCGGTAACCGCGCCTTGCAGTGCGGCTCGAAACTGCGCATGGGCGATAAAGCTCAGCGTTATAATCAAAACGCCGACCATTAGTGCGTTAAATAATCTAGCCAATCCTCTGTGCATTTGGAAGTCCTCCAGAACTGAATTTATTAAGACTGTATTGAATGAAACTACGACAAACTTCTCTTTACAAAAACACAAGAATATAAATTTGGAAACTGTTTGTCCGTTTCAAAACTATTTCTGAATACTGAGAAATTATACTTTTGCTTGGCTTACTAAATCGTTTTACTGAAACGTTTTACTAGATATTTGTTTTATAACATTCTTGTAACACAAAGGTCAAGAGATTTTCCGACTATTTGTATAATTACTTCTAGTTAGTTGCTTAACCGAACAAAATCACGTGAAAACAAATTCTTGCGTTGCTTTTCGCAGTGTGAGAAACTCTTCGTCTATGCCGCCCAAGCGAAAAAATAAAGTTGCTGAGTACTCAAAGAAACCCGATTCTCTGCGAATTAGTCTGAAAGAATTAGCCGCGCATCTCGGACTTTCGCCGACCTCGCTTTCGATTGTGCTGAACGATGCGCCGTCGGCAAGCGCGATTCCACAGGAAACTAAAAACCGCATTTTAGAGGCGGCGGAAAAATTTAATTATCGTCCGAATTATTTTGCCCGTTCGCTGCGGGCGCAGCGCAGTTTCACGCTCGGCGTAATCGTGCCGGAGTTATCTGACGGTTATTCGGCGATGGTTTTGAACGGCGTGGAAGCTTCGCTTTCCAAAGAAGGTTTTTTTTATTTGACGGCGAGCCATCTGCACCGCGACGACCTTTTAGAACATCATCCAAAGATGCTTCTCGAACGCCAAGTCGAAGGCATCATTGCGGTTGATACGCCGATTCGCTTTCATTCAAATTTGCCGATTGTTTCCGTCTCCGGTCACGATGAAATCCAAGGCGTAACCAATGTGGTTTTGAATCACCATCACGCAGCGGAACTCGGAATGGGACATCTATTCACGCTCGGACATCGCCAAATTGCGTTTATCAAAGGACAGGATTTTAGTTCTGACACAAAAGTGCGTTGGGAAACAATTGCGATAGCGGCAAACAAACGCGGGATAAAATTAGACAAGACTTTAATAACCCAACTCGAAGGCGATATTCCGTCGCCGGAAATCGGTTACATCGCCGTGCAAAAATTGCTCTCAAACAAAAAACCGTTCACTGCGCTTTTTGCCTTTAACGATATTTCCGCCATCGGTGCGATTCGCGCTTTGCAGGAATCGGGTTTGCGCGTTCCCGAAGACGTTTCCGTGCTTGGCTTTGACGACATTTACGCCGCCGAATTTCACAATCCGGCACTGACGACAATTCGCCAGCCGTTGTTTGAAATGGGCAGCCTTGCTGCCCAGACACTCCTTAAAAGACTTGCCGCAGATCAGACGGACGATGCGGAAATTCCGCAAACTTTAACCGTCGAGCCGAAACTCATTGTCCGCCAATCAACCGCGCAGGCGAAAAAATTCAAAGCCGTCAAAAAATAATAATGATTCCGAATCAAACGCCAGCCCACGAATCAGACCGCTTCTTAAAATTTCTGCTTCATTTCGGTTTTCTCATCTCCGGCACGCTTACTGTCTTAATCGGACAAATTTTGCCAATTCTCTCCACGCGGCTTTTCCTCGACGACACGCAAGCCGGCTATTTTTTTACTGCTCAATTTTCCGGCTCTTTGATGGGAACTTTTTTGACGCAGACGATTGTTAAACGATTCGGATTCGGCGGCGCGATTGTCCTCGGTTTTCTGGCGATGCTCGTCGGAGTTTTAGGCTTAAATTCGGACGCGTGGCTTTTTTGTGCGGCGGCTTTCGTTGTCAACGGTTTTGGAATCGGCGTTACCTTACCGTCAATCAATATGCTGACGGTCGAACTAAATCCGCAAAACATCACGCCCGCGCTAAATTTTCTGAATTTTTTTTGGGGCGTGGGCGCAATTTTTTGCAAGCCGTTCATTGATTTTTTCGGCACGCAGACGAGTGTTCTTCAGCCGACTTTAATTCTCGTCATTTTGCTTTTCATTACCGGTTCAGCAATTGGTTTTGCTTCGTACAGAAGCCGCCGAAAAGAATCGTTTGACCAAATCGAAAGCGAAAATCCAATACCGATTTGGACAACTTTGACGGCTTGGTTGATTGCGATTTTTAACTTCGTTCACGTCGGCTTTGAAAGCGGAACGGGCGGTTGGATTACAACTTACGCGATGCGCCTGCCGAATCAAGACGGCGGCGTTGCTTGGCTTTCGCCAACATTTGCTTATTTTTTATTTTTCGTTTTAGGACGATTTGCTGCGCCGCTTTACGCACGCTTTCTCAGCGAAAACCGAATGCTTCTGCTCGGTCTTTTAACGACGACGCTCGGCGTAATCATTTTGCTGCTTGGAAACACGCTCGGAATTCTCGCGCTTGGCGCGTCAATCGCCGGCTTTGGCACGTCCTCAATTTTCCCGACGAATATGGCGCGTTTCACTAAAACCTTCGGCGCAACCGCCACGCGCCGCGCTACGCCGTTGTTCATTTGCGGAACGCTCGGCGCGGCTCTGACGACTTGGCTCATCGGTTATATTTCGACAAACTATAATGACTTGCGTTTCGGAATGATTGTTTTGCTCGGAAGCTGTCTATTTTTAATTTGTCTGCAACTTTTTCTCTACGCAAGAAGCCGCACGACGGTTTCGACATGATGCGTTTGCGGAAATAAATCAAGGGCGGTGATTGAATCTATCGAGTAACCGTTGTCGCACAAAACTTTCAAATCTCTGGCTAAGGTCGAAGGCTCGCAGGAAACGTAGGAAATTTGTTTCGGCTTCAAGCGTAAAAGATTCTCAATTGTTTCCCTTTCAGTGCCGGTGCGTGGCGGATCGAGCAGAACGAAATCCAGATTTTTTAAGTTCTCTACATTTTCTTTTAGCCAATCGGAAACATCTTCGCGGTGAAATTTAACGTTAGAAAGCTGCGCGTTTTCGGCATTTTTTTCGGCGAAATCAATTGCCTGCTCGCTTCCTTCAACGCCGACGACCGTTTCAAATCGCCTGGCGAGCGGCAGTGTAAAAAGTCCGACACCGCAGTATAAATCGAGCGCAACTTTGCCGCTTGCCGCGCCCAAAGCAATTTCAATGAGCGGTTCGATTAAATATGAATTGCCCTGAAAAAAACTCGTCGCGTCGTAGAAATATTTCTCGCCGTTTGTGGTGAATGAAATTTCTCGGACGTGTTCAATTATTTCCGCCGAATAAACGGAGGTTTCTCCGCCCGCGGTCGCCGCTTCCACTTCAACAATTTTGCTCCAAAAACTTTCCCAGGGCGGATTTCGACGAAAACTTTTTAAAGTCTGTTCAAGTTCGGGCGCGAGAATCGGACAAGTTTCGACATCGATTATATCGTGCGATTTTCTTTGAAAATAACCGAATTTTTTCTCTCTCGAATCAAGGTGCCAGCTGGCGCGCGAGCGATATTCGTAATCTCGCGGGCTGGCGACAATCGAAATTTCCCGCTCGTAATTTATCCGTCCGATGCGCGTCAAACAATCTTGCACGATGCCGACTTTCGCTTCGAGCTGCGCGGCGTAAGTCATCTGCTGAAAATTGCAGCCGCCGCACCGCCCGAAATATGGACAACGCGGTTCGGTTCTGTCGCTTGACGGTTCAAGGATTTCGACAATCTCGGCAAATGCCGTTTTTCCTTTTAATTGGTTGATACGAACGCGAAGTCGGTCGCCTTTGGCAGACAAAGGAACGAACACGGTTAGATTTTCGGCAAATGCCAAACCGAAACCGTTCGGCACGATTTTTTCGATTGTTACATCAATTATTTGATTATTTTGTTTCAAGATTTATTGAGTTTAAGCGAAAAAAAGTATCTCATAAATTAAACAAACTAAGGCGCGGAATTTCCGCGTGTTCGCGCAGACGCTTGAGAAGCATTAAATCGAAAGTTCGCTCGTAAATTTCCCGTTCCATTTTGTTTTTATAAGAGGCGATTTGCTTTTCGATTTCGCTTTTTATCCGTTCGGTTTCAAGATTCTGCAAAAGACTTTCGTCAACCAGTGCATCGAGTTTTTCAAGAGATTCTTCCAATTTCTCCGGCGCGTAAGGTTTCTGCCGAAGCTCCGCTAAATGCTTGGAAACTTTCCCCAAAATCGTCTTCAATTCGCCTTCGGTTTTATTTAGGGCGGCGTTTAATTCGGCGGAAACTTTTTCCAAATGCGCGGCAATCGCTTCTTCGGAGAATAAATCGCTTTTCGGTAAACTCGTGTCTTCTGAACTTTGAACTTTGAACTTTGAACTTTGAACTTTATTGCCGCCGTTTTTGCCGACCTGCATTTCCAGCCAAGCGGCATGCTGCGCTTCGATTTCTTCGCGGCAGTAAAGCAGAGATTTAACCGTGCGCTTTTTGGCGGGCTGCCGGTCAACCGCGTCAAAAACTTTTTCGATTGCCCGCAAAATAATATGAAGCGGAATTTTTCGTTCCTGCCAAGTTTCAATCAACGCCCAATCAAGCGGACTTAAAAGCAAATTGCGTCCGCGCCGGCGTATGAACAATTCTTCAATTTCGGAAAAATAATTAAAGTAATTCAAGTAAGTGGTAAGTGGTAAGTGCTAAACGGTAAGTGGAAAGCAAAAATACTTACCACTTACCGTTTAGCACTTACCACTATTCAAGGCGTATTTTCATACGGCGCAGCGTACGCAGATCTTCATCGGTTAAATCAAGTTCAATATCTTCTGGAAAATCACCGAAACCGCCTTCGATTGCCTGCAGACCGATTTCGAGTTTGAGCGTTAAATTCGGCTCGTAACCGAGTTCGCGCAAGTTTTCAATCGCTTCGCTGACGCGCAAGGACTTTTCAACCGCGTGGTTAATCGCATCGCCGAGTTCGCGCACCGCTTTTTTTGCAATTTGGTCGAGTTCCATTTCGTTTAATGAAATGCTACGCGAGACTCGTATAAGTTTCAAGTTCCAGGTTTCAGGTTTCGAATTTTTCTTTTCGCTAGCACCGAGTTGCGTTTCTAATTTTCAAAAATATAAATTTTGAGTTAGTTTTAACTTGAAACTTAAAACCTGAAACCTGAAACTAAAAAAATGGAACGGCGCGAAAAATTTCAAACTTCTTCCGGCATCGAACTGCCGAACGATTTTAATCCGGACAATTCACATTTCGATTACGAGACAGATTTAGGAAATGCGGGCGAATTTCCATATACGCGCGGCGTTCGTCCGAATATGTATCGCGGCAGATTTTGGACGATGCGCCAATACGCCGGATTTGCGACTGCCGAAGAATCGAACGCGCGTTATAAATATCTGCTCGCGCACGGCACGACCGGCTTGAGCGTGGCGTTCGATTTGCCGACTCAAATCGGACTCGATTCCGACGATGCGCTGGCGGCGGGCGAAGTCGGCAAAGTCGGTGTGGCGATTGATAGTTTGGAAGATATGCTGCGGCTTTTTGACGAAATCCCACTCGACACGGTTTCGACTTCGATGACTATAAACGCTACCGCTTCGACGCTTCTCTGTTTATATTTAGCAGTTGCGCGAAAACAAAATGTCTCTTTCGATCGAGTTCAGGGAACGATTCAAAATGATATTTTGAAGGAATACATCGCTCGCGGAACTTATATTTATCCGCCGAAACCTTCCTTAAGATTGATAACCGACACATTCGCTTTTTGCCAGACGGAAGTTCCGAATTGGAACACGATTTCGATTTCCGGCTATCATATCCGCGAAGCCGGCTCGACCGCCGCTCAGGAAATCGCTTTCACACTCGCCGACGGAATCGCATACGTTCAAGCCGCAACGGATGTTGGTTTACGAGTTGACGATTTCGCGCCGCGTCTTTCGTTCTTTTTTAATTCGCACAACAACCTTTTGGAAGAGATAGCCAAGTTTCGGGCGGCGCGGCGTCTTTGGGCGCGAATTATGAAAGATAGATTCGGCGCAAAAAATCCAAAATCTTTGATGCTTCGCTTTCACACGCAAACCGCCGGCTCGACCCTGACCGCCCAGCAACCGGAAGTAAATGTCGTGCGAACAACAATTCAAGCGCTCGCGGCGGTTCTCGGCGGAACGCAAAGTCTGCATACCAACGGAATGGACGAAGCATTATCTCTGCCGACCGAAACGGCGGCGCGAATCGCTTTGCGAACGCAACAAGTTATCGCGCACGAGTCAGGCGTTGCCGACACGGTTGACCCGTTTGCAGGTTCTTACGCAATTGAGGAATTGACCAACGGGCTTGAGCAAAAAGCCGTTGATTACATTAACAAAATTGACGAGATGGGCGGAATGTTAAAGGCGATTGAAAACGGATTTCCGCAGCGCGAGATTCAGGAAGCGGCATTTAAATATCAAAAAGCAGTCGAGAAAAACGATGCGGTCGTCGTCGGTGTCAACAAGTTTCAGACTGAAGAAGACACGACTATTCCGATTCACAAAGTTGACGAGAAAATCGAACGCGGACAAGTCGAGCGTCTTCGCGCCTTACGCGAAAAGCGCGACTTTACAAAAGCCGAAAACGCTTTAACAAAACTCGAAGAAGCGGCGCGAGGAACGGAAAATATTTTGCCGAAGATTTTAGATTGTGTCGAAAACTATGTAACCGTCGGCGAAATCTCTCATAAGTTGAGAAAAGTTTGGGGCGAATACCATGAAGCCGTCACGGTTTAATGTGAGATTACTTATGAATAAAGACGTTAGAAAATGGATATGTGTTTTTTCGCACTTGTAGTTTTGATTTCCAGCACCTCGATAAGCATTCAAAATACTTTTTACTCAGATGTAATTTTGGGTAATTTAACCATTGTTGGCTTTGTTAGTTCTTTTCTAACTTTTGTGTTCGCACTTTCTTCATTACCAAGATGGCAATCTTTTTTCGGGCTGGCAGTTTCCGTTTATTCAATAATTTGGGAAACTACAAGCAAAGTCGGAATTCACTAATTTTTATGAAGCAATTTTAAATCGCAATTGTTTGATTTGGATAAACTAAAATGCTAATGTTTCATCTGTGAAACAAAATTCTTTTGTGAGGTTATTTTTCTAATATGATGACGCAAGCAGCAACGGAAACTGAAACAACCGAAAATCAAATTAACGAAACGAAAACCGATTTGCGCTCGATCCGCGAAATCGTCAAAGATTTGTCAAAGCCGATTGCTCAAAAGCATCTCCGCAAACGTCGGCAAGGCGGCAAGGAAATAACTTATCTGGCGTGGCACGACGCGGTAAAATATCTTGACCATTTTGCGCCCGGTTGGTGTTATGAAATTCGCTCGATTGATTCGGTTGCCGGAAAATTGATTTTAACCGTCAGGCTTTCCATTCCAAGTTTGGAAGGCGTCATTTATCGGGAAGCGACTGGACAGGAAGACGAAGATTTGGAAAGCTATGGAAATTCATCGAGCAACGCGGAATCTATGGCTCTGCGCCGCGCCGCTGCGAAATTTGGTTTGGGATTGTCGCTTTACGACCAAAATAAATAATCGGTGAAGATTTCAATTTATAATCATAGCCATTAATTTTTCTTCGCCACAATCACAATCGAAACGCCGAACGGTAAATTAAATTTCCCAATCTTCAATTTTGAGATTTCTGATTCGGCTGAATTCTTTCGTGTTGTGGGTTACTAAAGTCAAATCGTTTGCCAAAGCAATCGCGGCAATTTGCAAATCGTATGCGCCGATGAGCGTTCCTTTGCTTGCTAAATCAGCGCGAATTTCGCCGAAAATCAAAGCCGCTTCGTCATCGAAAGGCAATGACTGAAATTGTTTGAAAAACTTTTGTTGAATTGCTAAAGAATCGCCTTGATTTTGGCTTTTCATTGAGCCGTAAAACATCTCCGCCTTAACGATTGAACAAACGGCAATTTCGGATTTCGGCAGTAATTCGAGTTTACGCCTTACGCCTGATTGAGAATTTTTGATATAGACGATGCAAGCGTTTGTATCGAGTAAGTATTTCAACAAATAAATCATTCGATTTCTTCTCTGACATCAAACGGCGGCTGCGGCTCACGTTCTGGAAAATCGGGCAAACTTCCCGCCGTTTCTTCAAAAAACCCGATTGGATAACCGTTTGCGTCAACTTCAACTGCGCCGCCGTTTTCCGGTTCTTCATCTAACGGAAGTATAATTATCTCGACATCGCGGTTTCTCATTTCCTTCGGAATCGAAATTACGGACGGCGCGTTTTTAATAGTTTCACGATAAAAATTCATTTTTTGTAAATCTCCTTCAGTTGATTACAAACCGTCTGTTTGTTTTGTCTTCTTTGCCACAATCACAATCGAAACGCCGAACGGGAAATCGAAATTTTTGAGCCAGAATCTTTCCGCGCCAAAGAGTTTGCCGAACACGCCGTTGAGCGCGGAGACGTTGACGTTATTTTCCGATTCGGGTTTGATTCCGGTTAGTTTCATCAAAGTTCTGCCACCCAAAATCGGCGCGAAAAAAGAGATGTTTGCATAAGTCGCCCGCTCGATTTCAAAACCGGCTTTTTCTAACCTTTCGACTATTTGTTTTTTCGTGTAGCGAATTCGATGATTTGAAACGTCATCCTGCACGCCCCAGAGCCACATAAAGGCGGGAACGAAAATCAGCGTTCTGCCACCCGTTTTAAGAACGCGATTCATTTCTTTCAAACCCGCTACATCGTCGTCTAAATGTTCGATGACATCGAGCGCAGTTACAACGTTAAAACTTTCATCTTCAAACGGAAGTTTTTCCGCCAAACCTTTATGAACTCTCAGACCCTTTGATTTACAAAATTCGAGCGCGTCGTCGGAAACATCAACGCCTTCCGCCACGCCGAATTTCTCCAGCATTTCCAAATTGCCGCCCGTTCCGCAACCCACATCCAAAATTCTCGGATTTTCGATTTTCGATTTCTGAATTATTCCTTCAAGAAAACTTTCCAAAATCGCACGCCGACCGACATACCACCAGTGCGAATCTTCGACGCGATTCATAATCGCGTAGGTGTGCTGCTGCATTTCTTTCGAGAGTGTTTGGCTCATAACTTTTTTCACCGCAGAGACGCGGAGACGCAGAGAAATTTTATAAATTATTTACTATTCTTTTCAAACCGCTTTTTAGAATCGGAACGTGAAAATTTATCAAAAGACCAATTTTCTTATCGTAGAGTTTCAAATATGATAAAAGCTGAGCTTCGTGAACGGGCAAAATTCTTTCGACGGCTTTTAATTCCACAATAACTAAATTTTCAACAACAACGTCTATTCGATAACCGCAATCAAGTTTAACGCCTTTATAAATCACGGGTAAAGGAACTTGGCTGTCAAATTCGAATTTGTTTTGAGTCAATTCAAAACATAAACATTCTTCATAAGCCGATTCTAAAAGTCCGGGACCCAAACCACGATGAACCGAAATTGCACAACCGATAATTTTTTCAGTTATCTGATTTATCTTTTGATTTACGGGATTTTCCTCAAACATTCTCTAAAATCCTCTGCGCCTTTGCGTCTCTGCGGTGAAAAAATTCCTTATTTATTGTCAACTCGATTTTCAAGAGTTTCCTGTAAATTCGCCGGCAGATTTGAAAGCAGATTCAGATTCGTTCGCTGCTCGATGGCGCGGACGGTTGTGCGAAAGTTGCGCCAATCGGTTTTGCCGAGATTCGGCGCGTTCGGCATATCAACCGCGATGACGTGCGTGTTTTCGTTGATAACCGAAAAATCCGCGCCCTGCGGAACGGCGACGGCTACTTTCCAGCAATTGGTCGGTACGGTGATTTTCTTTTTCAACTTTCCTTTTTCGCCGTAACAACCCGCAACGACGTATAAATCAACTTTTCCTTTTTTTACCAAATCGCGCGAGTAAGTTTCAAAATCGTTCCAGACATTGCGATTCAAATCGGGCGTTTGCGGAATTATATTCGTCATATAAAACGTCTGGCTGTTGGCTTCGGGACTGCTCGAACGGTCGGCACTCGGACACAGATGTCCTTTGTCGAAACCGCTTCCCGTGTAATCGGTCGGCGTAATTCGCGTGAAAGTTTTCGGTAAATTCGGATCGGGTCGAAAATTATTTTGCCGCTCGGCTCCACCGAAATCGTTTTCGGAAATGCGCCACGCCACCCAATTTGCCGTGCCTTTGCCGTTGTTGTAAGAAAGCGCGTAAGCGTTGTTGACCATCAAATAATTGTCGGCGTTTGACGTATTATTTGTGGCGTTGCTCGGATTGCCGAGCGCGAGATAAGTTTTTTGCGCTTCCTCGATGTTGGTTATCGGCGGCGCGGGCGTTCGTTGACCTGGCGGAGTTTGCGTCTCGGTTGTTTCGGTTTTATCCGTTACGCTTTGCCAGATTTTTTTGCCAATCCAAACACAGGCGAATAACAGCAAAAATAGGATTGCCAGAGCAATTAAACCACCGATAAGTGTTTTTCTATTCATAAATTTTTTCGCCGAAACGATTTTCAAAAAGTTTATCACAAAAATTAAACCTGGGAAGGCAGGCATCTTGCCTGCAATAAGGTGAGAGCGCGAAAACAAAGTTTAGCGAATTGTTGCGCTGAGATAAACTAATTGTTCAGCTTACACGACGTTTGCAGGCAAGATGCCTGCCTTCCCGGTAAAAACTTTCGATGATTAGGTTATAATAAAATTGTGATGAGCGAGAAACTTCACTTGACAGGATTTTCAAAAACCGAACTTGCCGAGTTTGCCGAGAAAATCGGCGAGCCGAAATATCGCGCGAAACAAATTTTCAAAGGCTTGCACGAAAGACGGCTTTTAAGTTTTGATGAAATGACGGATTTGCCGAAAGCGTTTCGTGAGAAGCTAAATGAAACCGCCGTCGCTTCAATTTTAAAAGTCGAATCGCGTTATGTTTCCGAAGACGGGACGCGCCGCTTTTTAATGAAAACCCCTGACAATTTTCCCGTCGAAACCGTTTTTATTCCAACCGAAAACCGGGACACCATTTGTTTTTCGTCGCAATCAGGCTGTCCTCTGAAATGTGATTTTTGCTTGACGGCGAAACTCGGACTGCTTAGAAATCTAACGGCGGGCGAAATTGTCGAGCAGATAATTATAGTTTTGAACGATGTTTACGGAACGGGCGCGGAAACTCCGCACGGCACGAATTTGGTGGCGATGGGCGCGGGCGAGCCGTTTTTAAATTTCGACAATTTAATAAAATCGCTTGAAATAATGAGCGACGAAGAAGGTTTGTTCATTGTGCCGAATCGCGTAACGGTTTCAACTGCCGGAATTGTGCCGAAAATTTACGAATTTGCGAAACTTGAAAAACGTCCAAACTTAGCAATCTCACTGTCTGCACCAAATGATGAATTACGCGACAAGCTGATGCCGATAAATAAGCGTTGGAACGTCGAGGAACTTTTGGCGGCGGCGAAAGAGTTTGAAAAAACTTTGCGGCGCGGCGAGCGTTTCACATTTGAATACGTTCTGCTCGGCGGCGTGAACGACTCCGAAGCGCATGCCCGCGCGTTGGCAAATCTTGTTCACAAATACGAATTACAAAAAGTGAAAATCAATCTGATTCCGCATAACTCGGCAGATCCGCTTGAATATCACCCGCCGAGTTTTCGGCAAGTCGAAAGATTTAAAAATTTATTAGAAAGCAAAGGCGTTTCCGCTTACGTGCGCCGTGCGCGTGGACGCGACATCTACGCCGCTTGCGGACAACTCGCCGCGAAAGACGGAATGAATAAGACAGTCGGCAGCAGCAGTTGGCAGGAGAAAACCGACTGCCTACTGCCTACTGCTGCTGCTGCCGACTGAAAAATTATGGAAATTCTTATCGTCGGAGTTATTCTTGTCGCGCTGATGGTTTTTGTTTCAACGAAAATCAAAAAAAGCGCGGCGCAGGCTTTTGAACCGGAAGCGCTAGAAACGGAAGATTTCAAAATTACTAAACCGAAAGGTTTTATCAATCCGATAAACGAAGATTTAGCCGTTGCGTTTGTTGCTTATACGAAAGAATTAGGCGAAAACGACGCGAAAAATTTCCGGCAAGCACAAGCAAATTTAAGAATTATTACAGATTCGGATTTTGAAGCGGTTTGCGAAAATGCCAAAACGTCTGCCGATAAAATTCTGTCGGAAAAGTGGTTTGAAAATCCGAGAGTTTATTTGCTTGAGAGCGAAAAAATTGAAAAGGACATTAGCATTATTTCGTCGTGGAAAATTGTCGAAAACATCCAAAAAGGGAAAATTTACGAATTACAGATTTCGGTTATAGAAGCGTATCGTGAAGATTACGCAGCCAGAACAAATGAGATGATTGATAGTTTTATTGTGAAGTGAAGCATCGGGAAACAATTAAAACGCATCATTTATCAACAAAGAAAATTTATGAGAAAACTTTTATTGAGCGCAATTTTATCTTTGATTTTTTTAGCGGGTGTTTGCGTCGAAGCTAATGCCCAAACATTTAGCGGTTCAATCGGCACAATTAAACGCGGCGGCGCGGCGAAAGCAACAATTGTGATGAGCGTGCCAAACGGTTTGCACGTCAATTCAAGTCGTCCGAACAGCGAATATGCAATTCCGACGGTGGTCAGAGTCAGCGCGACGGGCGTGAAAGTCGGCGCGGTTGGTTATCCGCGCGGAAAAACGCGCAAGTTCGGTTTTTCCGAAGACAACATCAATGTTTATGAAGGACGCACCGCGTTTAGTTTTAACATCAGTGTTCCCGCAAATTTTAAAGGAAACGTCGTAAAAGTCCGCGCCGTCGTGCGTTATCAGGCTTGCACCAATGAAGTTTGTTATCCGCCGAAGAGTAAGGAAATAACTTTAACTGCACAGGTTAGTTAAAAGTAGGAAGCGGTAGTTGGCAGAGATAAGTAAGTTTTGAACGCCACAATCAACTTGCCTACTGCTAACTGCTACTGCCTACTTTTTTTCAAACCAATCACCGACAGCAAACGTCCCGTTTTGCCGTAAAGGTTTTTCTCGACGCGATAGGAAAAAAACAAATCTGTGCGTTCGATCGTGCAAAGCGGAGCGATGAAGATATTTTCAGGTAAAACGCCAATGCTTGAAATTTGCTCTTTGTTTGCTAAATGTAAGTCAACCAGCGCGTGTCCTTCACGGGTTTTTGTAAAAAGATTTCCACAGGTGGAAAAGTTTTTCTCAAAAGCGTTAATTATATCTTGTCCGACTTCGTAATTTTTTCCGCTTGCCGCCGGTCCGATCGCGCAAATTAAATCTTCGGTGTTCGTGCCATAAATTTCGCGCATTTTTTCAATCGTCTTTACAACAATCGAATTCGCCGTTCCGCGCCAACCGGCGTGAACCGCCGCAAACGCTTTCGTCCGATTATCGCCGAACAGAATGGGAACGCAATCGGCTGTTTTTACGCCGACTAATACATTCTCTAAGTTTGAAATTAAAGCGTCGCTCTTTTGAATGCCGTTTTCCGCATCATCGAGATTGTTGACGATTCGCACGTCCGCGCTGTGCGTTTGCCAACTTGAGGCGAGCCAGTAATCGCCGCCGAAAATTTCCAAAAAACGCTTTCGATTTTCCGCCAGATTCTCTGCCGAATCAATATCTACGCCCGACAAATTCAGAGAGTTTTCGGGGAACGGCGAAACACCGCCGAGCCTAGTTGAAAAACCGTTGGCAAAACCTTTTTCTTCAAGCCGGCGGCAAACAAGAATTTTTACGCCGTTCTTTTCTCGCCAAAAAAAGCCGGAATCTGCTAAAGTTTCTTTTGTTTGGTCTTCGGACTGCCGACTCTCGACTCTCGACTCTCGACTAATGATAGTTTCCATCGGAATAGACATTATTGAAGTTTATCGCATCCGCGAAACGATTTCGAGAACGCCGCGTTTTGCCGAAAGAGTTTTTACAAAAAGAGAACGCGATTATTGCGAAGCAAAAGGCGCGGCTTCGGCTCAGTCTTACGCGGCGCGATTTGCCGCTAAAGAAGCGTTTTTAAAAGCGTTAAAGACAGGTTGGCGAGGAAAGATTACTTGGCACGACATTGAAATTTGTTCGGATGAAAACGGCGTTCCGTCGCTCGAAATTCGAGGTGAGGCGAAGAATATCTTGGAAAATCTCGGCGCAAACAAAATTCATTTATCGCTTTCGCACACTACGGAACACGCGGTTGCACAAGTTATTTTGGAGAAGACTTGATTTTTGATTTCTTTATTTTCTTCATTTTGTTAAGAAAAGCTATGTCTTTATTCGACTCAAAATCAGAAGTTCGGGTGCAAATGTTTGTTCCCAATTTACCTTTATCTCCGTAAGCATAAATCAAATACTTTTTCCCAACCTCAAACTCATATCCGCAATCGCCGCCGCCTCGACCGGTTGTTATTGAAACTGAATCTTTAAATTCATTTTTCCAAGATTTCACATTCTTAAATTTTACTTCAGTGTTAAAGGTATCCGGCTTCTCAATTACCTCAACTACTTCGCCGACAAAGACAGCGGTTGAATTTGTGTAGGCTTCTTTGACTTGTTTCTCAATTGATTCACTTTCCTGCGGAACACAACTGCAAGCAAGGGCGTTAATTACACTCAAAACGGTAATGAATGCGAAAAAGAAAATTGTAAAGATAATTTTGTTCATAATTTCAATTATTGATTTTCTTTTTCAGACGGAAAAACAGGTCGCGTTGCATCGGGATTATCGGGTGAAGTATGCAGGTGAATTACTTTCCAATCTTTGCCGATGAGTTTGAAAACCAGCGTCATTCTGCCGGAAGCCGATTCAAGTTTACCGTTAAATTCCTGCTGCTGTTTCCATTTGCAGGTCGCATACGCGCTGTCTTTGCCGAGCATTTCTATTCTTAAACCCGTTATATCAAGACTTACGTTTGAAGTTTTGTCGTAAAGCGATTCGCGATTACTCTTCATCGTTTCCCAACCGATGGTTGCCGAACCGTTATTGTTGAAGAAAAGAATTTTATCGGAGTTTTGATAAACGCTCATTACTTTTTCCGCGTCGATTTGTTTAATACCTTCAACTAAACGGTCGAAAACGTCGCGTACGCCTTTGTCATTGGTAACCGTAACGGTCGTCGTTTTAACTTTAACGGTTTTTGCTTTTTGTCCAAAAGCCGTAAAAGTCAAAGCCAAAATTAGGAAACTCAATAATGCGATTTTTTTCATATTTATTATTCCTTCCAAAACAAAGTTTATAATCAAAAGCCTTAGTTGCACAACGCAAAGGTTGAGTTTTCTACGAAACGCAGATTCGTCCATTTTACACCATATCGTATTACATTTATCCGATTTCAGACGTGAGAAGTATGAAGTGTATAAAACAGTTGGCAATCAGCAGTAGCAGTTGGCAGTAAAAATACAGCACCTGATTACAGACTGCCAACTGCTACTGCCTACTTATTAACTGTCAGTTTCATCGGTATAATTTTTGCTTGCAAGCGCAAGCAAAAGTTGAATTTATTCAATTTCGACTCTTCCGAGAAGAAAAACCAAAATTAAGGAGAAAATCTTTTATGCGTCCAGCTAAAAAAATTCAATGGGCATTTTTCTTCCTGATGCCTTTTTTGTTCGCCGTGGCGGGAAACGCTTTAGCAAATGTTCCCGACGATTATGTGCCCGAAGTTAATGTGCGGGTGGCGCGGATTAGCTTTATCAGCGGCGATGTGCAAATCCGGCGCGCTGACTCTCAGCACTGGGAACGCGCCGCCAGCAATCTGCCGATTGTCGAAGGCGATGAGATTGCGACCGATTCAAACGCGAGGTTGGAGATTCAGTTTAACAGCTACAATTATTTGCGACTCTCGGAAAATGCTTATTTGAAAATCACGACTTTGCGCGATGAAGGCATTGCAGTTAGCCTGCCGAACGGTTCGATGAGTTTGCGCGTTTTAAATTTCGTTAAAGACCGTTCCTATTTTGAAATTGACGCACCGAAGACGACTGTTTCCGTCGAACGTGCGGGAATGTATCGCGTGGATGCCGGAAGCAAAAACGATTCGGAAGTTCGCGTTTCCGTTACTGATTCAGGACAAGCGCGTGTTTATTCGGAAAATTCGGGTTTCACATTGAAGAACGGTCGGAGCGCGACGGTTCAGATTGACGGAAATTACGCGGGCGAATGGGAGACTTCCGACGCTTCACGTTACGCCGACGAGTTTAATAGTTGGTCTCTGCAACGCGACGCAATAATCGCCAAACGTCTGCAAAACGCCGATTATGACAAATATTATGACCGCGACATTTACGGCGCGGAAGATTTAAGCGAATACGGCGAATGGATTTTCACGAAAAAATACGGTTACGTTTGGAAGCCCTTTCGCAACTCGGTGGCGAGCTATTCTGATTGGTCGCCGTATCGCTACGGTCAGTGGCGTTGGATTCCGCCTTACGGCTGGACTTGGGTTAATGACGAGCCGTGGGGTTGGGCAACGTATCATCACGGACGCTGGGTTTATGACGACGGTTGGTATTGGACACCGTATCCACGCTATCGCGGGCAACGCAGTTGGTGGCGACCGGCGTTAGTATTTATTTCATATATCGGCAGTAATATCTGCTGGTATCCGTTACCTTACGATTATGGTTACTACAACTATAATTATTCGACTTACATTGACCGCCGAAAATATAACACGACGATTATTAATAATACGACCGTCGTTATTAATCCGCCACCGAATCAACCGCCGGTAGTTGAAACTCCGCTGATTAAAAAAATTCCGCACCTCGGCGTAATTACCGTTCCGGCAAGTGAATTCGGAAGAAATACGAAGGGTTTTCGCAACGCGTCAACGGAACTCGCGCAAGAGGTTTTGTCGGTTACGCCTTCCGAAACAGTCAAACCGCCGATTCTGCCTACCTTTAAAGATTTGAACGGCAGAGTAAGTAGGGATATTCTAGTCGAAAATCCTAAACCAACAGCGCGAGCCGAAGCTCAAATCAAAACTGGCGCGACTGAAAGAACAAGCGGCATTTCCACCGGCGAGAATCTTCGTAAAGAGCGTATTTATGGAAATCGTTCGCCGATTGAAAAAACCGACAGAAATTCACAGACGGAAATTAAAAGCGCATTAGATGGTCAACCGATAATCCGCGATACGGGCGCAGTTACGCGTCAGCCGCGGTCAGTTGTTAAACAAGATGACGGCAATTCCGAAACAAGGAATGAGTCGCCGAATAATGTTTCGCCAAGGGATTTTCCGATTCGTTCGAGAGGCGGAAAAAACGTGAACGAAAGTGAAACGCAAACGCCCGTGAAACCGCCGCACAGCCGCAACGACCGCGAGATATCCCCACCTGTTTACGCACCACCGCAAAAACAGCAAGAGCGTGAAGAGCGCATTGAGCGACAACCTCGCAAAGAACGTCAAGAACCGGTGCGAGAACCGGAGCCGCCGCGTTACGAGCCGCCGACCAAGCACGACGATCCATCGCCGCCACCGCCGCGAAGCGAGCCGCCGCCCAAACCAGAACCGAAACCAGAACCGAAACCTGAGCAGAAGCCGCCGCTCAATGAAGGCAAAGGTAAAAGTGAAAAAGACGGATAAAACGAAAAAAAGAAAGCCAAAAGCAAGGAAAACAATTGAAACTTTTGGCTTTCTTTTTAACTTTTAAGCACTCCAACAAAAATAGTTTTAAAGTATTTTGCCGCAAAAGGAACGCCTGCAAACTACAGGCGTTCCTTCAGTCAAATATATTTTTGTTGGAGTGCTTAAGCTGGTATAAATACTAATTATTTTGTAGAAAAATTTCTTTATTGATCGCTGATTGATTACCGATAACCACAAAGCGTATGTTCTTCATATATTTTTGCGCGACGGCTTGCACTTCGGCAGGCTTCACTTGGCGGATTTTATCCAAAAAGCTAAACGCATTGCGCCAACCGCCGCCGACGAATTCGTATTTGGCGAGCTCGCCGGCTTGCGCGGCGTTCGTTTGCTGGTCAATGTAATAAAGCGTTAGGAAATGTCCTGATATGCCGTCAATTGTTTCCTCATTAATCTGTTTAGTTCTTAAATTGTTTACTTCATTAAGCATCACGCTGACGGCTTGATTTGCGTCAACGGCGGTTACATAAATGTTCGCCGTATTTGCCGCAGATGAATCTAATTCGGCATTCGGCGCGTATGAAAGCTGACGTTTGATGCGGACTTCCTGGTAAATTCGGCTTTGAAGAACGGCAACCGCAACTCGCATCGCATAATAATCGGGACTAGCGGGCGACGGCGCGTTAAAAACGCCTTGAATATAATTAGTCGGCAAGGTGCGCGACGTAACGTCTAACGTCGCTTTGGAAAAATCGAGCGGCGGAAAGGGCGATTCTTTATAATCACCGCGCGGCAGTTTACCGAGCGTGGCGGCAACACGCGTCTGCACGTCTTTCGGGTCTATGTCACCGACAACTACGAGCAAAAGGCGCGAGGTCTGCATCAATTTCTGATGAAAATCAATTAAATCTTTTGCGGTGAAACGACTTATCGTCTCGAGCGTCCCGCTCACGTCGTTGGCGTATGGATGATTAACGTAAATGATTCTATCCTGCAAAACCTGCAAAAAATTATCGCTGCTGGTTTCTTGTTCTCTCAAACCGGTCGAAATCTGGTCGCGGGTGCGTTGAACGTCTTCTACTGCAAAAGCCGGATTAAGCGCGATGTCGGTGAAAATCTCCCACGAATGGTCAAAGTTTTGGCGCGTCGTCGCCAAACTCAAAGCACTGTAATCGTTGTTCACACCCGAACCGACGCTGCTTCCAGTCCGCGCGAGTTCGCGTCTCAGAGTTTCACGCGGAAATTTCTTGCTTCCCTCAGTCGCCGCACTCAGCATCAAGTTTTCGATGCCGGCGTTCTTATCGGTAATGTTTCGCGCACCGCCGCGAATGAAAAGTCCGGCGGCTACCGTTGGCGAGTTCGGACGGCGTTTGACTAAAACCTTCAATCCGTTCACGTCAAACTCCGTTACGAGATTTGCTTGTTCGGCGATGCTCGGCTTACTTGTTTGAGCAAAACTGCTTGTGACAAAAAATAAACAAATGAATGTCAGCAAAACGATTTTGCCGACCGCTGACCGCTGACCACTGACCACTCTCATAATTTTATTTTCCAATCAGATCTTCCTGCGTTAATTTTGCCTGTGCCTGTGCATTTGCCGAAATAAGCGCAACGCCAATGTGCGATTTGCCCCGAATATAATTGTCGACGTACCGGTTGATGTCCGCCCGCGATGTGGCGCGGAGATTTTTATGATAACCGCGAAAATAATCAATGCCCGTCGAAGACCACCAAAACCCGAGCGTGTGTGCGTAATCGCTGAGTTTTTCACGGTCGAACAAATCTCTCGCTTCGAGAATCGTTTTCGCGCTCTCGAGTTCTTCGTCGGTAAAATAATTCGGTTTATCAAATTGCGACAGTTCGGCATAAATGGCTTTGAGCGCGGCTTTTGATTTGTCAGGCGTGGTTATCAAAGTTACTATAATCGGTCCGACATTGCGCTGCGTGTAATAGCCTGTGTCTGCGCCGACAGCCAGCCCCGAATCAACTAAGGCACGTTGGAAACGCGAATTCGGCTGTGACAAGATATATGAAAAAACGTCCGCTGCGTAGGTCGCCGCATCGTCTTTGCCGATTGAAGGCCCGTGCCAGCCGATGTTAATCAGCACGTTTTGCACGGGTTGTTCGACAATATAACCTTCGCTTTTCACTATCGGCGGATGTTCAACCAGCGGAAATTCCTTAAACGGGTCAACTTCGCGCCGCTTCCAGCTGCCGAAAACCTGCTCGGCTAATTTGAAAACTTCTTCGGCGTTGACATCGCCCGTTACAACTAACGCCGCATTATTCGGCACATAATAGCGCGACTGAATCGTCCGCATTTTACTCGTCGTTGCGGTTAAAATTGATTCGCGCGTGCCGAGCGCGTTTTTGCGCGTTGGATATTTGTAATAAAGTTTGTCCATCAACGTCCGATTCAAGTAATAAAACGGATTCGATTCGTTACGGTCAATTTCGCCGATGACGACTTGTTTTTCCTGCTCGAATTCTTCTTTGTCAAATGTCGGATAGCGAATCGAATCGTTAATTTGACGTATCGCGTCAGGCAAAAATGGGCTGGTCGTCGTGTAGTAATAATTAACGACTTCTTCGCGCGTCGTGCCGTTGTAAACGTTTAGCTGGTCTTCGTTGTTGAGATAAGCGACGCTGCCGATTTGCTGCTTGAGTTTCACACTTTCCGAACATTGCTTGCCATTGTAATAATTCGTGTTTCCGTATTGAAGCGCAAGTTCGCACCGGTAAATCAAAGCCGCTTGACTCGGTTTGAAGAACATATGTTCGTAGAGATGTGATAAGCCGTTGAGTTCGGGCGGCTCGGTAAAAGAGCCGTTGCGGACAGCCATTTCCACCGTAATAATCGGCACGGACGCGTCCGGCAGAACGATGATTTCCAAACCGTTCGGCAAAACTTTATTGACAAACGGAACTTCGTTGGCAGTTTGGGTTTTTGCCGTTGCCTGAGTGTTGGCTTGCGCCGTCTTCGCGGTTTGTGCAAAATTGACGGTAGTTAAAATTGATAAAATCAGTAACGAATTTAAGAAAAGTTTTTTCACTCTTAATTACTCCAAATTTAAGTTGCTGGTTTTACGCTCTTACCAGCGAAAAAGTTTATTTTCAAGGAAAACTCTAACACACGAAGGAGAACCAAATTATGGAACGCGACAATTTGATGCACGGAGCGCGAACTGCGTTGAATCAAAATACGGAAATGCGCGAATGGTGCGAAAATTATTTACGGGAAAAGGAACGGGAAAATCATCAGGATATGACAGACGAAGAATTTCAAAAACACTGGCGTTATCATCGTCCCGAAATTATGCATGCCGGCGCGGCGGAATCCGTGCAAGCCTACAAAACAAGGGGTGAGAAGTAAAACATAGAATTATTCAATACAAGTTAAGCACCAGACCAAATATTTTGCGGTATAAAGAAACTGTTTGAGCCTTAAAACATCAGACTTTCAATTTTCTAAATACCTCGAAATTTTTGTCCACCTGCTTATGTGAATCAAGAGTAGAACAATAGACATTATTGGAAATAAAAACCAGAAGAAACGCTGCCCGCGAAAAACGCCAATTACACTATCATTAAAGCAAAAAGATTGAGCTTTATCTTCGATTTTCCTTTTTTCGCCTATTTCGCGCTTTTCGCGGGCAAATATTTCTTATTTCCGATAATGTCTAATAAAGATATATCAGTTGCCAAAAGAGCGGGCGCAAAGCAACCCTTCCTGACCTGTTACCAGTTGTAAGTTGAATGGAAAGGGACAAGTTTGATAAATTGGCAGGTTGGAAAGGGTTGCTCTGCGCTATTGCGTAATTGGGAATTGAAAAATCTATTTTCTATTCATGATCCAAATAAATTTTATTTCTCATTTGTCAAGCAATCTGTCAGGCGCAATCTGCGGCGTAAAACCGTCCAGATTCAAACGGGTCATTCCGCCGGCGTCGGAAAACGCTTCCATCGCTGCGCGTTTTTGTTCGCGGATCCGAAAGAAGATTATTCCGACGATTATTCCCGCGAGAACTGAAAGTCCAAGCCCGCCGACAATGGCTAAAGTTGTTGCGACGAATAATTCCGACAAACCTCTCACTAAAGCGCGTTCGGCGCGTTTCAACAAAAACGGATCTTCGCCTAGCCATTGCACGTTTTTCTCATATTTAATTTGGTCGAACAAATCAATTGCAGCCGATTCATCGCTCGTGTCAAAGACAAACGCATTATAGTTTCCGATGCGACGGTAAAAAATCGGCTGATTTTGAGATGATTCCGCAATTTTTTGTTTGATTTTTTCGTCCGCGTCAATCGAAGCCTGCGGCGTTGTAAATTCGACGAGCAGCAACTTTCCCTGTCCGTAAGCGGCGGTAACGGCTTCTGTGCCGCTTTCAAAATTTATCAATTTAAGAACATCACGCTCACCTAAAGCATTTCGCAAATCCGTTTGATTTAGGATGTAAACCGCACGGCTTTGTGTATTTTCCCAGTCGGGAAGATGCTTAATTAAAACAGGAATGCCGTCGCTGTCCGAAACCTCCTGACTCTTAATCGGCGGCGCGGAACCTTCTTGCGCGTAATTGCCGCCCGCCACCGGCAAAATAACACAAATCAAAAGCAAAAACTTTATGAACCAAGTCTTTTTCATCTTTATAACTTATCTCCGCTTGGAAATTTATCCGAATTTTTTTGAATTTCAATAGTAGCATCGTTTGAAGATTATCTGTAATTAGTAACGAATTGATACACATTTAATCCGTGTTTGAGATGCGTCTACCAATATACGCTTTGGTTTAAATCCAAACTTTGATGAAGTGCGAATACAAAAGTATGTCCGGGAAAATGCAACAAAACTGCTTGAAAAACGTGAATTAATTGTGATTATTACTAGAAAATTTTGTGGCACGGTAATTGATAATTAGACTAAAGAGTGAGGGGGAATTTGAAAATGACAACAACTACAGAAACTTTAGAATATCCGATTTGGCAGGAAGCAGCCGAAACCGAAAAATCTAATCCGGGTTTTATCAAGACGGAAGAGAAAATCAATGTAAGTTCAGCGAAGGATTTCGAACTTACCCAAGCTGCCGCTAAAGGAAATATGATGGCGTTTGAGGAAGTTTATAACCGTCATCATCGCCGAGTTTATTCGATTTGTTTGCGGATGTTGCAAAATGCAACCGAAGCTGAAGACTTAACCCAAGACGTTTTTATTCAACTCCATCGCAAGATTGGAAGTTTTCGCGGCGATTCGGCTTTCACGACGTGGCTTCATAGAATGACGGTTAACCAAGTTTTGATGCATTTTCGTAAACGCAATGTTAAGTTTGAAAAAACCACCGAAGAAGGTGAAACACCGGTTCAAATAGTCGGCGGAACTGAAAATCCGCGAAAGATGCCGGTAGTTGATAAAATTGCTATCGAGGACGCAATTGATAAATTACCGAACGGTTATAGAAATGTCTTCGTTCTGCACGATGTCGAAGGTTACGAACACGAGGAAGTAGCCAGAATATTAGGTTGTTCGGTCGGAACTTCAAAATCGCAACTGCATAAAGCGCGTTTGAAATTGCGGAAGCTTCTTCAAAAGAAAGCGCCGCCGAGATTATTCGGAATTCAATAATTCATAAAATTTTATAAAAAACAAAAACGGCTTTTCATACTTGAGAAGCCGTTTTTGTTTGGAAATTTATTTGACTCTTTTTAAATTCATTTCAAAAAATTTCATCCAGGTTTTGCCGTCGTCTCGGGACATTTCGCCCGTTTCAATCCAAGTATCGTTTTCAATTTTAATGTCATAACGAATCGCACCGTTAGGAATTTGAAAGCCCCATTGCCAACTTCCGCCGACCGCTTTTAATTCCTGTTCGCCGTTCATTCCGTTCGCCAGATACGTGCGAAAGTCGTAGTTTTTTGTTTTTGTATTCGGCGAAAGAACCGCTAAAGTTTCGTGAATAATCATGCCTTCTTTATTCTTAAAACTTCCCTCGACGAGCAGCGCCAACCCGTCGAGCTTTCTTTGCACCGTTTCCGTTCCCGTAAAAGTTTCCTTTCCTTTCTCGTGCATAATCCAGCCTGAACCGCTCCATTGACCAATTAACCCGTCGAGTTTTTTCATCTCGGCGCGTTTTGCTTCCGCCAGTTCCTGCGGCTGCATATTTTTACTGCCTTGCGCGGCGGCAAAAGGAACGCTCGAAATCATTAAGACAAAAGCGAATAAAATAATTTTTTTCATACTTATAAAGAATCTCCCTTACAAAATTTAAGACGATTTTAAATAGATTTTCCGCCCGCGTCTTGTAAATTTGCGACACTCTGAAAACTTATTTGATGAGTTCGCCGTGTTCGATACGTTTCACTTTTTCGGCAAATGAATTCGGCGAGCGTCCCGTGAGCATCGAAAATTCGTGTGTCAGATGCGCTTGGTCGGCGAAGCCCATTTCGGCGGCGCGGCTTGCCCAGTTCATTTCAGATTTTTCCACCAAACTGATTGCCGTCGCCCGAATCCGACGCGCTCGTGCGTATTGTTTTGGCGACAAGCCCGCGCTCTTCTTAAAACGCCTTTCCAATTGTCTGGTGCTTAAATGAACTGCTTCGGCAATCTCCGAAACTCTCATTCGCCGCGATTTTCTTCGATAATTTTGACGGCTTCGGCAATCTTTTCGTCTGTTTCGGCGCGTGTTATTTGGAGCGAATTTATTTGCGCTTCGTAAATTTTTATCGCTTCTTCAAAGTTTCGGCAATGGATAAGTTTTTCAAGCAGTCCATGGGTTATGTGTAAAAAATTCTTCGATTCAATTAACGGTTGAGATTGAATTTCCGACGGATTAATACGTAAAATTTTCGCGCAAGCCGCCGGCGAAAATCTCATTCCCCAGTAAACGTCATTCGCAAAAACTTGTGTCCTCACGGTTTCGAGGCTCAAATTGTTAACGAAAAGCAGATTGACATCGGCGTTTTCGTTGCCGTAATAAAAAAGCGAAATACAGCCGTCGGGGAAAACTTCGTGAACAACCGGCTCGTGATTTTCACCTTGTGCCAGAAATTCCCAGAAAGATAAAACGAGATGTGAGACTTCCGGTGACGCGGGAATTTCGCGGTAAAACATCGAAGCGTTTGACATAAAATTTTATTGATTAATCGGTTGCGTCTGTCCGCCGATTGCCTCAAACGGCAAAAAGTTTATTTCAAACCACGCGCCCGCCCGCGAGAAAAATTCTCGAAACGCCCAGTAGCTTTCGCCTTCGTAGCGGCGACGATTTGCCGTGATGCCGATACTGTCGACGCCTAAATTATTGCACAGATAAATCGCCCGCGCTTGGTGAAATTCCTGTGTAACGACAATCGCCTTTTGCACTTCAAAAATTTCCTTCGCCCGAAAACAAGTGTCGTAAGTTCTCCTGCCGGCGAAATCCAGAGCAACGTCGCTTGCGGGGACGCCGAGTTTGACGGCGGTCGCCCTCATCGCGGTCGGCTCGTCATAATTTTCGTTCCGGTTGTCGCCGCTCATCAAAATCTTTTTCACACGCCCGGCGCGATAAAGTTCAACGGCAGTAATTACACGGTCATAAAGCGCGTGCGAAGGCTCGCCGTTTTCCCAAACCCTCGCGCCGAAAACGATTGCGATGCGCGGCGGATTCTCTGTGGGAATTTCCGTTATTGACGATTGGATTTTACCGGCGGCTTGCGATTGAAGGCGTTCATTGATGAAATAAATAATCAAAAGCCCGATTGAGCCGACCGAGAGAAAAATAAGGACAATTCGTAAAAGCCACTTCATAAAAAAACTTTGTCGAGCGGAAAAATAGCCGGCAACTTAAAATTATAAACTACCAGCTATTTTAATCATTCGATAACGAATTGCAACGATCTAAAATTTATCAACCAACTCCGTAATACCGCAATGCGGACAGGTTAAAGTTCGATGAGCTTCGTCCGCCCATTTTGCGAGCGCGAGATTTGAAAAACTCGGCTGTTTGCTTTCCGCTTCACCTTCACTCATCAATCGTGAAATTTTATTTTCAGACGAATCATCTGATTGTTTGAATTCGCGTTCACACGGTTTACAAATCCAACCGAAACCGTCGTTATAAAAATCGTTCAATTCGATTTTTTCCATAAACAAAAAAATAAAAATCGACTGACAGTCGACGGTAATTATTGAATAAATATTCAAGATCATTACCACGGATAACTGCCAACCGCCAGCTGCATACTGCCGACTCGCTAAGACCGACGCGCCGGACGACCTTGCGATGACTGCGGCAAAGGAAGAAGTTTAACGGGAATGGTCATTGTCCTGCCGTTACGGAAGACTTCAACCCGAATCGTATCGCCGATTTGCTTTTTATCGAGAAAACGGTAAAGATCGTCTAAATCGTTCATCTTTTCGCCGTCAATGGTCGTGATAATATCGCCTAAAACGACATCGCCGTCAGCCGCTTGAGAAAGTCCGCGAATGCCTGCGCTTTGCGCCGCGCCGCCGGGCAAAGATTGCCGCACGAGTAGTCCGCCTTCGACCGGAAGCCTAATACCTTGTTCGCGCAGTTGGGAAACACCAATAAAGACGGCGCCGAATTTCGGACGGCGAACTTCACCAAATTGAATTAATTGCGGAACGACGCGCTTGGCAATATTAACGGGAATGGCAAATCCGACACCGACCGAGCCGCCAGAGCGCGACAAAATCTGCGAGTTAATGCCAATCATTTTACCGAATTTATCGAGTAGCGGTCCGCCGGAATTGCCCGGATTGATTGAGGCATCGGTTTGAATCGCGCCTTCAATCGGACGGTCGTTGCGGGCGCGAATCGGACGCTGTAGACCGGAAATTACGCCGGTCGTTAAAGTTCTGTCAAGCCCGAACGGATTGCCGATTGCCAAAACTTTTTGTCCGACATTCAACCTATCCGAGTCGCCGAGCGGAACGACGGTCAAGCCTTCCCGCGGCGGCTCGATTTTGATAACGGCTAAATCCGTGTCCGGATCGCTGCCGACAAAAGTTGCCGGATAAACTTTGTCGCCGCCGAAACTGACCGTTAATTTTGACGCGCCCTCAACCACGTGATTATTCGTTAAAATATGACCTTGCGCGTCAATCACGGAACCCGAACCGTTGCCGCTTTCGCGCTCAAATTCTTCGCCGTAATAATTTTCCATTCGCGCACTCGTCGTGATAAAAGCCACGCCGGGTGATAAATTTTTGTAAACCTCAATACTATTTTGCTCGTCGCTGACCGCTGACGGTTCGGAAATTCCTTGCGGAACGTTTTCCGCTAACGCAACATTTGTGTTGTCACGAAGTTGCCAAGCGTTGCCAAAGTTGCTCAGACAAGCCATTGTTCCGACGGCGATGAACGCTGATGCTAAAGCGAGAAACAAAATCTGTCTGGCTGTTAATTGATAAATTGCTTTTCTTGTCATAATCATTTTACTTCCATCCAAATAAAATTTTGATTGTTTGATGCCGAACTTTTGAAAGTGCGTTGCGTTCCCTGAATACGAAAAAAAATAGTCGCTTGTTTCAAACTGAATAGAAACACGCGGCTGCGGGTTTATAAAAAAATGTAAAGAATTCCATTAATTGAAAAAAAGCGAAAAAGGTGTGCGAGTTAGCGGCGAAATCATTAACGAAAGATTCTGAGATAAATCCGAAAGCGAAAAGTCCGGTTAAAAAATGAATGCCCATTAGACCGATGTAAATCATTAAAACGACGTTCAACTCAAACTTCGCCAGACGCAAGTTTTCCAATGTCATAACACCATCGCCGCCGCTGCGCTAACGGCAATTTTAACCCCAATAAAAGGTAAATAGCCGATGTCGAGAAGCCCAGCCATTAATTGATTACCTTTGGTTGCAACGTCCGTAATGAACCGAATAAATCGTCAAAAACGCATTTAATAAATTAAGCGCGATAAGAAGAACCGATTGACGAGAAATTTGCATAACAGAGAATTTTTTGGAAAACTTTTAAAGCTTCTTTCTAAAACAGCTTAGCCTCGGTCACTGAGAGACCGAGGCTAAGCTGGAAAAAGGGAAAAATCAAAATGTATTGTCGGCAAGAATATACTTCATAATAACTCGCATTTTCAAAATTATTGCAAAATAAATTTAATTTTTGTTTTTTGACGTGGAAGATGCTGGTCAAAATCAAAGCTCGGATGATTGTTTTCAATAATTTGGACAACGGTTCAAGACGCGATAACGTCAAAAGTGCGGCATTCAAGAGAAAGTTTTTGAACCCAAATTAAAAACGAAAAGGATGGAAAGAGAGATGAAAAAATTATCTAACTTTAAATTTTTGGTGGCGATTCTAGCGGCATTTTTTGTCTTCGGCACAGTTGATGGTATGGCGCAGAGACGCAGACCGGTAATTCGTCGCGCACCCGTCAAGCGAAATGTGGTGGTTAGCCGACCAACGGTTAAGTTATACACGGTTCAGAGCGGCGAAAGATTTCGCGTTCGGATGAACGAAACAATTAGTTCAAAAACGGCTCGAGTCGGCGACCGGTTTTCGACGACTATTACCGAACCCGTTTATTCAGACACGGGCGTTGTCGTCATTCCGACGGGAAGTACTGTTACCGGACGCGTTGATTCGGTCAGAGCGGCAAAGAAGGGCGGCGACCCAGGACAGATTAGCGCAAGTTTCGTTGAAGTCAAATTGCCGAACGGAACGCGCCGCGCGATTAACGGTTCTTTAACCGATTTAGACACTAAAAAAGCGAAAAGCGACAACGAAGGCACTGCTTCGGGCGATGACAGAAAAAATGATAAACTTATCTTCATCGGCGGCGGTGCCGCGGGCGGCGCAGTTTTAGGCGGAGCAGTCGGCGGCGGCAAAGGCGCGTTGATTGGCGGAATTCTCGGCGCAGGCGCGGGACTTCTCGGTGAAAGATTAACCAAAGGCGAAGATGCTGAAGTTAAATCGGGAACGGAATTCGGCGTTTATCTGAATCAATCAATTTCCCTGCCGAAATTTAATGAAGTCAATCCGTAAAAGTTTCTGTAAAAATAGTAAAGCCGCGCAGGTAGTATCAAACATCCTGCGCGGCTTTTAATTTGCAAATTAAAAGATTTAAGTCAGAGCCAATTCATTTTCAAAACTTACGCCGATTTCCTCTAATTTCTTACCAACCTTTTCGATCAACCAATTTGGCGTTGACGCGCCCGCCGTTAAACCGACTCGTTTTGCGCCCCGCAAATCTTCCGAGTTAATTTCATCTTCGGTTTCAATCAGAAAACTCTTTTCGCATTGTTCTTTGCAAACGGCAAGCAATTTACGGCTGTTTGAAGAATGCCGTCCGCCGATAATATAAAATACATCAACTTCGCCCGCGAGTGCGCGAGCCGCGTCCTGTCGGTCGCGCGTCGCCGAGCAAATCGTGTTAACAATTTGTGTTTCCCCGTCAGCTTTCGCTTTAACGGCTTCCGCGACATCATAAAAATTTTGCAGTTTAATAGTTGTCTGCGAAACGACCAGCGGATTTCTAAGACGCGGCAGAGCGGCAACTTCTTCAGCATTATTGACGACAAATGCGTGTTCCGGCGCGTAACCGAAAACGCCAATCATTTCAGGATGGTCAGGATTTCCGACGACGACGACGTGGCGGTCTTGTGCGGCAGCGCGTGAAGCGAGTTTTTGAACTTTCGTCACAAACGGACACGTTGCATCAACGACTTTCGACGCTTTTTCCCGCAACTCTGCTTCGATTTGCGGCGTAACGCCGTGAGCCCGAATGACGGCAGTTTCGCCGCGCTGTATTTGCACAGGTTCGCTAATGGTCGAAACGCCGTGCGTCGCCAACCGCTCCATTTCTTGGTCGTTGTGAATAAGCGGTCCGAGCGTGCGAACCGTGTCGCCTTCCTGCAGCGCTTCTTCAACCATTTCGACCGCACGTTCGACACCGAAACAAAATCCGTATTCGTCTGCTATTAAAACTTGCATAAATTCCTTGCCAATTAATCAGCCAAGAAAATCATAACAAAGTTAGTTGGCATTTGTCAGTTAATAGTTGTTAAGAAGATATGAATTAACGAATCGGCTCGCGCAAAACAACTTCCGCCGTCGTCCGCGCAATCGCGGCGGCTTCCGTGTTTGAATCTTTTAAGTGAGCGACTTGCATCAACGCTTCGCCGGTTCTCGATAACAGACGAACTAAATCACCTTCTTCCGCTTTGGTCTGAAAAACCAAGTCGCTCCAAGCCATTCCGTCTGCCCATCGTTCGGCAGTTGCGGCTGCTGAGAAATTCATTTCCGGCGCAGGCTCGACACCGTTTTTCCACTCGACGTTGGAAACATTGAAAATAATATCTTCAAATTTTGTCAGCACGTCTAAAATCTCGTCAGATAAATAGAGTTCGCCGTAATTTCTATCCGAATCAGCCGCGAGCGCCGCCATCAAACCGGCGACCTGTTTGGTTTGGAGTTTCTCAAAAAGCCTGTGCCGCAACGCTTCGCCGACGAGCAGCGGTCGGTCAACGCGCAAATCGGCAAGCCATTTTCCGCGCTCCGTAACTTTTTGCGACGGAAAATCGAGGTAACCGAAATGATGCAGAACTTTGGCGCGATGCTCGAAGGGCAGCCAGATTTCGCTTTTCAAATAATCAATATCGCGCGTCGTTTTCTCCAAAAATTCGGCATCGTCCCAACATTCCCACAAAAAACTTGCCGCACTTCGTTTCGCTTCTTCGCTCAAGTTTTCGGGGAAAAACTTTTCGATTAAAGAATTGATAATTTCAACTGTTTCATCCGCGCCACCTTTTTTTAAGCTCAGCTTCGGCTCGTCGAGCGGCGGATTCTTGCCCGCCTGAATTTCGTCAAAAGCCTGTCCGACCGGCGCTTCCTTTATCAGATAAATTTTTTCATAAACGCGATTGACGTGCGACAGGGCAAAGGTTGTGCCTTCGCCGTCCTCGCGCATCGCCGAAATTTTTTCGCCGTGAACGCTGATAACTAAAAAGAAACGCCTGCCGCTTTTGCCTCTCGAAACAATTCTGCCTGAAACAATTGTTTCTTTTAACCATTCGTGACGAATATCGCGGCGCGTGTCGGGAATTTTTTCCTGAAGGCGAAGGCGAATATTGGTTAGACGTTCAAAACCGCACACGTCTTCGAGCGTAAAATTAAATTCACTTTTTTCGAGTTTTTCGCGCAAATTCTGCAAACGATTTTCGCTCTGTTTTTCTAATTTAGAAATCGTCCGCGCCGTTTCACGAAACGCAAAACTTTTCTCGGCAATGTCGCGCACTTGGGCGAAGCCGCCGAAAGCGTCCAATAAATTTAGCAGGCTCGTGTAAGTTGCGCGAAATTTACTTTGCAGTTCATCGGGCGGAGATTTCAATAACTGTGCAATCTTCGGCGGATTCTGAAAATTCGACGGCGCAAGCACGACAAAACCGACGTTATCTTTGCCGCGTCTACCCGCGCGACCGGTCATTTGTTGAAGCTCACTTGCTTGGAGAGAACGCCAACCGTCGTTGCCGCGCGTGTCGGCGTTTGAGACGACGACCGTTCGCGCTGGGAAATCAACCCCGGCGGCAACCGTCGAAGTCGCAAAAATCGCGTTCAGCAAACCTTTCGCCATCATTTTTTCAACCAGCAGTTTCCAAGCCGGAATGTGTCCGGCGTGATGCGCGGCGATGCCGCCGTGCAAAAGGATTTTACGATGTTTATGAGATTTGATTTCCGGATATTGCGCGAGAAATTCCTGATAAATTTCAAACCGGGCGGCTTGTTTCTCCTGGTCAATTTTTTGCGATTTGTCGAGCGCAACTTCCGTCGCGGCTTCGTCGCAGCGGCGGCGCGTCGGCATAAAGACAATCGCCGGCAGAAGATTGTAGGAACGAAGCGTCGTGATAAGTTTCGGCGGCGGGATTTCAGGCAGCTTAAATTTCAAATTGTTTTCCTCTATTAATTTTTCATTGCCAAACCATATCTTTAATAAAAATTTATTATTCTTTTTCTTCTAAACGGTCGGTTTCAAAATCGTCGCTGAATAGACGGCTGACCGGCGTTTGCGGCGGCGGTAAAGATTCTCGATGTTCGTTTAAGTTTTTCTGTAATTTTGCCACTGCTTCGGCGGCGCGTTCAAAATCATCACGCGCCAATTTCAAAATCAATTTGCCGTCCTTATTCGGCAATTCGCTTAATTTTGTAAAACTTTCAAGACGGATCTCGATTTTCGCGCCGCGCTTTAGAACGCCTTTGCGAAATTTTACGTCTAAAATTTCATCGAGCGCGATACGCGATTCTTTCACACCGCTTTTAATGATGCCGAAAAGTTTGCCTTCATATTCCAGCACGATGCCCGCCTGGCTGAACTTTCCGACACCGGCAATCTGCGTGAAATTGTCGTCTATTTTGAACGGAACGCTGATGAAATTTGTTTTAGACATTATAAATCCTGCGCTCTGGTTTCCTCTTCCTCTGGATGAAGTTCGAGTTCGTCCATTTTTTCCTTTTCGCTGACGTAATTAAAAGCCGCTAAAGAAAGCGTTACCAACGCAACGCCGATGCCGTAATAAAGCGTGTCGAGCGCGTTTTCGCTCTGCAGAAGTTTTTGCAGAAATTTGACCGACATCAACGGAATAATCACGAAACTGAAATTGGCTTTGAGTTCATTAGACATTATTGGAAATAAGTAAAATCGGTTAATCTATGTAAATGTTAAAATATGCGGAGTTAAAAGAAAAGCCGAAAGAGTTTCTTGCCGCCACCGGTTTGACTGATGAAGAGTTTCAATGTCTGT
>MWYZ01000072.1 GCA_002050365.1 Acidobacteria bacterium 28-1
GTGTGGGGACGCACGCCACTGAAGAAATAATCAAACAGTATGTCAAAAATCAAGGCGAAGTAAATGATTCAAGTCAACCGAGTCTTTTCTTTTGATACCTCGCGGCTCTGCCGCGCGGAATTTCATTAAATTTTAGAATTTTGCTTTGTTAATCCATCATTTTGAACAGTGTTGTCAATCATTTTTAGAGCATTTCAATCTTATTGGATTTGATAATACAAAAAGTTGTTGGCAATCTTTTATATCTATTGTCGCCTTCGTTTCCTCCACCAACGAAGGTGCCGCCGCCTGCGCCTACGCCAAAGGAATCCTGCAAGGGCGACGGTTATTTCGCAGGATGAAGGATGAGGAATGAATAAAGCCGAATACGTTTATTAATTTCCTTTCTTAAATAAAAAAGATGGGTAAAGCGGATTGCTAATTACTCATTCCTTTTGTCGCTCACGCAACTTTCTTGATTATTTCTTAATCCTTGGCTAGTCATTATTTCTTCATTGCGAAATATAACCGCTTGGAACGGGAATGTCTCCGCTTATTCCGAAATTGACAGCCGAGAAAGAACCATCAGAACTCCGCAGAATATACCAAAAACCATCTCGAAAAACAGCTATATCCGATTTGCCGTCGCCGTCGTAGTCTGCCGGAACAGGCTTATCTATAGAAATTCCGAACGCTACGCCGATAAAACCATCACGGCTCCTTTGCAAATACCAACCTCCGTTTGAAGGACGAAAAACGGCAATATCGGTTTTGCCGTCGCCGTCATAGTCAGCCGGGACAGGTGTATCATTGGAAGCACCAAACTGAAACCCAATAAAACCGTCGCGGCTTCTGTTGATATACCAGCTGCTTACGCTCGGACGAAAAACGGCAATGTCGGTTTTACCGTCGCCGTCATAATCGCCTTGCGCGGTTTTATCGTTAGTTGTGCCGAATTGAGTAAAGACGAACGCGCCGTCAGAACTTTTTAAGTAATACCAAAAATTATTTGAAGGACGATAAACGGCAAAATCCGATTTCAAATCGCCGTCATAATCGCCGACGACCGGTACATCTCCGCTCGCTCCAAATTGAACGTTCAGCGAGCCGCCGGAACTTTTCAAGACGTACCAGTAACCGGTCGAAGGTCGCCAAACGGCGTAATCGCTTTTGCCGTCGCCGTCGTAATCACCGGCGACGACTTTATCGCCAATCGTTCCGAACGGGACGGCTTGAAAACTGCCGTCCGTGCTGTTGAGGCTATACCAGTAGCCGTTTGACGGACGAAAAACGGCGACATCCGATTTACCGTCCGCATCAAAATTGGAGATTGCCGTTCCCGACAGAGTGCTTTTTTCCGAAGTATAAATATAATCGCCGGAAGTACTGCCGTCGCCGTTGGCGGCATTGCCCGAAACGTAAAAACTTACCTTGCCGACTCGCTGTGCGGGCGCCGTCCAATTAAATGTCCAAGACTTTGACCCAAACATGGAAGGAACAATGCCGTCAACTGTATGCTCGACGTAAGAGCGTTGAATGCCGTTGACGATGCCGACAACAACCTGCGTTTGCGCGGGCGTTTGAGTCGGCAGATTATATGTGCCGACTCGTCTGCCTAAACCGTCAACCGCCGTCAATTGAAATCCGTAAACAACCGCGTCCGCTTGGCTGGTGGTCACCGTTATCGGAATTTGCTGCCCGGGCAGATAATTAGCTGATATGTTGGAAATCGAAACGCTGCCCGTACCGGAGTTAACTGGAAAATCGGAATGACAAGCCGTACAGTTGCTTTCATTCGGCGCACCCGTGTGCGAAGGTGTCGGACCGGATGCCGACGCGCGTACCTTTTCATAATTGGCGGAAAATTTGTGCAAACCAAAAACCGCAAAAATGGCGGCAATTAAAACGACGGCTAATTTAATAAACTGAATTTTGCGCAAAACTACTGGCATTAGTTTAAAACTCCCAAAATTTTTTAGATTTTTTAACGACGATTATTTGATGTTTTAATTTTAATGAAAGTTTGAGAAATACGAATTGTGTAGAGTAAAATAAATATTCGTAATTCGTAATTGTCAAAAATTCCTCCCAACAAAATACATTTGCGAATCGAATTCCGCTTCTTCAGATTTCGCTACAATTTTTTGGTAAGTCCCGTCGGCGTTCAAAATTCGAGCGTTCACATTATCTTTCAGATAAATTTCCAAAATTTCCTGCTTGATGCTTTCACGAAGCCGCGCATCGTTAATCGGCACAATCGCTTCGACACGGCGGTCAAGATTGCGGTGCATCCAATCCGCGCTGCCGATATAGATTTCCTCTTCGCCGCCGTTGGCAAAGTAAAAAATTCGGCTGTGTTCCAAGAATCTGCCGACGACGGAAATGACGCGGATGTTTTCCGAAAGCCCTTCGATGCCCGGACGCAAAACGCAAATTCCGCGCACGATTAAATTAATTTTTACACCCGCCTGTGAAGCTCGATAAAGTGCGCGAATAATTTTATCGTCGGTTAAGCTGTTGATTTTGACGATTATTCTCGCTTCCTTGCCGCTCAATTGATTTTCAATTTCGCGTTCAATTAGCTCAAGCATCTGCTCGCGCATGTTGATAGGCGCAATCATCAGTTGGCGATATTCAGTTTGATAAGAATAGCCGGTCAAAAAGTTGAATAAATCGCTCGCATCTTCGCCGATTTCCGGGTCAGAGGTCAGCAGTCCTAAATCGGTGTAAATGCGCGAAGTCGTCGGATTGTAATTGCCGGTGGCAAGATGGACGTAACGGCGCAAATCACCTTTTTCGCTTCGCACGACGAGCGTAACCTTCGAGTGTGTTTTAAGTCCGCGCATTCCGTAGATGACGTGAACACCTTCATTTTCCAGCCGCCGCGCCCACTCGATATTGTTTTCTTCGTCAAATCTCGCCTTTAATTCGACGAGCGCAGCAACCTGCTTTCCCTTCCGGCTGGCTTTCATCAAAGATTTAACAATCGGTGAATCTTTGCCGGTGCGGTAAAGGCAAATCTTAATGGCGCGAACATCTTCGTCTTCCGCTGCCGCATCAATGAAATCGGTAACGGTACTGTAAGCCGTAAACGGGTGATGAAGCAAAACGTCCTGCTTTTTTAACGTGTCGAAAATGTTTTCTTTTTGGCGCAGAGGTTTCGGAATCGAATAACGAATCGGCTTATCCTTCAAATCCGGTCGGTCAATCGAATAAAGCGTCATCAAATCGGGAATATTTAAAAATCCTTCGATCTGATAAACATCCTCGTCGGTTAAGCCGATTGATTTGGTCAGATTTTTTATCATTTCATCCGGCATCGAAGCACCGACTTCCAAACGAACCGGAAAACTAAAACGTCTCTGGTGATGCAGTTCGCGCTCCATCGTCCGCAAAATGTCGCCCGCTTCGTCTTCGCGCAATTCGAGGTCGGCATCGCGCGTCAGGCGAAACAGAAAACACTTATTCGTCTGCATGTTTGGAAAAAGATAATGGACGTTTGCCGCGACGAGTTCGCCGAGCAGTGCAAATCTGGTTTCGCCGTCAATTATCGGAATCAGGCGCGGAACATTGGGCGGCAGTTTAATCCGCACAAACCGGTTGTCTTTGAACAAATATTCGAGTTTGCCGTGATCAAAATTGGGGTCCGGTTCGACAATCAAACCGATATTCAAACTCAAGTTTGAAACGTATGGAAACGGATGGCTCACGTCAACCGCCTGCGGCGTAAGAACGGGAAAGATATTTTTTAAGAAATAACTTTCAAGTTTCTTTTTATCTTCTCTGTTTAATTCCTTAAAGGGAACGAGCTTTATATCGTTTTCGGCAAGTTGCGGCAAAACTTTATTGTGCAGACAGCGCATCTGTTCGGCGAGCATCGGGCGCAGACGTTCGCGGATTGCGTTCAATTGTTCCTGCGCCGTCATACCGTCGCGCGACTTTTGGAGGATGCCTTCGGCGATTTGTTCCTTCAAACCGGAAACGCGAATCATAAAAAATTCGTCCAAATTTGTCGAGAAAATCGAAAGAAACTTGAGCCGTTCGAGCAGCGGCGTGCTGTCGTCCAGTGCTTCTTCCAACACGCGGCGGTTAAATTCCAGCCAGCTCAACTCGCGGTTCGAGAGGTAACGCGAATCGTCAATCAGCAATAACTTTTTCGCTTTTTTCGGCTCATCTGCGGTTTTTTTGGCAATCGGATTCATAATCTGAAATTTTAGAGAGCCGTTTGAGGAAAGGCAACAATTCGGATGTTAAATTTTCAATGGGAATCGCTTGAAAAGAATTCTCACACATAAAATTTACCAAAATTAACAGCTAACGGTCAAAGAAAAAGCGGCGCGGAGATTGAAAGATCGTGCCGCCCATTCTCCGTTAAGCAAATCTTTTTATCGTTTGTATAAATGTTTGAACCAAAATCTTCCGACATTTTATAGATTTCTCAAACAATTTGTTATGATTAAGATATTGCAGAAGTTCTTCAAAAAATGAAACATAACTTATAGAAAAAAGAGTATTTTAAGTCAATTTACCAAGCCAGCAACTGAATCAAATATAACGTGGAAGAAATTTTCGGAAAAAACGGACTCATTGCCAAACATCACAAAGATTACGAATATCGCTTCGGTCAAATCAAAATGGCGGAAGCCGTGCTTCGAGCGTTTGAAGAAAAAAAACACTTAATCGTCGAAGCGGGAACCGGCACCGGCAAAACTCTCGCCTATCTGGTGCCGGCAATTGCGGCGGCATTGGGGCAGAAAAAACGCATTATAATTTCGACGGGAACGAAAAATTTGCAGGCACAATTAATGGAAAAAGACATTCCGTTTTTGCAAAGAATTATGCCGAAGAAATTTACGGCGGCGTATATGAAAGGTCGTTCAAATTACGCCTGTTTATATCGCATCGGCAAGGCGGAAAATCAACCGATTCTCGAAGGCTTGGACGAGATGGATTATTTCGACGAAATTCGTCATTGGACGCGAGAATCTCAAACCGGCGACCGCGCCGAACTGACGACTTTGCCGGAAAACCTCTCGTTTTGGGGCAGAATCAACGCCAAATCGGAGACTTGTCTCGGTCAAAAATGTCCCGATTTTGAGCCGTGTTTTATTACGCGAATGCGCGGGCGAGCTGACGAAGCCGACATCGTTATCGTCAATCATCATCTTTTCTTCGCCGACTTAAATCTTCGCGGCAATGAATATGGACGCGTTCTGCCGGATTATTCTGCCGTAATTTTCGATGAGGCGCATTTAATTGAAGACATCGCCGCCGATTATTTCGGTTTTCAAGTTTCGACTTTTCAGATTGACGAACTCGTCCGCGACGCCGAAAATCTGCCGATAACCGACGCGATTGTCGTGCGCGATTTAACAAAACTCTCGGCGCGAATCATCGGACTCGCCGACCAATTCTGGACGCGGTTCATTCAAGGACGCGCTCAAGACGGACGATTTCCGCTTTTGCCGAATAGTTTTGCCGATAAAGTGCGCGGCGAAATTCAACCGACACCGCTTGGCGAAGCATATTTTGCTTTGGATTCGGCGTTAGAAAGATTGGAAACGGCGATTGACGTTTACGCCGATAAAATGACCGAAGCCGAAAGTCTCGTTCGCCGTGTTCGCCAGACCAAGTTCGATTTGGATTTCATCTGCTCGCAAGCCGAAAAAAATTACGTTTATTGGTTGGAGCGACGCGGTAGAGGAATGTTTCTCCGCGCTTCACCAATTGACGTTTCCACACTTTTGCAGGAAAAACTTTTCGACAAATTAGAAACCGTCGTTTTAACTTCGGCGACGCTTTCGACGAACGGCAAATTCAATTTCATCAAAGACCGTTTAGGTTTAGAAGGTGAAAAAACCGCCACGATGCTCGCGCCTTCGTCTTTTGATTATCAAAAGCAGGCGGTAATTTATCTGCCGAAAGCGATGCCCGAACCGCGTGCGCCGGAATTTTCGCAAATGGCGGCTGGCGAAATCATCAAACTCCTGCAAGTTACAAACGGTCGCGCTTTTGTTCTTTCGACGAGTTTAAGCTCGATGAACACGCTTTACGAATTAGTTTCGATGCGCGTCAATTTCCCGTGCTTCGTGCAGGGACAGATGTCGAAAGCGGGAATTTTAGACAGATTTCGTCAAACGCCGAACGCGGTTTTGTTTGCGACATCTTCATTCTGGCAAGGCGTTGACGTGCAGGGCGAGCAGCTTTCCTGCGTGATAATTGACAAACTCCCGTTCGCCGTCCCGACCGACCCGATTGTCGCCGCCCGAACCCGTTTTATAGACGACAACGGCGGTAAATCGTTTTTCGATTACAGCGTTCCGCAAGCCGTCATAACTCTGAAACAGGGAATCGGGCGTTTAATCAGAAGCTCCAGCGACAAAGGCGTGATTGCGATTCTCGACTCTCGTTTAAAAACGAAATCTTACGGCAGGGATTTTCTGAACAGTTTACCAAAGTGTAAAATAACGAGTGAACTCCAAGAAGTCGCGCAAATTTTCGGAGGTGAAGCGAATGGAAACAGTTTTGTTAAACGAAATTATTGAGAAAGCGGTGAACTTAAAGCCTGAAGAACGACAAAAATTGATTCGGGTTTTGCAGGAACAAGAAAGCCAACCGAAAACAAACGGCGGAAAGGGTTACCTTCACCCGAACACTGTTTGGATTAAGGAACATCATACCGAATACGCCGGAAAATATGTTGCTTTGAAAGACGGCGAATTAATTGCTTTCGGAAAAACAATCAAGGAAGCCGATTTGAAAGCCAAAGAAAAGGGCATGAAAAATTTGCTTTTAACCTATCTTCCGAGAGAAGACGAGGAACTTTGGGGCGGTTGGTGAAAATGTCTTACGAACTCGAATTTGAAAAACTCGTCAATTACGACACAGCCAAAATTGGCATTACGATAAGTGTCGAATTGCGGTTGGGTTTAGAAAGCGTAACTTTTGAAGCAAAGATAGATACCGGCGCGAGCTTTTGCATTTTTGCGCGAGAATATGGCGAAAAACTTGGACTTAGTATTAAAGGTGGTTTCTTGCGGTATTTTAATACGACAACAGGCGGTTTTCGTGCTTTCGGTCACGGTATTACGCTGATAACCGAAGGTTTTGAATTTGGTTCACAGGTTTTCTTTGCGGCTGACGAAAACTTTCAAACCAGTGTTCTAGGTACACACGGCTGGCTTGACCGCGTGATAATTGGCATCAACGATTACGAAGGCAATCTTTATTTGAGCCGCTATGAAAGCAAATAAAAAATGAAAATTCCCGAAAGAATAGTTTGGGGCATTCAAAATTCCGTCGAGTTATTTTCGCGCCATCCGCTTTTAGCTTGGAACTTGCTGCGCCATCGTGAGGGTCATAAATTTTTTTGGCAAATAGTTGGCGGCGCAAACATAGGTTTTCGTACAACTAATGACGATTGGAAAGAAGTCAAGAAAATGTTTCTGAATAAGTTTGCATAATGTAAAATTATGTTAACTATATTTTCAAAAAAGGATACACAAATATGAAAAATTTTTATTTTCCGTCATTCGCACTGTTTATGCTTTTTTTGTTGTTCGGAAACTCATTCGCACAAGATAACAGTTCCATAACTTCAATTCAAAAAATTGACGATGAAAAGGTTTATAAACAAAGTGAAGTTGACCAAAAAGCAAAGATAACCAAGCGGTCGCATCCTTCAACCGATAGAATGTGCAGCAACGATTCAGGCTTAGTACGGGTCTTAGTTGTTTTGCATAAATCGGGAAAGGTAAGCGATGTCAAATCTTTAAAATCTTCCGAGTGCCAGCGTTTCAACGAAAATTCCCTTGATTCGGCAAAAAAAATTAAATTCAATCCGGCAGTAAAAGATGGACAGCCTGTTTCCGTGTCGGTTATGGTTGAATTTACCTACCAAAGATTTTGAAATATGCCATCATTTTACGAAGTAATGATTGAACGCCATTTCTCCAGCGCACACCAATTGCGCGGCTACAAGGGAAAGTGCGAGAATCTGCACGGACACAATTATAAAATCGAGATTTTCGCTCGCGGCGAAGAATTGAATAATATCGGATTGCTCATTGACTTCGGCGATTTGAAATCGGTGGCGGACGAGATTGTCAATTACCTAGACCATCGGAATATCAACGAACTTCCGCCGTTTGATGAAGAGCTAAATCCTTCGGCGGAAAACTTAGCGCGATATATTTTGGAGTATATCGCTTCGCGGATTGACGACGAAAGAGTGCAGGTTTATAAAGTGCGCTGTTACGAAACTCCGACCAGCATTGCAACGTATCAAGTCGAATAATCAACTAATAATTTCTGAAGTAAAAATAAAATTATGAAAAATATTACAACTCTGTCGCTTATTCTTGTTTTCGCCGTCGGCGTTTTTGCTCAAATCAAAGAAAAACCAAAGCCGATTGAAAAAGATAAACCCGTAGTGACTTTGAAAATAACCACGCCACTTGACCTTGCCAAAGCCGCATTAGCCGCGCACGGCGGCGATAAATTTAAGAATATGAAAACGCTCGTTGTGCGCGGCACGGCTGATGTTTCCGGTTCGCCTTCGACGACTTTTCCAGCGACCTTTGCGATGATTTATTCGGGCGAGAAATATCGTCTGGAAATTTCCAATCCGTTCACGCCGTTCAAACAAATTTATGACGGGCAGCAAACAGTTTCTTCCGTTGCCGGTTTCAGCCTGCCGCCGATAAATCGTCTCGGACTTCCTCTCCTTCCGAAAATTGAAGAGAAGGATTTCACGGTTTCTGTGCTTCCCGACGCGAAAAAGAAAAAATTGGGTTTTCGTATCACTTCGCCCGAAGGTTATTACACGGATTTTTTTGTTGACGAAAAAACGGGACAGGTGAAAAGTTACGAAGCAAGTTATGAATTTAACGGCAGAACGATAACAACGGCGGTCGAGATTGACAAGGTGCGCGAAGTCGAAGGCGTAAAAGTGCCGGAGCGTTACGCGCAACGCTTTGAGACGGGAAATTTAACGATTTATTCGGATTTTAAGGCAAAAGAGATATTAGTTAATTCAAATGTCGCGGACAATGTTTTTACAATAGAAAAGTAAATCAATGGATAACGGATAAGGGATAACGGATAATGGATAATAAATTTAACAGATTATCCATTATCCCTTATCCATTTTCCATTGATTAAACGCTCATAATTTCCTGTTCTTTGTTTTTAGCTAGCTCGTCAATTTTACTGGTATAAGTGTTCGTCAATTTCTGGATTTCTTCCAAACCGAAGCGTTCGTTGTCTTCGGAAATCTCTTTGTCCTTTAACATTGATTTCATCATCGCGTTTGCGTCGTGGCGGATGCTTCGGACGGCAATTTTGTGTTCTTCGGCGATTTCGTGAACTTGTTTGGCGAGTTGGCGGCGACGTTCTTCGTTCAGCGGCGGAATCGAAAGACGAATAAGTTTCCCGTCGTTTGAAGGATTGAATCCAAGATTTGCACCGTTAATCGCTTTTTCGATGGCGTTAATTTGTGTCGCGTCCCACGGCTGAACAGTCAGCATTTGCGGTTCGGGAACATTGACCGAAGCCATTTGACTGAGCGGTGTCGGCACGCCGTAATAATCAACCGTTACGTTGTCGAGAATTCCGACGGTCGCGCGACCCGTCCGCACATTGGAGAGTTTGCGCTTTAGATCATCAACGACCGCTTCCATATCCGGTTTCGTTTCTTTTATTACAATATCTACACTCATTTTTCTCTAAAAAAATCCGAAAATTTTAACCAGCTTTTTGGGCTTTCCCATTAACCGAAACAAGCGTTCCAATCTTCAAATCGCCTTTGACGGCTTTGATTATGTTGCCTGTTTCACGCATATTAAAAACCATAATCGGCAAATTGTTGTCCATACAAAGCGAGATTGACGAAGCGTCCATCACCTTTAGTTGCTTTTCCAAAACTTCTTGATAAGAGATTCTTTCAAAACGCTTGGCATCTGGGTTAGTCATCGGGTCAGCCGTATATATACCGTCAACCTTCGTGCCTTTTAAGATTATATCGGCTTTTATTTCGAGCGCACGAAGCGCGGCGGCGGAATCAGTCGTAAAAAACGGATTGCCGGTGCCGGCGGCGAAAATTACAACCCGCTTTTTCTCTAAATGACGAATCGCGCGTCGGCGGATAAAAGGCTCGGCGAGTTGCGGTATATCAACTGCCGACATTACGCGCGTAAAAACATTTAGCTTTTCCAGCGCATCCTGCAAAACGACGGCGTTCATCACAGTTGCCAGCATACCGATATAATCCGCGCTCGACCGGTCCATATTGCCCGCCGATTTGGAAACGCCGCGAAAGATATTGCCGCCGCCGACGACGATTGCAATCTCAACGCCGAGTGCGTGAACCGCTTTGATTTCTCTGCCTACTGCTTCGGCGACGTCTGTATCAATGCCATAACTCCGCTCGCCCATCAGGGCTTCGCCGGAGATTTTGAGCAAAATACGTTGATATGCAGATTTCATAAATCAGTAGTCAGTAGTCAGTAGTCAGTTGCTCTTACTGACAACCGACAACTAACTATTAACTATTTTTAATTACCCAACCATTGAAGCGACTTCACCGGCAAAATCGTCTCCTTTCTTTTCGATGCCTTCGCCCATTTTGTAGCGGGTAAAGCGTCGGATGGTGATATTTTCTTTAATTGAAGCGATTTTATCGGTTACTAATTCGCCGACAGTTTTGCTAGGATCTTTAACAAACGGTTGGTCGAGAAGAACATTTTCTTCATAGTATTTTCCGACTTTTCCCGCAATAATTTTCTCCAAAACATCAGCCGGTTTATTAGCGTTCTTAGTGTCGGATTTAAGTTTTTCCGTTTCAATTTCACGTTCTTTGTCTAATACATCGGTTGGAACATCTTCACGTTTCAAATACTTCGGGTCAACAGCTGCAATGTGCATTGCCACATCTTTAACAAGTTGCTGAAATTCTTCACCGCGAGCGACGAAATCGGTTTCGCAATTGATTTCAACCATCACGCCGACTTTTCCGCCCATATGAATGTATGAGCCGACAACGCCTTCCGCCGTTATGCGACCGGCTTTTTTGCCCGCCGTCGCCATTCCTTTTTTGCGGAGGATTTCGACGGCTTGCTCCTCGTTGCCGTCGGCTTCGACCAGTGCGTTTTTACAATCAATCATTCCTGCGCCGGTTTTTTCGCGCAGGGATTTTACAAGACTTGCTGTGATTTCTGCCATATTTAACTCCAAAAATAATTTCCGATATATAGTTTATTTATAAAAAAGCGCAGCCTGTTTTTCGTATCTAAACGGAAAAGAGCTACGTTGCGAGATAAAAAATAATTGTTTAGCTAGCTGTTGCTTCAGTTGATTCCTTTTGCGTTTTCTCTTCGTCGGAGTTTTCATTCAATACAACTTCCGTCATATCTTGCGATGCGGAGGTTTCGACTTCCGTTTTTACTTGTGCGTCACCGAATGCACCGTCAACTTCAGAATTGTTTGGACCTTCGGTCGCTTCCTCATTCGTCGGATGAGTCGCTCCGACGGTCGCCGCGGATTGGTCGGCGACTTGAATAACCGGTTCAAGATTCTCTTCCCCATTAGTATTTATTTCTGAATTTTCAGTGTCAGTCGAAGATGATGTATCAGCCGCCGATTCACCGGATTCATCAGTTTCGCTTTGAACTCCGATGCCCTCAGTAGCGACGTTTTGACCTTCTAAAATCGCATCGGCAATCCGCGAAGCAAACAGACGAATCGCTCGAAGCGCGTCATCGTTGCCCGGTATAACTTGATCAATTCCGTCGGGCGAACAGTTTGTATCAACCACTGCGACGACGGGGATATTCAACCGATTGGCTTCTGCAATGGCAATATCTTCCTTTCGCACATCAATCACGAAAAGCATATCAGGCAAGCCGTTCATATTACGGATGCCAGCGAGATTTTTCATCAAGCCGGCGTGCTGATTATCAAGCCCCAAACGCTCTTTTTTCGTCAACATCTCAAAGCGACCGTCTTCTTTCATCGCTTCGATGTCCTTCATTTTTTTGACTGATTTTTGAACGGTCTGCAAATTCGTCATCAATCCGCCCAACCAGCGATTATTGACGTAAAATTGACCGCAGCGTTCGGCTTCTTCCTTGATAGCGTCCTGCGCTTGGCGTTTTGTGCCGACGAACAAAATCTTCATTTTCGGACGTTCCGCAACCGCTTCCTGAACGTAATTGAGCGCGTCTCGAAAAAGTTTCTGCGTTTTCTGCAGATCAATAATATAAATGCCGTTGCGCTCACCGAAAATATATTCTTTCATTTTCGGATTCCAACGGCGAACTTGATGTCCAAAGTGAACTCCTGCTTCAAGCAGTTCCTTCATTGTAACAGTAGCCAAAATTTAAAATCTCCTTAACTTTATTGGTTTTTGTACTCGCCGCAAAACATTAGTCCAACCAAAAGTTTGCGACAATGGTTTAAAAATAATGGTAAATGCTAAATGGTAAATGCTAAATAGTAAATTTTATTTTGTATTTACCATTTAGCATTTACCATTATTAAATTACCGTTTCGAGAATTGGAATCTCGCCCGTGCGCCTTTCTGACCGTATTTCTTACGTTCCTTTTTGCGCGGGTCGCGGGTGATGAGTCCGGCTTTTTTTAAAGTCGAACGCAAATCAACATTGTATTCAAGTAAAGCGCGCGTAATTCCATGCCGCACCGCGCCGGCTTGTCCCGCCGTTCCGCCGCCGGCAACATTAACAAGAATGTCGAATTTGCCGGTCGTGTCGGTCAAGCGAAGCGGTTGATGAATAATCATCCTTAACGCTTCATTCGGAAAATAGTCTTCAAAACCGCGACGATTAACTTTTATTTCGCCGTTGCCGGGACGAAGATAAACTCGCGCTGTCGAAGTTTTCCTGCGTCCTGTTCCGTAATACTGTATGTCTGCCATATTTTATAAAGTGGTCAGTGGTCGGTGGTCAGTGGTCGGTTGCCTTTTCTGACCACCGACCACTGACCACTATTTTTATGTTGTTTCAATTTCGATGGATTCAGGTTGTTGGGCGGAATGTCGGTGGTCTGCGTCGGCGTAAACTTTAAGTTTCTTCGCCATCGCTTTGCCGAGTTTATTTTTCGGAAGCATTCCTTTAACCGCAAGTTCAATCACACGCTCCGGTTTGGTCGCAAACATATCTTTAACGGATGTTTCACGAAGTCCGCCCGGGTAAAGCGTGTGATAACGATAAACTTTCTGGTCGTTTTTTGAACCTTTAAATAAAGCGTGTCGCGCATTGATAACGACCACGTGGTCGCCCATATCAAGGAACGGCGTGTATGCCGGATTGTTTTTGCCCGACAGTATTCGCGCCACTTCCGTCGCCAATCTGCCGACGGTTTTGCCTTTCGCATCAACCACGAACCATTTGCGGTTTTCCGCCAAACCCTTTCCGCTCGGAAAATAAGTACTCATAATAGTCTTAAAATTATCTGTATTTTCGCCAAAACGCGAACGATAAGAATATCGAAAAAAGATTTTAGCGTCAAGTAATGAAAGACTTTTATAAGCCGAATCCAAATTTCGCGCCCGCCAAAATCAAACCGACAATCGTTTTCGCGTCTTCAATTTCGTTATTGCGAATCATCTCAAAGGCTTGTTCAAAAGTGAATTTCTCGATCTCAAGCAGTTCGTCAGCTTCAAGATTCTGCGCGGTTTCTTTTAAATCCGTCGCTAAAAAAACGAACATTTTCTCTGATAAAAAACCGGGCGAAACGTAGAATTCTGTCAGTTTTTCGACGTTTTCAGCCGTCACGCCGATTTCTTCTTCGAGTTCGCGCCGTGCGCCGGTTTCAGGGGATTCGCCTTTAGCTAATGAACCAGCGGGAATTTCCCAAAGATATTTTTCGGCGGCGTGACGATATTGTTTGACTAACGCGACGGTTTTGTCGGCAAAAACCGGAACTATTACCGCGCTTCCGTGGTGCGAAACGATTTCACGTTCATATTCAATCGCGCCCTCGCGGATTTTATCGAGCGATACATCGAAAATTTTGCCTTGGTAAATTGATTTTTTTGAAATAGTTTCAGGCTTCATCTAAAAAACTCCGCACTCGTTTCATATCTTCCCAAACTTCGCGCTTCTTCGACGGGTCGCGTATGATATACGCCGGATTAAAAGTCGGCATCAGCTTAATTCCGTCGTAATCAAAAAACTCGCCGCGAATTTTAGAAATCGGTTTTTTCGTATTTAACAAGGCTTTAGTCGGCGTGTTGCCAAGCGCAATGATAACTTTCGGGTTTATCGCCGATATTTCACGGCGAAGATACGGCGTAAAAAAGTTTAGAATGTCGGACGTGAGTTCGTCGCCTTGCGAGATAAATTTGACGACATTCGTTAAATAACATTCTTCGCGTTTGAGTCCGATTGCCGCGAGAATTTTCGTCAGCAGTTCACCGACCGGTCCCATAAACGGTTTTTCCGAATCGGCATCGGGAAGTCCGGGCGATTCGCCGACGACCACGACATCCGAATCTGTTTTGCCCGTGCCGAAAATAAAAAATTTGTTGGGAAACAATTGCACGCCTTTTTCGAGCAGTTCCTGATTGATGTCATCAACGGTTTCGCCGGAAGAGAAATTCGCGTCGAGCGCGTCGAACAGCGAAGGATTATTCATTATTTTCCTTGGCGAAAATTATCCATTCCGCAAATTTACTTTCTACGACTTCGCGCGTGATTCGGCTGGCGGCGATGTCGAGAAAAAGCTCAATGATTTCATCTTGCGAGGCATTTAACCACGCGCCGTTCAATTCTAGAAAAACACCGGTGACGGCACATCGGCAATTCGTTTGTTGCCATCGAGAAAAGCGTGGGCTTGCGACAGATGAAAGGCGTAAGTTGCGGCGAGAATATCAACCGGCGCATCTTCATAAAAAGCGCGATTCTCCGCCGTGTTTAAAGCCGACTCCAACGCGCCTTCATCGCGCAAACCGTGAATTCCGCTGTATCTTTCAATGAGTTGCGATTGAATCTCGAGAACGGCTGATTTATCAGGGAAAATCATTTGTCGGCTTCCGTCCCTTTCGCTAATTCGGTGAACACTTTGTCCCAACGACTGAAAACTTTTTCAGTTGCTTTTTGAATGTCTGGGCTTTCTTGTGTAACCGGACGCAGAATCAAAGCGTCGCCGGTCGCCGTTACATCAATTTCATCGCCGCCGGAAATTCCCAGACTTTGCAGAGTTTCAGCCGGAAACATAACTGCAATAACATTTCCGGCTGTATTTTTGGTTTTTACTTTTAGCATAAAATTACCTTCCCAAACTGATTTTACCAGAAGTTTCAAAATGCAAATACGCTTTCAAACCCGAAAGGCTGAAAAGGCACATCGAAAAATCGCGCGGGAAAATAATTTTCAACCGATACTTGCTCGCTCAAAATCTCCATCGGAATTTTATCGTTTGAAATTCGAGCTGTTTTCGCCGTCGGTTGATAATCGAAAACGATATTGCAAAACGCTTTGATACCGACATCGAGCCGGCTGTCGTCAATGTAAAAATCCGGCGTGTGATGCGGCGCGGCATCTTTCACATTTTTGCCTCTCGGCATTCCGCCGACGTTGAAGAAAAACGCCGGTGCTTTTAAACGATAATAAGAAAAATCTTCCGCGCCGGTCGTCCATTCGGTTTCATAAACGTTCTCTTTGCCGATTGCTTTTTCGAGCGATGGCAGCATTTGTTTGACTAATTCAGGCGTGTTGTAAGTGACCAGAGTTTTCGTTTCAATCGAAACTTCAGCAGTCGCGCCCATACTTTCCGCGATTTTCTGCGCCGTCGTTTTTATTCTTTCGTGAACGTCTTTTTGCATTTGGTCATCAAGTGTGCGAATCGTTCCCGCCATCGTCATTTCTTCAGGAATGATATTTTCGCGCACGCCGCCGTTGATTTTGCCGACGGTAATGACGACCGGAGCTTTAGTTAATTCTGATTGGCGCGAAACAATCATTTGCAAGCCGGTTATGATCTGGCTCGCCACGGCAATCGGGTCAACGCCGAGCCAGGGTTGCGAGCCGTGCGTCTGTTTGCCTTTAACTTTTATCGTGAACCAATCGGCGGCAGCCATAAACGAGCCGGATTTGTATTTGATTTTACCGATTTCGGTTTGCGCGTTGATGTGAATCCCGAAAATAGCGTCAATTTTCGGATTATCCATTACGCCTTCCTTAACCATCAAAGCCGCGCCGCCTTCTTCACCAACCGGCGCTCCTTCTTCAGCAGGTTGGAAAATGAAAACGACCGTGCCGCGCATATTACTTTTCATTTTCGATAAAACTTCCGCCGTTCCCAAAAGCATAGCCACGTGCGAATCGTGTCCGCAAGCGTGCATAACGCCCACTTGTACGCCGTTATATTCGGTTCTTTCTTTTGAAGCAAACGGCAGATTGACTCGTTCAGTTACGGGCAGACCGTCCATATCGGCTCGCAAGCCGATGACCGGACCAGGCGAACCGCCTTTTAAAATCCCGACGACGCCGGTTTTTGCGATTTTGGTGCGGACTTCCAAACCAAGCCCGCGCAGACGCTTTTCGATAAAATCGGCAGTTTTAAATTCCCGGTTTCCGAGTTCCGGATTTTGATGAAGATGTCTGCGCCATTCGACGACTTGCGGCAGAATGTTGTCGGTTGCCGAGTTGATTTCCTGGCTTATATCAATTGCGAAACCGTTGAAGACCGTCGTTAGCAATACAAAGAATGCAGTTAGTGTTTTTTTCATTTTATTTACTCCCGATTCCTATTCGTTTATTTGATTAAATTGCGTTTATAAAATCGCGCACTTTTTTCATATCTTCCCAAGTTTCGCGTTTCTTGCTTGGGTCGCGCAGAAGATAAGCTGGATGAAATGTCGGCATCACTTTTACGCCGAAATAATCTTGAAACTCGCCGCGCAATTTTGTGATTCCAACTTTCGTTTCAAGCAAATTCTGCGTCGCCGTATTTCCCAAAACCACAATTACTTTCGGACGCACGACGGCAATTTCCCGCAACAGAAATTGTTTGCAAACATTTGCTTCGGCTTGCGTCGGCGTGCGGTTATTCGGCGGACGGCAGCGATTGACATTGCCGACAAGTACGTCTTCGCGCTTGAGTCCGATTGATTCGATAATTTTGTTCAAAAGCTGCCCGGCGCGTCCGACAAACGGAACACCTTCCGCATCTTCATTTGCGCCAGGTGCTTCACCGACAAACATTAAATCCGCCTTTAAATTTCCTGTACTATGGACAATTTTTGTTCGTCCTTGGTGCAGCGGACAACGTATGCAATCGCCGATGTCCAGACGAATTTCTTCAATCGTTTCCGTTGATTCGGGCAAAGTTTGCGTTATTTCACCAAACAGAGTCGGCATTTCTTCGGTTATTATTTTCGGCATTTCTAATTCCCTCGCTGGTTCTTTAATTGGATTTGTCGGATAAGAATTGCGTTTTGGCAACGTCGGCAGACGCGATAATTTTGTAGATTCAAGAAGACTTTGGCGCGTCGAAGAGTTTTCGACAATCGAAATTTTCGGTTTTGCCGATTCAATCGTCGGCAAATTAAAATCCGGCGGCGCAAAACGCTCTAATTTTTCCTGCTGAACTTTGAACTTTGAACTTTGAACTTCAGGCAAATCTACACTGAAATTTTCCGCGCCGAGTTCCTGAAAGTAAAGAACTTGTTCTTTTATATCGGCAAGTAATGTGGAAATTTCGTTTTGCATTTTCTTTTACTACAGATTTACATAGGTAACTCAAATAATAAAACAAGATTTACAGATAGATTTAGTAAATTATGTGAATCAACACTAAAAATAAAAAGTCATTTGTTAGTCGGGAGCGCAGGCATCTTGCCTGCCAGATTGCATTAGCAATCTAAAGTGGCTGATAATCGGCAATTCGACGACGCTCCACTCCCGTGCAGGCAAGATGCCTGCGCTCCCGACTAAAACACTTTCTTGTATTAACTTTTTAGTATTGATTCACATAAATTATTTTGTGTTTATCTGCGCCAATTTATGGATAAATTTTCTTTCTCAATTTTATCACTTCGTCGAGAATTTTGTCTGCCATCGCTTGCTTCGACATCAATGGAATTTCGATTTTTTCATCGCTTCGGCGTTTCAGAATAGTCGCTATATTCGTATCGCTATCGAATCCTGCGCCGTTGAGCGTGATGTCGTTAGCGACGACCATATCGAGATTTTTCTTTTCCAATTTTGATTTCGCATAACTGATAACATCATTTGTTTCCGCTGCAAAGCCGACAACCAACAAGCCATTGTGGCGATTCTTTGAAACAGTAGCCAAAATATCAGAAGTTTTTTCGAGTTCCAAAGTTAAAAAATCTTGATTCGTTTTTTTGATTTTTGCGTCCGAGACATTTTTCGGACGATAATCGGCAACCGCCGCCGCACCGACAAAAACGGTTGCATTCGGCAACTCTTTCATCACCGCTTGAAACATTTCTTCCGCCGAAACTGCGCGAACAACTTTTACACTGTTAGGCGGTTTGACGCTCGTTGTTCCGCACACGACTGTTACATCTGCACCGCGCTTTTGCGCCGCGTCTGCAATCGCAAAACCCATTTTTCCCGACGAATGATTAGAGATAAATCTAATCGGATCAATCGCCTCGCGCGTTCCGCCAATGGTAATTAAAAAACTTTCACCTTTTAAGTCTTGAGTCTTGAATCTTGAGTCTTGAGTCAAATCAATTTGACTTTGAACTTTGGACTTTGAACTTTGAACTAAAAGCTGTAGGGCTTGCGCGACAATATTCTCGACATCTTCGAGTTTTCCCGTTCCGACCGTTCTACAAGCTAATTCGCCCGCCACAGGCGCGACAAAAAACACGCCGTCTGATTTTAGCTTATCAATGTTCCGTTGGCTTGCGGTATGTTCCCACATTGTCGTGTTCATCGCGGGGGCAATTAAAACCGGCGCGTTTGAAGCGAGATAAGTCGAAGATAGAAAATCGTCGGCAATGCCGTTCGCAAATTTAGCGATGATATTTGCGGTTGCGGGAACGATTAAAAGTAAATCTATCGTTTGCGAAAAATTGATGTGAGCAATCGGGTCGGGATTCTCTGGCTCGTAATCGTCAACAAAAACATAACTTTCGGTCAAAGCGCGAAACGTCAACGGCTGCACGAATTCGGTTGCGTGTTTGGTCATCGCCACGCGCACTTCGCAATCGTTTTTTTGCAAAAGACGCAAAACTTCAATCGCTTTGTAAGCGGCAATTCCGCCCGAAACGCCTAAACCAACTCGATATTTTTTGGTTTCCGACATAAAAATCAATCACAGATTAACACAAACGGAAGCGGATAAAAACAGATGGGAATATTCCGTCGCAGCAAATAAAAATTATGTTAAGATGTTCAAAGCAAAGAGAAAATGATTGAGCAACCGAGTTTATTTGAAGCAGAGCCCGCCGCGTTCGATATCGAACGAATTTTGCTTTATGCGTTAGGCGAATTTCAATCGCGCGGAAAGGTTCTGGCTAATCGAGAACTTGCGTTAGACAGACTGCGCGGCGCGTTCAAACGCGCGACTGAAAAGTTTGAAGTTGAAGAATTCTCTGATGAGAAGATTGCTAATGCTTTGGAAAAGCTCAATGCTAAAGTAATCAAAGTTCCGAATTTTGTTGCCAAACATCCGTTTCGCGTAACGATTCAAGAAGATTTAGCTGAACAAGCCAAGCAAATTTATCAAGATTCTTTAGATAATGAAGGAAAGCATCAAAAATACTGATTTGCGGCTTTACGTCGAAAGACAGAAACCTCAAATCGAAAATGCCTTGCGCGAATATTTGCCGCTTGCGCCCGCGAGCATCGAAACGCAGTTTAACGAAGCGACTCGTTACGCCTTGTTTTCGGGCGGTAAAAGATTACGACCCGTTTTGACTTTGCTCGGTGCGGAACTTGTCGGCGGGAAATCCGATTTGGTTTTACCGCCTGCCGTCGCCGTTGAGTTTGTTCATACGAGTTCGCTGATTTTCGATGATTTGCCGTGTATGGACAATGCAAACGAGCGGCGCGGCAAAACTTCTCTTCACGAAAAATTTGGCGAAGGTTTGGCGGTTCTTGTGGCAATCGGATTTCTCAACGCTTCTTACGGTTTAGTTTTTGCTAATCACCGAGAAATGCCCGAACGCGCGATGCAGGCGCACGCGGAAATTGTCGAATGCGTCGGCGCGGCGGGGATGGTCGGCGGGCAGTCAATTGATTTGGCGCTGGCGAAAGGCGCGGGCGTGATTAAACATTCTGATTTTGAAACGGAATCAATCAGAAATTTAAAAACATCGGCGTTGATGCGGCTCGCGTTAAGAATTGGAGCGATTTTGGCGGGCGCAAATTATCTCGAACTCGCTAATCTTTCGCGTTTTGCCGAACTGCTCGGCGATGCTTACCAATTGTCAGATGATTTGATTGATTTTGAAGAGGACGGCGAACTTTTTGAGACAAACAAAACTTTTGCCATCAATGAGGGACAAGATTCGGCGCGGTTGAAATTGAAAACAATAGTTGAAGAAGCCAAGCGCGTTTTAATTGAGAATTTTCCCTCGAACGAAGCCAGAAGTTGTTTGATTCAGTTGACGGATTATCTGGCGGAAAGGAAGGTTTGAAGTAAAAAGTAAAAAGTAAAAAGTAAAGAACAATTTTAACCGAAAGGAATCAATAAAATGACGACAGCAGTTTTAACAAATTACTCCGAAATAACTTCTCAACTTCCGGCGGGCAGCGACATATTTTTACGCGGGCAGACTTGGGAGAATTACGAAGTAATCCTCGAATCGGTCGGCGAAGCAAGTGGTTTGCGGATTAGCTTCGACGGCAGAAACGTAAAAATTATGACACTTTCAACCAAACACGAAAAATATGTCAGATTTATCGAAATGATTATCACAACACTAAGTTTGAAAATCAGAAAAAGAATTTTGCATTTCGGCTCGGCGACAATAAAATCTTCGTGTCAGGAACGCGGCTCCGAGCCGGATTGTTGTTTTTACGTGCAGAACGCCGAACTTGTCGCCGACAAAGACACGATTGATTTTAGCCGCGATGTTCCGCCGGATATTGTCGTCGAAATTGATATTCATCATTCTTCGATGGAAAAGTTCGAGATTTATTCTAAACTGCGAGTTCCTGAATTCTGGCTGTATGACGGCGAACGACTGCGAATCTACCGATTTGAAAGTGAAAACTATGTTGCCGTGAAAAAAAGTTTGGCGTTGCCGATTTTAAGCGACGATATTTTGACAGATTTTCTAAACAGCCTGCAAACTTCCGACCAATTCGAAATTTTATTAGAGTTTGAAAAATGGTTGGACAGTCAAAATTAAATGCCAAGTTCCTCGAACGAAATCGAAAAAGCCTACCGATACTGCGAAACTGTAACTAAAACTCATGCCAAAAGTTTCTACTTCGCCGCTAAATTTCTCCCGAAACCGAAACGACAAGCCGTTTATCCGATTTACGCTTTTTGCCGCCACGTTGACGACGCGGTTGACGACGCGGAAAGTTCAAGCGAGGAAAAAGTTGTCGAAGCGATTGAAAAATGGAAAGCGATTTTAGATGAAATTTATCAAATCGCCGAAACTAAAGACCAAAGACCGAAGACCAAAGACCAAAATCTCGTTTTATTTGCTTGGCAAGATTTACTTGAAACACACAAAATTCCGCAGAATCTGCCGCTCGAATTGATGCAGGGCGTTTTAATGGACACGCACACGAAACGCTATGAAACTTTCGATGAACTTTATATTTATTGTTACCGCGTCGCTTCGACCGTCGGATTGATGTCGTCGGAGATTTTGGGTTATTCGGACAAAATCGCGCTCCGTTATGCCGAAGCGTTGGGAATTGCGATGCAGTTGACGAACATTCTAAGAGATATGAAAGAAGACGCGGCAATTGGCAGAATTTATCTGCCGCAGGAGGATTTGCGGAAATTTGGAGTTTCTAAAGAACAGATTCTCGCGGGTGAAATCAATGATAACTTTATCGAAATGATGAAGTTTCAAATCGGACGCGCCAGAGATTATTACCGAACGGGCGAAAAGGGAATCAGTCTGCTGGAAAAAGATTCGCGCTTTACGGTTTTGCTGGCATCGAGAATATACGCCAGAATTTTAGACGAAATTGAACGACAAAACTACGATGTTTTCACGCGCCGCGCTCATACGACATTTGCACAGAAACTTCTTTCAATTCCGAAAATCTGGCGTGAAGTGAAAAAATTATAAATTTGGAAGCCAAAAAAAACGTCCGCCGTCGGAAATTTTTTTAAGACCCAGTTTTGAAAGTTGATTTTCGAGAACGCCCAAAAAAGTAAAATGCGGCAAATCCGACACGACAGTTTGAAACCAACCGTGTTCGGCTAAAACGTCGCGCACCATTGAATCGCCGTGTTCATTGACATCGAGCGCGAGCATTGAAAGATGTTGTGAAGTTCCGGGCGGCGCGACTGAATAAATTATTGATTTTGATAAATCCTTACTGCAAAACATTCCTTGCGATTCTAGTTTGAAAATCTCCGAAACTTGCTTAAACGGCGAAAGCGAAAGAATTCTTGACGCATCCGCTTTGTTCAACGCTCCTTTTTCAACCCAATGTGAAATTCCCGGATTAACGCGGCTCGCCCAAAGTGTAACCGTATCAGCATAATTTCTTTTGGCGGCATCTGCACCGCGGGGCGTAATAGTCAAACTATTTTGTTCGGCTTCTGAAATAGCGTCTTCAAAATTTTTCATCGCCGCCGTTTGCAATTCAACTGCAAAACCGCCAATGTTTTTTTTCGATTTGGACAAACTCGCTTGATACGCCGAAACTTCACGTTCGCTTTTGAAAATAACCGTTTTTGGCGGAATTACGCCGCGGGCGACGAATAACGCGCCATATTCTTTCAATAATCTTTGTCCGACGGCATCGGTCGGTTGGTTGAAATCCTTCGGCAAATTAACAATATATTCGTTTAATTTTATTTTGATTTTGTTAGTTTTATTCACTTCGCATTTAATTCGACGTTTTCGGTAATATACCTAAACAAATTAAACAGCTGAATTTTGTCTTGCTGTATTTCCCATAAAAAACTAGAATGCAGTTAATGAATCGGTCTGTTTCAATCTTCAGAAAAACTATTCTAACTGCATATTTGTTAGCGATTCACTTGCTGGCTTTTCTCTTCGTCTTTCAAAATTACATCCGTCCACATTTTACTCTGCCCGAAAATTACACGGAGAATGTTTTTGACCCGACGGAAAGAACATCCGTCCCGACTCCTCTGCCGATTCCGTCAATTGTCGAAGTGGCAGAATCGCCAACGTCAGCGGAAATTAATACGAATCAAACGCAAAATAACGTAACCACTGATTCTCCGACATCGCTTATGATACCTGTTGTCGGTATCAAACGTGAACAACTGCAAGATACTTTTTCTGCTTCTCGTTCGCAGGGGCGCGTTCACAACGCGATAGATATTATGGCACCGCTCGGAACTCCCGTCGCTGCCGTCGCCGACGGAGAAATCGCCAAGTTTTTTGACAGCGAGCGCGGCGGAATTACGATTTATCAATACAGTTCCGACAAAAAATTTGTCTATTATTACGGGCATCTGCAAAAACGCGCTGAGAATCTCTCAGAAAAGGATTACGTAAGGCGCGGAACGGTTATCGGATACGTCGGCGATACGGGGAATTCGGGCGCGGGAAATTATCATCTGCATTTTTCAATCGCAATTTTGGACGACCCGAAGCGAATTTTTGACGGCACGGAAATAAATCCTTATCCGCTTTTGAAAGACGCGCTCGAATCTCGTTAAACCGCTTATCTTTTGCAACTCTAATTAAAAATTTTACTTCTAAAACCATTCGCATTCGAGGCACAAGTCTTGCTTCGTGCGGAGTGTCGAAAATAGGGTTGTATTAAATTAGAACTAGAACACTTAAGGAACAAAAAATGAAAATTCAATTTGAGAAAACGGGTGTTGGAAAATCAATGACATTGATTTTTTCAATCGGTATAATTTTTCTTTCAATTGGCTGCGAGCCGCCTGCTCCGACCACTAATGCGACTGTTAATGCCAATACTGTAGCGGTAAATACTGCGGTAGCACCTTCCAACTTATCTAACACAACGGTTCCGAACAAAGAATCGGAGGCAAAAATGCCTGTAACCCTGCCGGTGTTGGACGCGATGTTCAGCGACGAAAGTTTTGCGGGCGAACTAAAGTCGAAAATTCAATTAACCGATGAAGAAATTCAAAACTTGAAAAAATTCTCGCGTGAAGCGGTTTCAAATTTGAGCGAAAGGAACGCGGAAGAAAATGTCGGTTCAACCCGCGCCGCAACGGAACGCGCCGACCGGCAGATTCGGGAAATTCTCGGCGAAGAAAAATCCGTAAAATTATTTGAACTCGTTCGTCAAAGATGGGCAAACGGAGGCGAAGAAGCGAATAATTCTTCGGGCGATTCCAGCAATTCCGCCAAACCGAATTCAATTCCGACTGACACGCGCGTGGTCGTTAATGCGCCGGCTTATCGGATGGATATTTTTCAAGAAGGAAAACTCCTTAAATCCTATAAAATTGGCATCGGCTACCCGGAATTTCCTCTGCCGAGCGGGATACGAAAGGCGAATGCGATTATCTTTAATCCGACTTGGACACCGCCGGATGAGCCTTGGGTAAAAGGTAAAATCGAGGCTGGAAAAATGGTCGCCGCCGGCAGCGAACAAAATCCTTTAGGACCGATTAAAATTCCAATCGGCTCGCCGTCGTTGATTCACGGCGGAAAATCGCCGGCTCGTTTGGGCAATTTCGCCTCGCACGGTTGTGTCGGGCTGACTAATGGGCAAGTTCAGGATTTCGCTGTGGAATTGGCGAAAGTTTCAGGCTTGGCGTTGACGACGGCGGACGTCAAAAATTACGAAAAACAAAAAACTGAAACCAAAAATGTTAAGTTAGACAAATCAATTCCGGTTGAACTGCGTTATGAAACGATTGTCGTTGAAAACGGTAAATTAAAAATTTACCGAGATGTCTATGAACGCGGCACGAATACGGAAGAAAACTTGCGCCGAGTGTTGGACAGTTATGGCGTTTCGCTTGACAGTTTGAAGCAACAAGACCGCGAAAAAATTCTCAAAGGCTTAACACAGATGGCGCTTGACGCGACTGGAAATGCGATTGAAACTAACGCTAGTTTGCAAAACAACAATTCAAAAACTGACGCGAATAAAAATTCTAACAACTCCAAAAATACGAATATAAACGCTGACAATGGCAGTGTTACGCGCAATGTAAAAGGTAAAAAGGAAGTTTCGTTTGACCTTGCTGAATTAAAAGGTAAAGGTTATCCGGCTGCCGTTGGTATGACTCAGTAGCATAAAATTGATAATGAGAAATTTGGAGATTGATCTTTTATCTCCAAGTTAATTTAAAATTTCGGGTGTAAAGGTTATTGTTAATTTACAACAATCTTTACACTCGAAATTATTTTTGCGGTAAATTTTGATACGGAAAGTTACTACACTTCGGTCGTGTGAATCGAGCGAATGCGGTGACGCGCTTTTTTTGAGCGTCTGATTGAGTTGCGGCGTTTTAAATTTGTTCCTGCCCAATCGGAGACCTGACGAAGCGGATGCCATTCAAAACTTTCAAGCGGCAAAACTTCACTCGAAGCGTCGCGCAGTTTCAGCGTCCCGAAAGCAACAAAAAATAACAAGGCATTGAAAATAAATCCCGTCAGGATAACCAGCCAACCGGGAGCAAGTCCGACTTGAGCGCGATTAATAAAAGTTTCCATATTTAATGCCGGAAACGGGTGCAGATAAACTTTTAGCGTCCAGCTTAAAGCCATCAGAACAAAAATCCAAACATAATTACTCCGAAGTCTTCTGCCGACGGCTTCCCATTCGCTGATGGTAAAATGCGGCGAGAGCAAATCTGCCGAGATATGTTCAGCCCATTCCTTGTCGGGCGGCATCGCTTGGTGCGAAAGCATCGGCGCAAAATATCCGGTTTCAAGAACTCGCACGCGGTTTGCCCAAACTTCGTAATAGCGGTAACGACGGGCTTCCATAAAAAGAAAAATTAAAAGAAGAATCGAATTTATCGGAATGGCAAAATGCGGATTGTCGGGCGAACTGAAAACGAAGGAAAGCGTCGCGCCGGCGGTAATTACAGCCCAATTGGTAGTTGCGTCAAGTCGCGTGCGCCACACGTTTGAACGTTGAACTTCGCCTCGATAAAAATGCACGAGTGCAGTATTAAATTCCGCCGGCGCAAGTTTTTGAGGCAGGGAAAGCGGCGTGGTTATTGGCTTTTGACTGCGGGCGCGGACTTCTTCGGCGAGCGATAAAAAATCTGCGTTTCCGTTTTCTGATTTGGGTTGTTTGTCGGGTGAATCGGTGATTGTTTCACTGGTGAACCGAACTTCGTTTTTCATAGCTCTTTGGGGAAAGATTGGAGAAAGCGACATACTTTGTTTTTCCCTTTTAAGATTTATCATTTTCGGGCTTCTTCTGCAAGAAAATCAAGGAAATTCAATAAAATTTATTAACTTCGCGCGGCTTGACAGTTCGGTTTCGGAAACCTATATTTTTGTTTGCGCTGACGTTCAGCTAAAATAATTTTTGATGTTTGAACAAGACGAATTTTGGATGCGAAAGGCGATTGAAACTGCCACCGCTGCTGGAAATTTAAATGAAGTTCCGGTTGGCGCGTGTTTGATTGACAATCAGCGTGAACTTCTGGCAATTGCCGGAAACCGCACAATTACAACGAGCGACCCGACGGCGCACGCCGAAATTTTAGTTCTGCGAGAGGCTGCAGCATTAATCGGCAATTATCGGTTGACTGAAACCGTCCTTTATACGACGATAGAACCTTGCACGATGTGCGCGGGCGCACTCGTTAATGCGCGTATTAAACGATTAGTATTCGGAGCGCACGACGAACGATTTGGCGCAGTTGAAAGCGTTTATCAAATTTGCAACACGAGTTCTTTGAACCACAAAATCGAAATTACATCAGGCGTTTTGGCTGAAGATTGCCGGCGATTGATGCAGGAATTCTTTAAAGGGAAAAGGAGAAAGGCAAAAGGATAAAGTTCTAATTTTATTCTTTATCCTTTCGCCTTTCTCCTTTCAATCGCGGAGAGGTCGCATAGTGGCTTAGTGCACCGGTCTCGAAAATCGGAGTGCCTTAACGGGTACCGTGGGTTCAAATCCCACCCTCTCCGCCACTTCTTAAAGGCGAAAGGATAAAGGGGGAAGGCGAAAAATTTGGTTAATGAAGATTTGAGAGTTAGGACAAAGGATTTTGCCATTCGCATAGTTAGACTTTTTGCCGCTTTACCGAAAACTACGGAAGCGCAGGTTTTGGGTAAGCAAGTTTTACGTTGCGGGACTTCGGTCGGCGCACAATATCGAGAGGCGCAGCACGCAAAATCAGATGCAGATTTTATTAGTAAAATCGAAGGTTCTTTACAAGAATTAGAAGAAACGGCTTATTGGTTGGAATTAATTGATGTACTTAATATATTTAATTCGGAGAAATTACAGCCGATACGCCAAGAAACAAAAGAGTTAATAGCAATTTTCGTAACAATTGCTAAAAAGGTTAAAGAGCTAAAGAATTAATTTTTCCTTTCGCCTTTATCCTTTACACTTTCGGAAGGGTGCAAGAGCGGTTGAATTGGCTACATTGGAAATGTAGTGAACCTCAAAAGGGTTCCGTGGGTTCGAATCCCACCCTTTCCGCCAGACTATAAGTAGAAAGGCTGAAGGATAAAGGATAAAGTTTTGAATTTATTTTTATCCTTTATCCTTCAGCCTTTAAGATATGGCTTCAGACTCCGCACAAGGTTTGAGTTGTGAACTCCGCTAGACGAGGAATCGAGCAACGGCAGCAATTTCAGCTTGTGTTGCGGTTAAGTCTGAAGCCTCCCCTTTTTAAAACAAATAAAATTTTTCTTTATAAACCAACTTTTCAAAACTTGGAAGATAGAAGTTTGTTTGCTATTTTCATAACAACATTATTTTTCAGGAGAACAATTTTTATGGCAAATGAATTAGAGGACCGCGGACGGGCTTTGGAGAACGAGTATTTTCACCGGAAAGAGCAGGAGCTTATCGAAAAAATGAAGTCAAAATTGAGCACGGAAAATGTTCAAACTACAGAGATGAATTGTCCAAAATGCGACGGCAAATTGGTTGAAACCGAATACGAAAATATCAAAATTGATGTTTGCAACAGTTGCACAGGTGTCTGGTTCGATGCCGGAGAACTTGCGCAAATCGTTGAAAAAGACGAAAACAGCAGCTGGTTCGGAAGAATGTTTAAGTGAAGAGGAATATTAACCACAGATGAATACAGATAAACGCAGATTTTACAATTATGTTTTGGGGCTGATTTTTGTTTTAGGTTTAGCTTGTTCCTTTCAAGGGCAACAGGCACAACCGAAAATTGCGCTTCCGACTACGGTTGAAAATCATAAACTGAACAGCAAGTTAATGGCGCGTGAAATGCCCTACCGCGTCGTTCTGCCGATTAATTATAAATCGGAAAAAGCACAGCGTTACCCCGTTATATACCTTCTTCACGGTTTGACGGGACATTTTGATAATTGGACGGACAAATCGAAACTCGCCGAATACGCGGCGAAATACGATTACATGATCGTTACGCCCGAAGGCAATAATGGCTGGTATTCCGACAGCGCGACAATTCCGAACGACCGTTACGAAACTTACATCACGCAAGAACTTATTCCCGAAATTGATAAAAATTTCCGCACGGTTGCCGACCGCAATCATCGCGCCGTCGCCGGACTTTCGATGGGCGGTTATGGCTCAATCAAATTCGGTTTGAAAAACGCGGAAATGTTCGCACTCGTCGGCTCGTTTAGCGGCGCACTCGGCGCGGCTAGCTGGACTGAAAAGGAAATTGGTACAAAAGGTTTTATTGCTCAATCACTTGTCGGTGTCTATGGTGCGACTGACAGCCGTACGCGGCAGGAAAACGATATTTTCAAAATACTCAGGGAAATGCCCGCCGATAAAATTAAAAATCTGCCCTTCGTTTATCTCGATTGTGGCACGGAAGATTTTTTGATAAACAACAACCGCGATTTCGTAAATTTGCTTCTTGAAAGGAAAGTTAAACACGAATTTCGACAACTGCCGGGCGGACACGATTGGAAATTTTGGGACGCGCAAATTCAAGAATTTTTAGAGTTGAGCGAAAAATTTATTAAATAGTCCGAGAAAAATGTTAAAGAAGATAATTTACATAAGTTTAATAATTTTAGCCGGATTCAGTTCTTTAGTTTTTGCTCAAGAAAAAACGGTTGTGGGCGACGCGGACGCCAAGAAAATGCTGCTCGGCAAGCATCTTTTATCTCTTCAGTGGATTAGCTGGGATTATTTCGGCACGACAAACATTACTAACAAGGCCGGCGTTCTATACCTTAAAGGCGAGCAAAAGCAGCACGGCGGCAGTGATTTTGTAAAAATTGACGGAACGATTACGTCAATTGATAAAAAAGAATTTAAGTTTGAAGGCACAATCGTTACACAAATCAGCTATATCAACGGCGGCAAACCTTGCACGCGTTCGGGTGAGATAAATTTTGCCATAACGGGAAAACGAAAATACTGGCGACTGCAAGAAATGACCAATCCGTGCGACGAAGCGGTTGATTACGTTGATATTTACTTTCGGTAAAAACTGAAGGCGAGCCTGCGCGAGTCCGCTATTCGCCGGGACAGCGCGAATAAATTTTATCGAAATTTATTGATTGCTGATGCAATCATTGCAAACTCGCGTAACGCGCTCCGACTATATGCTCAATTTCGCAATTGAAACCGTCCGTGAAGCCGGACAAATTTTGCTTGAACGATTCGGGCGCAAAATAACCATCACAAAAAAAGGCGACATCAATCTCGTAACGGAAGCAGATTTAGCTTCCGAGAAATTAATTATCGAAAAAATCTGTTCTCACTATCCGAAACACGCAATTTTAGCGGAAGAATCGGGCGCATCGGTACTTAATGGTGAAAGCGAATGGAAATGGATTATTGACCCGCTCGACGGCACGACTAATTACGCGCACGGTTATCCGTGTTTTTGCGTCACCATTGCGCTTGAACACAAAGGAGAAATTGTTCTCGGCATAACCTTTGACCCGACGCGCGATGAATTGTTTGCGGCGGAAAAGGGAAACGGGGCGACATTGAACGGCAGACAAATCAGCGTTTCGGAAACCCAAAGTTTGAGCGACGGGCTTCTGGTTACGGGTTTTCCTTACGACACCAGAGAGCGCGACAATTTTACCCGACATTTTACCGATTTTACCTACAAATCTCGCGGCATCAGGCGTGACGGCTCGGCGGCGATTGATATGGCGTATGTCGCTTGCGGACGCTTTGACGGGTTTTGGGAAGAAGGACTACACCCTTGGGACGTCGCGGCGGGCGTTTTGTTGATTGAAGAAGCCGGCGGACTAGTTTCTTATTACGACGACTCGAAATTCAGCATTTACAAGCCGCCGATTTGCGCGAGCAATAAATTAATTCACGCGGAAATGCTGGAAGTCCTGAAATAAAATTACGAATTTCAAATTACGAATTACTCGGTTGAATATTGTTTCATTCGTAATTCGTAAGTGATAATTCGTAATTTTATTGAACGAATGCGCTCGGAATCGGTCTATCACCGTTTTGTCCGAATTGAACGCTTGTAAAACCCGCAGTCGAACGCAAAAGATACCAAGTTCCATTGCTTGGACGAAAAACCGCGACGTCAGATTTGCCATCGCCATCGTAATCAGCCGCGACCGGAATGTCTTCCGCAACTCCAAATTGAATTGCCGAAAACGCATTGTTATTGCTGCTGCTCAATTGATACCAAGTTCCATTTGACGGGCGAAAAACGGCGATGTCAGTTTTACCGTCACCGTCGTAATCAGCCGCGACGGATTTGTCGGTTGTCACGCCGAACGAAACTCCGCGAAAAGCGTTGCTCGCGCTCTCAAACAAAAACCAATTGCCGTTCCGAAAAACCGTCAAATCTCCGATGCCGTCGCCGTCAAAATCGCCGACCATCGGTTTATCACCGCTTTGCCCAAACTGTTGGGCGAAAAATTGATTGGCGATGCTTCTCAATTGATACCAAGTTCCGTTTGACGGGCGGAAAACCGCGAGGTCGGCGCGTCCGTCGCCGTCGTAATCATTCGGCACGGGAACGTCTTCGCTTGTGCCGAATTGAACGCCCGAAAAAGTGTTGTCCGAACTGCGAAGCTGATACCAAAATCCGTTTGACGGACGAAAAACGGCGATGTCGGTTCGGTTGTCGCCGTCGTAATCGGCGGGAACGATTCTATCTTCCGCCGAGCCGAATTGAACGGCACGGAAACTTGCCGCCGATTGATTCAAATACCAAAAACCATTTGACGGGCGGAATACGGAAATGTCTGATTTGCCGTCAGCGTCAAAATCGAAGTTGGCGCGATTGACGCGGGTGATAACGACATCGTTGCCGTCGCCGCCTCGATAAGTGATGCGGAAAGCCGTGTTAAGTGCGCCGCCGAAAACTGCGTTTTCAGGGGCGTTCAGGAATGTTCCGTTGATTGGGTCAGTTCCGTCGTTTCGTAAAATTACGAACGAATCGCCGATTGCCGGACGGAAAGTGCCGAACGGCAGCGGCACGAGCCGCGCATTATTTAATGAAACCGCGCCGATTACGTTTAATTGGTCGTATCCGTTCGCTCCGGCAGTCGTGCCGCTGATTTTACAGACGTAATTTCCGTTTGCCGTAAAAGTCAGTCCGTTGTTGATATTTAAAATTCCCGTCGGCGAAGTTAAAGTTCCCGCACTGATAACGCCCGCCGTAACATTGGTTGCGCCGACTGTTCCCGTGCCGCCGAAACCGCTAAAGCCAAATTCTCCGCCGATTGAGCCGCCATTAATCGTGACCGTGCTGTTTGGAATGGTTGCGTCCACGACAAGAATGCCGTTGTTTAGCGTGACTGCACCGTTATAATTACCTGCTGAAATAATCAAAGCTACGCCCAAACCGTTTTTTGTTAAACTGCCCGTGCCGGTAATTATGCCGATACCGAAAATGCCTTCGCCGTCCAATGTCAGCGTAAATGGATTTGGAAATCCGCTGGCGATAAATAATATGCCGATTGTTACGGTTGAATTTTGGGCGGCTCTAAAAGTTTGTGAATTTGCGATAACTACTAAAGTGTTTAATGCTTGGGTGCCGCCGTTGACCGTTAAACCGTTTGTCAAATTCAAAGTGTTGCCGCCGATTGTGTAGTTTCCACCCTCGATGGTCAGGGAAGAAAAAGTAAAAGTTGATAAATTGTTGATAGTTGAAAACTGCGCCGCCGTCGCCGGAAAAACCAAATTGTCTCCGGCGACGGGCGCGACATCCCCGACCCAGTTTGCCGCCGTTGACCAATTGCCGTTCGCGCCGCCGCCGTCCCAAGTTCTCACGGCGGAAAAAGTGTTGACAGCGGAAAATACAAAGATAAACGAGAGTAAAATTGTTTTCATAATTTAAAGTTTATTTCTATAAAGATTACTTAAATTTAGCATTACGATGCACGCGAGAAACAATTGTTTGCCACCTAAATACGCTCCGCTCAAGACAAATTTTCCGGTTATGATTACCTTGTAATAATGATCAGAAATCGAAAATCCAAAATGAATATGGCGTATGTCGCTGGCGGGCGCTTTGACGGTTTTTGGTATGAAGGCTTGAATCCGTGGGATATTGCCCCCGGCGTTTTATTAATTGATAAGGTCGGCGGGCGAGTTCCTTCATTACGAACGATTCAAAATTCAGCATAAAATAACCGCCGATTTGTATAAACAACATGTTGATTCACGCGGAAATCTGCAAATCTTAGATTAAAATTCGCGAATTTCAAATTATGAATGAAAACAATATATAACTCCGTCATTCGTAATTTGAAATTCGTAATGATTTACTGGATATAAGCGCTTGGAACCGGTTTATCATCTCCCCTTCCAAACCGAATACTGATAAAACCTTGGGTCGAACGCAATAAATACCACTCGCCGGTATTCGGTCTAAATATTGCAATATCGGATTTACCGTCGCCGTCGTAATCAGCCGGGACCGGTACATCTCTCGATGTCCCGAACCGAACGAGCGAAAGCGCGTTGTTACTGCTGCTCAAACGATACCAACCTCCGTTTGCCGGACGGTAAAAAGCGAGGTCGGTTATGCCGTCGCCGTCGTAATCTGCGGGAACCGGTCTATCGGCGGCGGAACCTAACGAAAGTACTTCGCGAAAAGATTGATTCGCACTTTCAAGCAAAAACCAATTACCGTTCCGAAAAACCGCTAAATCGCCAAGACCGTCTCCGTCAAAATCGCCGATCAGCGGTTTATCTCCACTCTGTCCGAATTGTCGTACGAAAAGTCGATTAGAGTTACTTCTCAACTGATACCAAGTTCCATCTGATGGTCGGAAAACCGCGAGGTCAGCGCGTCCGTCGCCGTCAAAATCATTCGGCACAGGAATGTCTTCGCTCTCTCCGAATTGAATATTTGCGAAAGTGTTGTCCGAACTGCGAAGCATATACCAGTTCGTATCTAATGGACGGAAGACGGCAATGTCGGTTTTGTTATCTCCGTCATAGTCGGCTGGAACGATTACATCCGTTGCGACACCAAATTGAACTGCGCGAAAACCCTCTGCCGATTGGTTCAAATACCAAGCTCCGTTCTCGGGACGAAAAACGGAAATGTCAGATTTGTCGTCGTTATCAAAATCGAAATAAGTGCGATTTACGCGGGTGATGACAACATCATTGCCGTCACCGCCACGGTAAGTTATGCGAAAAGACAGGTTGGGCGAAATGGCGATAACTGAATTTTCGGGTCTTTCCTGAAACGTTCCGTTCACCGGGTCGGTTCCGTCATTTCGCAAAATCACGAACGAATCGCCGATTGCCGGACGATAACTTCCGAACGGCGGCAGCAATAAACGCGCATTATTTAACGAAACTGTGCCAACGACATTTAATTGGTCGTGTCCGGCAGCACCTGGGGTCGTGCCGCCAATTTTACAGATATAATTTCCGTTCGCCGTAAAAGTTAGACTGCCCTTAATATTTAAAATTCCTCTCGGGGAGGTCAGCGTCCCAGGGCTAATAGCACCCGCTAAAACGTTCGTTTCTCCGACCGTTCCCGTGCCTCTGAGTACGCCAGGATTAAAATTTTTTATACTGGGAGCAGGATTGACCGTTACCGGGCTGCCAGGAATATCAGCGTCAACAATCAAGGTTCCGTCATTAATATCAATGGCTCCTTCATAATTATTAGCCGATGCAATTAAAGAAACGCCTAGATCGTTTTTTTTCAACGCGCCCGCACCGGAAATTAGTCCGATAGTGAAATTTCCGTCGCCGTTTAATATCAAAGGAAATTCACCAAAGGAAATGGCGGCAATCATTATCGCCGAATCTTGTACGACGGAAAATGTTTGGGCGGAGTTCAAAGTTATCGTCGTATTTATACTTTGCGATCCGCCGCTCACCCTCAAGCCATCAGTTAAGCCAAAAGGATTTCCGTTGATATTGTATGCTCCGCCTTCAAATGTAATCGAGCGAAAAACGGTGAAGGGAGAAAAGTCATTGTTAGAGCTGGATTGAGAATCCACCTCTGGAAAAACCAAATCATCACCGGCGACGGGAACAACATTTTCCCTCCAATTAGTAACGGTTTGCCAATTGGCGTCGATGCTCGCCCCAGCCCATGTTTTGGTAGCCGAATAAGCGTCGGTTAGCAATCCGCTGAGAATTAAGATGAGAATAAGTATAAGTCTCTGCATATTTTAAACCTCTGAGATTCGTAAAATTTGACCTGTTGAATTTATCACAAAAAGATTCAGAACATAACGAATTTGCCGAAGAATATAAGAAAAAATGAAGATCCTCATACAATTCTCGAACGATTCGACAATTACTGATTTATTCGACAAGGTATATTATTAATCGGTGAAAATGACCAATCGGACGGCAGTATGATTGGGGATTAGTATTTTAGGTTGTCTTTCGGCTTGTGTTAATCTTGATAATAATTTAAGTGAGCAACAATTAAATTTACGAACACTATGTCTTGGTTTGCCCGAAAAAATCCTAAAATAGACGAACAATCCGCTAACGAAGAAAAGCGCGTGAAAACCGAAGGTATTTTTGTCAAATGCCTCGAATGCGACAACGCGCTTTACAAACGCGAGCTTAAAGAATCACTCCAAGTCTGCACGCATTGCGGTTATCATTTCAGATTTAACGCGCGGGAACGGCTCGACACGCTGTTTGACGAGGGCGAGTATGAAAAGCTCGACGAGGAAATAACTTCCGCCGACCCGCTTCAATTCGTTGACACAAAACCCTACATCGAACGCATCGCACAAGCGAAAGAATCCTCCGGACTTCCTGAAGCAATCGTATCGGGCAAAGGCAAAGTCGGCGGACATCTGGTCTATGCCGGAGCGATGTCAATGGATTTTATCGGCGGTTCGATGGGTTCAGCCGTCGGCGAAAAAATCACGCGCTTGATTGAACGCGCAATCGAAACTCGCGGCGCAGTGGTAATCTTTGCGGCTTCGGGCGGCGCAAGAATGCAGGAAGGCACATATTCATTGATGCAGATGGCGAAAATCTCAGCGGCTCTGGCACAATTTCACGACGCGCGTCTGCCGTTTATTTCCGTTTTGACTGACCCGACGACCGGGGGCGTCACGGCGAGTTTTGCGATGCTTGGAGACGTGATTATTGCCGAACCAAAAGCTCTCATCGGTTTTGCCGGACCGCGTGTTATCGAACAAACGATTCGCCAAAAACTACCGAAAGGCTTTCAGCGTTCAGAATTTCTGCTCGAACACGGAATGGTTGATATGGTTGTGGACAGACGCGAAATGCGCGAGAAAATTGTAAGATTACTAAATTTTATGATGAACGAACAATTAAACGTAAAATAAAAATATGTTAAAAGATACGCTAATCGAAATTTTTGAAAGAGATTTAAACAAATTAAAAGAAGAAATCAATTTCTACAAAAATGAAAGGGAGCTGTGGATAATCGAGAAGGAAATCAATAATTCGGCGGGCAATTTGTGTCTGCATTTAATCGGCAACTTAAATCATTTTATCGGGGCAACGCTTGGCGAAACAGGATTTATTAGGGACAGAGAAATCGAATTTTCTGCAAAAAACGAAACTCGGCAAAATTTAATTAATGAAATTGAAAAGACAATGGAAACGGTAAAAAGCAGTTTGAATAAATTATCAAATGATGCTTTCGATAAAAATTTTCCCGTCGAAAAACACGGCAAAGTTGTCAAAATGGATTTTATGCTTCTTCATCTGCTGACTCATTTTAATTATCATCTCGGACAAATAAATTATCATCGCAGATTGATTCAAAACGGCGAAAAGTGAATTTTGACGAATCTTTAAAATATCTTTACGGTCTTGGCAACGAAGTTTCAGCAATGAAACTCGGTCTTGAAAATATCGGAAAACTTCTCACTGCCCTCGGTAATCCAGAAAAAAACTTTCTCAAAGTTCAAGTCGCCGGAACAAACGGCAAAGGTTCGACGTGCGCTTTTTTAGATTCAATCTGCGTTTTGGCTGGAATTAAAACAGGTCTTTATACATCGCCGCATTTAATTTCGATTACTGAAAGAATCAAAATCGGCAGTCAAGAAATTTCGGAAAAAGACTTTGCCCACCACGCAACAAAGATTAAAGAAATTTCGGAAAAATTGTTGGAAATCGGAGATTTGGAAGCGCTTCCGACTTTTTTTGAGCAAGTTACAGCAATTGCAATCTCAGCTTTTGACGAAGCGAAAATAGATTTAGCGATTTTAGAGACTGGTTTGGGCGGCAGATTTGACGCGACGACGGCGATGAAAGCGGAAATTGTGGCGATTACGCCGATTGACTTTGACCATCAAAATATTTTGGGAAATACGCTGGCGGAAATCGCAGCGGAAAAGGCGGCGATTATTAGGAAAGATACGCGCGTTGTTTTGGCAAATCAACGGGAAGAAGCGCTGGAGGTAATTTTAAAGAAATGTGATGAAGTTGGAATAAAAACAATCAATAATTGCAAAATTGAGCTAAACGCGGTTGATTCGATAAACGGAAAAGCGATTGTTACATTTATCACTGAAAATGAAATTTACCCCGATGTTAATTTGGGTTTGCGCGGGCGACACCAAATTGAAAATGCGCGGTTGGCACTACAGTTAGCAGAAGTGTTAAAGAATAATTTTAATTTCACTTTATCGAAATCTGAAATCGTTGAAGGTTTAGAAACTGCCGAACATAAAGGACGTTTGGAATTTTATCAAAACATTCTTTTTGACGGAGCGCACAATGTCGCGGGCGCAAAGGCATTGAAAGAATATCTAGACGAGTTTATCAATCAGCCGGTTACGCTTGTTTTCGGCGCGATGCGCGACAAGGATTTGTCTCCCATTGCCGCGATTCTTTTTCCGAAAGCCGAAACGCTAATTTTAACCAAACCGAATAATGAGCGTTCAATGGAAACTTCGGAACTTTTGAAGATTGTGCCGACCGCTTTTGACCAAAAAAATGTTAAGCTCGCGGAAACGGTCGCCGAAGCAATAACAACAGCGAAGTTAGTTACAAAAGAAACAGAACTGATTTTAATTACCGGCTCGCTTTATCTGGTTGGAGAAGCGCAAGAGATTCTAAAAAGCGCGTTCTGATACGGCGGAAAAAATTCTGCTTAAAATATTGGAGAGAAAATAATGAAAACAAAATTTATATTATTCGCTATTACACTTTTTTCAGTAGCTTTTTCGGCTCACGCGCAAACTGAAAAAGCACAGGTTTTGGCAAAATCGAAACAAGTCGTGGGCGCGCTCAAAAACAAAAACGTGAAAACGTTGGCATCGTACGTTCATCCGACAAAGGGCGTGCGGTTTTCGCCCTACGGCAGCATTGACACGGAAAAGGATTTGACGTTTCGGAGAAAGGATGTGCTGAAACTTTATGCGCTTCCGGCTTATGTTTGGGGACAAGCCGACGGCTCGGGCGACGACATCAAACTTAATTTCGCCGGTTATTACAAAAAATTTGTTTATGACAAAGATTTCGCGCGTGCGCCGGAAGTCGGTTACAACCGCATCGTCAAACAAGGCAATACGATCGTGAACTTAACGGAAGCGTATCCGAAAGCGAAATTTGTCGAATATCATTTTCCCGGAACGCGCAAATATGACGGAATGGATTGGCGCAGTCTGCGCCTCGTTTTCGAGAAATCGGGCAAAAATTGGTATCTCGTCGGCATCAGCCACGACCAATGGACGATATAAAGGCAAAAGGCAAAAGTAAAAAGGCAAAAGCGGTTCGGAATTTCGCGCCGCTTTTTTCTTTTGGAACTTGAGAGAAAGTTAAATTTCGAGTTTAATTGTTCAATAATCCGAGATTTGAATTTGAATTTATGCACAAATTAGTTTTAATCAGACACGGCGAAAGCGAATGGAACAAGGAAAATCGCTTTACGGGTTGGAAGGACGTTGACCTTTCCGAAAAGGGACGCGAGGAAGCAAAAGCGGCGGGCAAATTATTAACAGCCGAAGGTTTTACGTTTGATGAAGCGTATACATCAGTTCTGAAAAGAGCGATTCGGACACTTTGGATTATTCTTGATGAAATGGATTTGATGTGGATTCCCGAAACGAAATCGTGGCTTTTAAACGAGCGTCATTACGGCGGACTGCAAGGTTTGAATAAAGCCGAAACCGCCGCGCAGCACGGCGAAGAACAAGTTCTAATCTGGCGTAGAAGTTATGACATTTTGCCGACTTTGCTCGAAGAAAACGACGAAAGATATTTGGGCAAAGACGCGCGTTATCTGGGAATCGAAGTCGGAAAATTCCCGAAAGCCGAAGCCTTAAAAAACACCGTCGAGCGTGTCGTGCCGTATTACGAAACGGAAATCGCACCGAAAATTAAAGCCGGAAAACGCCTGATAATCGCCGCGCACGGTAATTCGCTCCGCGCTCTTGTAAAATTTCTCGATACGATTTCCGACAAAGACATCGTTCATCGCAACATTCCGACCGGCATTCCGCTCGTATATGAATTGGGCGAAGATTTAAAGCCGACAAAAAGCTATTACCTCGGCGACCAAGACGCGATTGACGCGGCGCAAAAGGCTATTGCCAATCAAGGCAAAGCAAATCAATAGGCAGTAGGCAGTCGTGCGTTTACCGCTTACTGCCTCTTGCTTATTACCTAAGCACCTAAGAAAAAGTAATCAGGTATTTTGAGCCGATTTGTGAAAGAACTTTATCAAGTTCTTCGCACAAGTTTTTGTAGGAACTATACGCTTCCCAACTCAGCCAATCATACTTTATCTTTTCCCATAACATTTCTATCTTGTTCAAACTTGGACAATAGGCTGGCAAGAAATAGATTTTCAAGCCTAGTTTTGCCCACTCCTGAATCTTCTCTGTAAATTCTTCGCTCCGATGAATCGGGGAATTGTCCAACACAATTACTGTTTCGCGTTCAATCCTTTGGGCGATGTTGTCGAGACACCAAATTACCACGTTTGAATCGGTTGAGTCTTCAAAGACAAACGATTCAAACCTCTGACACCGATCGAAGCATAAATCCCAAGACATTTTGTGATTTGCCTTTTGACACTGGAATCACGATGCGCTCGCCTCGTTTTTGCCACGCATAGACCACTTTGGCATACAAATTAAATCCTGATTGGTCGCCATAAACGGTTATTACAAAAAATTTGTTTATGACAAAGATTTCGCGCGTGCGCCGGAAGTCGGTTACAACCGCATCGTCAAACAAGGCAATACGATCGTGAACTTAACGGAAGCGTATCCGAAAGCGAAATTT
>MWYZ01000032.1 GCA_002050365.1 Acidobacteria bacterium 28-1
ATAACCGGGTAATCGTTTCTTGTCTTATCGATAAACTTATATCGTTCTATGAACCTCTGCCGAAGATAAGCGCCGCCTTTTTTAGGATTTCATTCTCCATCTCGAGTTCCCGCAACTGTTTTTTAAGCCTTAGATTCTCTTTTTCCAAATCTGAACCGGACTCGATTTTCAACTTCTTCCACTTATGCAGCTGGCTTTCGCCAACGCCCAATTCTCTGGACAAGCTCGCCACCGATTGACCGTCTAAAATCTTTCTAACCGCTTGTTGTTTGAATTCTTCATCATATTTTCGCATCATCTCATTTTACAGAGAGTTTCGTGTCCGGTTAAATTAGACCACCTCACTGCAATACCTTTAATCTCCGAACTATTGGAAAGTGGGTTTAGGCGAAACTCTTTTAATGCTAGATTCAGGTGCCTTTGACTAAGAATTGCAGTTACCAATTGAGAATTCACCTCGCTCAATTTGAAAAGGAGTTGACTTCTCTTTTGCAATGCATCCATCCTTCGAACACGCCTTTGATTTTCCAAACTAAAGAAGAGGCTAATGATCGAGACTAATGTGGCAATAAGTGATAGCCAGAATGCCAGAGGCTGTGAAACTAAAATTTCTTTAGGGTTCATGTAGTCATTAATATCCTTTTGTTTGCAACCTAGCACTTTGTATTATACGGAAATCTTTATAATCCAAATTAAAAGTTAAGTCAACAATTAATTAGACTTCTTTGATTTTTACCTTAATTCGCCGGTCAAAATACAATTTCGCATAACAAATTACCGCGAATTAAAAAACATACCGAAACTATTTATAAGCACCGGTATGTTTTGGATTGAGCGTTAAACTTTTGTTAAAAATTATTTATGCGTTAGAGCCAATTTCAAAAAATTCTCAAATAAAATTCTTCCGTCGCGCGATTCGTTCGGGTGTTCCCATCGCGTTGGATTTTTCGACCAGTCTTCAAACGATTTTTCGAGGTGAAATTGGACGGTATAAATCAATTGTCCGCCGCTTCGTTTGACCATCATTTGATTTTTGCAGAGATAAGCCGTTGCTAATTGATGAAAGCCTTTGGGAATGCCTTCGACCTGCAAACCGTGATTTTGCCAGACGCGCAGAATGTCGTCTTCCAAAGTATAATCTTGCCAAATGCCGCTTTCCACATCTGCCGCGCCGGCGAAAATCGGGTCGGTTCGGTCGGTGATTTTGATGAAACGATATTGGTATTCAACGATGCGGTCGGTGCGCTTTTCGGAAGCGTCGAGATTGTCCAAAGTGGTTAATCTGCCGCCGAAGCTCATTCCGATAAGTTGGTGCGCACCGCAAATTCCGAGAACGGGAATTTTTGTCCGCTTAATATATCGTTCAAATTTTTTGAGTTGTTCAGGATTGTAATAATCGAAATCCGAAAGCGTTCCGCTCATCACAATCGCGTCCGGGTTGAAGCTCGCCGCCGCTTCGCCGACTTCTGACAAATGCACGGTTAGGGTTTTCGGATTTTGGACGAGCCGCAAAACGTTCTTGGCGATGTTATCGCACGCCAATCCGGAAATTTTACGCTCAAATTTTAACTTGCTTTCCTTCGTGCCGTTCCATTCTTTCCGCGCCAAATCTGAAAGGTCATCCTCGTAACGCAGCAAATTATTGACAATTAAAACCTTTGCGTGTTCGATTTTCTTTTCAATCGGCTCGTAGCGGCAAAAGGCGCGATTATTGAACGGAAACGGAAGCGTTTCGGATTTTAGAACGGCTGGTGTGGAATCAAACATAAACAATTAATAGTTCCTAAAAACGTAACATCAACTTAGATAGTAATTCTCTTTGTTTAGATGTTCAAGAAAAAAAGAAGTTAAATTTTACTTCAGATTCGCGTAATAGCTGCGGCTGCCGACAATCAAATTGTCTTTAACCGCGAGTATTGAGCAAATCAGCATAGCGAAACGATTGTTGTTGGAAACAGTTTCTTTGGCGATTTTTACATTTTTATTTTCCGTCAGCGAATTCAGTTCGACTTTTGTTTTGTGCTTTGTTTAAATTCCGGCATCAGCGAACCCGCGCCGATTTCTTCTATTTCAAGGCGAATTTCCTTTATCAAACTCGAACGCATACGCCCTTTAACCGATGCCGTTTTATCTTCCGCTGCCTTTTCGACAAGTAATAAAATTTTCTGCCAAGCCGATTCTAATTCGTCGGCGAGAGTCGAGATTTTTGTAATGTCATACGGCACGGCGACCGCCTGACAGCCGATGCGAGCGAAAATCTGCAAATATCTGGCAGTTGATAAATCAGGACACGAAAAGCGTTGGTTGCCGACTTTTAGCTCAACGCCGAGAAGCGTGTGCTGAATTATCGCTCGATTTTCACGCTGGGCGATTTCCAACCGATGAGCGCGTGTGCGCTGCGTCCGAACTTTGCAGCGATAAATTTCGGGAAGCCATTCAGCATTCAACTTTTCTCGAATGTCGGTTGCGATATCCATATTACAAAAAACGATACACAGAATAGCATAGAAGAAATTTACAGGGATAACAGGATGGATCGGGATAAACCAATTTATTTCTTATCCCTGTTTAATCAACCTGTTATCCCTGTAAATTATTTTTCTGCTTTTACAGTTATTCTCGCGGGCGATTGTGAAAATCTTTCAATCACGCCGTTGCTGAAAATTCCGAAGTATAAAACTCCAACAATTGTAATTACTAAAACTGCCGCCAAAGCGGTCGGGATCCGCGGCGCAAACCATTCGTCGGTTCGGTCGCGGAAAAACATTACGACGACGAGGCGCAAATAGTAATAAGCCGAAATTGCCGTGTTGATGACCGCGACGACGACAAGAAGCGTGAGCATTGCATTGCCGGCTTCGAGCGCGGGACGAAAAACCAAAACCTTGCCCATAAATCCCGCCGTCAGCGGCAAACCCAGAAGCGAGAGCATAAACAGCGACAGCGCAAAAGCCAAAACAGGCGATTTGAAACCGATGCCGTTGTAATCTTCAAACTCCGTACGACGGTCATTTTTCTGTCCTAATAAAGCCACAATTGCAAACGCGCCCAAGTTTGTAATGGCATAAGTCAACATATAAAATGCGACCGAAGCAATCGCCGCATCGCGTTTGTCAGCCGTCGTCGCCATTCCCGCGCCGATAAATCCGACGAGCGCGTAACCAGCGTGAGCGATTGACGAATAAGCCAGCATTCGTTTGACATTATTTTGGACAATCGCCGCGATATTGCCGACGGTCATTGTCAAGCCAGCCATCACGGTCAACGCCGTAATCCAGGAATCGTGTAGATAGACGGAAGCCTGAACGCCCGCAATCAGCGGAAAGCCAAGCACGAACACGCGCACGAACGAAGCAAACGCCGCCGCTTTCGGTCCCGCCGCCATAAATGCGGTAACCGGTGTTGGCGCGCCTTCGTAAACATCCGGCGTCCAAACGTGAAAGGGGACGGTGGCGACTTTGAAACCGAAACCGATTATCATCATTGCGCCGCCGACTAGTAGCAGAGCAGGGAAGTTTGGATTAGCAATTCGGAGAGCAATTTCCGTGATGTTCGTCGAACCGGTTGCACCGTAAATCAAAGCCATTCCATAAAGCAAAAATGCTGAGGCGAACGAACCGAGAATAAAATACTTCATCGCCGATTCATTCGAACGCAAATCGGATTTTCGCAAGCCAGCCATCACATAAGTGGCGAGCGACGAAGTTTCCAAACCCAAAAACAAAACGACTAAATCATTGCCGGAAGCCATAAACATCATTCCGACGGTAGCGAACAAAAGGAGACAATGATATTCGCCGACGGGAACGTCTTCGCGTTCAGTCCAGACGGACGAGATCAAAATCGTCATCGCCGTGACTAATAAAAAGACAAACGAAAAGCTAATCCGCAAACTGTCGTGGGCAATCATTCTGCTCCACGCCGTGAGATATGGAGCATCACCCCACATCAAGCCGAGCAGAATTCCCGAAAAAACGATTCCGATGAGCGATATAATACCCGTGATATAGCGTTGTTTCGGAACAAAACTGTCGAACAGCATCACTATTATTCCGGTAATTGCCACCATTATTTCGGGTAATATCGCCGAAACGTCTGCGTTTGGATTGACTAATTCATTTTGTAAAAACATATCAAAAACAATCTTGTAATTTAAGAAATTCTCTTTCGCGCCGCCTTAGTAATGCGCTGCCTCTGATTTTATTTCCGCCTTCACGACGCTGCCGCCCGCTTGATTGTTCAATCTTTGTTCGATAGCGACAACTGATTCCTTCGACCGATTCAAAAACGGCGCGGGATAAACGCCCATATAAATCATCAGAAAAAGCAGCGGAGCAATTAAACCGATTTCGCGCCAGCTTAAATCAGCCAAACCTTTATTTTTCGGATTGGTAACTTTTCCGAAGAAAACCCTCTGCACCATCCACAACATATAAACCGCCGCGAAAATTACGCCCGTTCCTGCAAACAGCGTGGCAATATAATTCATATTCCAACCGTTTATCGTTGCGAGCGCGTTTGAATTCCACATTCCAAGCATCGTCAGAAACTCACCGACAAAGCCGTTCAGAAACGGCAGACCGATTGAAGCCATCGTGGTAAAAACGAAAATCGTCGCATAAATCGGCATCACGTTTGATAAACCGCCGAAATCGGAAATCGCTCGCGTGTGCCGCCGTTCGTAAATAAATCCGACGAGCAGAAACAACGCGCCGGTCGTTACGCCGTGATTGAGCATTTGATATAACGCGCCCTGCATTCCCATCTCGGTGAAGGAAAACATTCCCAAAATGACAAAACCCATATGCGCGACCGACGAATAGGCGACCAATCTTTTCACGTCGGGTTGAACCATTGCGACGAGTGCGCCATAGATAATTCCGATAATTGCCAACACGATAAACAACCCGGCAAACTCACGCGATGCTTCGGGAAAAAGCGTGAAATTAAAACGCATTAAACCGTAAGTTCCCATTTTCAACATTACGGCGGCGAGGATAACCGAACCGGCAGTCGGTGCTTCGGTGTGCGCGTCGGGCAGCCAAGTGTGAAACGGAAAAAGCGGAACTTTGATAGCAAAAGCCAAAGCAAACGCAAAGAAAAGAAGCGTTCCCGTTTGTGCCGTTAAGACGAGATTTCCCGTCTGCATCGAATTTAAAAGCGTTACATAATCGAATGAGCCAACGCCCATTGCCGTCGCGTGCAGATAATACAAAGCGATGATTGCCGCCAGCATCAGTAAACTGCCGAGTGCCGTGTAAATAAAAAACTTGACCGCCGCGTAAACGCGATTTTCGCCACCCCAAATTCCGATGAGAAAAAACATCGGAACTAATGAAGCTTCAAAGAAAAGATAAAAGACAAGCAAATCTAAGGAGACAAAAACGCCGAGCATCGCGCTTTCCAAAAGCAGCAGAAAAATGTAAAAAGCGGCGTGACGTTTTTCAACCGCGTGCCAAGTCGAGAGAATCGCAATTGGCATTATGGACGTCGTCAAAATTACCAGCCACATACTCAAACCGTCAACGCCGACGTGATAATTTGTGTTTATTGCCCGAATCCAGGGAACATTTTGCTCGAAGAAAAAACCGCTCGCTGAAGCCGCGCCCTTGTCTAAAATCAAAAACAGCGACAGCAAAAAATTCAAAATGGTAAAGCCAAGCGTTATCCATTTCAAGCCGCTTTCCTGCTTCCAAAACACCGCATGTCCGAGCATCGCCAATGCCCCAACGACGGGCAGCAAAATTAAAATTGTTAATAAATTTTCTCCAATAAAATCCATAAAAGTTAGTTTTTCGGTTGTGTAGTTTCCCAGCCAAAAACATTCGGAGAATGGTCAAGAAATTTATCGCCGTTTTCATTTTCGTAAAATGAAGCCAGCGCATCCTCATCAATCGTCACAGATAAATCGTCGTGTAAAATCTGATAATCGTTGAAAGTGCCGTCGCCGCGATAAACGCGAAAAAAGAATTTTTCCGGCGAATTAGTGCGAAGAAGCATTCCCTTCGCGCCGCTTGCGCTTGTTTCCTGTAAAATCTTTCCGCCGTTGGTTTTTATCGTTTGACTCGCCATCATTTTAGACAATCAACTTAAATCCGTAATAAATAAAATACCCAATGACAATTAACGCGCCGAACAAAATAAATGCCGCGTAACTGCGAACGAAACCGACTTGCACGCCACGCGCTGCCGAGCCGAGCGCGGCAGTTGCCGAGCCGATACCATTGACGATGCCGTCAATAAATCCTAAATCGAAGCCTTTCCAAAGACCGTTACGCGAAAGATTTGTTATCGGGTCAACGATGTAACCGTTGTAAATTTCGTCAATCCGCCATTTGTCTTCGAGAATTTTCGGCATCGCCCGCAGCGGCGTTTTGCCGAACATCAACCAACCGATAATAATTCCGCCAGCCGCCAAACCGACCGACAACAGCGCGAGCCAGCGTTCCGTCGCAATTTCTTCGGGCGAATGTGCCGTGTGTTCTTCGGTGTGTTCGCCGGTTGCATTTGGCGCGGGCGCGGCGGCGTAAAAATGTTTAACTTCTTTTTTCGTTTCTGAATGTGTCGTTGAAGCGGGCGAATGTGAATCGTGTTCGCCCTTTTTCGCATAAATCACGGGCGCAAGCGTGTGTTCAAACACATTGACATCGCCCGCGCCGAAAATCGAACTCATTGCGTAAGGAACGCCGATTAAACCGCCGAGTGTCGAGAGAATTGCCAAAACAACTAGCGGCACGGTCATCGTCCAAGGCGATTCGTGTGGGCTGAAGTCCGGTGTGAGTGCGTGATGATGTTCGTCGTCATTGTCGTGGTCGTCCGCGTGTGCCGCATCGTGTTCGTCTTCATAATGATGCGCCAAAGCGTGAGCGTCGCCGTGCGGCACTTGCGCGTCGTGCGCGTCGCCGAAAGCAAAAGCGTTTTCTTCCGCCCGCGAAGGCTCGTCAGGATTTACAGCAACCGGCAAATCTTCTCCGTGTCCCCGCGTCCCCGCGTCGCCGTGTCCGTGTTCGTCGGGCAAAGCCAAATCAAAACGCGATGCGCCGAAAAACGTCATCCACATCATTCGGGTCATATAAACGGCGGTCAGCATTGCCGTAATTAAACCGACAATCCAGAGAATCGTGTTGACGTGAATGCCGAGAAGCGTCGCGTCCGCCGTCGCGTTCGTCGCGGCAAAAGTTTTATAAAGAATTTCATCTTTCGAGAAAAAGCCCGCCCAAACCGGAATTCCGCAAATCGCCAACCAACCAGCCATCATTGAGACGAACGTAATTGGCATAAATTTTTTCAGGTTGCCCATTCGCCGCATATCCTGTTCGTGGTGCATTCCGTGAATGACCGACCCTGAACCCAAAAAGAGAAGTGCTTTGAAAAAGGCGTGCGTCATCACATGGAAAATCGCCGCGACGAACGCGCCGACTCCGCAGGCGAGAAACATATAACCGAGTTGCGAAACCGTCGAATAAGCGAGAACTTTTTTGATGTCGTTCTGCGCCAAGCCAATCGTCGCCGCGAAAATCGCCGTCGCCGCGCCGATAATCGCCACGATAAACATCGCCGTCGGCGCGTTCTGATAAATTCCGTTGCAGCGCACGACCAAATAAACTCCCGCCGTAACCATCGTCGCTGCGTGAATCAAAGCCGACACAGGCGTTGGACCAGCCATCGCGTCGGGCAGCCAAGTTAAAAGCGGAATCTGTGCGGATTTTCCCGTCGCGCCGATGAAAAGAAGAATCGCAATGCTTGTTATTCCACCTGCCACGAGTGCGCCCCAAGTGAACGGGTCAGCCGCCATTGCCGACAAGATGTTTATCGAACTCGCTACCTGCACGCCGTCAACCGTCTTGTCGTAAAAAGAAATCGAGCCGGTCATCGAAAAAATAAGAAACACGCCCATCAAAACGCCCCAATCGCCGATGCGATTCATCACGAATGCTTTCTTCGCGGCGCGTCTCGCTTCGTCGCGTTTGATGTAATAGCCGATAAGCAGATACGAACACAAACCAACACCTTCCCAACCGACGAACATCAGCAGAAAATTATCCGCCAAAATGAGCGTCAGCATCGAGAACATAAACAAATTCAAGTAAGCAAAAAAGCGATAAAAACCTTTATCGCCATGCATATAACCCGTCGCAAAAATATGAATCAGGAAACCGACGAAAGTCACAAAACAAACGTAAATCCCCGAAAGTCTGTCAACGCCCAAAGCGAAATCAGCGCGAAAACCGCCGACCTGAATCCACGTCCAAATATGGTCGAGAATCGGACGCTCGCCAACTAATGCGCCTTCGTGCGGCGTGCCGATGCCGAACGCAACCATAAACGCGATGACGGTTGATACGCCAATCATCGAACACGCCACCACACCACTAAAAAGCTCGCTGTTTGCTTTCTTTCCGAACAGCCAATTGATAACCGCGCCGAGAAGCGGAGCGAAAATTATTAGACTTAAAAAATTGTTTTCAGTCATTTTGCTGTAATTTGATAATTATTCCGTGAATCTTTTCCTGTAATTGGTCTAACTCTTTCGGTGCGCCGTAAAAATTAAAGACGCTTTTAGTTTTGTTCCCGACGGTTAAAGTCGTCGTGATTTTCACCGCGTGGTCAACAAACTGCGTCATTCCGTTGGGTAATTTTTTATCAATGTATTTATCTTCAAGCGCGAAAAAATTTATTTTCTTAAAATCGTTGATTAAATCCTTAACTTGTTCAACCGAAATTGAAAATGTGTGTTTTCCTTTTAATCTAATACCCGAATAGCCTTCATAATTGACAATTCCGTTACCGTCAATTGACGCGGAATATTCCGCTGTGCAGCCGATGCAGCCCGTCGAAGAACCGTCGCGCTTGATTTCAATTTTGACTTCAGCCAAATTGATTTCACTATCACAACTTGCTTGAGCGAAATTGTTCTGAGAAATTCCGAATACGCACAATGCTAAAATCAAAAAGAAAAATCTTTTCATCGACAAACTCCTAAAAAATTAAATCTTCATCTTCATCTTCAAGCCGAAAATTCTCACTCGCAATCTTCGCCCAAGTTTCCAAAACCGATTCGCCGACATTTTTCGCCCGCAAAATTTCCGAAACTTTTTCTTTCAATTCGAGAAACCGCAAAAGCAACACGCTCGCTGACATAAGCGTTGACGGCTTGTGCGCCAAACAAAACCACATCACTTCGCCCTTGCAAAAACTCAAGCACTGATTCGTGAATCGTCGCCAAAGGCAAAGTTTCGCGCATCGCAAATTCCTGAAATGTCAGAACGCCGGCATTTAACATTTATCATTCAGCATTTATTCGGTGAACGATGAATCATTTCTGATAACTGACCATCAACCACTAATTTTTCAAAATACTCGCATCGTCGGTGTCAATAGAAAGACTGTTGCGGAAAAACGCGATGATAATTCCCAACCCGACCGCTGCTTCCGCCGCCGCGACTGACATCACCATAAACACGAAAAGCTGTCCGGTAACGTCGGCGTAATAACGCGAAAAGGCGACGAACGTCAAATTGACGGCGTTAAGCATTAACTCGATGCACATAAACATTCCGAGCGCGTTGCGTTTGAAAACCACGCCGACCGCGCCGATGGTAAATAAAATTCCTGAAAGTGCCAGATAGCCTGCTAAACTTGGTTCCATTTTTTTAGTTCAAGGTTCAAAGTTCAAAGTTCAAAATTCGCTTTGCAGCAAATAATGAACAAAAACAACGAACAAAAATTAAAGTCTAATTCGATAATCGTCCTTTATTTCCGCTTCATTGCGTCTTTCCAATTCGTTGTCAACCACTAACTCAAGTTTCGGCTGTTCCAGACGACGCGCTAAAATCACTGCGCCGACAATCGCCATAAGGAGTAGAATTCCGACAATCTCGACGGGCAAAAGATATTCCGAATACATCGCCGTGCCGATACTCAAAGTTTTGCCGACAGTTTCGTCCGCATTGACAGTTTGTTTCGGCGCACGCATTACGGCGTAGAAAATAAAGAATGTTTGGGCAAGCAAAAACAATCCCAAACCGCCGCCAACCGCATACAAATATCGCAAGCGATTTAAAGGTTTATCCTCATCCAGATTCAAAAGCATAATCACGAAAACGACGAGAACCATAATTGCTCCGGCATAAATCAAAATCTGCACGGCGGCGATAAACGGCGCAGCGAGCGTTATGTAAATACACGAGAGCGCGATGAACACGCCGACCAAAGATATCGCGCTGTAGAGCGGGTTTTTGTGGTAAACCATCGAAATCGCGCAAGCGATTGCCAAGCCGGCGAAAAGAAAAAATAAAGCGGTTGAAATCATTTTTTAGTGACGAGTGACGAGTGACGAGTGACGAGGGAAAATTTCTCAACCCTCGTCACTCGACCCTCGACCCTATATAAAATTACCTGTTCAAAAAATAAACAATCAAAATCGTAACAATCACGTTTGCCAACGCGACGGGCAAGAGGAATTTCCAGCCGAAATTCATCAGTTGGTCAAAGCGAAAGCGCGGCAGCGTTCCGCGAATCCAGATATACAAAAATAAAAACGCGCAAATTTTGCCGATAAAAATAACGTGGCTGACAAGTGCGTAGCCGATTGACCCGACTACGAACCAAGTAAAATCAAAATTATTTGCTAACCAAAGTCCTAACCATCCTAAACCCGGAACATACCAGCCGCCCAAAAACAAAACCGTGACCATCACCGACACGGTGAACATATTGACGTATTCCGCCATAAAAAAGAGCGCAAATTTCAGAGCCGAATACTCGGTATGAAATCCGGCGACGAGTTCGGTTTCGGCTTCGGGCAAATCGAACGGAACACGATTGGTTTCGGCAAATGCGGCAATCAGAAAGACGACAAATCCGATGAACTGCGGAATGATAAACCAGCGAAACGGCGATTGGATTTGCGCGAAAATAATACCGTTCAAATCGAGCGTTCCCGCCAGCATCACGACACCGATAACCGACGCGCCCATCGCTAACTCGTAGGAAATTAATTGCGCCGACGAACGAAGTCCGCCCATCAAAGAGTATTTGTTATTCGACGACCAACCCGCGAGCGCAATTCCATAAACGCCGACCGACGTAATTCCCAAAACAAACAACACGCCGACATCAATCTGGGCAATCGTCATCGGAAGTCGCCTGATGCCGTCGCCTAATCCGTATGGCAGAAAACTCCAGTCAATCGATGTAATCGCCGGTCCAAACGGATAAACCACAATCGGCAGAAGAGCGCAGGTTAGTGCGACAATCGGCGCGAGAAAATAAACGAATTTTGTGGATTTATCGGGAACGATGTCTTCTTTGAAAATGAATTTGAAAAGGTCGGCGAACGGCTGAAGAACGCCCCACCAGCCAACGCGATTCGGTCCGATGCGCCCTTGAATCCAGCCGAGAACTTTACGCTCCGCCAAAACCGTGTAGGCGACAATCATCAAAACGCCTTGAAAAGCTAGCAAAATGCCGACGCTGATGACGGCAATCGGAAAAATTGTTTTTACGATAGCTTCCATAATTAATCTGTTAAATACCTGCTCAATTTTTCAAGCAATCGCCGGTGTCTTTCCGCAGAAACAGAACCGATTGAACCGATAATATCTTTGCGCGATAAAACCGTCAAAAATCCTAAACGAATCAACGATTCGGTCTTCAATCCGCTTGAAACGAAATCAGCATTAGAAGGCGCAATTAGCTCGTCAAAATTTTCAACCTCGTGATAAAGCTGACTAATAACACCGCAAATGAGAAAATCCTTAAACGGCGGCATTTCGCGCAAGACGATTGCCGGACGGCGCTTCATTGTTCCATTGGCTTGCGGCAAAAGCGCGAGAATGACATCAACTTCCTTCATATCCAGGATTGTTCTCTTTTATCAAATCCAATCCGTATTCCGGTTCATCGTCGCCGTAAGCCCGCGCCAAATTTTTCTTCGCTGCCAATCGCCAATCTTCTCGTTCGTCGGGCAAAACTGTAACGATGAGTTTGACATTCGGCTCAAGCTCAAACGGTTCGTCAAGCAAAATTTGTTTGCCGTCAAAATGCGCGGCTAATGAAATTGTCTGGTTCATAAATTCGACTAAACTTTTCCATCTAAAGTTACGCCCGCCGTGCGTTTCACATCTGAAATTCTATCGCCTGCGCTTGCCGCTTCCGCTTTTTCTTCGACGCGCGGCGTGCCGTCCAAATTAAACTGCACGAGCGGCGAAACCAATAAATTTTCAGGTTTCGGATTGCCGTGGGCGAGTAGATGAAACTGGGCGGTTTTGCTCGTCATCGTCGTCAAGCGGTGCAATTTATGTCCGACTTTCGGCGTTCCGATAATTTTTTCATTTGTTTCCGGCATCGCTTCAACTCCGCGCCGCAATGCATCGGTTTCCTTTGACAAATCTTTTTTCCCGGCAATCGGGTGTTTGACTTGGACGGGTTTCGATTCGTCTTTCAAATGCGGGTAACGCAAACCTGCGTAAGCATCAATCGAATCGGCGAGTGTTCTGAACGCCGCCGGCGCAGAAAAGTTATAGCCGAAATCAACGCCCATCTCGCGGGCAATCATCGAAGTAATTATCCAATCGGCTTTCGCCTGATGAACCGGCTCGACGGCTTGCCGAACACGCTGAACAAAACCCGTGTTATTTGTAAAAGTTCCGTCCGTCTCGGCGAATGAAGCGGCGGGCAGAACGACATCGGCAAATTCGGTCGTCGCGGTTTCAAACATTTCCTGCACGACGATAAAATCTTTTCTGCTCAAAAATCCGTCCGTCAACGCCGACGGTTTTGAAAGACTTCCGCCGATGAGCAACGCCGTCGAATTTATCAAAACATCCGACAAAGATTTTCTTCCAGCCATCATATCGTTTGCGCCGACCGAATTGTTGTAAAGCGGAAGCGGGTGAAGCAGCACGCGACGTTTTTCCGAAGCAAAATTTCCCGCTACATTCGCCAAAACCGCTTGCGCTTCCGCCGATAAATCTCTGCCGAACATAATAATAAAATCGCCTTCCGATTCGCCGATTAATTTCAGCAAATCGTCAATCTCACTTTGCGCCGCGCCGATTTTACTCAAAATCGTTTTATCGGATTTATCTGCGAAAGCCAAAGCAAAAGCGTCCAAAGATTTCGGATTAACGTGGATAAACTGTGATGCCTGCGCCGTTAGGCGAATTGGCGTGTCGTGGACGATAATCAATTTCGCGCCGCCGTTTCTGACCGCCTGACGAATTTGTTTAGCTGTAAAAGTTTGTTCTTCTTCCGGTTCGCCGCCGATAAGAAGAATCGTTTTGGCGTGGCGAATTTCCTTGTGAGTCGCCAAAGGAACGCTTAAATTATTGAAAAACGGAGCTAAATCTTCAACATCAGAGATTGTGTAATTTTCGGAACCGACGACTTCTTTGGCAAAACGTTTCAAAGTAAAAATTGACTCGTTCGTCAACCTCGGCGAGGCGACAACACCAACATTGTTTCCGCTTTCTTTGAATTTGTTTGTCACAAAATGAATCGCTTCGTCCCAAGTTGTCGGAATCAATTTTCCGCCTTTTTTGTAACGAATAAGCGGCGTTTTAATGCGTTCTTCGTGATTGACAAAACCGTGTCCGAAACGCGCTTTGACATCGAGAAACTCGCCGTTTAAACCGTCAACGTATCTATCGCGGGCGACAATTCGATGAACGCGCCCGCCGCGTGAGCCGATGCTCAATTGCATTCCGTCCGAAGAATATGTGTCGGTCGAAATTGTCTGGTCTAATTCCCAAGGTCTGGTTTCATGGCGATAAGTGCCGTCGAGCAGAGTTCCTGTCGGGCAAACTTCGATACAATTTCCGCACTGCGAGCAGTCAAGCCAACCGCCGTAAGTCCCGATGACCGTATTCACGCCGCGATTTCCGGCTTCGATAGCGTCTTCGCCCATCCATTCGTCGCACACGCGCGTGCAACGTTTGCATAAAATGCAGCGTTGCGGGTCGTTGGCAACAATCGGCGAGAGAAATTTTTCGGGCGTCGCGTTTTTCGATTCGACAAAGCGTTCTTCGACATCACCCCAATCGAAAATCATTTCTTGAAGCTCGCACTCGCCGCCTCTGTCGCAGACGGGACAATCGAGCGGATGATTGGCAAGTAAAAACTCGCCCATCGCGCGTTGCGCTTTTTCGATTTCTGCGCTTTGCGTCGTCACAATCATTCCGTCCGTGCAGGTTATTGTGCAGGAAGTTTGCAGCTTCGGCATTTTTTCAATCCGCACCAGACACATCCGACACGACGCTTGCAGCGCGAGGTCTTGGTAATAACAAAACGACGGAATGTTAAAGGCTTGCTCACGGCAAACATCAATCAGCCGCGCTCCTTTTTCAACCGCAAATTCCTGCCCGTTAATCGTAACTTTTATCAATTCTGTTGACATTCTTAGTGTAAATCTCTCGCTAAAAATTATTCTTTATCTGTTTTGTCTGATTTAGTTTCTTCTATTTTTGCAACGGTTTTCTTTCTTCCCTGCGGACGAGTTTTGCCGAAACTGCCTGCGAAAATTTTTCCGCGTCTTGTTCTTTTATCACCTCTACCCATTTTATTTTTGCCTCCTAATACTTAAAATTTTCTCGCTTCGGGTTCAGTCGAAGTCGTCTTCTGACCGTTTAAATACGGCTTAAAATCTTCCGGGAAACGCTTTATCGCGCCTTGAATCGCCCACGCCGCCGCATCGCCTAACGCACAGAAAGATTTTCCTTCGATGTTGTCGCACAAATCTAAAATCAACTGTGCGTCTTCCGGTCTGCCGTTTCCTTCGGCGATTCGATTGAAGATTTTCACCAGCCAATCGGTTCCTTCGCGGCACGGCGTACACCAGCCGCACGATTCGTGTTTGTAAAATTCGGTTAAGTTTTTCGTCGAATCAACGATGTCAACCGTTTCGTCAATTACGATAAATCCGCCCGAACCGACGAGCGAACCCGCCGCGACTAATCCTTCGTAATCCATCAAAACTTTTTTTCCGATAACGTCGTTGGCTCGCATAATATAAACCGACGAGCCGCCGGGAATTACGCCTTTTAATTTTTTGTCGTCACGCAACATTCCACCGCAATCTTCCAAAATAAACCGTTCCATATCGGCATAGCCCATCGGAAGTTCATAAACGCCTGGCTTTTTAACGTGACCGGAAACCGACCAGAGTTTTGTTCCACCTGATTTTTCCGTTCCCAAATCGCGCCAAGAAATGCCGCCCATTTCGATAATCTGCGGAACTGCCGTCAAAGTTTCGACGTTGTTGACGACCGTTGGCGAAGCGTAAAGACCTTCGACTGCCGGAAACGGCGGCTTCATTCGCGGATGTCCGCGGTAACCTTCCAAACTCGATAAAAGCGCGGTTTCTTCGCCGCAGATATACGCGCCCGCGCCGGTGTGTGTGTAGACTTCGCACGAAAAATCAGAACCTAAAATGTTCTTGCCGACGAGATTTGCCGCCCGCGCTTCCTCGACGGCTTCGTCCATTATATCAATCAGATATTTATACTCGCCGCGCGTGTAAATGTAACAAGTTTGCGAATTAAGGGCGAACGCGGCAATCAACATTCCTTCAATCAGCGCGTGCGGGTCGCGTTCCATCAAATAACGGTCTTTGAAAGTGCCGGGTTCCGATTCGTCAGCGTTACAAACAATATATTTCTGCTTCGGCGAATCTTTCGGCACGAACGACCATTTCATTCCCGTCGGAAAGCCCGCGCCGCCGCGCCCGCGCAAAACCGATGCTTTGACTTCGCCGATAATCGCGTCCGGCGACATTTCCATCGCCTTTTTCAGCCATTTGTAACCGTCGTTTTCTTGATAAACCTTGAGCGTGTGCGAGTTTTCAAGATGTACTCGCTTTAATTGTAACGGCTCGCACCCAATTGCTTTGATTTCCATAAATTCGCTTTTACAAAGCCTCTGAAACTTTCAATGTGTCTGTGTATTGAACAAATTTTGTTATTTTACCGTTTTCCAAAGTCCAGACGTGAGCAAACGGAACGTTTATACTTTTTACCGTCGTTTTGTAACTGCCGCTATAATTTCCAAGCGCGACGATTTTGTCGCCCGCGTCTAAAAACTCGTCCGGCTCGGCTTTAAAATCGTTCCACTCTGTTGCCAGTTTCATAAAGACATTTTGCAAAACCGATTCGCCGCCGCGATAAGTTCCGCCGTAGGGGAAACCTTCGGCTTCCGTCCATTCGATATTTTCGTCGAACGATTGCAGCACAGCCGGAGTATCACCCGCCGCAAACGCCTGATACAAATTTTTTATCAACTCAACATTATTCATAATTTCAGTGTTACGAGAGCGAATCTAAAAGTTTATCAACCTTTTCCGTCGTCAAATCTTCGTGGTAATCAAACCCGATTTGCATCATCGGCGCAGTTCCGCAACTTCCCAAACATTCGACCAGCGACACAGTAAATTTTTCGTCGTCGGTCGTTTCGCCAACGTGAATGCCCAAACGATTGCAGATATGTTCTGTAATTTTCGGCTCGCCTATAATGCGGCACGACAGCGTTTTGCAAATTTGAATGTGATGCTTGCCGACCGGACGCAGATTGAACATCGAGTAAAAAGTTACGGTTTCCCAAATGTCGGTAACTTCCAAATCCAGAAAACGGGCTAGAAAATTTACCCCTTCGTTATCAACGTAACCGCGCTCTCGCTGAATGACGAACAAGAGCGGAATTAACGCCGAACGCTTTCTGTCGGGCGGATACTTCGTCAGATGGAGGTACATTTCCTCGACGACTTCGGGCGAAAAATTCGCCACCTCGTCGGTAACTTGAACTTGGTTGGTGTAAAATGTCGGAGCTACTGATGCCATAAATTTCTATGCTCAAATTTGAAAATTTAATCCGTCTTCGATTATTTCAGTTCTCGTCCGATGGTCTAATATTTTTCTGCTTTAACCGTTACTATATTGAAAGTTCGATTTTAAATTAATTTGGAGAAAAACTGTAAAATACTACGGCACGAATAATTGCCTCTTTATTTATTGCTTTTGTCGGCGCGAACGTAGATTTCTTCGCTGCTTCTTCCGCCGTTGCTCGAAGCATCGGATGCCCGCTGATTGCTTGTGCGGAGCTTACATTTCCTTGCTCGTCAATAGTGATAAAGACTCCAACAACACCTGATGCGTGAGCGATGCGTGCAGAAGACGGATATTCGGCTTTTCCCATTTTAATTGCCAAATCGTTAAACGGTATTTTCTCGGAAACTTTGTTGTAATCGTCATCTTCAATTATATGAACAAACTCCTTTGGATTACCCTTAAACAACGATACTCGCTTTTTAACTAAACCTTCCTTATTCAGTAAGCTACAGTCAAGATAGACTCTTCTAACAGATTTTTTGTGGCTCGATTCTGTGACCTCCACACTGTAAATACCTTCTTTCAAGTTGGCAAAAAAAGGCATATCGTTATTTGTTGTGGCGTTAATTTTCTTTTTGTCTCCTTCAATAAAATATGCTGCCGCTTTTGAGTTATTGATTTTCAATTCCTCGCCATTATTTTGATATTGAAAAACGTCCAACTGCAAACCGCATTTGTTTTTCTGGGCGAAAACATTAATGCTGCAGAAGATGAGAAGTAGGACAATAAAAAATATAAATTTTGATATGATTTCTTTTGACATTTTCTGCTTTAACGATCAATTTCTCCCAAAACAATATCGAGCGAACCAATAATTGCCACGACATCGGCGACCATTTCACCTTCGCTCATCACAGGCAGAGCGGCGAGATTGACAAAGCTCGGACCTCGGAAATGAACGCGGTCGGGTTTTGGTCCGCCATTCGATTTCATATAAACGCCGAGTTCGCCTTTCGAGCCTTCAATCGGCAGATAAACTTCGCCTTCGGGAACATTGAAACCTTCAGCGACAATCAAAAAGTGGTGAATCAGCGAATCCATATGTTTTCGCATATCGTCGCGGTCGGGCAGAACGACTTTCGGCGCGTCAGCTTTAATCGGTCCGGGTTTCAGACGTTCCAATGCTTGAACGACGATTTTATAGCTTTCGTAAAGCTCACGCATCCGCACGCGGAAACGCGCCCAGACATCGCCGTCCGGTTCGACGGGAACTTCAAAATCGTAAGTTTCATAACCCGAATACGGATTGTCTCGCCGCAGATCCAAATTAACGCCGCTCCCGCGCAAACACGGTCCGGTCAAGCCCCAATCAATCGCTTCTTCCGCCGTGATAACGCCGATGCCTTTGGTCCGGCTCTGCCAGATTGTGTTGCCGGTGATGAGCGTTTCGAGTTGGTCGAGAGCGGCGGGAAAATCTTCGAGAAATTGTTTGCAGCGACGCTCAAAACCGGCGGGCAAATCCATCATCAAGCCGCCGATGCGAAAATAGCTCGGAGTCATTCGTCCGCCCGACGCGGCTTCAATCAAATTCAAAATCTTTTCGCGCTGGCGGAAACAATAAAAGAACGGACTCATTGCGCCGATGTCGAGCGCGTGCGTGCCGAGCCAAACCATATGCGACGCGATGCGCTGCAGTTCGCAAAACAACACGCGGATAACCTGCGCCCTTTCGGGAATTTCCAAGTTGAGCAATTTTTCCGCCGCCATCACATACGCCAAGTTGTTGCCAAGCGGATTCAAATAATCCATCCGGTCGGTGATGACGATGCCTTGCTGATATTTTTTGTATTCAAACAACTTTTCCATTCCCGTGTGCAAATAGCCAATGTCGGGAACGGCTTTAATGACCATTTCGCCGTCGAGTTGGAGTTCGAGTCGAAGGACGCCGTGCGTCGAAGGATGCTGCGGTCCCATCGAAAGCGTCATCTGCGACTCTAACGATTGGTCTAAGACTTCAAATTTGCTTGATATGTTTTCTACTGCAACGCTCATAATTAATTTCTAAAAATATCGGAAAGTTTCAGCGAAAAATCGGGTAAAAGCGGCGTTTCGATAGTTTCGTAGATTTCAAATCGTTTAACTAATTGCTGCCCGCCGTCTTCAAGCTGGTAAACTTCAATCGTGTTAAATAATCCGTCAATTATCCAATACTCTTTTACGCCGTAATCTCCATAGAGTTGTCTCTTAAAAACACGGTCGCGTTTTACGTCCTGTTTTCCGTAAGACAAAATCTCAATCATCAATTCGGGCGCGGCAATAAATTTTCCCTCAAACTTTTCTTCTTCGCCCGCGACATTCTTTTTAACGGTTTCGTGCGTGGCGAAAACAAGGTCGGGAATGACAGCATCTTTCGGGCTGAAAATTACGCCCGGCGTGGTGAAAATTTCGCCAATCGGATTTTTTTTCAAATATTCGCCGAAAGCGATAATAAGATTAGTAACGGTTCGTTGATGGTCAAGATGCGGCGCACGGGACACGAATAGTTTTCCTCCAATCAGTTCATAACGGTTGGTATCTTCCGGTATACACTCTAAGTCATCCACCGTGTAGCGAATCGGCAGCGGGCGAACTTCGGTCAGGGCATTTTGAAGAGTTTCAGAAATCATTTTTATGTCAAGCTATAAGGCTCGTAGCCGCGCAACGGATAATCTTTTCTCAGCGCGTGTCCATCAAAATCTGACGGCAATAAGATTCGGCGTAAATCGGAATGCCCGTCGAAAATCACGCCGAATAAATCGTAAGTTTCGCGCTCGTGCCAATTTGCCGTTTTCCAAACTGTGCAGACTGTTCCGACATTCGGCTCGTCTTCGCTTAGCAGAACTTTTAACCGCAGACGATTAAAATGTTTAGTCGAAAACAAATGATAATTAACTTCAAAGCGCGGGTCTTCTTCCGGTCCGCGGTCTGCGCCGCACAAATCGGCGAGCATATTAAAATCGTATTTCGTTTTCAAAACCCAGCAAACATCAACGATTGATTCGCGCGGAACAGTTATTGTAACCTCGCCGTAAGTGTCTTTTAAGTCAGCTACCCAAGCCGGATTTTCTTCTTTCAATCTTTCGATATACTCGTGTAAAACTTTTGTATCAGCCATAACGGAACGCCAGCATCTTGCCGACATTAAACGCTCTCAAGCGTTCAAAATTTTCGGTAACAGTCTTGAATTGTGTTGCGCCGCAGTTGGCGACGTTTGCCGGCAAGATGCTGGCGTTCAATTAAAATTTTACGAGGAGCGTCTTTTCTCGTGCCGCGAAGCAACCGTATAAGGACGCGTCGAAGCATTTTTCGATGTTTCTTCAAGTCTTGTTCCGACGGTTACCGGCAAAGTGCCGGGAACGAACGATTGACGCGATTCTTCCTCAAACGAATCGCGTCGGTCTTTAACCGATTCGTTCATCACCTTTTCCTGCAGCATCATAATTGCGTGAATCAGCATTTCCGGTCGCGGCGGACAGCCCGGAATATAAACGTCCACGGGAACGATTTTATCCACGCCCTGCACAATCGCATAATTATCAAAAACGCCGCCCGAAGTGGCGCACGCGCCCATCGAAATTACCCATTTCGGTTCCGGCATCTGGTCATAAATGCGGCGCAGAGCCGGTGCCATTTTCCGCGAAACTCGCCCCGACACAATCATCACATCGGCTTGGCGCGGAGAAGCGCGAAAAGTTTCCGCGCCGAAACGCGACAAGTCATTTCTGGCTGAAACGGTGTTCATCATCTCAATTGCACAACACGCTAAACCAAACGTAGCCGGCCACAATGACGATTTTCTTGCCCAGTTGACGACCGCATCGAGTTTAACGGTAATGACATCCGGCAATGATTCAAATAAAGTATTTTCTAAACCCATAGTTCAATTTTGGATTTTTGGATTTTTGATTTTGGATTTAACGATGTGCAAATTTGAAATCGTAAATTCAATTCTCAAAACCAAAAATCGTTATGCGGCGCGTTTCAATGTTTCGATGCGCTGCGCTTTTTTGTTGAGTAGCTCTTTGGCTTCAGCGCGAGCTTCGACGCGGGCTTGAATGCCCCAATCGAACGTGCCTTTTTTCCAAACGTAAACGTATCCGATAATCAAAGTTGCGATAAAAACAAGGATTTCCAAAAGCGCGATTGTGCCGAAAGCGATACCGCTGATTTTCTCTTCCGCCAACAAAGTTTTGAAAGCGACGGCGAATGGAATCATAAACAAAACTTCAATATCGAACAAAAGAAAAATAACCGCTACCGTATAAAACTTTATCGAAAATCGGTCACGCGCCGAGCCGACTGGATCTTTGCCGCATTCGTACGGCATTAGTTTGACGGCAGTTCTTTTGCGCGGTCCGATGAGCTGCGTAACTAGAATCTGACTTGCCGCAAAACCCATCGCAACCACAAACATCAGAGCGATTGGCGCATAATCGAATAAACTAAATTCCGACATAAAAATATTAAAATTCCTTTTTGGTTTTCATTTGGTTTTCATATTGTAAGATGCACAGAAAGCAAAAAGTTTTGTAAATTAAAGATTGAGAATTATATCACAAATCAATCGTAAGTTAAGCCGGAATCAGAGTCAAGAGTCGGGAGTCGAGAGTTCCAGAGCCAGGTAGCAAACATCAATTTGACTTTTTACTCATGCCTCTTGAGGCTTGACTGATTTTATTCGTTGACCGTTATCAAACGCTCGTGTTAATTTCATAAATAGCTGGTAAAGCCTAAAATCTTGCGACGGATTATTCATCAAGGTTGATGTTATAAAGGATTAAATGGTAATTACGATTAACGGAGAAACGAAAGAAGTTGGGCAAGAAGTGAATTTAAATAATTTACTCAAATTTTTCGCCCTGCCGCAAGAACAAATTGCCATCGAAGTAAATAAACAAGTCGTTCGCAAAAAAGACTGGGAAAATATAAAAATCAACGAGGCGGACAAAATCGAAATTATTCACTTTGTCGGCGGCGGGTGAAAACCAAAGGATAAAGGATAAAGGATGAAGGATAAAGTTTTTTACAACTTTGTCCTTTTTGTTTTGGATTGAAAAAGTTGTAAATTCAAATTATAAAGGCTCAAAAAATCTTTGTGAATTATGCGCCTTTGCGGGAAACAAATATTATTTTTACAAAGCAATTTTATGACAGATTTATTCAAACTCGCTGACAAAATTTTTAATTCTCGTTTAATCATCGGCACGGGAAAATACCGCTCACATCAGGAAATGAAAGACGCGCATACTGCATCAGGCGCAGAAATGGTAACCGTTGCGGTCAATCGCGTCCCGTTGGATAAAAAAACCGAATCCTTTCTCGATTATCTCAATCCGCAAATGCAAATTTTGCCGAACACAGCGGGTTGTTACGACGCGGAACACGCGATTAGAACGGCGAGATTAGCCAGGGAAGCACTCGAAACCGATTGGATAAAACTCGAAGTCATCGGCGATAAAGTTACACTTCTGCCCGACAACGAACAAACTCTTGAAGCCGCGCGAATTCTCGTAAAAGAAGGTTTTGTAGTGCTGCCGTATTTTTCCGACGATTTAATTATGGCGAAAAAATTGCTCGATGTCGGTTGTCCCGCCGTGATGCCGCTTGCCGCGCCGATCGGTTCAGGCTTGGGCGTGCAAAATCCAGCGAATCTGAAAATTATGCGCGAGCAGCTTCCCAACGCAACAATTATTGTTGACGCAGGTGTCGGCGTTCCGTCAGATGCCGCGATTGCAATGGAACTCGGCGCTGACGCGATTTTGATGAACACGGCAATTGCCGAAGCGCAAGACGCGGCGCAAATGGCGACTGCAATGAAACTTGCAGTTCAAGCGGGACGACTTGCATATCTTTCAGGCAGAATGCCCAAACGTCTTTACGCCAGCGCATCAAGTCCGATTGAAGGCGCGATAAAATAAGGAGAAAGAAAATGTTAAAAACACTAACGGCAACAATTTTGCGCGAAGGAAATGGTTTTGTTTCCATTTGTTCTGAGTTGGATATCGCTAGCCAAGGCGATACGGTTGAGGAGGCGCGGAAAAATCTACGTGAAGCCGTCGAATTATTCTTTGAAACGGCACATCCGAATGAAATCGCGCATAGACTAAATTCGGAAATCTACATCACGCCTTTGGAGGTCGAAATTGGGCAAATTGCGTAATTTTTCGGGAAGTGAGGTTTGCAAAATTTTGTCGAAACACGGATTTACGCAAGTTCGGCAAAAGGGAAGTCATGCGATTATGCAAAAGGCGATTGAAAATTCGACGATTACAGTTCCCGTTCCTTTACACTCTGAAATCAGAATCGGAACTTTGCAATCAATTATTCGGCAATCCAGTATTGCACGCTCGGAATTTGAAGCAAACTGAATGAAGTATTTGAAAATAAGTGTCGTTTGCTTCTTTATCGCCTGTTCGGTTTTAGCGTGTTTCAGCGGCAAAGCAAAACGTAATGAATTCATTATCGCCGACAGCAAAAGTTACGAAGCCTCGCTGTTTCGGCAAAACTGCGCGATTTGTCACGGGCAGGAAGCGAATGGCAAGGAAATGGACGGCAGATTGATTCCTTCACTACGCTACGGTCCGGCGGCGCAAAAATCGGAAGAAGAAATTTATCTGCAAATTAAAGAAGGAAAACTGCCGATGCCGTCGTTCAAGAATCAATTAACCGAAGAAGAAATCAGTAAAATGGTAAGATTTATTCGCAGAGATTTGCAGGGAATCAAATAAAATTATGAAAACTATGAAAACAAAATTTCTAATTGTCGCGGCTTTAATTTTGTTGTCTTTGACAACCATTTTCGCCCAACAGAAAAAGGAAACCATTAAACCCAAAGAAGCGGTTAAAGTCGGCGACACCGCGCCGGATTTTACCTTGACAGACCAGGACGGCAACCAGACGAAACTTTCCGCTGCGGTTAAAGATTCCAAGGTCGTGCTGGTTTTTTATCGCGGTTACTGGTGACCGTTTTGCGCCCGGCAGTTAGCCGAGTTACGCTCGCTTTTGAAATCAAACGAGAAAGCCCAAATCTTCGCCGTCAGCATTGATAAAGCCGACAACAGCTCGGAACTTATCAAGAAAATCGAAGCGGACGGCAAAGGAAAAATAGCCTACAAACTGCTTTCCGACGTGGACGCAAAAACGATTGACGCTTACGGCTTGCGCGACGAACGCTACGCCGATAAATCTGTTTTCGGCATTCCGCGCCCGTCAGTTTTCGTAATTGATAAAAAGCGAAAAATCGTCTGGGCAAAAATCGAAGACGATTATAAAAAACGTCCGACCAATGAAGAAATTCGGGCGGAATTGGACAAAATAAAATAGTCGAATGAGCGAAAAATATTCTTATCAAAAAGAATGGAAAGAACATAGAAAAAGACAAAAAACTTTTTGGCTGGTTATTTTGGGTTATATTCCAATCGCCTTATTGAGTTTGTCTCTCGGCTACTTTTATGAAAATAACAAGATTATTGGTGTTGCTTCATCTTCACTATGGGTTATTTTCTTGGTTATTTTTGTGATTTGCGGAATAAGATTACAGTTTTGGGAATGTCCGCGTTGTGAGCATTCGTTTCATAGAACTTGGTGGTGGAACAATATATTTTCGAGAAAATGTTTGCATTGTAAATTGCCAAAATATGCAGGTTCATCATTTGGTGAGCGTGGCAAAGTCGAATTATGAAAATTCTAATCTCGGGTGCGAGTGGTTTGGTCGGCAAACATTTGATTCCGACATTAAAAGCAAAAGGACACGAAGTTCATCGGCTGGTGCGGAAAACTCCGAATTCATCGGACGAGATACAATGGGACGCAGAAAAGGGTTTTAGCGAAACGGAACAAGCTAAACTCGAAGGCTTCGATGCGGTCGTGCATCTGGCGGGCGATAACGTCGCGTCGGAAAATTGGTCGGACGAGAAGAAAAAGAAAATTAAGGAAAGCCGTGTCATCGGGACGAGAGTTTTAGTTGACGCTTTGAAGTCTCTGCAAAATCCGCCGAAACATTTTATATCGGCGTCGGCAGTTGGTTTTTACGGCAACCGGGAAGCCGAAGTTTTAACCGAAACGAGCCGGAAAGGTGAAGGCTTTTTGCCGGATGTCTGTGCGGCTTGGGAGGACGAATCAAAAAAGGCGGAACGGTTCGCGCGGGTCGTCTGTATGCGAATCGGCGTGGTGCTGGCAAAAGACGGCGGCGCGTTGGAAAAAATGCTTACGCCGTTTAGATTCGGTGTCGGCGGCACAGTCGGTTCGGGCAAACAATGGATGAGTTGGATTGCGCTCGACGATTTAATCAAAGCCGTTCATTTCTTTTTAAAAAACGAAAATCTCACGGGCGCGTTTAATTTAACCGCGCCGAATCCGGTAACAAACGAAGAATTTACGAAAGCTCTCGGAACGGTTTTAAATCGTCCGACCGTTTTGCCGATTCCCGAATTTGCAATCAAAACGCTTTTTGGTGAAATGGGTGAAATGCTTCTTCTGCAAGGCGCAAGAGTCTTGCCGAAGCGATTGCAAGACGCGGGATTCGATTTTGAATTTAATAATTTGGAAGATGCAATGAAGTCCGTTTTGAAAAAATAATTTTAACCGCCGTGGACGCAGAGTTTTTAGCCGCAAACAAACATTAATACAAGTAAAGTTTTATTCTGTAAATTCGGTTTATCCTGTTAAAATTTCACTACCTTATCTGTGATGAAACTTAATTTAGCCATAAATATATTTGGTTCACTTGGTATCAGAAGGATTAAATTGAAATCGCTAACCACAGCAGAAAGAGGGGAGTTTAGTAATTAATATGAACGAACTAAAAAATTGTTTCGCATCGCCGTATTTTTTATTGCGGTTCTTACTGTAAAGCAGTCGGCAGTCGTGGTTTAAGCCATTGAGCTTGATTATGACTTCCGTCGCGGCACTCTCGGCTGGACGGCAGACTTTGCTGATTATCCGCACACTAATCGGAAGATTATATATTTGAATTGGGTTTCCTAAAGAAAGAGAGCGGGAAAAACTCCCGCTCTTCAACTTGAGTGTTGTCGCATTTGCAGTTTACATACTTTGCATTTAATTCAACATCAACGAGTAGAAAAGGCGGTTTGGCGAACCGACACCGGGATTTCTTAATACCCCTGTGGTTGCCGTGCGGACGATTACGTCATGTACTTGTGCGGGCGATGCGTTCGGGTAGTATTGCAGTAAGATTGCGGCTGCGCCGGCGACGTGCGGCGCTGCCATCGAGGTCCCGCTCTTGTAAACGAATCCTGTGTTGGCGTGCGATGCCGAACGGATTTCGTTCCCGGGAGCAAACAGGTCAAGTGCCGTACCGTAATTGGATGCCCCGTAGTAGCCAGCATTAGCTCGGTTATCGTATCGATCAGTCGCTCCGACGGTAATCGCTTCTCGCACTCTCGCCGGTGAAACATTATTTGCATCTATTCCATCGTTGCCTGCCGCAACGACATAAGTGATGCCTGTGTTGATTGATCTTCTGATTGCGTCATCAAGCGCTTGATAAGGTTCACCGCTCAAACTCATGTTTACAACCGCGGGTCTGCCATTCCGAACCCGTGTAATCCAGTCGACGGCGTTCAGAATGTACCGATCACTATTAGTGTTATCTGCTGCTGAACAACCGAATACACGGACTGAGATTATTCTGGCTTGCTTTGCCACGCCGACATATCTACCGGCGATTGTTCCTGCAACGTGTGTACCGTGTCCGGTACAATCCTGACCATTGCCACCGGGAATATAGTTGTATGCAGTTGCGCGTCCGCCAAATTCCGGATGATCTGTTTTAACTCCGCTGTCAATAACATACACGTCAACCCCGGCGCCCGTGTTATTATAAGTGTACCAACAGTCTAACGGTCGAAACCTTTGATTGATCCGATCGAGTCCCCATGAATCCCAGCCAGACACGTTTTCCTCCCAGATGGTTGAAGGGCTTACCATTTGCCTTTGCTCAACGTAGGCGACGCGCTCGTCCTTGCTTACGGCAAGAGCTTCTTTCTCGGTCATTTCTGCCGCATAGCCGTTCAGCGCGTGCCGGAATATAGATTTAATTTTACCGCCGTGAACGTCAATCATCTCGTCGGAAAGTTCGGGAGCCAGCGAATCTTCACCATGCGAGCCGGCAGCCGAATCTTTGAACACTACGATATATTGTCCGGGGATGCCTTTATCACCTTTGGTGATTAGCTTTTCCTCGACATCTTGATGAGTAATTTCTTGTTTTTCAACTTGCGGTATCGAAGCGTCTTCTATAGTTTGCTCTTGCGCCTGCGCCGGTAAAAAAGTGAACGCGGCGATGCCGAGAACAATTGCGAAAAAGCGCAGGTAAGATTTACCGAGCTGTTTAATAATTTTAGTCGTTTGCAGCGATTGATTTTTGTCGGTTAATTGTGAATTGCGGCTGACGTTGGCAGCAATTTCGTTGTCAAGTTTGTTCATGATTTTCTCCTATTTGTTTTAATAAGAGATTAAATCAGACAGTTTTAGGGTTGATGCTTTATCCATTGCCAATTTCGATCCAGTTGGTTTTGCGAAATCTCAAGTTGGGCGCCAAGCATTAGCTAGCCACCGGTATCGTCACACTCAGCCGCATACCTCCATTGCCGACCCGCGTGGATATAAGCATGCGAAGTGGTGTGATCTTCATTCCTTAATTAAGCGTAATTATCATACATATTTAGATTGGCAGAAGTGGCGCAAAGAAATAAATCTTTCTACTTTTAATTCACCTATCTAATATAAGCATTCGGAATTGGCTTGTCTTCATTATTGCCGAACTGCACACCGGTAAAGCCTGCCGTTGTTCGCAGCAAATACCAAGTGCCGTTTGACGGTCGAAATACCGCGATGTCCGCTCGTCCGTCGCCGTCGTAATCGGCTGGCACCGGCAAATCACCCGACGCTCCAAACTGCACGGCTCCGTAATTTGTCTGCGGATTCGGCGATGTGTACCATGTTCCATTGCTCGGTCGGAAAACGGCAATTTCGCTGCGTCCGTCGCCGTTGAAATCTGCCGGTGCCGGAATGTCACTCGCAATGCCCAATGATTGAGCGACGACTTGATTGTTTGAACTTTGCAGAATATACCACACTCCATTTGACGGACGAAAAACCGCTGCGTCTTGTTTGCTATCGCCGTCGAAATCTCCGACTACCGGTTTGTCGCCGTTTGTTCCCCACGCAATGGCTCTGAAATCAACTCCCGGCGCTGAACTCGGACGATAAAAGAAGTAACCTTGTCCGCTGGAGAGCGAACCGTCTCGGTAGACTGCTAAATCCGCTTTTCCGTCGCCATCCCAATCGCCTGAAACAGGAACGTCGCCGGTCGCGCCGAATTGTTCCGGTCGGAATGAATTATCCGAACTGTTGGTAATATAAAAATAGGCTTTGTTGCCCGCTCCAAAAACGACATCGCGGAAAACGGCAAAGTCGGTTCGTCCGTCGCCGTCATAATCGGCAGGCGCGATACGGTCTCCGTTTTGTCCGAACTTAAACGGGATAAACGAATTATTCTGACTGCTTAATTCATACCAGAAACCATTTGACGCTCGGAAAACAGTCAAATCCGCACGCCCGTCGCCGTCAAAATCATAGAGCGTACGTGTATTGCTCAAGTTAAAGACATACGCCGAGCCTTGAAAAGTATTCGTCCCGAACAAATCGGAACTTCCGACAATCGCCGTCCCGCCGCTGATGGCGACGCTGACACCGAAAAAATAGTTTTCCGCGCCGTCCGAAGCGATCAACTTGGTTTGCTGTGTCCAGATTGTGCCGCTTCTGACAAAGACATACGCCGAGCCTTGGTTATTATTCGCCCCGATGGCGTCGTTGTAACTTCCGACAATCGCCGTGTCACCACTGATGGCGACGCTAAAGCCGAAAGCATCGTTTGCCGCGCCGTCCGCAGCAGTCAACTTGGTTTGCTGTGTCCAGATTGTGCCGCTTCTGACAAAGATATACGCCGAGCCTTGATAAGCATTCGCCCCGATGGCGTCGTTGTAACTTCCGACAATCGCCGTCTCGCCGCTGATGGCAACACTGTTGCCGAAATCATCGTCTGCCGCGCCGTCCGAAGCAGTCAACTTGGTTTGCTGTGTCCAGGTGGTGCCGCTTCTGACGAAGACATACGCCGAGCCTTGATTAGCATTCGCCCCGATGTCGTCGTTGTAACTTCCGACAATCGCCGTCCCGCCGCTGATGGCAACGCTGACGCCGAAAAAATCGTATGCCGCGCCGTCCGCAGCGGTCAACTTGGTTTGCTGTGTCCAGGTGGTGCCGCTTCTGACGAAGATATACGCCGAGCCTTGATCAATATTCGTCCCGATGTTGTCCCTGGAACTTCCGACAATCGCCGTCTCGCCGCTGATGGCGACGCTGACACCGAACAAATCGTTTGACGCGCCGTCCGAAGCGATCAACTTGGTTTGCTGTGTCCAGGTGGTGCCGCTCCTTACGAAAATATACGCCGAGCCTTGATCAACATTCGTCCCGATGTAGTCCCTGTAACTTCCGACAATCACCGTGTTGCCGCTGATGGCAACACTGTTGCCGAAATCATCGTATGCCGCGCCGTCCGAAGCAGTCAACTTGGTTTGCTGTGTCCAGGTGGTGCCGCTTCTGACAAAGACATACGCCGAGCCTTGATCAACATTCGCCCCGATGTCGTCCCTGTAACTTCCGACAATCGCCGTGTCACCGCTGATGGCAACGCTGCTGCCGAACAAATCGCCTGCCGCGCCGTCCGAAGCAGTCAACTTGGTTTGGGACACTTCCGGTCTGTGCGGTTCATCGCCGCTGCGTTTTCGTGCGTCATTAAACGCCGCCTGCAGCGAATCGTAGCCGCTCGTCTCGCGCAGGTGTTTGACTGCCTGCTCGTTAACCAAAGACGCGGTTTGTCCGCTGACGCTGCCGAAAAATGTCGCGCCCATCAGCACGGTAATTATCAACCCGAATATGCTTTGTGTCGTTGCTTTCATTATTAATTAACTCCTTAAGTGTCCCTGTTGAACAGATTGTATCTAAGTTGCCCGAAATCTGAAACCTTACGCCGGGCGGATTACGCATCGGGCGGTTTCGGCGTGTGGCGTTCGACGTGACTGGCGTAAATCCAAGCGGCGAGATTCGCCGCGTCGCCGCGATTCCGGCTGACACTTACTTGTGTAATGACAGATTGAACGCGCCAGAAATATCAGTTGGTACAACCTCCGCTCGCTGACTTCTTTAGTTCTTAAAAAAAATGCTTCACGTTTGCATTCAACCGTTACCACTTTTTCGCCAGCAGCTCTTGCATCGCGTCAATCTACAATCAGACGCTTTGCTAAAAGGCGTTTGAGCCGGGCATTCTCCGATTCCGGGTTCGCCCCCGTTCGACCTCCGCCACCTGCGTTGACCCGAATCGCTTCTTCCACTTTTAAAACGTGTCTTCGTTAAATCCCTTTTGCCGAAAAAACTCGACAACGGTTATTTCTGTTTTCTCGGCTTCCCGGACAAAACCAACAATCTGCCCATCAGAATAGATTTTCTTCATCTCAGGTTTCTCCTCTAAATTGATTTTTCATTAATTAAAAGAAACTTGCCAAACCACTGGCTCAAGTTTACGATTTCAGGTCAACGTGATAAGCAGGACGGTGTTTTGATAAATTTCCAAGCCTTTATTCAAATATCACTTTTTCATTGGTAGCAGAAGAGAGTTGCTCAACTGAAATTGTCGCTTCGGCATGAAACGGAAAGTTACGAAGCCGGCGATAAAACAAAATTCGTGAGATTTGTTATAAAGCGAGTTCTTCGCCGCGACGACATCCGATTTGCTCAAAATCCTCGCGTGCGGGTTAAGGGTTACTTCGACAAATCTTGCGCTACTGTTTTGGGTTCCAATCATTCTATCCATCGCGTGTCCTTATAGTCGTCGCCAGGCTAAACCCCACAGAAATTACATATACTCAGATGCGATTATTTCAGTATCAAACGGCGTAACACCCTTCTCTACTGAAAAAACTGTGTCGGCGTTTTCCGCCGAATCGGCGTTTTCGCCTCGCGCTTCGACGTGCAGAGCGAAAAGCTCGTGCAAATTGGTTTTAGTCAAATTTGTTAAAACTTTGGTCATCAAAGATACGCCGCTCAAGTTCTGCTGCACGTTATTCCAAAGCGGCGCTTTTTTCAAAGCAACATCCGTCCAAATAACTTTATTTTTAATTAAATCAATAATCATCGGCAGACAAATGTTCGTGTCAGAAACTATGTCAATTTTGTTTTCGACGGTCTTCGGCTCGAATATCTCACCCGAATCGGCGTGGACACGCGCCATCCAGCCCGCAAAGCATTCGGGCAAATCGCAGTAAGGCTGCTGCGTGTAGCTGTTTAACGACATTACGACGTAGCGAATGCCCATTTCTACGGTTTTGGCGATGTTAATATCAATAAATTCAGCCGCGCCGTCGGGAGCGTCAACGATGTCGCCGCTGTGATGTCCGCCGTAATTTTTCAGATTGTAATACGAAACAATGTCTTTGTAATTGAATTCCGCGTCATACAAAGCAGCGGATAAATCTATATCGGTTCTGTCCGTTCCGTTTTTCCACCACAAAAAGAAACGAATTACATTTGCTTCCGGCAAATCGATGTGGCTGCCGCGCACGAGCGTTTTCAAAGCCTTGCTCGCCGAGCGCTGCGAAAACGGCACGAGATAATTTTTCAACCGTTCGTCCAGAAAACATTTGCCGAGCGGTTCGAGTTTAGAGAATCTTTCGACTAACGCGTTTTTACAAATTTCTGCTGCCTCCGCGCAGATTTTTTCAGTCAGAAACGGGAGCTTGTTCTCTATCGCCTGAACCTTGGCAACGTCGCCTTTCGGAAAGAATGTGCGAAGTTCTTGCGGCTTGCTGCGATGTTTGAAATGCGTTTTTACCTGCAATAAAACCGGAGTGGAAATTTCTCCGGCGCGGGCTGCGAATTTTTCCAGAACGTCCGTTTGTTTTGCTTCGTCGAGCCGCAAAAGATGGTCGAGCCGCCGCGCGAAATCGCCTGCCCGCGTTTCCAACAATTCAATAACTTTTTCCGCGTCTTTTTCGATTAAAGCCCGTTCGATTTTTCCGTTAAAAGTTTCAAAAGGCTTGTCGTTGCGAAGCACGTCGAACGCCGCGAACGAGCGCAAAAATTTTTCGGCATGTTCGCCCGCGTGCAGTTTTTCGCCGAGGCGAATCCAGCGCTTTTTCCAGCGCAGCATATCTTCGGTAAGGTTAGCGCAGTTTTCCAGAAGTCCAAGAAGAATGCGCCGCGCCGGGCGTTTGAAGGTGATAAATTTTGTGTTTGCGGCTAAGGACACATCGCCGTCGCTCATCGCAGTGGCGAGGCGCAGAACGTCGGTCGCGGTTTTTATATGTTTCGATAAAAAATTTTCTGATTGTTCTGTGTTAGAAATGAGCAAACCGCCGACGTAAGCAATGGTTTCCTTCATCGAAATTTCCGCGGGCATCAAACGATAAACATCGTCGTGGTAGTTTTCGACAAACCATTTCACATCCGTTTTGTCCTGCTCCGAAAGCGAAGCGTTTGATGAAACTTGTTTGGTGAAAATGCTCTCGAAATCTTCCGGCGTGCCTAAATCAATCACTTTTAGATTGACGTTATCGAGCAGCGGCAGACGCTCCTTTTTCTCGTAATCTGGCAATTGATTGGTGATGTAATGAATAATCGCATTGAAATTGAATCGGGGCTAAGTTTCCAACAGCAGTCCCGAGATGATAATATGTTGACCACCGATAGGAAAATACCCTAAAATCGTCAGCATAGCCTAGCCGGGATAGCCTCTCAAGGTTATGGGAGATGCCTGTGTTCCGCTTGCGGTCATAAAAATTTCAGTACCGCGAGCGCCGTGCACGCCGGCGCGCAGACAACCGACATCACCGGGTACAAGTGAATTAACAAAGGCTTTAAGATTTGGACCAGGCTGCGCTACTTTCGTGCAGGCTGCTGCCGGCGCAGATGTAAGAGTCTTGGTGTATGCCGCCGGTGTCGAATCTATGTGCTCCCATGCGCCCACGCCGGATACATGAAAGAACAAACCGTAAACAGTGATGGTTAATAGTAAAGAGAAAATTGTCGTTCTGCGCATAAGTAATAAGCTCCTTGAGATAAGTTGAAATGTTAAATGGTTATCGCGTCTGAAATCAGCAACGTAACCGGATAATGATAGTTTGGAAAACTTTCTCGCTACTACCATTGATTCCACCAATACGTGTTTTAGTTATGGTTGATTAACTTTTTACAGGGCAAGTTTGCATTTTCGTTCAATTACCTAAAGCAGCAAGTTGTCCCGCTACTTTACTATAAACAAAAACAAAAAAGTGTTTCGACTTTTTTTGAAAATAATAAAATCTTAATTTTTTATGGCTCTTAATCCGTTTTGATTTACGAGTTAGGCTAACTTCAACCGGATAATTGGGCAGGTGTATTTCTGCTAAGTTTTGAGGCTGAATAACTTAATTTTATTTAGACAGGCTTACTATAACTTAAAATTGAAAACTTTCAAAAGAGGCGATTCGATTATCCTGTTTAGAAACTTGCGCCGCAAATTCAATCGGCAACAAAAGCAACATACTGACAGCAATAAAGAGCAGGTTAATGAAAGAGAGCGGGAAAAACTCCCGCTCTTCAACTTGAGTGTTGTCGTATTTGCAGTTTACATATTTGCATTTACTCCCACATCAACGAGTCCAAAAGGCGGTTTGGCGAACCGACACCGATATAGCCTAATACCCCTGTGGTTGCCGTGCGGACGATTACGTCATGTACTTGTGCGGGCGATGCGTTCGGGTAGTATTGCAGGGAGATTGCGGCTGTGCCGGCGACGTGCGGGGCTGCCATCGAAGTTCCGCTCTTATAAATCCACCCGGTTGAGCAGTTAATACACGCCGAAACGATGTCCTTCCCGGGAGCAAACAAGTCGAGTGCCGTACCATAATTGGATGCATAATGCCTGCCATAGCTGTCGTAGCCAAAATCAGCTCGGTAATCGTATCGATCAGTCGCTCCGACGGTAATCGCTTCACGCACTCTCGCCGGTGAAACATAATTTGCATCTATTCCATCGTTGCCTGCCGCGACAACATAAGTTACGCCCGCATTTATTGAGCGCTGAACCGCGAGATCAAGCGAGTATTGTATGGATACTCCCCCACTAATATTTACGACGGCTGGTTTCGCGTGGTAAGCTGTAACCCAATCAACGGCTCTGATAACAGCGCTGACATCGGTATTTCCGGAACAATTAAGGACGCGCAGAGAAATCAATCGTGCTTGCTTTGCCACACCGACCGTCGCGCCAGCGATCGTTCCGGCAACGTGCGTTCCGTGTCCATTGCAGTCTTGACCGTTTCCGCCGATAAAATCTCGGTAGAGGACGACCCGCCCGCCAAAATCCGGATGGGTTCCTTTAATACCGGAATCAATAACATAAACATTAACGCCAGCGCCCGTGTTATTATAAGTGTACCAACCGTCTAACGGTCGAAACATTTGATTGATCCGATCGAGTCCCCAGCCCCAGCCTGATACATTTTGCGGCTCCGCGGAAAGGCTAAACACTTGGTCTTGTTCGACGTAAGCGACCCGCTCGTCCTGGCTGATGGCAAGAGCTTCTTCTTCGGTCATTTTTGCCGCATAGCCATTCAGGGCGTGCTGGTATTTAGATTTAACTTTACCACCGTAAACGGTAGCCATCTCGTCGGAAAGTTTCGGAGCACGCGAATTTTTACCAAGCGAGCCGGCAGCCCAATCTTTGAACACTACGATATATTGCCCGGGGATGCCTTTATCACTTTTTTTGATTAGCTTTTCCTTGACATCTTGATTAAAGATTTCCTGTTTTTCAGCTTGCGGTATCGAAGCGTCTTCTATAGTTTGCTCTTGCGCCTGCGCCGGTAAAAAAGTGAACGCGGCGATGCCGAGAACAATTGCGAAAAAGCGCAGGTAAGATTTACCGAGCTGTTTAATAATTTTAGTCGTTTGCAACGATTTATTGTTGTCGGTTAATTGTGAATTGCGGCTGACGTTGGCAGCAATTTCGTTGTTAAGTTTGTTCATGATTTTCTCCTATTTGTTTTAATTTGTTTTTTTCTGATGTAAATGTTTTGCCAAGTTTTCAACAAGGTGAGTATCTTCTCCCGTTGTTGACCATTAAATTCTACAGCCAACATTTTGTTGGTTTATACCAAATGTCAACAGAACCTAATATTTTTCTTGGTCAAATTTCTCTCCGTCGTTGATTTGATCTTTAAGGAACAAACTTGCAATTTCGGTTTAATTAACTGAAGCAACAAGTTGTCCCGCTACTTTGCTATGAACAAAAATAAAAAAGTGTTTCAAGTTTTTTTAGTTAATTGAATTTTCGATTTTTACGGCAATTAATCATATTGATTAACGATAAGGTAACTTCAATCGAAGGATCGAAATTGTAAAAACCTGCTAAGTTTTCAGGTTGAATACCTTAATTTTATTCGGACATGCTGTATTTAACTTGAGATTGAAAATGTTGCATTGAATGATTGTCAAAAAGGCGAAAACTTTTTTATTGCTGACTTTTCGCCCTAAAATTGTTTTCAAGGTTCTCGGGAATATGCTTAGCTTTGCGATAACCCGCGGCGGAGAGAAGATTTAAAAACTCATCTTACGCGATTTAAGAATTTTCACCGCGAAGGACGCGAAGGACGCTAAGTTTTTTGAAATACTTTTTAACAAATTTTTTCTGTTCAATGAAAACATTCTTTTTTCAATAAGAAAGAGTTAAGTTTTTAATTATCGGAAAGAGATCAGACAAATTTTTAGCAATCCTTTTTTTCCTTCGCGTCCACCAGCGTCCTTGGCGGTGAAATCTTTTCCGTCCTGCGTCAGGTGAGTTAAAAACTAATTGACAAAAGAAAAGATATGGCTTACTTTGCAATACATAATAATTCACTATCTCTAATCGTATTGACGCGCCTTAAATGATAGGGAAGGTGATGGACGAGGCTGGAAATCGGCGCAATTTTTATTTATTGAGTTGAGGATCCCAAAATGCAGATAAAATCACTGAAAACAATTTACCAGGCGGCGTTATCCATTACATTGCTCTTTGCGACGAGCAATTTGTTCACCGTTTTTGCGATCACCGCACAGCGACCGATTGACGGAGAAAAGATTCGACAAGCAGATAATGGTAATGAATCTCGAAGACAACAGGAAGATGCAGAGCTTACATTGGGCAAACCAATCGAGCGGCAGCTAGCCGGAAACGAAGCGCATTCCTACAAAATCGCGCTCGCCGCCAATCAATATCTGCACGTCGTTGTCGAGCAGCGCGGCATTGATGTCGTCGTCGCGCTGTTTGCGCCGGACGGCAAAAAAATTGCGGAAGTTGACAGCCCGAACGGAACTCAGGGAGAGGAACCGATTTCGATTGTGGCGGAAGCGGCGGGAAGTTATCGGCTGGAAGTTCGCTCGCCGGAAGCGAAGGTAGCAGCCGGACGCTATCAGGTGAAGGTTGAGGAGTTGCGCACTGCAAACCTGCAAGACAAGAATCAATTTGCTGCACAACAAGCATATGCGGAGGGAAAGCAATTAGAGAGCGAAGGAAGTGCTGGTTCGCTTCGCAAAGCGCTTGACAAATATCAAGAAGCGCTTCCGCTCTGGCACGCTGTTAATGATCGTGCAAAAGAAGCAGACACGCTCAACAACATCGGCGTGGTCTACGTCTCACTAGGCGAGAAGCAGAAGGCACTCGACTACCTCAACCAAGCCTTGCCGCTCAGTCGTGCAGTCGGTGACCGTGAAGGTGAAGCTAGCACGCTCTCCAACATCGGCTATGTCTACCACTCACTAGGCGAGAATAAGAAGGCACTGGACTACTACAACCAAGCGTTGCCGCTCAGACGCGCAGTCGGCGACCGCAGCGGTGAAGCCTCCACGCTCACCAACATCGGTGGGGTCTACGACTCGCTAGGAGAGAAGCAGAAGGCACTTGACTACTACAACCAAGCGTTGCCATTCAATCGTGAAATCGGCGACCGCAGAGGTGAAGCCATCACGCTTAACAACATCGGCACAGTCTACAACTTCCAAGGCGAGAATCAGAAGGCACTCGACTACTACAACCAAGCATTGCTACTTCTTCGTGCAGTCAGCGACCGCTATAGTGAAGCGAACATGCTCCACAACATCGGCGTAGTTTACGACTCGCTAGGAGAGAAGCAGAAAGCACTGGACTACTACAACCAAGCTTTGCCGCTCCGTCGTTTAGTCGGCGATAAAAGCGGTGAAGCCATGACGCTCACCGGCATCGGCGTGGTCTACGCCTCACTAGACGAGCCGCAGAAGGCACTTGACTACCTCAACCAAACGTTGCCGGTTTTTCGTGCAGTTGGCAACCGCAGAGGTGAAGCACACACGTTCCACAACATCGGCAGGGTCTACGCCGACCTAGGCGAGAAGCAGAAAGCACTGGACTACTACAACCAAGCTTTGCCGCTCCGTCGTGCAGTCGGCGACCGTGGAGGTGAAGCTGCCACGCTCACCAACATCGGCAGGGTCTACGCCGACCTAGGCGAGAAGCAGAAAGCACTTGACTACTACAACCAAGCTTTGCCGCTCCGTCGTGCAGTCGGCGACCGCTATGGTGAAGCTGCCACGCTCAGGAACATCGGTTACGTCTACGCCATATTAGGAGAGAAGCAGAAAGCGCTAGACTACTACAACCAAGCCTTGCCGTTCAGTCGTGCAGTCGGCGACCGCAGCGGTGAAGCCTCCACGCTCGCAGCCATCGCTAGAGTTGATCGCGACCGTAGCAACCTCGTCGAAGCGCGTGCGCGGATTGAAGAGGCGCTTACTATCGTTGAATCACTGCGTACCAAGATTGCCGGTCAGGAACTGCGCTCATCTTACTTCGCCACCGTGCAGCAGTATTACGATTTCTACATTAACCTCTTGATGCGCCTGCACCAACAGCAACCCTCCGCCGGACTTGACGGCGCGGCACTACAAGCAAGCGAACGCGGGCGGGCGCGTTCACTACTTGAGACTCTGGCTGAAGCAAATGCGGATATTCGGCAAGGCGTTGACCCAACTTTGCTTGCGCGCGAACGTTCCATACAACAGTTGCTTGCCGGAAAATCCGAACGCCTGTCGCGGATTTCAGACGATGAGCGATTTAAGGCACAGAAATCCGTTGCCCGGAAAGAAGTTGATGAATTGCTGGCGCAGCATCAAGAAGTCAAAGCGCAGATTCGCGTTAAAAGCCCGCGCTATGCGGCATTAACGCAACCCGTTCCGTCAAACCTCGCGGAGATACAGCAACTTCTCGATAAAGACACTGTGCTGCTCGAATACGCGCTTGGCGAAGAACGCAGCTATTTGTGGCTGGTTACTCCGCAGTCGCTCAAGAGTTACGAACTGCCCAAACGCAGTCAAATTGAAGAAACCGCAAATCGCGTTATTACAGGTATTACCGGACAAAACAACGTGCCTCCGGCTAACAATATCGAATATCAGAAGCAGCAGGCGTATATCAAACAAGCAAAAGCGGATTATCCGCAAACCTCCGCTGAACTTGGTAAAATACTGCTCGGACAAATTGCGCCTGAAATCGAAGGAAAGCGATTGCTGATTGTCAGCGACGGCGCGCTGCAATACGTTCCTTTTGCAGCACTGCCAAAGCCGGTTAAGGCAAACGGCATTGCTTCTGTCGGCGAACCTCTGGTAGCTTCTAACGAAATTGTCAGTCTGCCGTCGGCATCCACTCTGGCAATTTTAAGACGTGAAGAAGTCGCGCGTCGTGACCGCAAACCTTACGCAAAAACTGTCGCCGTTTTCGCCGACCCGGTTTTTGACGACCAGGACGCGCGGGTTTCCGCAGTCGGAAAGAACAGCCCGCCGGAAAGCAAAAATGGCGCGACACGCGGGCAAGCTCAAAAGACAAACAGCAATCCGCCGTCGGAAGATTTGCAAAGCACGCTGTTACGTTCGGTAAAGGAAGTCGGATTGACGAATCGCGGAGGATTAAGACGATTGGTAGAGAGTAAGAATGAAGCCGCGGCGATTCGGGATGCCGCAGCGAGCGGGCAAGCGACAATAACGCTCGGTTTCGATGCCAGCCGCGAGCGTGTGATGGCGAGCAATCTCGCCGAGTATCGCATTGTGCATTTCGCCACGCACGGCTTGCTCAACGAAGAAAACCCGGAACTCTCCGGCGTTGTTCTCTCGCTCGTGGATGAACAGGGCAAAGAGCAAAACGGATTTCTTCGCTTGCACGAAATTTTTAACTTGAATCTTCCCGTTGAAATGGTTGTCTTGAGCGCGTGTCAAACCGGTTTGGGCAAAAAGATAAAAGGCGAAGGTCTCGTCGGGCTGACGCGCGGATTTATGTATGCCGGCGCGCCGCGCGTGGTCGCCAGTCTCTGGTCGGTGGACGATAGAGCGACCGCGCTTTTAATGAGCGTTTTCTACCGGAAAATGCTGCGCGAGAAATTATCGCCCGCGGCGGCTTTGCGCGCGGCGCAGAATGAAATACGCGGGCAGAAACTATGGCGGTCGCCCGAATATTGGGCGGGTTTCGTTCTGCAAGGCGAGTGGCGAAATGTCGCGCCGAATAAAAAGTGATTCGGTATTTTGAATTTTTTGAATACGATTAAGAGCAACACTAAAATATAAGTGCCGACACCTCTTTATCTTTTACCGGTTTGCTCGCCTGGCTTGACAGAAATGCTGACGAAGCCGGCAGAAAGTATGTTCAATTTCAGAAGGAGATGATCGCCTACGCGGAGCAGCACGGTGGAGGTACAGTCGCCGAAGAATCAACCGACGAGGCGTTCGATCGTATCAGCAAAAAACTCT
>MWYZ01000073.1 GCA_002050365.1 Acidobacteria bacterium 28-1
GAAGATTTCAGATGTGGTGATGGAAATCGCGTGTGGGTTACACAATTTGCGAGTAACCTTCCGCCAGCCACTTCAAACAATTGATTTAACGAACTTTGAAGAAATATATTATTTCCAATAATGTCTATTTATCATTTATCATTTAACATTTATCAATTTGAAGATGTCTAAACTGTACGAAAATATAATTCGCCCGATACTTTTCAAAACGCCGACCGAAACGGCACACGAATTTGGAATTCAAGCTTTGAAAGTCGGGCTTAATTCCAAATTCGCTCAAGATTTCGCGTCTCGACGATTTGCCGTCGAGTCATTCGGCGAGCTTGAAAGATTTAAGTTAAAATTCAAAAATCCACTTGGAATGGCGGCTGGTTTTGACAAAAACGGAACGGTCGTTAATCAACTCGCCGCGCTCGGTTTTGGTTTTGTCGAAGTCGGAACGGTAACTTTTAATCCGCAAAAGGGAAATGAGAAACCCAGACTTTTTCGTCTTCCGCAAGACGCGGCTTTGATAAATCGGCTCGGATTTAACAATGAAGGAACCAAAAAAGTCGTCGAACGTCTGAAGAAAATAAATCCAAGATGCGTTCTCGGCGTGAACATCGGCAAAAATAAAGATGTGCCGAACGAAGAAGCGATTGAAAATTATCTGAAAAGTTTTGATTTAGCACACGAAGTCGCCGATTATATTGCCGTCAATGTTTCTTCTCCGAACACGCCGAATCTAAGAGAATTGCAAAAAGCCGAAAATTTGGAAGAATTATTGAAGGCTTTGCAAAAACGTAATCGTGAATTATCAGTTAAACCGTTGCTTGTCAAAATTGCGCCCGATTTGTCGGACGGCGAAATCGAAGCGATTGTTGACGTCTCTCTAAATCTGAATTTGGCGGGAATAATTGCCACTAACACGACAATCAAGCGCGACGATTTGAAAACGACAAACTCAAACGAATTTGGTGCAGGCGGTTTAAGCGGAAAACCTGTGCGGGAAAAATCGAACGAAATCATCTCTAAAATTTATCGGTATTCAAAAGGAAAAATTCCAATCGTCGGTGTCGGCGGAATTTTTACGGCGGAAGATGCGTTCGAGAAAATCGCGGCGGGCGCGTGTCTTGTTCAATCTTACACGGGTTTTGTTTATCAAGGAATGACCTTTGCACGCGATGTGAATGTCGGTTTGATGAAGATTTTACGGGAAAAAGGTTTTGACAATTTGGATGATGCCATTGGGACAAAAGAGAAAGTTTAATTTGATTTGTAAGAACATTAAGCTATCTGAAATTTGACACGACAAACTCAGAAGCTATAATTATTTCTTTGCGTTTTGCGCTGTTTGAATTGAAAGTTTATTCTGTAAAGCGATGGTTATTGATTTAATCACATTGGAAAAATCGCCGTTTCCTTTTGCCGGTTCATTCGCGCCGTCTGAAATTGACTTGGACATCGAGACGACAAGGCTGAAAAATGCCGTCAAAGTTGAAGGCGAATTGACGAAAAGAATCGTTCAGACGGACGTTAAAGGCGAAATTTTCGCCGAAGTCGAAACCGAATGCAGTCGTTGTTTGCTGGCGGCTGAATTGAAATTGGAAATTCCGTTTGAAGCGGCATTTATAACTGCTGAAAATTACACCGAAGCGAAGGAAACGGAGTTAAAAGAAGACGATTTAGATGTTTCGATTTTCAACGGTGATAAGATTAACGTAACAGAACTTGTCCGCGAACAGATTTTATTGAATTTGCCGGAACAGGCTTTTTGCCGAGAAAATTGCAGAGGTTTATGCGAAAAATGCGGCGCAAATCGAAATTTAATAGATTGTAATTGTGAAGAAAAAGAAGTTGACCCGCGCTGGCAAGGCTTGCGCGAATTAAAAATTACAAAATAAAAACGCGAAAATTTTAATAGCCTAAAATTTTTAATAGTCTGAAAAGTTTTAATTTTACATTTTTTGTTAATTAAGGAGTATTTATGCCAAATCCTAAAAGTAGACATTCAAAATCGCGCACGCGCCAACGCCGAGCGCACGACGCGCTGAAAACGCCGCAGTTTTACATTGACAAAGACACCGGCGAAGCGATGAAGCCGCATCGCATAAATCCGATAACCGGAATGTATAAAGGTCGTCAAATCATTGAAGTAAAAGAATCTGAATAATTTTAAAATTTCAAAATTTTGAATTCTAATTCAAATCAATGACAAATCAAAACGCGGGCATAATCGGTATGGGACACGCTTTTCCGAGCGGAATTTTAACCAACGCCGATTTGGAAAAAATCGTTGACACAACTGACGATTGGATAACCACGCGCACCGGCATTAGGCAAAGACACAAAGCCGCCGAGAATGAATATACTTCGCAGTTTGCCGTTAAAGCGGCGAATCAGGCTTTGGAACGCGCCGGTTTAAAAGCTGAAGCGATTGAAATAATCGTTTGCGCGACGACGACTCCAGACCAAATAATGCCTTCGACCGGCGCACTTATCCAAGCTCAAATCGGCGCGACAAACGCTGCCGGAATGGACATTTTTGCAGCCTGTTCCGGTTTTTTATATGGTTTGACAATGGTTGAATCAATGATTCGCACCGGTCAAATTAAATACGCGCTCGTTATCGGGGCAGAGGTTTTGACAAAATACGTTGATTACACAGACCGCTCGACGTGCGTTATTTTCAGCGACGGCGCGGGTGCGGCGGTGCTTGCACCGGTTGCCGAAGACAAGGGAATTCTCGCCACCAAAATTCGCTCCGACGGACGTTACGAAGAACAGCTTTACGCGCCCGGCGGCGGCACAAAACTAGGAACTTCGCACGCCACAATTAATGACGGAATGCACTTTTTCAAGATGAAAGGCAACGAGCTTTTCAAAGTCGCCGTGCGTTCGATGGCGGAAGTTTCTCGTGAAGTGCTTGAAAAAGCCGGTTATACAGTTGACGATTTAAAGTTTGTTATTCCGCATCAGGCAAATCAAAGAATCACCGATGCCGTCGCGCAAAAACTCGGCGTGTCGGACGAAAAAGTTTATTCGAACATCGCCGAACACGGCAACACTTCGTCGGCTTCGATTCCGATTGCGATTGACGAATGTTTGCAATCGGGGAAAATTAAGGAAGGCGATTTGGTTTTGCTGACGGCTTTCGGCGGCGGCGCAACTTGGGGCAGCACGTTGATAAGATTTTGATAATTTTTAACTCAAAGATGCAAAGGCACAAGGGCGCGAAGATATTTTAATTTGCGTTAAATTGAACTTTGCGTCTTGGCGACTTTGTGCCTTTGCGTTTAAATTAAATTGATGAGTAAGACGGCTTTCATTTTTCCGGGGCAAGGCTCGCAAGCGGTCGGAATGGGAAAGGATTTGTTTGATAATTTTTCCATTTCGCGCGAAGTTTTTGAAGAAGCCGACGATGCGCTCGGATTTTCGCTTTCGGAAATGTGTTTTTCGGGAACGGCGGAAGATTTGGCTTTAACGTCAAATACGCAGCCGGCGATTTTGACCGTTTCGGTTGCAGCGTTTCGCGCAATGGTCAGCGAAGGTTTTCCGATCCCCGATTTTGTTGCCGGACATAGTTTGGGTGAGTATTCTGCTTTAGTTGCGGCGGGCGCGGTAAATTTTACAGACGCGGTGAAAACGGTTCGCAAGCGTGGAACTTATATGCAGAACGCGGTGCCGTTCGGCGTTGGCGCGATGGCGGCGATTTTAGGTTTGCCGCTTGAAACTGTCGAGATTACTTGTGAAGAAGCAAAACAAGGGCAAGTTTGCAACGCGGCAAATATCAATTCGCCTTCCCAGGTAGTGATTGCCGGAAATACGGAAGCGATTGATAGAGCGATTGAAATTTTAAAGGAACGCGGCGCGAAAAGGGCGATAAAGTTAAATGTTTCCGCGCCTTTTCATTGCGCTTTGATGCTGCCCGCGCAAGAGAAATTAGCGGCGGATTTGCAGGAAATTGATTTTAAGGATTTAACCGTTCCGATAATAGAAAATTTTTCCGCCGAAAGTAACGTGAAAGGTGAAAGAGTTCGAACGGCTTTGACCGAGCAAGTTTCTAAACCAGTGCGTTGGGCGCAATCGGTTGAAAATTTAATTGTCGAAGAGGTTAAAACATTTGTCGAAGTCGGCGCTGGACGAGTTTTATCGGGATTAGTCAAACAAATTAACCGCGACGTTCGTATTTTGAACGTCGAAAATTCGACGAGTTTGAAAGAAGCATTAAATAATTTATAAAAGAAAGCAGCAGAAAAACAGGAGAAAAATATGTCAGAAGTTCAAGATAAAATTAAACAAATTATTGTTGATGAGTTAGGCGTGGACGAAGCGGAAGTTACGGAAAACGCTCGCTTCATCGAAGATTTAGGTGCGGATTCGCTGGATTTAGTCGAACTCGTAATGCGATTTGAAGAGGAATTCGACATTGAAATTCCCGACGAAGACGCGGAAAAAATTCAAAGTGTTCGTGATGCCTACGCTTACGTCGAGCAGCACAAAAACGCTTAGTCAAATGGATAATGGATAATGGATAATTAAAAAATCTCATTATCCATTATCCATTATCCATTATCCATTAAATTATGAAACGTCGTGTAGTTGTTACTGGATTCGGATTAATTACGCCGTGCGGAAACGATGTCGCTTCGACTTGGGCGGCTATGCTTGGCGGCGTAAGCGGTGTCGATTATATTAAGAAATTCGACACGGAAAAATATACGGTTAAAATTGCGGCGGAAGTCAAAGATTTTGACCCATTGAATTTTCTTGAAAAAAAAGAAGCCAGACGAATGGGCGCGTTCACGCACTTTGCGATTGCCGCATCCGACGAAGCTATTAAACACAGCGGGCTTAAAATTGACGATTCAAACGCCGAGATGGTTGGAACTTATATTTCAAGCGGCATCGGTGATTTTTGGGCGATTGAGCGCGAACACGACAAAATGCTCGAACACGGTCCGGGTCGTGTTTCGCCGTTTTTTATTCCACAGTCAATCGTCAATCTCGCGGCTGGTAATGTTTCGATTCGCCACGGCGCAAAAGGTCCGAACACGGCGACGGCGACCGCTTGCGCGGCGGGCGCACATGCCATCGGCGACAGTTTTAGGATAATCGAACGCGGCGATGCCGACGCGATGATTTGCGGCGGCGCGGAATCGGCAATTACGCCGATGTCGGTTGCCGGATTTGCTTCGATGCACGCGCTTTCAACCAGAAATGACGAACCGCAAAAAGCCTCGCGTCCATTCGATTTGGAGCGAAACGGATTTGTTTGCGGTGAAGGCGCGGGATTAATGATTTTAGAAGGACTTGATTTTGCCAAAGCCCGCGGCGCGAAAATCTACGCGGAAATTGTCGGTTACGCAATGAGCGGCGACGCTTTTCACATTACCGCGCCTGACGAAACCGGTTCCGGACCGCGGCGCGTTATGCTAAAGGCAATTAAAGATGCAGGGATTTCGCCGGAACAAATTGGCTACATTAATGCGCACGGAACTTCCACGCCTTACAATGATAAGTTTGAAACGATGGCGATAAAACAAGCCTTTGGCGAACACGCTTACAAACTTGCCGTTAGCTCGACGAAATCAATGACCGGACACGCGCTCGGAGCGGCGGGCGGAATCGAAGCGGTTTTCTCGGTTCTGGCTTTGCACGAAAAGGTTTTGCCGCCAACCACTAATTATGAATTTCCCGACCCGGATTGCGATTTAGATTATGTTCCGAATGAAGCACGACACGCGGAAGTTGAATTCGCGCTATCGAATAGTTTTGGTTTCGGCGGAACGAATGCGTGTTTGATTTTCAAGCGATTTGAAGAATAAAAATGAAAACGGTTCAATATACATTTTGGCAGGACGGCGAATTTTTTATCGGCTATTTGAGTGAGTATCCCGATTATGAAACGCAAGGCTTTTCCAAAGAGGAATTATTGGAAAATCTCAAAGACCTTTTAAAAGATATTGAGTCGGGTGAAGTTCCTTTTATCAAAAAGGTTGAGGAAATGGTAGTTGCCTGATGAAAAGGCGCGATATGATAAAACGGCTCGAAGAATTGGGTTTTGTTTTAGTCAGACACGTCGGCAAACACGATTTTTATACGAATTATAAAACGAAACAATCGCAACCTGTTCCTCGTCATAAAGAAATTAACGAAAATTTAGCGAAAGCATTTATAAGAAAACTCTCAGATAATTAGAATATGAAAATCATCGTTTTAATGAAACAAGTTGCCAATAAAGACGCAGTTTTGAGGATTGGCAGAGATGAAAAATGGATTGAAGAATCGGACATCGCGCATCAAACTAACGAATCCGACGGTTACGCTTTAGAAGAAGCCTTACGGCTGAAGGAAGCAAAGGGCGAAGGCGAAGTCGTTGTTTGTACGCTCGGCGCACAATCGGCGAAAACGGTTTTGAAAGATGCTCTGGCGCGTGGCGCAGACCGTGCGATTCATATCGTCAACGAAAACGAAAACAGATTATCGCCTTTTCAGATTGCCAAAACTATCGCCGACGCGATTCGAGATGAAAATGCTGATTTAGTTTTCACCGGTTTGCAGTCCGACGACGCGAGTTACGGACAAACGGGCGTAATTTTGGCGGAATTGTTGAATATTCCGCACGCGACAATCGTCATTGATATTGACCGCGAAAGTCTGAACGGGAATCTGCGGTTGAAACGCGAACTCGAAAGCGGTTGGTATCAATGGTTCACTTACAATCTGCCAGCGCTTTTGACTATTCAATCGGGTATCTCGCAGATTCGATACGCAAGTTTGAAAGGAATTATGGCGGCTAAAAAGAAGGAAATTCGTGAAGTTTCAACAAACATCGAGAATTTTGCTTCAGCTCAACATATTGAAAAAGTTTATTTGCCGCTCAAAACTAAACAAACGCAAATGCTCGGCGATGGCGACGCGAAAAAAGGCGCGGTGGAGTTGGTTGAAAAACTCAAAACTGAAGTTAGGGTTTTGTAGAAAGTCGTTTAATTTATGAAAAAGTGTGTATCTAAAAATTTTCTTTAGATACACACTTTTTCATTATTCAAACAAAGATAAATAGATTTGCAAAAATAAATGTTTTATAATTCGCAAAAGTACTGATAATGAAATGGTTCTGGACAACACTGAAAAGCCATTTTTAACTTGACTTAAAATTGAATTTCAGTGTGCTTACATGACTAAGAAGGCTCGTAATCAATATCATTAGCTTGAATCAGTAAGCGATAAATTTCGCTCAACTGCGTAAATAGCCTCTCGAAACTGAAACATCAGTCGTTCGGCAGGCTGTATGTTATTATTACTCAATGAAATTGACAACAAAAATTAAACTATGATTGCTAAGTTTTCCTCGTTTTGTCATACTCAATGTTTAATTTTCTTTCTGTAATAAATTATTATGAGCGACATTTTAGTTTTCATCGAACACAAAAATTGCGTATTAAATAAAATTTCACTTGAAGCGATTGCCGCCGCCCAAAGCATCGCAAAAGACTTGGGCTTGAAGGTTTCTGCGATAATTCCGTGCGATAAGGATTGCGCGTTGGCGGAGGAAATCTCCCGATATAATTTGGAAAAGGTAATTGTCATCAAAAATGAGAAACTCAACATTTACACGCCTGACGGTTATGCCGACGCTTGGGAACAGATTATCAAGCAGACAAATCCGCAGTATGTCGTGATGGCGCACACTTATCAAGTCCGCGATTTTGCTCCGAAGGTAGCCGCCCGGCTCGGCAAAGAAGTGGTCGGCGATTGTATCAGATATCAAAATAGCAATGGTAAATTGGTTTTCACGCGCCGTATATTTCTCGGAAAATTAGACGCGGATGTAACGATTGAAGGCGACGCACCGTATTTTGTAACCTTTCAATCGGGCGCGTTTCGCGGCGACAATGCCGAAAAAGGCGGAAATGCACAAACAGAAATGACGAATGTTGAAGTAAAAGATTTGCGGATGTCACCTGAAGAGCCATTTCAAGAAGCAAAAGCGTCAGTTGATTTGACCAAATCGGGAATTATCGTCGCCGTCGGACGCGGAATTAAATCGCAGGAAAACATTGCCCTTGCCCAACAATTAGCCGACGCGCTCGGCGCAGACCTCGCGGCTTCACGTCCGATTTGCGATGCCGAATGGCTGCCGATTGACCGTCAAATCGGCTCGTCCGGGCAAACCGTCGCGCCGAAAGTATATATTGCTCTCGGAATTTCCGGCGCAATCCAGCATATTGTAGGAATGAAAAACGCTGGAACTATCGTGGCAATCAATAAAGATAAAGAAGCACCGATTTTCGACATCGCCGATTACGGAATCGTCGGGGATATTTTTGAAGCAATGCCCGTTCTTGTCGAGGAAATTAAAAAAGCTAAAGGTTAATTTCTTTTAGATTTTAAAGTAAAAGAAGCGTGTCCGGCGGCGGCTTCGACACGCTTTTTTATTAAATTATTTTTGTAAGTTTCCGCAAGGCGAAACTAAATCATATCGCCCTCGCCTTTGGAACTCTCGTCCAGTTCAAAACGGTCGCGGTCGCGTTTTTCCATTTTCTCTAAAAGGTCAAGCGGTTGATTGTCTTGATAATCAATGCCCATCGCGTGGGCGTTTTCTTCAACATCAGATTGGTCGGGCGTTGGGTTATGTCCGCCGAAGGCTTCCGAGCCGGTCGAGTTAACTTCTTCCCAACTGGCATCAATGTCGCCCCCCGAATCGGCAGGCGAAGATGAATGATGCTCACGCAGACGCTCTTTTAATTCATTCGGTGCTTGCGGCGCGTGAGCGATTTCATCATCCATAAATTCTTTTATTTCCGCATCGGGCGGTGTTTCGTTTTCGTAGAATTCCAAATCTTTGCCGGTCATATTGTCCTCACTGTTGTTTTCCATTGTGAAAAAAGCATAGCACATCGGAATGCCTGATAAAAGATTACAATCAAGCGTTTAAATAAATACAATTGACTGCGCCGAAGGAATCTCAAACCGTTTGCGGCAGCGTATATTTTTGCACATCAACATATCGTCAACCCGCACCATATAATCGCGCGATTTTTGCAGTTGCGCCCTTTCCTGTTCGTTCAAATGTCTGGACGAATTTTTCTTCTTCGTGCGTTTGAGCCAGCGCACATCGTAATCGTTTCGTTCGCGGCAATTCGGACAAGCGAAATTAGCCTTTTTTATTTCTTGTTTCTCATCAAAAATATCTCTTTCGTGCATAAAATTAAAACCACCGACAACACTGATAAGTAATAATTAGCATTATAAACTATCTGCGTTTGTCAGTGGTTAGTTTTTTTCGGTCATTTCCTTTAAGTACTGAAAACTGTAAATACCGGTATCGTGTCCGTCGGAAAAATGAAAATTCAGGGCGTAGCGTCCGACAATGGAAATTGCAGAGAAGGATAAATCATCTTTAATTGAATCGGCTTTCAAAATTTTCTCGCCCGTCCATTCATTGATGCAGCCGGCACACGGGCAATTACGACGCAAATCCGTCGCATTGAATTTGGTTTCCGTATCATCCGACCAATTTATCGAAATTTCGGAATCGCTTTCTTCAATGATTTGTCGCGGCTCAATCATAAATCAGTGGTCAGAGATTAAAGGTTAGAAGTCAGTTGTTCTTGTTGCATAAATAATCTCTAATCTCTGGTCTCTAACATCTTTTCTACATCGCTTGCCGTAACATCGTAATGCGAAGCGTGATAAACAACCTTGCCTTTTTTTACGACAAACGCTTGCGGCGATTCGTGGCGGATGCCGGTTTTTTCGGCAACGGCACTTGAAACATCTCGCGCTCGTTGCACGACAATCAAATTTATGTCGGCGTCGGCGTTGGAAATTTCCTGATAAACGCCCGCGCTTATCGGGCAAGTTGTGCTGTGTTTGAAAAGAACAATCGCCTGTTCATTTGATTTTTCAATCAGCGCGTCGAGTTCTTCCGTATTTCGAATTTCTTTAAATCTAGCTTTCATATTCTTTAATTATAACTTCCCGCGCCTTGAAACGCATCAGGCGGCGGCGGATTAACATTTCTGTTTCCAACCGGCGGAAAAACTTTGCGGTAAACGACGAATGCGCCCGCGAACATTATCGGAAGCGTCAGATAAACGCCGACGATGCATAAAAGATAACCGATGATTACTAAAACAAATTCAAGCGCGATAAAGCCGACGATGCCGCCCAAATTTTGCCAGACGGCTTTGGCACTGAGTTTAAAGGCCTCGACACCCGAAAGTTTATATTCGACAATCAGCGGATATGCGAAAAATAAAAAGGCGTGTATCGTTCCTAAAACCAGCCAGAGGACAATCATCTCGACGGCGAAAAAACCGAAGTAAGAGAACATTTCATCGGGATTCGGATTCTTCGTTCTCATTAACGCTAACTGCATCATTATCAGCGGAATATAAGCGAGAAGGCCGAGAACAATCGAAGGAATTATTAACACGAGAGAAGCTACTAAACCCGGCACGAAAAAATCGAAACCTTTGAAAAGTCCTTCAAACTTTACCGGCTGTCCGTTCATTTTTTGAAAGAGACAGTAATAAATTCCGCAAAACATCGCACCCAGCAAAATATACATCGTCGAGCCGGCAATAAGAATTCCAACCAGCGTGATAGCGAAAAACAGCCAAAATTGGTCTTTTATCAATTCCCAGCCTTCTCGCATACATTCGACGGGGCGGATTACGCCTGTATTGAATTTGATTTCATTCATTGAAGATTTCCTGATTTTAATTTTGAGTCTTTAGCTCGTAATGATATTTGCTGAAATTGGAATTAAAAATCAAGACTGAAAATCAACTGCCAAAGACTGATTATAAATAAATTTTCTCAATATAATCCTTCACCATTCTGTCGCTCGAAAATTGCGGAGTCAGAGTCATCAAAGAATTTTTCATTCGCCGAATCCATTCACTTGGCAATCCGTTTTCATCTTTCGCGTAATAAACGGGAACGACTTCCGTTTCCAGAATCGTATAAAGTGATTCGGAATCTTGAGCGTTAATTTTCGCTTCATCGGATTCATCTTCGTCGCCGGCGACACCGATTGAAAAACCGTTTTCGCCGTTGAAACCTTCAATCCACCAGCCGTCTAAAATCGAAAGATTAAGCCCGCCGTTCATTGCTACTTTTTGACCGCTCGTGCCGCTCGCTTCCATCGGGCGAATCGGCACGTTAAGCCAAACGTCAACGCCCTGCACGAGATAACGCGCCACTTCCTGGTCGTAATCTTCAATAAAAACCGCGCGGCGTTGCCATTCCGAATTTTCATCGAGACTCATCAATTGCTGAAGAACCGTTTTTCCCGTTTTGTCCTGTGGATGCGCTTTGCCCGCGAAAACGAATTGCACGGGTTTTTCCGCATCGCCAACCAGTTTTAAAAGTCTTTCGACGTCAGACAAAATCAAATTCCAACGTTTATACGCCGCCACGCGCCGGGCAAAACCAATCGTTAAAACATCGGCTGAAAAAAGTCGGCGGGTGTCTTCGTGTTCGTTGATTGTATCAAGCGAACCGGTTTCTTTTGAAAAAGTTTTTTGGCGAATGAATGAAATCAAAAGCTGTTTCAAAAGTCTGTGTGTTCGCCAAATTTCGGCATCTGGAATCGTTTCAATCGCTTCACGCCACGCCGCTTCATCTTTCAGAACTTCCGACCAATTCGCCCCGACGTGCGTTTCATAGAGCGTCTGAAACGCCGGAGCAATCCACGTTGGCGCGTGAACGCCGTTAGTAATGTGCGTTATCGGGACTTCCGCCGCGTCCGATTCTTCGTGGAACATTTTACGCCATAACTCGCGTGAAACCTCGCCGTGTTTTTCGCTCACGCCGTTTGCCGAACGAGACATCCGCAAAGCAAGCGGCGTCATTCCGAACCATTCTTCCGTGTTGCCTGAATTTGTACGTCCGAGCGCGAAAAATTCATCTTTAGAGATTTTCAGTGAATCAATAAAATTCGAGTCAAAACAATCTTTAATTTGGTTTGGCGGAAACGTATCATTGCCCGCCGCGACCGGTGTATGAGTCGTGAAAACACATCGCTTGCGGACATAAGCCACTGCGTCGGCAAACGACGAATCTTGATTTTCTTGCAAAAACTCGCGTGCCAATTCCAAAGTTAAAAATGCGGAATGTCCTTCATTTAAGTGGTAAACCGACGGCTCGGTGCCGAGTTGTCGCAAAAGCCGAACGCCGCCGATGCCCAAGATTTTTTCCTGCACAATGCGCGTTTCCGTGTCGCCGCCGTAGAGATGCCCGGTAATTAAGCGGTCAACTTCCTGATTTTGTTCGATGTTTGTATCGAGTAGATAAAGCGAAATTCTGCCGACTTGGGCGAGCCACGCTTGGGCGAAAACTTCGCGTCTGCGAATGTGGATTTTTACTAAAATCCGCTCGCCGTTTTCATTCAAAACCGGGAAAAGCGCAAGTTCGTTTTCAAACGAATCAACATAACGTTCTTTCTGCCACCCGTCGTGGGCAATTATTTGGCGAAAATAACCGTAGCGATATAACAAGCCAATTGCAACAAGCGGAACATTTCCATCGCTCGCCGATTTTAAATGGTCACCCGAAAGAATACCGAGTCCGCCGGAATAAATCGGTAAGGAATTATGAACGCCGTATTCGGCGCAAAAGTAAGCGACAGGATTTTGTGATGTAATTTGTCCGAAAGAATTCGGCTTTTCTGAAAGATACGCGTCAAATTTTTCGGCAAAATTCTGTAGTCTTTTGACATATAGATTATCGCTTGCCTTTTGCCAAAGTTGAATCGCGCCGATTTTTTTCAAAAAGAGACGCGGGTTTTGTTCGCATTTTTCCCAAAGCTGCGCGTCTAAGTCGCGGAATAAATTAACGGCTTCGGGTTTCCAAGACCATAAAAAATTCCACGAAAGAGCGTCTAAAAATTTGAGATTTACAGGGAAATCGCGTTGGTAGTAAAAATTTGTTTTAAAATTCTGTTCAGTTTCTAAGCCGGCGGCTGTCTGCATATTTTTAAAACTTTCCGTTGAAATTTCCTTCATAAAAAATGATTTTTCGTATTTTGAATAAGGAAAAGTTATTCAAAAACTATAAACTATCGAAAATTAACTGGCAACTTTGTGGGTTTTTCGCTGGTTTGAAATTAGAAGATTTTATGCTTAATAAATTTCAGCGCATCCGGTTCGGAAAAAAAGACGAGGCGAATTTGTTTGATTAATTCATTTTGTGATAGAAAATCTTTTATCGCTCTGGAAGAAACCTTGGCGGCTTCGTGTTTTGGGTAGGCAAACGCGCCGGTTGAAATTGATGGGAAAGCGATGGTTTGCAAATTGTTTTCGACCGCTAAAGATAAACAATTCATGTAACAATTTTCGAGTAATTGCGCGTCTTTATTTTGATTCCGCCCGTAGATTGGTCCGACGGTGTGAATCACAAATTTTGCTTCGAGATTTCCGCCGCGTGAGATGACGGCTTCGCCGGTCGGTAGACCGTCGGGAAATTTATCGCGCCGAATTTTTCTACATTCTTCTAAAATCTGTGTTCCGCCGCGAGCGTGAATTGCACCGTCAACGCCGCCGCCGCCGAGCAATGTGGAATTTGCCGCGTTGACGATTGCGTCAGTTTTCTCGCGCGTGATGTCACCGACTTTAACAAGTACGCGTTTGTTAAGAAATTCGTATTCCATTTTAGACGAGCGGTTCAATGCTGATTTCATCAAACATTGCCTGCCGACGCAGAGTTTCGGCAAGTAAATCTGCTTTTCTGCGGTTGAGAATCAGCGGCGAAGTGCGACAGGAAATTTCATATACGCCTTCGTCAATCTCTCCGATTTCCAAATCGCCCAAACTGATGCCGGTGACAACTTGAATGTCTTCAAAGTTTTGTATCCGAAAGCGTCCGGTCTGTTCGACAAAATCTTCGATAAACGGGTCGCACAAAGCGTGTTTGGCTTCTTCAACTGTAAAATAGTTTCCTTCGACGATTAAACAAAATTCCGTTGCTTTTTCCATTGCTATCTATGAAATTTAGAAAACAAATAAACCAGAGGAAATTTATCATTTTTTCAAAGAAAATTTCAAACTTTTTTTATCTTTGCTTATCGAGAGTTTATTTCTTATCATTTCAACAAATCTTAAAAGGAAAAATAAATCAAAATGATAATACCTGTAAAATGGAGCGATGAAGGCGTTCTGATGCTCGACCAACGTTTGCTTCCGACCGAAGAAAGATGGCTCACGCTGAAGAGTTTCACCGAAGTTGCGGACGGAATTCGGAATATGGTGGTGCGCGGCGCGCCGGCGATTGGCGTGTCAGCCGCATATGGAATCGCACTGGGAGTAAAAAATTTTGTCGGCACAAGCGTTGCTGATTTAGAAGACGAATTCGATTATATCGCCGAAGTAATCGGCAAAACGCGCCCGACGGCGGTTAATCTGTTTTGGGCAATCGAGCGAATGCGCGGAGTTTTTCAAAAATCAAAAAAAAAATCAATTTCGGAAATCAAACAGATTTTGATTATTGAGGCGAAAAACATCCACGACGAAGACATCGAATCGCAGCGAATGATTGCCGAATACGGCGGCGCACTGCTTGAAAATAATTCGACTGTTTTAACGCATTGCAACGCCGGCGCGTTGGCGACCGGCGGAGTTTGGGGAACAGCTTTAGGCGTGATTCGCGGCGCAATCAATCAAGGCAAAACCATCGCCGTCATCGCCGACGAAACTCGTCCATATTTGCAGGGCGCACGGCTGACCGCTTGGGAGCTTCAACAAGACAACATTCCCGTAACTTTGATTACCGATAGTATGTCTGGGCATTTAATGAAAAAAGGCAGAGTGCAGGCAGTCGTCGTCGGTTCTGACCGCATCGCGGCAAACGGCGATGTCGCCAATAAAATCGGAACTTATATGGTCGCGGTTCTTGCAAAGCAGCACGATATTCCATTTTACGTCGCCGCTCCGCTTTCAACCGTAGATTTGAATTGTCCAACGGGTGAAGAAATCCCGATTGAAGAACGCAACATCAGAGAAATAACGCACGTCCAAGACATTCAACTCGCACCCGAAGGCATCTCCGTCAACAATTACGCTTTCGACGTAACGCCGAATGAACTCGTCGCGGCAATCATCACGGAAAAGGGTGTAGCGCGTGCGCCTTATACGGAAAGTTTGCGGAAGATGTTTGAATAATCAGAAGCCGTCGGCAAAAGCAGTTGGCGGTAAATTGAGCATTTGTTTAATTCTTCATAGATTTTTTAAATAGTTTCTTTAAAATAAAAGAGGGAAAGCGCAGCCGTTCTAAAAACTCGCTGCGCTTTCCTCAAATTTTTTCGCCGCTCAACTATCGCTCGGCGGTCTTGTTCCAACGCTTCCTTTAGTTGCCGAAGAATCTCGGTCGGGCGCGTCTTTCTCGCTTTTGCTCGAAGCGGGTTTCTTGCGCCCCGAACCACTTAATTTTCCGCCGCCGTCTTGTTTATTGATTGTCGCCCAAGCGCGTTCTTCCGCTTTACCTTCCGACACGCCTTTTTCCTTGTAACTTTCTTCGATATGTTCGGCTTGTCGTTTTTGTTTGTCGGTATATTTCGATTTATCTCCCCTTGGCATAATTTTCCCCTCTTGATTTATAAAATACTCGCCGACCTTTTTCGCAAAGATTTTTTCAGTCGTGCGAATCGAGCTTTGATGTCAATTTTGGTTGTTTCCACTTCGACGGCATTTTTACTAGCTAATTGTTCAGCTAAAACGCTTTCACGATTTTCGTGAACTGATTTTATCGGAAAAATACCAACGTCGGTTTCCAACATTTTCGCTTCGCCTTTCGTCATCTCAAACCTCCTTTCTTTCCAAAAGCCCTAAAGTTCTAGCGACAGTAAAAATTTTTGTTGTTACTGCAACCGCAAATTTTTCGATAGATAAAAATTACACAAACCGGTAATAATAAGCAAGGATTTTTTAGCACGAAGAAGTTAAATTTATGAGAATTTTCCGTTGACATCGCCTAAACCTTTTAGTAGTTTCGAGATATAGTAATAAAAATTTTTCACCACAAGGAATTTTTACCCAATTTGAGCAATTTAAAAAAAATCGAACTCCCGCCGCGCGGCTTAAACACACTGTTCGGCGTTCAAGACCAAAACTTAAAATACCTCGAAACCCTTCTCGACATCAGCATCGGCGCACGCGGCAACGAACTACTGATTGACGGCGACCCGCAAAACATCCAAACCGTCGAGCAAATTTTGAAAGACTTTTCTGAACTCTTCAATGAAGGTAATACGTTTAGCGATAAAGATTTGCGCGATGCTTTCAAGCAAATTGCCGAAGACCGCGCTTACAGCTTAAAAGACTATTACACCCGGGCGCGGTTTAATCCGTCGGGCAAAAAAGCGGTCGCGCCGAAAACCGCTAATCAGCGAAAATATATTGAAGCGATTCAAGACCGAGATTTGACGTTCGGAATCGGTCCAGCCGGCACCGGAAAATCTTTTTTGGCGGTTGCTTTAGCCGTTCAATCGCTTTTTGCCAAACAAGTTTCGCGGATTGTTTTAACTCGACCGGCAGTCGAAGCTGGCGAAAAGCTCGGCTTTCTGCCCGGCGACTTGCAGGACAAAGTTGACCCTTACCTGCGTCCGCTTTATGACGCGCTGTTTGATTTAGTTGATACCGAGCGCGTAACGAAAATGTTGGAGAAGCGAATTATTGAAATCGCGCCGCTGGCATTTATGCGCGGTCGGACGATTAACGACTCTTTTATCATCTTAGATGAAGCCCAAAACACGACCGGCGAACAAATGAAAATGTTTCTGACGCGCATCGGTTTTGGCTCGAAAGTCGTGGTTACGGGCGATGTTACGCAAGTTGACTTGCCGCGCGGACAACGCAGCGGACTCAAAGAAGCCGAGCGAGTTTTAAAGGGAATTGAAGAAATTGAATTTGTTTATTTCAATGACAAAGATGTCGTGCGTCATAAACTCGTGCAGATGATTGTTAAGGCTTACGAAAATCAATCAACCGAAAACGAATAAAAATACCGGATTGGCGCATATGCAGAAGTTAAAATTAGCAGAGCCGAGAAATCAATAAAGTTGATTCTTGGCTTTTATACTTTTTCATAGTTAAAGTTTGTTACCGGCAAATCGGCAAATTAGACTTATTGCGAGCAGTGCAGCTAACGAAAAAGAAATGATTGAAATCATTAACAATCAACGTAAAATAAAAATTAAAGTAAAAGATTTTCAAGAATATGCCGAAAATGTTATCGAAACAATTCCCACCGCCAGGGGCAAAATTGCGACGGTTGCATTTGTTTCGGATAAGAAAATGCGCGAACTAAACAAATCATTTCGCGGGAAAAATTCAACCACCGATGTTTTATCTTTTCCTTTTGAAGCCGAAGAATTTGAAAAACTGCCAGGACTGTCTGCGGTAGCGGACGGATATTTTGGAAAATGCAATCTCGGAGATATTATAATCTCCGTCGAACAAGCCGAAAGGCAGGCGGAAGAAAACAGTTTAATTTTGGAAACTGAAATTAAACAATTAATTTTGCACGGCGTTTTGCATCTCTGCGGTTACGATCATGAACAAGATGCGGGCGAGATGAATGAACTTGAACTGCAATTTCGTGATAAACTCGGAATCAAATGAGCGGTGAGAAATGAGAACTTTTAGAATTAAATTTCATTTTTCATTTCTAACTTAGATTTTATGAATCAAACACAACGAACTGTCGACCCGTGCGTGATGGTGATTTTCGGTGCGACCGGCGATTTAACGAAACGTAAACTTTTTCCCGCGCTGTATAATCTAGCGAAGGATGGTTTTCTGCCTGAAAGTCTGGCGATTATTGGTGTCGGGCGGCAGGAAATGGAAACAAAAGATTTTCGGCAAAAAATTATCGCTGATTTGAAGGAATTCGTCGGCGATTCGCCGGATAAAAAACTGCTCGCCTGGTTTGAAGAAAGAATTTTTTACACGGGCGGCGATTTTGACGATGATAAAAAGTTGTTCAAAGATTTGAAGGACTTACTCGCCGAAGTCTGCCAAAATCTTAACATTCCCGAAAATTATTTTTATTATCTCGCCACGCCGCCGCAGCTTTTCGCCAATGTCGCCGGCAAGATTCACAAAAATGGTTTAGGACGAGATGAAAACGATAATTGGCGACGCTTTATTTTTGAGAAACCTTTCGGACGCGACATCGAATCGGCAAAAAAACTCAACCACGAACTCGCTAAAATTCTTAAAGAAAAACAGATTTACCGCATTGACCATTATCTCGGCAAGGAAACCGTCCAGAATCTGCTTATATTTCGTTTCGGCAACAGTATTTTCGAGCCGATTTGGAACAGAAATTTTATAGACCACGTGCAAATCACGGTTGCCGAAGAACTCGGTGTCGAAACTCGCGGCGGTTATTACGATACGGCTGGAGCGCTGCGCGATATGATTCCGAATCATATCTTTCAATTGATAACTTTAACCGCGATGGAGCCGCCCGTGTCGTTTGAAGCCGATGCGGTGCGCGACGAACAAGCGAAAATTCTGCAAGCAATGCAGCCATTCGCGCCCGAAGATGTTTTGCATAACGCAGTGCGCGGGCAATATGGTGCAGGTGAAATGAAGGACGAAAAAGTTTCTGCTTATCGAAGCGAACAAGCGGTTGCGCCCAAAACGAATACGGAAACTTACGCCGCTCTGAAACTTTCGATTGATAACTGGCGTTGGGCTGATGTGCCGTTTTACATTCGCACGGGCAAACGGCTTCCGACCAAACGGACGGACATCACAATTCAATTTAAAAAAGCTCCGTTTATGCTTTTCCGCGACACGACGATTGAAAAACTGACGACGAATCGCCTCGTCATACATGTTCAGCCGGATGAAGGAATTACGCTCCATTTCGGGGCGAAAATTCCCGGTCCGATTGTCAATATGGGCGAGGTTGATATGGATTTCAATTACGTTGACCACTTCGGCGAACAAATCTCGACCGGCTACGAACGACTTTTATACGATTGTATGACGGGCGACGCGACGCTTTTCCAACGCGCTGATATGGTTGAAGCGAGTTGGCAGATTGTTTCGCCGATACTCGACGTTTGGCAAGCAATTCCGGCGCGGGATTTTCCAAATTATGAATCGGGAAGTTGGGGTCCGACTGAAGCCGACGAACTCTTGAAGAACGACGGACGCAAATGGAAAAATACCGTTGATTAAATTGTTTCTGAATTCTCTTATTTATTTAACCTAAGTCGCCCGTTACCAAAATTACAAAAGATTTTACCGCCGAGACTTTAATTGCTATAACACTAAAGCAATGGTAAAAATTTTCCCGAATTTTGAAGAGTTAAATTTCTTCGCCGCCGAAAAGTTTGTCGAAATTGCGAATAAAGCAATCGAAAAAAACGGACAATTTACGGTTGCGCTAGCGGGCGGCTCAACTCCCAAATCGGTATATCAAATGCTTTCGAGCGATAATTTTAAAGACCAAATTGATTGGAAACGAGTCTTTTTCTTTTTCGGCGATGAAAGAAATGTTCCGCCCGACGATGCGGAGAGTAATTACCGTATGGCGAACGAAAACCTTTTCGCGCCTTTGCAAATTTCCGACGAAAATATCTTTCGTTGGCAGACCGAATCAAATGACCCTAAGAAAATCGCCGAAGATTACGAAGTTTCAGTAGCCGTTTTTTTTGCACTATCTGAAGATGAACTTCCAAGATTCGATTTAATCCTGCTCGGAATGGGTGAGGATGGACACACGGCTTCGCTATTTCCGTTCACCAAAGCGTTAAAGGAAAGTAAAAAAAATGTCGCTGTAAATTGGGTTGAAAAATTAAATACAAATCGTCTGACTTTTACATACCCAACGATAAATAATGCTTCAAATGTTATTTTCTTAATCGGAAGTGAATCGAAAGCGGAAGTGTTGAAAGAAATTTTAGAAGGCGAATATCAGCCGGAAAAATATCCCGCGCAAGCCGTCAAATTAAACGACGGCGATTTGTTTTGGCTGATTGAACGCCAAGCCGCTCGGCTCTTAAACTAAGGCTCAATTTACTATTTCCCGAATTCAATCTAAACTCTACAAAATATGCAGATTGAGATAGCCATCGCCATTTTGATTTTGTTTGTCCTGACTTTTCTGGCGACGATTGATATGGCGTTTTCGCAGCTGAGCGATGTCGGTTTGCGGCGGCTTTCCTCTGATTTTGAAGACAGCACGAAGGTAAAATCAGTCGCGTTTTTGCAGGGGATTTTGGAAAATCGTCCGCGCTTTCGGTTTGCGCTGTCGGCGGCAATTCAAATTCTGCTCATTGCTTTTTCCGTTCTGGTAACGTTGATTGTTTCAAGTTTTAATCCGACTTATTTTCAGTTATTAGCTCTTTCAATCGTTATCGGTTTGACCGCAACGATTATTTTTCGACAGTTTCTGCCGCGCCTTTTGACTCGGAAAAATCCCGAAACGAAACTTCTCGTGTTGCTGCCGTTCGTGCGACCTTTTTACGGATTACTGTCGGCGGTAGCAGACCCGTTTCAGTTTTTTACCAGAGATAATTCAAACCTTGAAACAACAATCGTTCCGACGCAAACCGTCGAGGAAGTCAAAGAAGATAACGCCGAAGACAAACAGGCATTAATCGAAATGGGCGAAGCAGAAGGTATTTTGGAAGAAAAAGACCGCGAACTCCTTGAGACGATGTTTGAGTTTGGCGAAACCAGAGCCGGCGAAATTATGACTCCGCGCACTGAAATCGTTGCGCTTCCGATAGATTCGACCGTTAAAAATGCCCGCGATTTAATAATCGAAGAAAAAATATCGCGCCTGCCCGTTTATCGGGAAACGATTGACAACATCGAGGGTGTAATTTATGTGCGAGATTTGTTGAATGCTTGGTCGGAAGCTAAGGAGCATCAGACTATCGAAACGCTTCTGCGCCCGGTGTATTTTATTCCGGAAACTAAACCCGCCGCCGAGCTTTTAAAAAATATGCAGCTTGAACGCGTGCAGATTGCGATTGTCATTGATGAATACGGCGGCGTTGCCGGTCTCATCACAATGGAAGATATTATCGAGGAAATCGTCGGTGAAATCGAAGATGAAGACACAGAAGAAGAAATCATCGAAATCATCGAAGGCGCGGACAAAAGTTATTACGATGTTCTCGGCTCGACGGAAATCGGGAAAATCGAACGCCTTTTCGATATGGAAATCGAAGACGACGATTTTTCGACTATCGCCGGATTAGTTACGAGCGAAGCTGGTTATGTTCCGAAGATTGGCGAAATGCTAAACATTCGCGGGCTTGACGTAGAAATTTTGCAAGGCGACGAAAAAAGATTGACTCTCCTGCGTGTAAAACTGCCGACTGCCGAAATTGATTCCGCCAATCGAGAAGTTTCGATATAATTATTCAGCGGTAAATCTCAATTGACATTTTACTGTCAGAAGTTATAAATGCGCGATACATTCCTTCACTATTAAAAGGTAAAGCGAGATTGCCAAGATTATCAACCGCAATTAAACCGCCTTCGCCACCGATTAATCGCAAATGTTCGATGGTTTCGTTCGCCGCTTCGATTAAACTAACGCTTTTATACTTCATCCTCGCTGCAACATCATAAGCCGCCGCCGCGAGCATAAAAAATTCGCCGTGTCCGGTGCACGAAACCGCGCAGGTATTGTTATCGGCGTAAGTTCCCGCGCCGACAATTGGCGTGTCGCCGATGCGTCCGAATTTTTTGTTCGTCATTCCGCCCGTCGAAGTTGCCGCCGCCAAATTTCCAGATGAATCACACGCGACCGCGCCGACCGTGCCAATCGGATTTTGGATTTTGGATTTTGGATTTTGGATTTTGGATTTTGGATTTCTATCTTCTCCTTTCTCCTTTCTCCTTTCTCCTTTTTCGCTGTGGTCAAGTTGAACGCGATTTTCCTTTTGCGCCTCGATCAATTGTCGGTAACGAAAATCGGTAAAAAAGTATTCGTCCTCCACCGATTCAATTTTCATTTCTCGCGCAAATTCGTTTGCGCCATCGCCTGCCAGCAAAAAGTGTTCGGTTTTTTCCATTACAAGACGCGCTAATTTTATTGGGTTTTTGACGTTTTGGATTAAAGCAACCGCGCCGGCATTGTGTGTTTTGCCGTCCATAATTGAAGCATCCATTTCGTTTTTACCGTCGTGCGTGAAAACCGAGCCTCTTCCGGCGTTGAAAAGCGGATTGTTTTCGAGTTCGCAAACCGAAGTTTCGACTGCATCAAGCGAATTTCCGCCGCTTTGAATAATCTGCCAACCCACTTGTAAAGCGTTTTCAAGCGCCCGCCCGTATTCCTTTTCAAGTTCGGCGGTCATTCTGCTTTTAAGAATCGTGCCTGCGCCGCCGTGAATTGCTATTGCAATTTTGTTCATAAAAGTTAGTTCCGTGTCGGTAGTCCGACCGTCAGGGAGGGTTTCCAACGCGAAAGCCCGCGCTCACGCTTGGGCTACTGACATACGCTTTCGACTCAGGTAAATGCAGATTTTACTTTACCCACAGCATTTTCAATTCCGCATCTGTTTGATTTCGGTTTTCTGCGCTCGAATTATATTGCTCACAAGCGTTTTGAGTCTGGCGTGTTCGACTTTCGTCAATGCTTATCGTCTGAATGATTCGTCGAATCAGGTTCGGATGGATTTCGTTTCGTCGAGTTGTGATTCGCATCAGTGTGAATGCTGCCGTTGTGATTATCTGAATGACTGTTCGACTGGTGCGATGCTGAACTTTGACCTTCGGGTTTATGAACGGTCGAATCAATGCGCGTCGGATTCGGCTGACAAGCGGCGAGCAGAGCCGTCAATAAAACTACCGCAGGTAAAAAAGAATGTTTAGACATATTTCCTCTTAAAAATTTATTAATTTATAACTAATCTACAATTTTCGCTTTTTCCATTCTGAATGTAAAACGGTTAAAAAGTAAAAAGTAAAAAGGCAAAAGGCAAAAGTGAAAAAGCCGTTTTTGTTTAACTCAAATATTTTCAAGGACGGCTCTTCACTTTTACCTTTTTACTTTTGCCTTTTTACTTTCTATTCGTCTTCCTCGTGCGTTCTGATTCTGCCTTCGGCGCGTGCTTGTTCGACGACTTTCGCCGACAAATTCCCCGGTAGCGGGTCGTAATGCGAAAACTGCATATGATATGAGCCGCGAGCCTGCGTAACGGAGTTAAGTCTTGATTGATAATCAAGCATTTCCGCTAAAGGAACTTGCGCTTTGATAACTTGCTGCGTGCCGCGCATATCCATTCCCGAAACTCGCCCGCGCCGTGAATTAAGGTCGCCTATAATATCGCCCGAAACTTCTATCGGACAGAAAACTTCGACATCCATAATCGGTTCGAGCAGCGTCGGTTTGGCTTTTTCTATCGCATTGCGAAACGCTTTTCTGCCAGCCGCGCGAAACGAATGTTCGTCCGAATCAACCGTGTGATACGAGCCGTCAATCAGCGTAACTTTAAAATCTACAAGCGGATAACCGGCGATTGCGCCGCCTTGCGCCGCTTCGACAATTCCTTTTTCAATCGCCGGACGAAAGTTTTGCGGAATTGAGCCGCCGAAGATTTTATCAACAAACTCAAAGCCTTCGCCGCGTTCGCGCGGCTCAAAGATACATTTGCAATCGCCGAATTGTCCGCGCCCACCGGATTGTTTTTTGTGTCTGCCCTGAACCTCGACTTGCGCCGTAATCGTTTCTTTATATGGAACTTTCGGCGGATGAAGCGCAACTTCAACGTGATAACGGTTTTTTAATTTATCAACGACGGTTTCAATATGCAGTTGTCCCGAACCGCTCAAGATAAATTCCTTCGTTTGCGCGTCGCGGTCAAAATGAAGGCTTGGGTCTTCTTCGAGAATTTTGTGCAGAGCCGAACTGATTTTGTCTTCGTCAGCGCGAGATTTCGGTTCGATGGCAAATGAAATTGCAGCTTCGGCATATTCAACCGGCGGATAAACGATAGATTTGGCTTTGTCGCAAAGCGTGTCGCCGGTTTGCGTGTCTTTTAATTTGACAACCGCGATAATGTCGCCGGTCTGGGCTTCATTTACTTTATCCAAATTTTTGCCTTGCAAAACGTGCAACGCGCCGAGTCTTTCTTGAGAATCACGGCTCGAATTATAAACGGTTGCGTCGGATGATATTTTACCGGAAACGACTTTCATCACGTTAATTCTGCCAGCGAACGGGTCGGCAATCGTGCGAAAAATATAAGCGGAAAACGGTTCGTCGTTACTGTATTTACGAGTAATTCGCTCGCCGTCTCTTTCGGCGTTGGCGAAACCGTATTCCGATTCGTGTGCGGCTGGATTGGGCGCAAATTCAACGATGTGGTCGAGAAGAATCGAAAGCCCGACCAGTGTATCAGCCGAAACAGCATAAACCGGACAAAGTTTGCTGCTGGCAATCGCTTTTGCCAGATTCGGATAAATATCTTCTTCTTCGAGTGTGCCGTTTTCAAAGTATTTCTCCAACAATTCGTCATTCGATTCGGCGACTATTTCAATTAATCGCTCGCGGGTCGCGTCAATGACGGCGCGTCCATCTTCGGGAATCGGAATTTCTTTTGCCTTGCCGTTTGCGTCGAATTCATAAGCCTTTTGATGAACGACATCAACCACGCCTTTAAAATTCGCTTCTTGTCCGATGGGTAATGTGAACGGCACGATTGACCGCGCAAAAGATTGATTAGCACTGTCGAGCGCATGTCCGAAATCGGCACGTTCCTTATCGAGTTTGTTAATGACCATAAAACGCGGCAGCAGAAATTCATTGGCGTAACTCCAGGTTTTTTCCGTCTGCACTTCAATGCCGTTCACGCCGTCAACAACAACTAACGCGCAGTCGGCAACGCGCAGAGCCGGGCGAGCGTGCGAAACAAACGCGGCGTAACCGGGCGTGTCAATCAAATTTATCTTTGTGTCTTTGTATTCGAGGTTAGCGAAATTATTATTGAGCGAAACTTTACGCTCAATTGAATCTTCGTCGTAATCAGTAACGGTTGTCCCTTCGGCGACTCGTCCCCAGCGCGTGGTTGCGCCGGCAACGTGCAGAAGCGAACTGACGAGTTGGGTTTTACCCGCATCGCCGTGTCCAATGACAGCCAGGTTGCGTATATTTTCAGTAGTAAATGCTTTCATTTTCGGCAAAATCTCCTTATAGATTAGAATTTGTTCAAAGTTTAAGGTTCAAAGTTCAAGTTCTCTCTTTTGACTTTGAACTTTGAACCTTAAACTTTGAACTTTGAACTTGAACAATTGGTAACAACATAATTTATATGACCAACCGAAAGATAGCAAGAATAGTGTTCATTTAGTGGATTTTGGAAGATGATAAATATTTACAATTTAATAAATAAGTTTTATAATACCGACAAACTTCCGGACCGTATGTTGTTAATTTCGTAAAAGTAATTTTATCGTAGTAATCTTTCCTCGTAAATTTGAGGAGTAAAAATGAAATTATCGAAAAATTTCTTCAAACGAATTGTCGTTTTTTCACAATTGACGCTGATTGCTTTGATTTCGATTTCGGCAACTGAAGCTCAATTGAGCGCGGTTGATTTATCTTTCAACGCGGTACTTTCAAAAGAAATCAGCGGCGGCGGCGGCAATTTCGTGACTCAGCCGGACGGAAAAATAATCGTGTTCGGCGGATTTCAAATTGTCAACGGCGTTATAAAAAATCAAATTGCGCGGCTCAATCCGGACGGAAGTTTAGACAATTCATTTGATTGTGCCGCGTGTGATTTCATAATCGGAAGCGCGATTGTGCAACCGGACGGGAAAATCATCGTTGCCGGCGGATCACCGTCTCTTCCTAACACCAATTTATACCCGCGAGTTCAGCGGTTGAACTCGGACGGCAGTATTGATCCGACCTTTACTTCTCCGTTTGCTACGAATCCTTTCCAAGTAACTAGTTCCGCTGCGGTTGTGGCAATTCAGCCGGACGGTAAAATTTTTGTCTCAATTTTCACATATGCAAGCGGTATAGCTTTAAATTCACTTTACCGCCTCAATTCAAACGGAACATTTGACAATACATTCACGAGAATTGATTTCCAATCGGGACGAACTCAATTTGAATCCGTTTCAAAAGTTTTTATCTTGCCGAACGGAAAAATTCTGGTTAGCGGCAACGGCGGCGGCGGACTTTCACCCAGCGGCTTTCTTCGACGTTTTAATTCCGACGGCATCCGCGATACGACATTTGAATCGCCGGTTTTAACCGGCACCATCGGAAGTTTCGGAAACGGAAATTTTATAAGAGACTTTGAAGTTCTGCCCGACGGAAGCATTGTGATTGTCGGCAACTTTACTAAGGTTAACGGCGTTGACCGCTTAAATATCGCAAAATTGCTGCCAGCCAGCAATGTTGATTTGTCATTTATGCCGGCTAATGTTTTCAGTCCCGGACAAGCAGCTGATGCGATTGAATTATTGCCGGACGGCAAATTTATAATTTCGGTGGGCGGAAAACTTTACCGATTAAATGCTGACGGCAGTTTGGATAATACATTTAATTCGCCGAGCAATCTTACTCAAATTAGTAAATTTGTAATTGACGCTTCAGGCAACATTCTGCTGAATGGCGGATTTCTTGAAAACGGCGCGACGGTCTTTAAGTTTGCGCGACTCAACCCGGACGGAAGCGTCAGCACATCTTTTAGCGTGAGTTTCGGAATCGGCGGTTCGGCTTCGATTTTAGCAGTTCAAACAGACGGCAAAGTTATCGTCGCCGGCGAATTTTCGCAGGTCGGCGGAGTTCCGCGCAAAAATATCGCTCGCCTCAATACTGATGGCACGCTTGATACGAGCTTTAATCCGGGAACCGGTTTTGATTTCACAGTCGAAGAAATAATCGTTCAGGCAGACGGAAGGATTTTAGTCGGCGGAAATTTTACAACTTATAACGGAACGCCTAGAACGGCGATTGCGCGGTTGAACGCGGACGGCAGTTTGGACACGAGTTTTAATCCAATTATTTCGAGCAACGGAGTCGTTTATTCGATAACTCTGCAAGCTGATGGAAAAATTGTTATCGGCGGATTTTTTAGCAGCGTCAACGGGCAAAATCGCAACGATTTGGCGCGGCTTAATGCCGACGGCATTTTGGATACAAGTTTTAATCCAATATTCGGAAGCGGTTCAATTCAAAGTATTGTTGTTCAAGCGGACGGAAAAATTCTAGTCGGCGGTTCGTTTAACGGAGTGAACGGATTTAATCGTGTGAATCTGGTTCGTTTGAATTCGGACGGAAGTCTTGACAGTTCCTTCAACGCAGGAAACATTGCCTCCGTTAGACAGATAGAACTTAATGCGGACGGGAAATATGTCGTTTTAACAACTACAGTTGTCAGATTAAATAACAACGGTAGCGCGGACGCAACATTCCAATCTCCAACATTTGCCAGTGCCCTAGTTAACACAATTCTCGTACAGCCGGATGGAAGTATAATTGTCGGCGGAAATTTTATAGTCGTCAATAACATTTCGCGCTCAAATCTGGCGCGGCTCAAGTCTGACGGAACTGTGGATACAAGTTTCTTTCCCGGAGCGAACAACCAAGTTCGCGCGATTATCCGCCAATCAGACGGTAAAATTTTAGTCGGCGGTGATTTTACAAGAATTGCCAATGTAACGCGCCTCGGCGTGGCGAGATTAACGGTTGCTCCTTTCCGCAACATTACGCCATTTGATTTCGACGGCGACGGACGAGCTGATTTGACGGTTTTTCGAGCTTCAAACGGATTCTGGTATCAATTAACCAGTCAAAACAATTCATTCATCCCATTTAAGTTCGGACAAAACGGAGACCGTATCGCGCCTGCCGATTATGACGGCGACGGACGAACCGACTTTGCCGTTTTCCGCGATGTCGTTTTTGGGGCTGGCAATAAAGCCTATTTTTATATTACAAACAGCTCGGATGGTTCATTCCGACCGGAACAATTCGGCGCAACCGGCGACGTTCCTGTTTCAGGCGATTGGGACGGCGACGGTAAAAGCGATTTAGCCGTTTACCGCGACGGTTCGCTGTCAGGCGGACAAGGATATTTCTTTTATCGTCCGAGTTCAGCGCCGGGAGTTGATTTCAGAGCGATTGCGTGGGGAACAAACGGCGACAAGCCGGTGGTCGGCGATTTCGACGGAGACGGCAAACAGGACGCAGCCGTTTTCCGTCCGTCAGCCGGGACGTGGTATATTCTGCAAAGTTCAAATAACCAATACGTCTTTCAAGGATTGGGCATTGCGACCGACATTCCAGTGCCGGCAGATTTCGACGGCGACGGAAAAACGAACATCGCCGTTTTCCGACCGAGCAATGGAACTTGGTACACATCGCCGAATCCGCAGACTAATTACGGAGCCGTGCAGTTTGGAGCGGCGGGCGATTTGCCGGTGCCAGCCGATTACGACGGTGACGGGCGGGCGGACATCGCGGTATTTCGACCGTCAAACGGAACGTGGTATTTGCTGAGAACGTCGCAGGGATTTACAGGTGTACAATTTGGCAACAATGAAGACAAGCCGATTCCGAATGCTTATATTCGGTAAAGTTGAAATTCACTCGAAAATTACAACGGCTTGTCCTCACAAGAGGCAAGCCGTTTTTTGTGTAAATGCAAAATTTGTTCGGAGGAACGTCTCTACACCGATTGAGAATCATAAATTACGTCTTGCCAATAATCATTGCAAAGTAATACATATAAAAATTTTGAGAGGGAAAAATGAATTTTCAAAAACATATTCTAAAAAGTTTAGCGACATTTTTTATAATCTGGACTTTTATAATCGGCGGATTTTTGTCAACGGCGCAAGACCTTCCGCCGAATGAAGACCTTTCTTTGGGCGCCAGCGTGTTTGTTTTTCGCAGTTCCGGCAGGACGGCGCAAAAGAAATTCGTTTCCAGCAACCGAACCAAGCGCACAAAAATACAACGTCTGGTTGCCGTAAAAAACATCCGCAAGCAATATAATAATCTCGCTGTCGTTACCGCGCGACGCAAACGCGTTAAAATTTTTAAGCCTGAACCTGTGCAGATAGAAGTAGCGAAAAAGTCCGCGAAAAAATCCGCGAAAGAAGCCTCTCTAACTTTGACCGGCGCAGCGCAATTTTATTACGACAATAACGAGATGGATAAATCAATTGATTTATACCGTGAAGCCATTGACCTAGACGAAAAAAATACTGACGCAATACTCGGTTTAAGTGACGCTCTAGCAAGTAAAGCCAGTGATTTATTGGAAAAAGACAAACCACAGGAAGCCCGCGGATTGTTTGATGAAGCGGTAAAACTAAACGTTAAAAATTCAGTCGCATATTCAGGTTTGGGAGAAATTTACGATTCGCTTGATGACAACGATAAGGCGATTTTTAATTATGAAAAAGCGTTGTCTTTAAACGCTGATTTGACTGAACTATATGCGCCGCTCGGCATTTTGTATACGCAAAAAAATGAAATTGCCAAAGCCGAAGATTTTCTTAATAAAGCAATCGCACTCAACCGTAACGACGCTTCTATACAGTATTTTTTAGGTGTCGTTCGTCTAAAACAAAATCGCTACGAAGATGCGCGTCTGGCATTGACCGAATCAACAAAACTCGACGCGACAATGCCGGAAGCGCATTATTCTTTGGGTGAAGCCTTAGCCAAACTCGACCGTGAAGCAGAAGCAGTCAACGAATACAAGGAAGCGATACGTTTAAAACCGACTTATGTTGATGCGTGGTTTGGATTGGGCGCGGCAGAATATGAGCGCGAAAATTACGTCGAAGCAATCAAGGCTTACACAGAAACAAACCGACTCAAAAACGACATCGGTGCCGCCCACGCTAATCTTGCCGATGCTTATCGCCAATTAAAAGAGTATGACAAAGCTAACGGCGAATACAGCATTGCGGCGGTTTTCATCAAAGACGATGCAGAGCTTTACAGTAATTGGGGATTTTGTTTGGGCAAGGTTCAAAAATGGAACAACGCGATTCTGCGTTTGAACGAAGCGGTCGCTTTGAGTGCCGACCATATTGATTATACGAATTTGGGTTGGGCTTATTACAACGCTTCACAAATTGACTTGAAATCCAAACTTCCAGAAACGAAAGCCGAGGGCAAAGCGAAACTACAACAAGCGAAAGCCGCTTTGCAAAAAGCCGTCAGTATAAAAAACGACTTCGCCCCGGCTTATATTAATTTAGGCATTACGCAAAACGATTTAGGCGAATATCAAGCGGCGGTCGAATCTCTGAAACGCGCCAATGAACTGCGCAAAGATTCGGTGTTTGCCATTAATGAACTCGGAATTGCCTATCGCAAATTAAATGAATACGATAATGCAATCAAGCAATTTGAACGAGCGGTTGCTCTTAACGACAAATACGCTATCGGACTTTACAATCTCGGCGAAGCACAATTTAGGCGGCGCAACGTCAAGGAAGCGAAAAAAGCGCACGAAAAACTCAAGAAACTAGATACAAATCTGGCAAAAGCGCTTGAGATTTTAATAATTGGCGCGAAGATGAAATAGAAATATACATTGCACCAAAAAAAGAGTCTGCATCTTTATTTTTACTTTCTATGATAATCTATCTTAAATTTCATTCCTTGGAGTTTGCTATGAATAAACTTTTTTCTTTAATCTTAATCACCGTTCTCATCATTTTGCCATCGTCGGTTTTTGCGCAAAAAGGAAGTTTTGCTGAAATAAAACAACTGCAATCGCCGCAGAATCCGCGACTCGGTTTCATCATCCACGGCGGCGCGGGCGTGATAACAAAGGGAAGTCTTTCGCCGGAAAAGGAAGCCGAATATAAAAAGAAACTCGAAGAAGCTGTGCTTGCGGGTTATAAAGCCCTACAAGCCGGCAAATCCGGACTCGATGCGGTCGAAATCGCCATCCGAATGCTTGAAGATTCACCGCTTTTCAATGCCGGCAAAGGAGCGGTTTTCACCAATGACGGCAAAAACGAACTCGATGCTTCGATAATGAACGGCAAAACTTTAGCAGCAGGCGCAGTTGCCGGACTTCACCGCGTCAAAAATCCAATAACCTTAGCCCGCGCCGTGATGGAAAAATCGCCGCACGTAATGATGATTGCTGACGGCGCAGAACGCTTCGCGGAAGAGCAGAAAATCGAACTCGTTGACCCGAAATACTTTTTCACTCAAGAACGTTGGGATGCTCTTCAAGAAATCCTCAAACAAGAAAAAGAAGAAAAAGAGAAGAAGGAAGCAAAAAAGAACGTAGGAAAAGTTTCACAGACTGATTTGCGCGAACTGCCTTACAATAAATTCGGCACGGTCGGTGCGGTTGCGCTCGACAAAGACGGAAATCTAGCGGCAGGAACTTCGACCGGCGGAATGACGAATAAAAAATTCGGGCGCGTCGGCGATGCCCCGATTATCGGCGCGGGAACATACGCGAACAACGACGGCTGCGCGGTCAGCGCGACCGGTTGGGGCGAGTATTTCATCCGTTTAGGCGTGGCGCGAGATATTTCCGCAATGATGGAATACCGCGCATTGCCCGTCCAACAAGCGGCTGATATGACAATGAACAAAGTCAAAACGCTCGGCGGCGACGGCGGCGTAATCGCTATGGACAAATTCGGCAATATCGGTATCTCGTTTAATTCCGAAGGAATGTATCGCGCCTATATTGACATGAACGGCAAGCCGGTTGTTGAGATTTATAAATGATTCAGAATTAGGGATTCAAGATTTAGGTTTTGAATCCTAAGTCTTGAATCCCTAATTTACTTGTGAGGGCAACGATAAACAAATCTTGTGAAACGTGCGGCGCATTGACGATGACCGCCGGACGAATCTTAAAATTGGTTGAGTCCGAAAAAGGATAACGAACCAGAACGACTTCATTTTTTGAGAAGCTCGGCATAAACGTCATCTTCCTCATTGTTCCAGATTTCGTTCAGCGAACTCTCGCTTGCCGAAAGCCAGAATTCGTCGCTGCTGAATTCTTCAGTGCGTTTTTTTGCTTCCAGCAAACGCTTCTTCATCGCTTCGCTTTTATTCAGATAAGCCGTTTCCTGTTCCGCTTCGATTTCTTGCCAAATCTCTATCGGCACAATTACACCGACTGGGTTACCATTTGCGTCTGAAATATATTGTATATCTGCCATAACTGCTTGATTATACCAAATTGTCTGCTCTCTATAAACGGCGGGTCAATGTAGGATAGGGCGAACGCATCACTTTTTTTCTTTATTTTCAGTTATTTAGTTTTTTAATCAATGGGTTGCGTGAATAAACATTAAGCGATTCTTTGAATTTTGCACAAATTTTCAATGTAAGAATTTTGAAATAATTCGCAAAGCTGAATTCTAACTCCAATAACTAAAGCGTTTTGCCTCAATATTTATTTTTGCAAAAGTGATGCGTTCGCCCTAAATGTAGGAAAGGTCAATCGTTTTGTTACTTATGCGAGACAAGAGCGCGTGCGATTAATCCGATTCCGCCGGCTAACAGTGTAATCATCATTATGGTATTGAAAAGACTGGTGGGCTGAAAATAAATTTGAAGATTCATCAAAATACCTGCAAAGATGATGACTACACCAATAAATAAAAGCAGCCAGCCGACAATCGACTTACCATTAAAAAATAAGACGCCGATGCCAAAAATCAGCGGCAACAGCGACAAACCGAAAGCGTTGTAACCCCAAATTGACCAGAAACTGCTGGTAACGATTACTTGATTGGTAATGAGAAAAGCACCTGCAACCGCCATTCCCAATCCGACGAAGAATTCCAGGAGTCCGCCGGGAGTTCCGCCCGCGCCTCGAATCCCTGTTTCGTTTTCCATAATTTCAACCTTTATAACCGCACAGAGGCGGTGGCTTTATAACCGCACAGAGGCGGTGAATTTTTTGCCGAGAGCCGGTCGGAGTTTTCGGAATCGCCTGCCGGCGCAGGCAATTCCGACTGATTATTAAACGGAAGCCGCAATCGCTTCATCGAAAATACTGAGCGCGACATCAACATTTTCCTTTGTCAAAATAAGCGGCGGTGACCAGCGAATTGTGTTTGCGCCGCAGCCTAAGATAATCAAACCGCGCTCGAAACAAGCCATTTCGATTTTGTCGCGCAGTTCGGGAGCGGGTTTCATCGTTTCTTTCGATTCGACAAATTCAACACCGACCATTAAACCCAGACCGCGCACGTCGCCAATGCAATCATATTTTTGCATCAAATCGCGCAAACCGTTTTGCAGATAATCGCCGACGACGCGAGCATTTTCGGTCAAGGCGTTTTCAAGCAGTTCAATTGTTTTCAGAGCCGATGCGATGCAAACCGGATTTCCGCCGAAGGTTGAAGCGTGTGCGCCTTTGTGCCAGTCCATAATGTCGGCGCGGGCGACGCATACGCCGATGGGCAAACCGGAACCGATGCCTTTTGCCAAGCACATAATATCTGGTTCGATATCGTAATAATCGGTGGCGAACATCTTACCTGTTCTGCCCATTCCCGACTGTACTTCGTCAACGATCAGCATAATGCCGTGCCAGTCGCAGATTCTTCGCAATTCTTTCAAAAAATTCGGCGGCGCGGGAATGTAACCGCCTTCGCCCTGCACGGCTTCGACGACAATGCCGGCAACTTCTTCCGGCGGCGTGGTCGTATTGAAAAGCCGATTCTCAATCCAGTCAATCGTAGCTTTTGAAGCCGATTCAGGGTCGGTTACTTCTTTGAACGGGGAGCGAATATGGTTTGGATACGGAACGTGAACGACATCTAACGCTTGTCGCATAAATCCTGAGCGTTGCGCTTTTTTCGATGATGTCAAAGATAACGCGCCAAGAGTTCTGCCGTGAAAGGAGCCGAAAAACGAAATGAATTTCTGTCGGCGCGTGTGATACATCGCAAGTTTTAGGGCGGTTTCGACGGCTTCCGCACCGGAGTTTGCAAAATGCGTTTTCGTCGGCGATTTTATCGGCACAATCTCGTCGAGTTTTTTCCCCAAAGCCGGCATATGTCGGTAATAATAATCCGTGCCGCACATATGGATTAATGTTTCGGTTTGCTTGGTAATTGCGGCAACAATTTCCGGGTGGCAGTGTCCGGTCGAACAAACCGCCACGCCGGCGTTGCAGTCTAAAAATACGTTGCCGTCAACGTCTTCAATCCATACGCCATAGCCTTTTTCTGCAACTAATTTGTAATCCGGACGCGGATAAGATGGCGTAACGTATTGTGCGTCGGCAGCGATAATTTCTTGTGCGTTCGGTCCCGGAAGTTCGGTTTTAATAATCGGTTTTTGTAATTCAATGGTCGGTGTCATAAATTTTTCCTCTCTAAAGTGTTTAAAAATAAAATTGATGGTTAGTGAAACGTTGAGAGAAGGAAAATTTAGTCGCCCGCGAAAAGGTTCGGTCGGTTAATATTCGGTCGGAGTTTTGCAATACAGCGCGAAGTCATAACTATTGCGAACAATATATCAAACTGCTGGAGAAGTTCCAAGTTTTTGCGAAAATAATAGGCGACAAGTTAAACTAAAAATATGAACAAACCGAAATTTACTAATCGTTTGATAAACGAGACAAGTCCGTATCTGCTGCAGCACGCGCACAATCCCGTCGAATGGTTTGCTTGGGGCGAAGAAGCGTTTGCCAAAGCGAAAGCCGAAGACAAGCCGATTTTAATCAGCATCGGTTATTCGGCGTGTCATTGGTGTCACGTGATGGAACACGAGTCTTTTGAAGACGCGGAAACGGCGCGGATTATGAACGAGCATTTCGTCAATATCAAAATTGATTTGGAAGAGCGTCCCGATGTTGACCAGATTTATATGACGTTTGTGCAGATGACGACGGGAAGCGGCGGTTATCCGCTGAATGTTTTTCTGACGCCCGACCGATTGCCGTTTTACGGCGGAACTTATTTTCCGCCCGTCAATCGCTACAATATGCCGAGCTTTCAGCGCATTTTATTGAGCATCGCCGATGCTTATCAAAACAAACGCGATGAATTACTGAATTCGGCAAATGAAATTTTACGTGAAATGAGAAACGTCGGTTCGGCGGAATTTGAAACAAACAATTTAAGTTTAGACCAGCTCGATTCGGCATTTTTGAGTTTTGCAAAAAGTTTTGATTCGGTGAACGGTGGTTTTGGCGGCGCACCGAAGTTTCCGCCGCCGATGTCTCTGGAATTTCTGCTGCGTTATTTTTATAGAACGAAAGATGTAAAGGCTTTGGAAATGGTTGAAAAAACTTGTTTGGCGATGGCACACGGCGGAATTTACGACCAACTCGGCGGCGGCTTCCATCGCTATACGGTGGACGCAATTTGGCTCACGCCGCATTTTGAAAAAATGCTTTACGATAACGCGCAGCTTGCAAGAATTTATTTGCATTTGTTTCAAATCACCAAAGATGAATTTTACAAACGCATCGCAGTTGAAACGCTCGATTATGTGAAAAGAGAAATGCTTGACGAGCGCGGAGGATTTTATACGGCGCAAGATGCCGATTCGGAAGGCGTGGAAGGCAAGTTTTTTGTTTGGACACCGGAAGAAATTGCAAAAATTCTTGGCGAAGATGACGCGCGAATTTTCAGTTTTTACTACGACGTTTCCGAACACGGGAATTTTGAAGAAAAGAACATTTTGAATGTGCGAGGCTCACTTGAAACGTCTGCCGGGCAAATGCAAATTTCCGAAGACGAACTTAAAGAGACCTTAGTACGCAGCAGAAAATTGTTATTTGAAGAACGCGAAAAGCGTATCAAACCTTTCCGCGACGAAAAAGTTCTGACGGCTTGGAACGGTTTGATGTTAGCGACTTTTGCGGAAGCGTCGGCAATTTTAGATAGAAAAGATTATTTTAAAGTTGCTGAGCGAAATGCTGATTTTATTTTAGAGAATTTACAAAAAGGCGGTTATTTGTTGCGTTCGTTCAAAGACGGACAAGCGAAACTCAACGCTTATCTCGAAGATTACGCCAATTTCACCGACGGTTTAACCGAACTTTTTCAAGTTTCGGGCGACGTTAAATATCTAAAAGAGGCGAAACGACTCGCCGATTTGATGATTGCTGAATTTTGGGACGAAGATGCGGGCGGATTTTATTTCACGGCGAACAATCACGAAGATTTGTTGATGCGCTCGAAAGATTATTACGACAACGCCACGCCTTCGGGCAATTCGGCGGCGGCTGATGTTTTGTTGAAATTGTCGAGATTGACGGGCGATGAAAAATACGAACGTTACAGCATTACAGTTTTAAGATTAGTTGCGCCGCAGATTCGGCGTTATCCCCAAGCCTTTGGGCGCGTTCTTTCAACTTTAGAATTCCATTTAAATTCTACGAAAGAAATTGTCATTATCGGTGAAAAAGGAAATGAACTCGAAAGGGAAGTTTGGCAAGAATACCTTCCAGATAAAGTTTTGATTTTAGCGGAGAAAAACCAAATTGATGACGAGCTCCTTCCACTTCTGAACAATCGTAAAATGATTGATGGCAAACAAACGGCTTATGTTTGCGAAAATTTTGCTTGTCAAATGCCTGTTTCAACACGGGAAGAGTTAATAACGCAGCTCGCTTAACTTTAATGTTAGAAATGAAAATAGAAAAGCACGTTGATAAAACAACGTGCTTTTCTATTTTCTATTGAAACTCAAATTACGGACGGTTGGAGTTTCTTGAGCCTGAATTCATCGAACCGGAATTCTTCGAACCCATATTTGAATTCATACGCATATTGGAGTTCATCGAACCCATATTTGAATTCATACGCATATTGGAGTTCATCGAACCAGAATTCATTGAACCGGAGTTCATCGAACCAGAATTCATCGAACCAGAATTCATCGAACCAGAATTCATTGAACCAGAATTCATTGAACCTGAATTCATCGAGCCAGAATTCATCGAGCCAGAATTCATTGAACCCGAGTTCATTGAGCCGGAGTTCGACATCATATTTGAATTCATTCTGTTGCTATTATTAGAGTTGTTGCTCGCAGTTTCACCGCAAGCCATACCCAATGCGCTTAAAGCTAACATTCCTGAAAGAGCTAAAGTCTTTTTCATTTAATTAAATTCTCCTGTCTTCTTCAAAGATTATATTTATTATTTACCAACTGTCTTTTCAGGCAGCCGTGTTTCCAAATAGATTTTGGCAACATTGGTCAATATAAATTTCTCACCTAAGATAGTCAACTCAAAAAATACCAAAAAGTCGCTTTTTCAATAAATTTTTCAAATTATTTTGCACGGAAAAACCAGCGATAGCCAAACCATTAATCAAATAAAAACAAGTATTGACTTCTTTTGAAGCAAAAAATTTTCTTCAAACTTGAGTTATTTGAAAGATGAATGTTTCGCCGCAGAGATGCAGAGAATACGCCGGTTATCGCAGAAATTTTTGCCTTTCTTTGCGACGCTCTGCAAAAACCTCTAAGTCTCTGCGGTGAAAAATTATAATCGACAAATTACTTCATTTTACTTCATTAAAATTCTTCTTTGACCTCAGATTTTTCAGCCAAAACAGCCCGCAAAATTAACATCTTTGCCAATATTCGAACTTCCTGACGCTCAAATTTATTAGTCAAAGATTTAGTTCGGGTGAAATCGGCGGTGGCAAGGTTTTTAACGGTTGAATCGGATGCGCCCAGACTGCCGAGCATTCCGCGAGTCATTTCGCCGCCGAAACTTCCGACCTGAATTTCGCCATCATCAATCATATCGCCCGAAACATCTATAAATTCGCCGACTTTAACAAACGCGGAGATGGTGTCGTTAAGCCGAAAAACTGTTGTTTCCAAAATTGGAAAGGCTTTTTCGGCATCAACTTGTGCGTAACCGCTGATCAGCATCCAAATTTCGATATATTCACGATAATTTTTCGGTTGTAGATTTACTAAATTTTGCGCGTCTTTCATTATTTCCGTCGCAAATTCCTTATCGCCGAGTTTAGCGATTCGCAAAGCCAAAGCGGACAATGCCAGTAGTTTCTGATCGCGGTCAACTGTTTCGGCAATGATTTTTCTTGATTCTTCGACGACTTTTTTACGCTCGTCTTCCGTAAGTTTTTTGGTGTCGAGATTTTGCAAACCTTCGGCAAGTTTCTTTTTATCGTCCTCAGACAATTTTGCCGAAGCAGATGGCGGCACGGGCATTGGCGGAGGCGGTGGTTCGGGTTGAGACGGACTAATGCCGTTTGGATTTATATTGACTTTTTTCTTTTTAATATCAAATTTTTGTCGAATCTGCGCGGCGCGGGCGGGCAAGAATCTTTCGATGTCGGCGAGATAACTTGATATTTCAGAGCCTTCGGCATCTTCGCGTTTCAAGATTTCCTGTGTCAACAATTCGGCGAGGTCGCGCAAAGATTGTTCGCTAAACATCGGACGTTTATTAGGTTTTCCCTTAATCGCGTCGAGATTTTCCGTTCCTGTATTCAATAGACATTATTGGAAATAATATATTTCTTCAAAGTTCGTTAAATCAATTGTTTGAAGTGGCTGGCGGAAGGTTACTCGCAAATTGTGTAACCCACACGCGATTTCCATCACCACATCTGAAATC